>JAFXMZ010000028.1 GCA_017529925.1 Clostridiales bacterium
CTAAGAGACTCCTCATCGGTGATGACGAGCACGGCTGGGATGACAACGGCGTATTCAATTTCGAGGGCGGCTGCTATGCTAAGGTTATCAACCTTTCCAAGGAGAACGAGCCTGATATCTACAATGCGATCAAGAGAAATGCTCTTCTTGAGAACGTTACTGTAGATGCTGAGGGAAAGATCGACTTCGCAGACAAGTCAGTTACAGAGAATACACGTGTTTCCTATCCTATCGATCATATCGAGAAGATCGCTAAGAACGTTAATAAGATTTCTTCCGGCCCTGCTGCCGAGAATGTAATCTTCCTATCTGCTGATGCATTCGGAGTACTTCCTCCCGTATCCATCCTCACACCTGAGCAGACGAAGTATTACTTCCTCTCCGGCTTCACAGCTAAGCTTGCAGGTACAGAGCGTGGAATCACAGAGCCTACACCTACATTCTCCGCTTGCTTCGGACAGGCTTTCCTTGAGCTCCATCCTACAAAGTACGCTGAGGAACTCGTAAAGAAGATGGAGAAGAGCGGAGCTAAGGCTTACCTCGTTAACACAGGCTGGAACGGAACAGGCAAGAGAATCTCTATCCCTGATACACGTGGAATCATCGATGCTATCCTTGACGGTTCCATCAAGGATGCTCCTACAAAGAAGATCCCTTACTTCGATTTCGAAGTACCTACAGAGCTTCCCGGCGTTTCCACAGAGATCCTCGATCCCCGTGACACATACGCTGATGCTTCCGAGTGGGAGACAAAGGCTAAGGATCTTGCTGCAAGATTCCAGAAGAACTTCAAGAAGTATGAGACAAATGAGGCAGGTAAGGCACTTGTTGCTGCAGGTCCTCAGCTCTGATAAGAGTTCAGATCAACTTCAGATGATCATGGCGGTCCCTTTTCGAAGGGGCCGCTTTTTTATTGGATATTGTAATAATTCTTGTATTGTCTTTTCTCTTTCAAAAGACTAAACTTTAAACAGTTGATCTTTAAGCGATCCGGCGAGGTTGCAAGGTCCGTAAGAATAAGTCCTTTCAGGGGCTTTCTATATGGTCATATATACATGCCGGGATCGTTTATCTCCCGGCATTTTTTATGTGCCGGTCTTTAAAAGAAGGAGGCATTTATGGCTAAGAAGACGGTTCAGATCCTTACCGAAGAAGATGTTCACCGCGCCATAGTCCGTATCTCCCATGAGATCGTCGAGAAGAACAGAGGCCTTGATAAGGTCGCTCTGATCGGCATCCAGAGAAGGGGAGTACCCATGGCAAAGGCGATCAGGAAGTATTTAGAAGAGATCGAAGGTATAAAGGTCCCTCTCGGTATCCTTGATATTACATTCTACAGAGACGATCTTTCCATGCTGTCGGCTCATCCTGTCGTCAACGGAACGGATATCCCTTTCGATGTTAACGGAACAAAGATAATCCTTGTAGATGATGTTCTGTATACAGGAAGGACGATAAGGTCTGCGATCGATAATATCTTCGACATGGGAAGACCTGATTCCGTACAGCTCGCTATCCTTATAGACAGAGGACACAGGCAGCTTCCTTTCCGTGCGGATTATGTCGGAAAGAATGTGCCTACGTCAGTTCATGAACATATTGAAGTGGAACTTGAGGAAGTTGACGGACAGACTCAGGTCCTGCTCGTAAAGGAGGAAGAATAATGGGACTTAAGAGCAAAGACCTGCTCGGGATGAAACAGCTCACTCCCGAGGAGATAATGGAGATACTCGATACGGCCAAGACGATGAAGCTCGTTATCTCATCAGCTAATAAGAAGACGAGCCACCTTCAGGGCAAATCCGTAGTAACCCTTTTCTATGAGAACAGTACGAGGACAAGGCTTTCTTTCGAGCTCGCATCCAAATACATGGGTTCTGCTTCTGCCAATATATCGGCTACAGGATCTTCCGTTGCAAAGGGAGAATCACTTCTCGATACTGCCAGGACTATCGATTCAATGGGTACTGACATCATAATAATGCGTCATCCCCAGTCCGGCGCACCGCATTCGATAGCTGATAAGCTCAAGGCTTCCATTGTTAATGCAGGTGACGGAATGAATGAGCATCCAACACAGGCTCTGCTCGACATGCTCACTATGTATGAAAGGTTCGATAAGTTTGAGGGCAAGAATATAGCGATCTGCGGCGATATCTATCACAGCCGTGTCGTAAGATCCAATGCGATCGGTCTTGCCAAGCTCGGTGCTAAGGTCAGTGTTTACGGTCCCCGTACCATGATGCCCATCGGCATTGAGAAGATGGGTGTGAGAGTAGCTTCGTCAGTTGAAGATTGTGTAAAGGATGCCGATGCTGTCATGGGACTGAGGGTTCAGCTGGAGAGAATGAAGAGCAGCCTTTTCCCGTCGGTCGCAGAATATGCAAAGTTCTATGCGATAACTCCGGAAGCATTAAAGCTCGCAAAGCCTGACGCTTTCCTGATGCATCCGGGTCCCTGCAATCACGGTGTCGAGCTTCCTACTGCCGTATATGACTGTGAACAGTCTGTAATAAATGAGCAGGTTACAAACGGTGTAGCTGTAAGAATGGCCGTACTCTATCTCTTGATGGCAAGGAGGAATAATCTCTGATGAAGACGATAATAAAGAACTGCAGGGTATTTAATTCTGATAAGTCCGTGATCTATATCGATGACGGCAGATTTGCTGATGAATTCAGTGAGAATGAGGCAGACGAAGTGATCGATGCCAAAGGCGCGACTGTCCTTCCGGGACTTGTAGATATGCACGTTCATTTCAGAGAGCCCGGTTATGAATATAAGGAAACGATCGCAACAGGAAGTGCAGCGGCTGCAAAAGGCGGTTTTACAAGTGTTTGCACTATGCCTAATACTTTCCCTGTTTGCGACAACGCAGCTGTTGTTTCCGGAATACTGAAGAAGGCTGAGCAGGCCGGATTAGTCAGAGTATATCCGATCGGTGCTGCAGGGAAGGGCCTTGAGAGCGAGGAACTTGCCGAGATAGGTCTTATGAAGGAAGCAGGTATCGTAGCCGTCAGTAATGACGGCAAGCCGATAGCAACATCCGGTTTTATGCGCAAGGTCCTTGAGTATTCTGCCGATTTTGATATTCCTGTATTAAATCATGAAGAGGATCCTACGATATCCGGCGGTGCGATGAATGAGGGTGAAGTATCAACATCGATCGGTATAAGAGGCTGTCCTACAGCAGCTGAAGACATAATGATCGCAAGAGATATCATCCTGTCCGAATATCTGAACATCCCCGTTCACATCTGTCATGTAAGTACAAAGGGCGGACTGAGGATGATCAGGGAAGCCAAGGCAAGAGGCGTTAAAGTTACATGTGAGACATGTCCTCACTATTTTACACTGACTGATTCCTCCTGCGAGAATTACGATACAAACTTTAAGATGCATCCTCCGCTCAGAAGTGAAGAGGACAGGCTCGCAGTTATCGAAGCTATCAAGGACGGAACTGTTGACTGTATCGTTACAGATCATGCTCCTCATCACCAGGATGACAAGGAAGTCGAGTTCTCTCATGCATTAAACGGTATAGTAGGTCTTGAGAGCTCATTTGCGCTCTGCTATACATATCTTGTAAAGCCCGGCATCATCACTATGGAAAGACTCATGGATCTGATGTGTTACAATCCTTCTTCGATCCTGAAGCTCGGCAGAGGCGGTATGGATAAGGGCGACGATGCGGACCTTACCTTGATGGATCTTGAGAATGAGTTCGTTTTCGAGAAGGATAAGATGCTCACGAAGGGCAGAAATACACCATTTGACGGCTGGAAGCTCTACGGAGAGACCATGCTTACGATGATGAAAGGAAAGAAGACATATGAAAAACTTTGCTGATGCGCTTGTTACAAGGATCAAGGAACTTGATAATCCTACAGTAATGGGGCTTGATCCCAAGCTTGAGTATATTCCTATCGATATCATCTCGAAGTGGATACAGGAATACCCGAATGATAATGATACATCTGCAGCAGAAGCCATCTATGAGTTCAACTGCTCTCTTATCGACGCCGTATGCGATATCATTCCTGCCGTAAAGCCCCAGATAGCTTATTATGAGATGTATGGCATCAAAGGTATCGAGGTCTTTAAGAGGACTATAGATTATGCACGTTCCAAGGGTATGATCGTTATCGCAGATGCCAAGAGAAATGACATCGGAAGCACTGCGACAGCATATGCAGAGGCTCTTATCGGCAGGACTGTACTTACAGACGGTATCGAGGAAGTCAAGTTCGGTGCAGATGCAGTTACCGTCAACGGATATCTCGGTATTGACGGTATACAGCCTTTCATCGATGTATGTAAGAGAGACGGAAGAGGTATCTTTACGCTTGTCCGCACATCAAATCCTTCTGCCGGAGATCTTCAGGACTTAAAGCTCGAAGACGGCAGGACTGTTTATCAGGCTATGGCGGATAATGTTGATAAATGGGGCAAGGTTCTTATCGGAGAGACCGGATTCTCCTCTGTCGGTGCCGTAGTGGGAGCAACTGTTCCCGAGCAGGCTGTTGAAGCCAGAAAGAGAATGCCTAATGCAATGATCCTTGTACCGGGATACGGTGCTCAGGGCGCAGGACCCGATGCTGCAGTCGCTTCTTTTACAAAGGAAGGCACAGGTTCGATAGTAAATGCATCAAGAAGCCTCATGTGTGCATGGAAAAAGAGGGAAGACCTGAAACCTTCCGATTTCATGAAGGCTACGAGAGATGAAGCTCTCGATATGAGGATGAAGCTTACATATGCTCTGAAGGATAGAAAATACGTATGAGAAAAGAATATTCCTGCATTGTCGAAGACAAGATAATGCTCAATGCCGAAACGGCATTTATTACAATAAGCTGCCCTGAGATCGCATCCTCTGCGGTACCAGGACAGTTTGTCAACATCTCATGTTCCAGGTTTCTTAAAAGACCGTTCGGCATAGCTTCAGCCGACATCGAAAAGGGTACTTTTAAGATAGGTGTTAAAGTCGTCGGAAAGGGCACAGCTGAGATAGCTTCCTTCGAAAAGGGACAGAAAGTGGATGTCTTAGGACCTCTCGGGAACGGCTTTTCAATCAGGGATGACTGTGAATATATCATCGTAGCAGGAGGAACGGGAGTATTTCCGGTCAATTTTGCACATGAATATATGGCATCAAAAGGGATTCCCCATAAAGTGGTCGAAGGCTTCAGAAACAAAGAACAGATTGTCCTTTCATCTGATGATTTCATACTTACTACAGATGCCGGAGATGCCGGCATCAAGGGAAACTGCTGTGACGGCCTTGAGACGATCAGGGACAGTATTTCCTCAGGAACAGAAGTTCTCTGTGTCGGTCCGCTCCCTATGATGAAGGCTGTCGGGAAGTGGGCGACTGATAATGGTCTTAAATGCTATGTTTCGATGGAACAGAGGATGGCTTGCGGTATCGGGATCTGTCTTGTATGCATCTGCAAGATAAAGGCTGAAGCCGAGGGTGAGGAGTTTACCCATAAGAGATGCTGTAAGG
This sequence comes from Clostridiales bacterium, assembly GCA_017529925.1. Lineage (GTDB taxonomy): Bacteria > Bacillota > Clostridia > Saccharofermentanales > Saccharofermentanaceae > Saccharofermentans. The sequence continues at coordinate 5,507 of JAFXMZ010000028.1, forward strand.
ACGGTCCTGTCTTTCCATATGAGGAGGTGATCTGGTAATGGATGATCACATCAGAGTAAATGTCGGATCTGTTGAACTGAAGAGCCCTTTGATCCTCGCATCGGGAACATGCAACTTCGGGCACGAACTGTCTGAGTATTATGATCTTTCGATACTCGGCGGACTGTCTTCAAAAGGACTTACCATTAAGCCCCGTGTCGGAAATGAAGGTGTCCGCGTTGCAGAGACTGCCTGCGGTATGCTCAACTCTGTAGGTCTTCAGAATCCCGGTGTCGAATATTTTATCGAACACGACCTGGATTATATGGATTCACTCGGATGTTCGCGGATAATCAATGTTGCCGGTCATTCATATGATGACTATATGGCCATGATCGAGAAACTGGATCCTCATAAGGATAAGATCGATGTTCTTGAGATCAACCTTTCGTGTCCCAATGTTAAGGCAGGCTGTATGAGCATAGGATCAGATCCGGAGCAGATCGGCATGATCGTAAAGGCTATGAGAGGTCTGACATCTCTTCCTTTATGGATAAAGCTGACGCCCAACGTTACTGACATAAAGGCACCTGCTCTGGCTGCACAGGAAGCCGGTGCTGACGCAGTAGTACTGATAAATACACTTCTGGGAATGGCAGTTGATATTAAGACCAGAAGACCTGTTCTCCGCAATAATACGGGAGGCTATTCCGGTCCTGCAGTAAAACCGGTTGCTATAAGGATGGTCTCTGAGTGTTATCAGGTGCTCGATATCCCGATAGTCGGATGCGGCGGAATATCCAATGCAGAAGATGTACTGGAATTCATGATCGCCGGCGCTTCAGCCGTTGAGATCGGTACGGCTTCGCTTGTACATCCTACTGCTCCCGTTAAGATCACTGAGGATCTTATCAGATGGTGTTCTGATAACGGGCAGAGACTTTCGGAACTTACTGGGACATTGAAGCTGTGGTAAATCTTTTGTAAACGTACAGATGTATATACAAAACCGTGCTTGTTTGCACGGTTTTTATATTATAATAAATGGAGTTAAACATAAGGAGTGATCGTCTGACATGAATGATCTTTTTTTGACAAATGCTGTAAGAGTAGCCCCTGCAGATACGCCTTTCTGGTATACATCAGGAAAGCTCGGTCCTTTTTATATCAATACTCATTTCCTCGTAAAGGATGAGGAAGAAGCCGTCAGGATGCTCAAGGTAATAGAAGATGCTGCATCCGAGGATAAGCTTACTGCTCCCGGAAGGATCTTTTCCGAATTCATGAAACTCTATAATTCATCTGTTACATTTAGGCGAGTTACTGACGCACTTGTTGACGCTGCCGCCAAATATGATTTCGATATCATATCAGGAGGGGAGAGAAGGGATTTCTTCTTCTCGATGCTTCCCGCTCATATACTAGGCAAGCCGCATATTACGATCTATAAGGATCTTACGGCTGTCTGGACGGATCCTGAGTTCAATAATGCCAAGATCCTGAATGATAACAGCCTTTCCGGCAAGAAGGTCCTTCATATTGCTGATCTTATCACTGAAGCCTCGAGCTATGAGAGAGCATGGATACCTGTTATCAGAAGACTTGGTGCAGAGATATCAGATACTATAGCCGTTGTTGACCGTCATCAGAACGGCAGAGCTGTGCTCAAGTCCCTCGGTGTTGAGATGGAGACTCTTACAGGGATCGACAGGGCGCTTTTTGATGAGGCCCTCGCTAACGGATATATCAACGATGACCAGCATGATCTCGTAATGAAATTTCTGGATTCGCCTGATGATTATATGAAGTCATTCCTTGAATCTCATCCTGATTTTATCAAGGAACAGATCGCTCTCGGCGGGAAGGCAAAAGAAAGAGCCGAACTCGCGATAGAGAAGGGTTTTGCTTCTATCTGACGGATCATTCATCAGTTGGAGGGAAATAATATGATCAGAAAGATCTCCGCAGTCCTGATATCTATCCTCATATGCCTGTCGTTAATACCGGCAAGCCTGTTTTCTGTTTCCGTAAATGCGGACGTTTCAGCCTCGGATACAGTCGAGATCCTTTCTCATGTTAAATATGACCAGACTTCTGCACGCAAGGTGCTTGATGATATCAATGCATTCAGGACCGGCAGCGAAGCTTATTACAATCTTTCTGACGGTACTGTCTACACCTGTAAGGATCTTAAACCGTTAAGATATGATTATTCACTCGAGAAGATCGCTATGCAGAGAGCTGCTGAACTCATCGTATGCGAAGGTCATACAAGGCCTAACGGGCAGGGATGCTTTACAGTAACATATGACGGAGTCCATTCAAGCGGTGAGAATATCGCATATGCTTCATGGTCCAGCTTTAATCCCGTAGGCATGTGGAAAGAGGACGGTCTTCCTTATGAAATGCAGGGACACAGGAGGAATCTCCTTTCGACATGCAACTCATGTGCATTAAGCTGTGTTATTGTCGACGGCGGGAGCTACTGGGTAATGGTACTTGGCAATATTGACCCTTCCAAAGCGATCGCGGCAACACCTGTATGCGATTCGGAAAAGGATGTTAAAGTCGAGATCTCTTCTGCAAATATAAGCGCTATCAGCTTAAGCCGTTCAGGTTCAGGGATCCTGACGATCAATAACAATCCTGTGGATCTGTCATCCGGGACTGTATATATCAGATCAGGAGAAAGATATTTCCCCGTGTCGAAAGGCAGCATCTCCTTTACTTCAGATGATCCTTCGGTAGCCATAAACGGATCAAAGATCTCCGCTTCCTCATCCGGAAGCCACAAGATAAGGATCAATATAGGAAATGCTTCCGGGGATACTGTCTTAAGGACAGTCCGGGAATCTACATATGCAGGCCCTACTCGCAATCACAATGTACTTCAGTTCGTAAACAGACTATATACGGTCGTTCTTGAACGTGAAGGTGATGACGCCGGTCTTACCGACTGGACCGATAAGCTCCTTTCAGGTCAGATGTCCGGCAGGGAAGTGGCATGGGGATTCTTCAATAGCCCCGAATTCGCCTATAAGCTCATGACTGACAGGGAATTCCTGAAGATCCTCTATAATACTTTCTTTGACAGAGAGCCAGATGCTGCCGGAGTCAATAACTGGATGAATGCCATATATGGTGGCGGAAGCAGCTGGCAGGATGTATTCAATGCTTTTGCTCATTCCCGGGAATGGGAGAATCTCTGCAAGAAGTTCGGTATCATCCCTTATGACGGATATCAGGGAACGATCGATGTTGTCGATCCTCCCGCAGCATCTATGGAGCAGATACAGGCCTTTTCGACAAGATTATATACAACATGTCTTAAGAGAGATCCTGATGAGACAGGGATCCAGTACTGGACTGATATGATCGCAACAGGTCAGCGTTCAGGCTCTGAAGTTGCATACGGTTTCTTCTTCAGTGATGAACTTACATCAAAGGGGCTCGACGACGGCGAGTTCGTCAACAGGCTCTACAGGACATTTTTCGACAGGGAAGCTGATCCGGTAGGATATGAACACTGGACAGGACTTCTTAGGAACGGCTCATCAAGGCTCGAAGTCTTTAATGGCTTTAAAGGGTCTCAGGAATGGGCAGGTATATGCAGCAGATACGGAATAAGAATATAAAAATCGGAGAGGAATCATAAAAATGAAGAACAAGCCGCTTTATGAAGTAACACATCCGAAGGATCTCAGGGACGTAATCAAGACACGCGTAAGGGAATTCCCTCAGAATCCGGTATTCCTTCACAAGACGAAGAAGGGCGGACCGTATGAACCTGTATCTACCGAGAAGTATGATCATGATATAGATTCTCTCGGTACTGCCGTGAGGACTCTTGTTGATCACGGGTCCAGAGTGGCCATACTGTCTGAGACAAGATATGAGTGGTACGTTTCTTATCTTGCCGCAACAAACGGTATCGGATGTGTTGTTCCTATCGATAAGGAGCTCCATGCCGAAGAGATCGAGAACTGCCTTGTCAGAGCTGAAGCAGATGTACTCATATTCTCATCAACTAAACTCGATGCTGTTGAGTCCTTTTACGGCAAGATCCCCAGTCTCAAATACTATGTCTGTATGGACGACCTGAAGGATGACAGGTTCCTCTTTTTCCATGATCTTCTTTCAAAAGGCTCAAAGCTTATGGAGGAAGGTGACAGGACATTCCTTGATGCACCTATCGATGTAAATGAGATGACTATACTCCTGTTTACTTCAGGAACGACATCCAAGTCCAAAGCTGTTATGCTGAACCAGAAGAATATCTGTACTAACCTTATAGCTATGTTCTCGATGCTCTATATCGATATTGATGATGTTTTCTTCTCGGTTCTTCCTCTTCATCATACATATGAGTGTACATGCGGATTCCTGGGACAGGTCTACAGAGGTACTACAATTGCTATCTGCGAAGGTCTCCGATATATCACCACTAATATCAAGGAAGCGAGACCTTCATGCGTGCTCATGGTTCCCGTTATGCTCGAGATGTTCTATAAAGGCATCATGAAGAAGGTCAATTCCGATCCGAAGACTGCAAAGAAGCTCCAAAAGGGCATCAAGATAAGCAGATTCCTGATGAAACTCCATATTGATGTAAGGAAGAAGCTTTTCGCTCAGATACATGAGACATTCGGCGGAAGGATGAGGCTCATAATCCTCGGCGGCGCTCCGGTCAATCCTGATATGCTCCAGTTTTTCCAGGATATCGGATTCCTTTGCGTACAGGGATACGGCCTGACAGAGTGTGCTCCTATCCTTGCACTTAACAGGGATGTTGATTTCAAGAATAATGCTGCAGGACTTCCTCTTCCGGGATCTGAAGTTAAGATCCTCGATCCTGATGATGACGGTATAGGCGAGTTTATCGCTAAGGGCGACAACGTATTTATGGGATATTATAAGGACCCCGAAGCTACAGCTGCAGCTCTTGATAAAGACGGATGGTATCACACGGGAGATCTCGGTTATATCGACGAAGACGGTTTTTGCATCATTACAGGAAGAAAGAAGAATGTTATAATTGCAAAGAACGGAAAGAACGTATTCCCTGAGGAGATCGAGTACCTCCTTTCGCTGTCGCCATATGTTGCTGAGAGCGTTGTTTCCGGTCAGCATGACGAGGTTAAGGATGATATTCTCATCACTGCTACGATTTTCCCTGATCAGGAGAAGATCGAAGAGACATTGGGACAGGAACCTTCTGATGAGAAGATCCTTGAACTGCTCAAGGCAGAAGTTGACAAGGTCAATCTTAAACTCTCTAACTACAAAAAGATCAAGAATGTGGTCCTTCGTAAGACCGAATTCGAGAAGAATACATCAAAGAAGATCAAGAGATACTGATCAATTATCTATTTACAGATCCCGGCACCTCTTGTTTTCTTTAAAGCAAGAGGTGTTTTTATGTTAAATGATGCAAATATCATGAGGATAATGGAAGCCGCTATGAGCAGGAATGCCGACTTCGCGGATATCTTCATTGAGAAAAGATCGACTTCATCTGTCGGCCTGCTTAACGGTAAGGTCATAAAAGCCGGAGCAGGATGTGATTCAGGTGTAGGAATTAGGCTTATGGCAGGTACGAACGTTGTCTATGTCTATTCAAATGATAATGATGCCGAATCCCTTATCAAGCTTGCAAAAGAGGCAGCTGATGCACTTAAGGGAGGCGATAAGGGTATGATAAAGGAACTTCAGGAGAAGAGCTTTTCAACGCCCTGTGACATTAAGATCGATCCTATGTCTGTCAAAAAGAGCGATAATGTTGATTTCTTGAGGCGTTCTTCGGATCTTGCACTTTCATATGATCCAATGATAACCCAGGTTGCTGCTTCATATACGGCATCGAAAAGGATGTTCAGAGTGGTCAATTCCGAAGGGCTCAATAAAGAGGAAGAACAGACAAGGATGCGTTTCTCTATAGAGACTATTGCTACTAAGGGAAATGAGAAACAGACCGGAAGGATAGCTCCCGGGTCAATGAGAGGATACGAGTTCATAAATGAATATCCTATTGATGATAAGACCCGTGAATGCTGTGATACTGCTCTGCGTATGGTAAATGCCGGATATGCGCCTTCGGGGAAGATGCCTGTCGTCCTTGGAAACGGATTCGGCGGCGTTATCTTCCATGAAGCCTGCGGTCATTCACTTGAATCAACAGCAGTCGGTATAAAGAGCTCATGTTTTACGGATATGCTCGGCAAACAGATAGCTTCCCCAATAGTCAGCGCATATGATAATGCCAGGATAAAGGGCGAGTGGGGTTCATATTATACAGATGATGAAGGAAACGAATCCTCTGATCTTCTGCTCATAGAAAACGGCATTCTTAAGAACTACCTTGTTGACAAACTCGGTGGAAGAAGGATGAACTGCAATCCTACAGGTTGTGCAAGGAGGCAGGATTATACTTATGCACCAACATCGAGGATGAGCAATACATACATTGCAAAAGGAAATGATGATCCGAAGGATATAATCGCGGATACAGAATATGGCATCTATTGCTCCCAGATGGGCGGAGGTTCGGTAGATACAACTACCGGAGAGTTCAATTTTGCTGTCAATGAAGGATATATGATCAGAAACGGGAAGATCGAAGAGCCTGTCCGCGGCGCTACCCTGATAGGTAAGGGAGCCGAGATACTGATGAATATCGACAGAGTAGGAAATGATCTTGAACTCGCGGCAGGAATGTGCGGTTCTATATCAGGCGGCGTTCCCGTTACAGTCGGTCAGCCCACGATAAGGGTATCATCGATACTTGTCGGCGGAAGAGAGGATGAAGAAGCATGATAGATATTAGAACAGCGGAAGAACTCCTTAAGAAAGCACTTTCGATGGCTCCCGAATACGGATTTGATGAATATGAGATATCTTATTCATCTGGTACTTCGATGGAGATAAGCGTATTTGAAGGTGAGATCCAGTCATATGAAAGATCTGATGAACAGGGACTTGTCTTCAAAGGGAAAAAGAATGGTCAGATGGCTTCTTCAGCCACAAACGAACTTGATGAAGATGCGATCAGATATCTTCTTCAGAGTGCATCAGAAAGCTGCAACGTTCTGGATGACGAGGATGAGGACTTCATCTACTGTGATCCCGATAACCCCAGGCTTATTTATTCTCAGATAACTGATGCCTTTTCAAAGAACACATATTCTTCATTTGCAAAGCTCGGACTTGAACTTGAGAAAGATATCTTTGCTCTTGATCCGTCAATCAAGGCAGTTGATTATCTGTCGATATCATGTGACAGAGGTCTTGAGATGAAGATGAATTCAAAAGGACTCTATGCATATAAGGACAGTGATTTTGTATCTCTTTTCGCCGAGGCAAGAGCCGAGAAGGACGGACAGGTGAAGACAGGCGGTCACTACTGGTACGGAAATGATATCGATAAGTTCGATAAAGAAGCATTTCTCAAGGTCTTCAAGCATAAAGTCACTGACAAGTTCGGCGGAAGCTCTGTTCCTTCAGGTAAATACAGGATCATCCTCGGAAATGAAGCTGTTATATCCTTCTTTTCCACATTTATGGGTAATTTCTCTTCCTATGCAATGCAGAAAGGAATATCGCTCTTGCAAGGCAGGGAAGGGGAAATGATCGCTTCCGAGTGTTTCTCTCTTAAGGAGACGCCTATGCTCGACAAAGCATTGATAAAGGTACCCTTTGATTCTGAAGGTGTCATGACTACAGAAAAATATCTAATAGAAAACGGTAAGTTCATTAAGGCTCTGTACAACCTTAAGACAGCAAATAAGGAAGGGATCAAGTCCACCGGCAACGGTATGAAAGGCGGCATAGGCATAACCAATACTGAGATAATCCCGGGGGATCTTGATCTTAACGGTCTGGCAGAAGAGATCGGATCCGGCCTTTATATTACTGAACTTAACGGCCTTCATGCCGGGGTTAATACTATAAGCGGAGACTTTTCGCTCTTCTGTGAAGGTTATAAGATCGAAGACGGGAAGATCACGGGACCTGTTGAACAGATAACTGTTTCAGATAACTATTACAGTGTCCTGAAAAAGATAAGCAAAGTCGGAAACGATATTATATCTGAGTACATGGGCAGCGGTGAATTCTTTGCTCCGTCGATCATAATCGATGATATTTCTGTTGCAGGAGATAAATGATATTTAAACATACGATAATTAGTATATAATACTTTTTGTATCTTATTTAAGGGAGAATACTAATATGGAAAACAGGATCGAGACAAAATGTCTTCATGCAGGCTGGACGCCTAAGAATGGTGAGCCCAGACAGGTACCTATCTATCAGAGCACAACATTTAAATATGATTCGAGCGATGATATGGGTAAGCTATTTGACCTTGAGGCTTCCGGTTATTTCTATTCCAGGCTTCAGAATCCGACTAATGACTATGTAGCTGCTAAGCTTACGGCTCTTGAGGGCGGATATGCAGGTATGCTTACATCATCCGGTCAGGCAGCTAATTTCTTTGCTGTATTCAATATCTGTGAATCAGGCGATCACTTTATCGCATCTTCATCGATCTATGGCGGAACATATAATCTTTTCGGTGTAACTATGAAAAAGATGGGCATCGAGTGCACATTCGTCGATCAGGATGCTTCATATGAAGAACTGAAGGCTCAGTTCCGTCCCAATACAAAGTGTATCTTCGGTGAGACTATCACAAATCCTACATGTTCCATCATCGATTTTGAGAAGTTCTCAAAGCTCGCTCATGAGATGGGTGTTCCTTTTATCGTTGATAATACATTCGCTACACCTGTGAACTGCCGACCTATCGAGCACGGTGCAGATATCGTTACTCATTCAACGACTAAGTATATTGACGGACATGCTTCAGGTATCGGCGGAGCTATCATTGATTCCGGTAATTTCGACTGGATGAAGTATGCGGATAAGTTCCCCGGACTTACTACACCCGACGAATCCTACCACGGACTTACTTATGCTACAAAGTTCGGAAAAGCAGCCTATATCACAAAGGCAACTGCACAGCTCATGAGAGATTTCGGTGCTATCCAGGCCCCTCAGAACGCTTATTATCTGCAGCTCGGACTTGAATCTCTCCATGTTCGTATGCAGAGACATTGTTCCAATGCCCAGAAGCTCGCTGAGTTCCTTGAGAACGATGACCGTATCGCATGGGTTAATTATCCCGGTCTCAAGTCCAGCAAGTATTATGATCTTGCCCAGAAGTATCTTCCTAACGGAACATGCGGCGTTATGTGTTTCGGACTGAAGGGAGGACGTAATGTTTCTGTTAAGTTCATGGACAACTTAAAGCTCATTTCTATCGTAACTCATGTTGCTGATGCAAAGAGCTGCGTTCTCCATCCCGCAAGCCATACTCACAGACAGCTAACTGACGAACAGCTCCTCGAAGCAGGTGTTGCTCCTGATCTTATAAGATTCTCTGTAGGTCTGGAGAATGTTGATGATCTGATCGATGATATCAAGCAGGCTCTGGATAACATCTGATACTTCAGACTGATACTAAATGATGCCCGGCTGGTACAGATACAGTCGGGCATATATTATGGATCAATATTATTTTGATAATCAAAGTATTATACAAAAGATGATATTGATGTTATTGATTATCCGGTAAGTATCATTAGGGATCTGTCAGGGCAGATCGTGCGATGAGCATAAACGATAAGATAGTATTCGTGTAATAGGTATACTAAAAATGAATAATCATGTGATTAGTATACCTGAAAGAGCGAATCAGTATACTAAATAAAAAAAATTGAAAGATCAGTATACCAAATCTTCAGATCCGATATACTTATTATTAGATAATAAAGATTTAGTATACTGGAAAAGATAATCAGGTATACCAAATTCAAGAAGATTAACTTTTAGTATACCCGGTTAATTAACACAACAGAAGTTGAGCAAATAGGATCCGTAGATAGTCCAAATCGTATAGGTATATTCCGGAATCAAAAGAGGCATCGATTCACGACGCCTCTTTTGATCCACTTATATGTTTTAATATAAATCTCTTCTTCTCAATTCACCAAAATTGTAATTATACCGAATTAGGTGTCAGAGATTTCCTTCGTAACGATACTCTTCTTTTCCGATCTCCTTGAGATAGATAAGGAATCCGATCCTGATGATCAGCAGTACTACGACTATGCCGATCATATCGATACATGTGTCAATGATCGATCCGTCCCTTCCGTCAACGAATAGCTGATAGTATTCATCAAATATCGAACATAATACCGTAAACCATAATGTCATACCGATATACATCTCATTATCGGATTTCATCATCTTAACGTGACTCTCTGCATATGATGTCTCAGGGCTTATCTTATTTGTGAATCTGATTGATATGAATGTAAATATAGTCAGGATAGCGTATTCCGTTACATGTGCTATTTTCCGGACAAGTGTTATATTAGTCAGTTTCACTCCTGTAAGCGAGTTTATGATATTGATAATATCATTACTTCTTTCAGATGATTCGGTTCCATTTTCGCCCGATAGTTTGAATATCAAAATAATCCATACGGCAGTAATGATCCATGAAATTATGGACGATGCCAGATAGAATTTTGAGATATTACGTTTTTTGCTCATTTCCTGTAGTTACCTGTTATTGAATTTCATGGCACGTTCTATATCACGCTTAGCCTGCTTCTCTGCTATTGTATCACGTTTATCATAGTCTTTCTTGCCCCGTGCAAGTCCTATCTCAAACTTTACCTTCCCGTCCTTGAAATAACACTTTGTCGGGACGAGCGTCAGGCCGTCCTGTTTAACTGTTGAATACAGTCTGATTATCTCCTTCTTATGCATAAGGAGCTTTCGAGACCTCATAGGATCGAGATTAAACCTGTTTCCCATCTCATACGGGCTGATATTTACTCCTATCAGCCACATCTCCCCTTCTTTGACCGAAACATAACTGTCCTTGAGATTGACCTTGCCGTTACGAAGGCTCTTGACCTCCGTTCCGGACAGGACGATCCCCGCTTCAAACTTCTCATCTATGAAATAATCGTGGAATGCTTTTCTGTTTTCCGCGATCACTTTTATCCCTTTAGTAATTGCCATATTTCCTCTTTAGTTATCGATTATCCAGGCGAAGTGACGGAACAGCATTAAGCTCAAGTCCGGACCTCGCCCCTTTAATATATTCAAAATAGCCTGCAGATGCAATCATAGCACCATTATCCGTACAAAGAGAAAGCTTTGGATAGTAAAGCTTAAGTCCTCTTTTTGCTGCCTCCTCATCGAAAAGCGCCCTCAGGAAACTGTTAGCTGATACTCCCCCTGCCAGACATACTGTCCTGATGCCTGTTTTTTCAACTGCTTTTATCGTATTCTTCAGCAGTACTGATGCAATATGATGCTGATATGATGCGGCAAAATCCTTAAGATCTATGTCATTACCGCTCATCTTTGTCTGATTGATAAGATTCAATGCTGATGTCTTAATTCCGGAAAATGAGAAATCCAGAGTATCAGCCATATGCGTATATGAAAAACTATATGCATTGATATCTCCGCCCTGGCCGGCCTTATCCATCTTGGGACCTCCGGGGTAACCGAGACCTACAACTCTTGCGATCTTATCGATAGCTTCTCCTGCAGCATCATCTCTCGTCTTCCCTATTATCTCAAGGTCAGTATAATCCTTAACATGGATTATCTGTGTATTGCCGCCGCTTACGCAAAGACAAAGAAATGGCGGTTCAAGCTCAGGAAAACAAAGATAATTGGCACAGATATGGCCAAGCAGATGGTTGACTCCGACAAGAGGCTTTCCTGATGTAAGGCACAATCCTTTTGCCGCTGAAAGACCGACAAGAAGGGCTCCTACAAGTCCAGGGCCGTATGTTACAGCTACGGCATCTATATCAGATAGCGTAACATCTGCTTTCTCGAGGGCTTCCTTTACAGTCGGATATACTGCATCAAGATGCATCCTAGAGGCAAGTTCCGGAACTACACCTCCGTACTGCTCATGAAAATCGGCCTGGGAGGCGATTATATTGCTAAGTATCTCCCTTCCGTTTCTGACGACAGAACATGCAGTCTCGTCGCATGATGATTCGATCCCGAGTATAAGAGTGTCTTTCATAGTCTTTTATGTCCTGATAAAGAATGATTCAAGATATTTCATTACTACTTTGATATAAGCTTCCCTGTTTATCTTATATGATTCAAGATAACCTGCTCCGGGGATCATCGAAGAAACAGTGATCCTCTTGTTAAGCCTGTTTCTCTCGTCAGCAACCTGAGCGATCTTATCAGCTCCGAGATATGTATCATGTCCGCCGTAAATGATACATACAGGGATCGGAAGCCTGGAGATCTCGGCAGCAAGGTTTACTGATGAAGACTCACCTGCAGAAACCCTTATTGCATAAGGAACAAAGTTCTGTGTAAGGAATCCCATGAATTCATTCTGTCTTACGATCGGTTTGATGTAGTCATCGGAATTCTTCGCAGGTGAATCAAATATCATGCCAACGATATAAGATCTGTCAAACTTAAGATCAAGTACTGAATCGGAATAATCGGAAAGCTCATTCTCTGTAGCGTCCGGAGGCGGAAGCTTGTCATATGCGATCATGCAGGATGTACATCCTGTTCCGATACCATAAAGGACAACATCAGTTGTAACAGAGATCTGCCTTACCTGAGCGATCGCGCCCAATACATCTTTCCATTCAAGATACCCGTAACCGCAAATATCGCCTTCAGATTCACCTGAATTCCTAAGATCGAAAAGAAAAACATTGTACCCGGATTCAAGCCACTGCTCGATCATATCTATCATGTCGACACCGAACGGAAGTCTGTTCGAACCCGAATCGTGGACAACGATGATCGTTGTTATAGGATCTTCACATTTAAAGAACCAGCCTGACAGGGTAGTCTGTTTGTCAAAAGACTCAAACGAACATGTTGAATATGAAGGAAGGATATTTGAAGGAACGTTTGAAACCTTATTTCTCTCGATATTCATCAGGCGGTTGGAACTTAAGACCGTCAAAACGATAAAGGATATCAGGATAGCAGCGATGATCGAAAGGACAAGTGCAGTCCTTACGATAAAACTGTTACTCCTCCTCCTTCTTTTTCTCTTCTTTCCCGCGTATTCGGTCTCTATCTCAAAAAAGCCTTTACTCATCAGATTATCTTCTTCTTGCGCATTACTATAAAGCTAACGATAAGGCTGAAGAGTGCAAATCCCAGCAGGAACAGGAATGGTACGGGATTCTCGGCAAAGTTCTCATCCCACGGCATGGGACAGTTCTGACCGAAGAAACTTCCTATCAGATCCGGAAGTGTAAGACAGATCGTTGCAGCCGCAAGTACCTTCATTACTACGTTCATATTATTATTGATGATCGATGCATAAGCATCAGATGTAGTACTTACGATATTCGAATAGATCTCAGCCATCTCATGAGCCTGTTTAAACTCGATAACTACATCTTCGAGAAGGTCCTCATCATCATCATAGAGCTTAACTGTTCTTCCTCTCATCAGTTTCTCGAGCACGGCCTCATCAGATTTAAGAGATGAAGAAAAGTAAACGAGGGATTTAGATAATTCGAGGAGATTATAGAGGTCCTTGTTGCTGATGGTCTCGGAAATACTGACCTCATTGATATCTATCGTCTTATCGATAAAACGCAACAGACGCAGGTATTCCTTGGCAACAGCATAGAGGATCTGAATAGTAAACCTTGTCCTGAAAAGGATAAACAGATCCTTGACCCTGTTATCGATAAACTGATCGAGTATCGGGGTCTGACGCAAAGAGACAGTAACGATCTGCTTATCGGTAATTATTATGCCGAGAGGCGCCGTCTCATATCTGATCATATTATTGTCTCTCTTGGAATAAGGAACATCGATGATGACCAGTACATCTCCTGTATCGTCATCAAAGTCGATACGCGGCCTCTCTTCTTCATCCAAAGGATACCTCAGAAACTCCTGGGGTATATTAAGCTCATTCTCTATCCTTGATATCTCAGGCTCTGTCGGAGAATAGAGATTGATCCAGCAATCATCTCCGATCCTGTCTATCTTCTCTGTCCTGTATATGGAACGGTTGGCTTTCTGCTTTGTCTCAACAGATGAATATATCTCAAGCATCAGCCGTCACCTCCAACATCGAAAAATCCTATCTATTGTAACATTTTAGAGGTATTGTTTCAAACCTGATCAAACCCCGGAAGAACCGAATCCGCCTCCCCTGTCCTGACCGATACCGGAAACTGATGAAACTTCCTCGATAGATGCATATTCGACCTTTGCATAGACCATCTGTGCGATGCGGTCACCCTTTTTGATGAGATAAGTTCCATGCTTGCATCCTTTATCGGCAAGCGTAAATGGTTCGGAATCAGAAGCGTCCTCTCTCATCGAACAATTATATACGATCACATTTACCTCATCCCTGTAACCGCAGTCGATAGTTCCCGGAGAATTGGGGACCCTGAGAGGTGTCTTGAGCGAAATACCGCTCCTGGGCCTGATCTGGACTTCATACCCGTAAGGGATCGCCATCTTAAGTCCTGTCGGAACAAGAACACTTTCGCCGGGATGTATAAGGATATCAGCGCAGGAGAATATATCCATTCCCGCATCACCGTCATTCATATAACGGGGCATAACAGCCTCATGTCTGCATTTCTCGATCTTAAGTGATTCGCTCATATCTTTCTCCCCCTTATATCAGATCTCTGTATAGAGCATTGTAATGTTATATCCTTTTTGCGCCAGCAGCGAAGAAACCGAATAAGACACAGTGTATTTTGAAGGACCGTATATCACACTGCTGCAGTCTTTCGGATGACATACGAGTTTGCATTCCGCTTCTTTATTAAGATCCTCAAGGATAAAATGAGGCTTGTCAAAACATGTCCTGCATTTCTCCTTATGTGCACCTGCGGGGCAGAAATCCGACTGCATCCACGGTATATCTCCGCCGGCATGTACTATTATCTCAAAGTCTTTCTTTGGATCAGTCTCTCTGACGACTTCGGAAAGCTCATCTTCAGACAGCTCATAAGATATCGCGGAGCCGTCAGAAACACTCTGGGCAAACCTTAATGCATTGCTGTTGAAGATGTTTGCTCCGGCAGACAGATAATGCTTGAGGCCAAGTTCCTTAAGATAAGAACTGTCAGACATGATATCAGAATCCATTACTCCATAGATCAGATCATCATGCTCCTCTTTCAGTTCCGCTATCATGTTGCGGGCATCATTTCTGGTCTTGTCGTGGCAGCTGTCAGGCATAACGATAACAAATCTCTTCCCTGCTCTTGAAACAAAGTCGATTATCCTTTCGCGGAAACTCTTTATCATCAGGTCATATATCGAAAAAGCATAGATATCGGCATCCCTGTTAAGGTCTCCCCTAACCGACTTGAGCGAAGGGAAATAATGCATAACAGTGACGGATCCTTCATCTGAGAGATCAACCGCATTATCTGTTCCGAACATGTCATATTCTTCAGAAGCATAATGAGAAGTCTTATCTTCGACTTCACTTATAAGGTCTTCCACCAGTCTTCGTCTCATATCATTGATGAAGCTGACCGGACATTTGATGGATATATCTTCAGGAACATAGACATTTACCGCCTCGAAAGGGGTGTTTCCCATCTTGGAAAGCTGGGCAATGATCCTCTCTGGATTGAGCGCATTACCTTCAAAGCCGGGATCCAAAGGCTCCTTAATCTCTGAGAAGACTCCTTTAAGATTACCCTCATTGATCAATGCATTTATAACGAGCTGTCCTTCATCGTCAGTAAAGACTGATATATCGACAGGAGTCTTTCTGACTTTAAAGTCAGAACCCTTAAAATCATGGCTCATGAGAAATACGGGGTACCCGTCCTCGAGCTTAGATATCATGTCCGGATGAAGTCCCTTCAGTACACAAGCCCTGTTCATCTCATGTACTTTTCCCACCGGGAATGAGCAGATCTCACGGTTACGGTCTCTGACAGATATATAATCACCTTTTGAAGGCATAACAGACGATGCTGTCATAGATACAGTAAATGTGCCTTTTTTAGGGTCTCTTGAAGTGATCCTTCCGATCTTAAGACCATATTTACCGACATATTCGCCGGAAAGGAAGTCAGAAGACTTAACACTCGTAAGATACTGGGATGTAAATGAGCCGCCTCTGTTAAAAGATACAAGAAGGCTGTTCTCGACAGAAGACTGAAGTTCATCATTAAGTCCGCCGTCATAATATGCATCTATGAGTCTTCTGTACGCACGTACGGCTGATTCAACATAAGATATATCCCTCATCCTGCCCTCTATCTTCAAAGATGAGACTCCCAGAGAGATAAGATCAGCTATAAAAGGTACGGTGCTTCTGTCTTTTGGTGATAAGAGATGACCTTTTTTCAGTGCTTCCTTACTGTCAGGAACAAATAAAGAATACTCTCTTCTGCACGGCTGGGCACAAAGGCCTCTGTTGCCTGACCTTGTACCGCTCTTGTTCATTGCGGAATAAAGACAGAGTCCGGAATAACAGACACATACAGCTCCATGAGCAAATACCTCAACCTCTATTCCGGCTCTTCGGGCTATCCTTACTCTTCTCCCTATCTCTTCCAGAGACAGCTCTCTGGGAAGAACTACCCTCTTTATACCTAATCCCGAGAGCATCTTAAAATCATCAGGCGAAGAGATATTCATCTGTGTGCTTGCATGAAGGGGGATCGATGGATATTTTTTATGAAGATCAGACGCAAGGCCGATGTCCTGAACAAGAATGCCGTCTATTCCCCTGTTATATGCTTCGACCGCAACTTCCAAAGCCTGATCCTTTTCGCTGTTATAGATAAGCGTATTCAGGGTCAGATAGACAAGAGAATTCCTTCTGTGAGCATAACTGCAGCCTTCTTCCAGTTCATCCATGGTGAAGTTCATGGCATTGATCCTGGCATTAAAAAGATCAGTGCCGATATAAACAGCATCGGCACCGTTATCAACCGCGGCTTTCAGGATTTCAAGTGAACCTGCGGGAGCAAGAAGCTCGATCTTCTTCATCAGTCTTTATCCTTTTCCTTGTTATCTTCCTTATCCTGTCCGGCTCCTGTTGCCAACAGTTCCATCGGAGTCGGATCTACCTTTATCTCCTGCTTCTTAAGATCGTCTTTCTGTCTGTAATACATAAGATCAGTCTTCATGTTATTAAGGTTGTCCTGACTGGTAACGAGCCTGTCGCAGGCATCGATAAGTGCCAGCGTGGTGATCTTTGAATTTGTAAGACCGGGATTATTCTCCTTGGTCTCGCTGAGGATTGTATTTGCGAGAGAAGCGATCCTCTTTATCCTTGTTTCAGAGATATCGTCAGTACATCCGAGAAGATATCTGTTCCCTGCGATCTCTACGGACACCCTTCCTTGCATAGGATCGGGAAGAGGTTTTGATTTAGCTTCTCTTTTCGCGATCTTCTCATCTAAAGTCTCAACAGTCTTGGGGGCAGTGAGCTCTCTTGTCATGCCACTGCCCTTATAACGCTGTTCATAATGTGTCATCAAAGGGGTCGAATCGCCCGAATTGCCTGAAATCCTTCTTTTGGGCTTAGTATCGGAATACTTGCCGAGTATGCTCTCAGAAGAGCTTCTTTTCTTCATAATGCCTTATTTCCTATCCCACCAGTATCATTACGGCATATCCCTCGGATGATCCGTCAGGCGTAAATACACCGACACCGATCCTGCCGTAACTAGATTTTATCATATTACCGTAATGAGTGGCAGAATTCCTCCAAGCATTAAAGAAAGTATCACCGGAGTATTCGGAAGAAGATGCTATATTCTCACCTGCGACCCTGTAGGAGATTCCCTTAAGAAGATCCTTGAGACCTGATCCGTCGGGTCTGTCATGAGAGAAGTTGATGGCGATCTCCATAGCCCTTTTCCTGGCTACTGCCCTGAGATCTTCATCGATGGTGAGAGACGGCGAACCGACTCCTGCACGGAGGTTATTGATAAGGCCGCAAGTCTGCTGTTCGACTGAATAGTCAAATGTACCCTGTACGAGTTTTCTCGATCCGTCACTGTAGCTGATGATAAATGTCATCTTGGAAGGCTTGATCGGATCTGCCGATACAGATGCCGGGATTATACCGTACGTCAGACATTTATTCCTGAATTCCGTTGAATCTGCAAATCCGTAAAAAAGAGTATCTATGCTTCTGTTCTCTTTTAACCTTCCGGCCCAGTAGTCGACCTCTGAAGCGGCAGGAACACGGTTAAGAAATACTTTATAGAACAACCTGATGATATCAGCATCAGATTTCGACGCGAATAGCTTCGCGAACTCGGGACTGTAGAAAAATCCTCTGGCGGCGTCCTTTCCGGTTATCTTCAGCGATGAAAGATTATTGCACCAGTTATCAAATCCGTTCTGATCAGGATTTCTGCCCAATACATCAAGATAAAGCGAAGTAACAAAAGTCTTTATCCCGGTCGAAACAGGAACGTTTATAGTAGGCTTGGCTGTTCCTCCGGATACTATACCGAATCTCAGACAAGTATTTGCCCACTCCGTGGAATTAATGAATCCTTCGAGGATCTCTTCATAAGATATTCCCTTATTAACGATCTGATCCTTCCAGATATTAAAACCTCCCTGATCAGGCTCTCTGTCAAAGAACACCCTGTAAAGGATCGTCAGATATGTATCAACGTCATATTTTTTCTTAAGGAACTCTTCAGAGAAGAAAAAACCTCTGGCGCAGTTAGCTCCATCAATACTTCCGGAAGCAAGCTTGTCACACCAGTCGATAAAGCCTTTCTGATCATAATTCCTGCCGAGAGCGATCTTATATAGTCTCGCTACAAACCCGCCTACTCCTGAAGATGCATCATATGAAGCATCTGTCAAAACAGTATTCTCATAGGATCTGACAGGAATATCCTCTTTTTCAACAGAAGCCGCATTCAGAGATACTCCGAAAGAGCTGACAATACAAAACGCTATAAGCGAAGAAACGGCCTTGATCATCTTCATTCGACTACCCCGCAAAATGAATTCGTGTGTATATAATGATTATATTATATATAAAGAGATAATTCGCTTAAAGATATTTGCTGTTTTCGAACCGTTATCGTATCAGATCAAAGATCTTCCTGAATATTTCAGGACTGATATCTTCGGCACGTACATTCTCATCCAATCCCACTGCCGAAATAACTGAAGAAGCCTTTTCTCTGCCGCATACAGTTCCCAGCGAATTAAGATACTTCTTTCTTCTCTGCGAAAATGAAGTCTCAAGAAATGTCAGAAACTCAGGACACAGGACATCAGAATACTCATCAGTCTTCTTGAGCGTGATTACGGAAGAGAGCGTATTAGGTCTGGGTATAAATGCAGAATCAGGTACATTGATTACCTTGTTGAATTCTCCGTAGAGCGATACCAGTACAGATAAAGGACCGTACTGTTTTGTGCCGTAAGATGCCTTTATCCTTGCCAGTGCACTCTCCTCGACCATAAAGGTCATAGAAAGAGCATCTGAAAACCCGGAAAGGAGCTTGTTCATGATAGGAGTCATGACATAATACGGGATATTACTGATTATCCTGTCGAAAGGGCCTATATCCTCTCTTTTGATCTTCAAAAAATCAGATGCGATGACTTTTACTGAAGGAAGATCTTCCTTCAGATATGATGCAAGACGAAGATCGATCTCAACGGCTGTGATATCAGCTTTAATGCCGGCGATCTTACGCGTCAGGGCACCGATACCGGGACCTATCTCCAAAACTCTGGATGAAGGCTCTATACCGGATTCACTGATGATAAGATCAGTGATATCGTCATTACACAAGAAATTCTGCCCGAATCTCTTTTCGGGCAGAATCTTGTATCTTTGCATTATCTCTAAAGTTTCTTCTCTGTTCATTTATCACATGAAATATGCGATACCGGATTCAAAGATCTTCTGATCCTTTTCGCCCGGGATATTCTTCGTAAGATCCGGATCATATCTCTCGGAGTGACCCATCTTACCGAAGATCCTTCCGTCAGGAGAAAGGATACCTTCGATCGCAAGGTGAGATCCATTGGGGTTAAAGTCGGTTCCTGCTGCAAGATTACCCATATCATCAACATAACATGTCGCGATCTGGCCGTTTTTGATGAGCTCATCAAGCTGGGCTCTCGATGCAACAAATCTTCCCTCACCGTGAGAGATCGGGATCTTATAGATCTCACCCGGCTTGACCTGAGTCAGCCAGGGAGAGTTATTGCTCATGATCTTTGTAGAAACATAGGAATTCTGATGGCGTCCAATGTTATTGAAAGTAAGTGTAGGATCTTCACTTGTAAGTTCCTTGATGTCGCCATAAGGAACAAGTCCGAGCTTTATCAGAGACTGGAATCCGTTGCAGATACCGAGCATAAGTCCGTCGCGCTTGAAGAGAAGGTCTCTTACAGCCTCTGTAATATACTGATTACGGAATGCTGCAGCAAAGAACTTACCGGATCCCTCAGGCTCATCACCTGCAGAGAAGCCGCCGGGAAGCATTACAATATTACTCTCGGATATCTTATCTGCCAGAGTCTTAAGTGATTCAGTGATATCTTCCTGATTCCTGTTCCTGATAACAAAGATATCAGCCTGTCCTCCTGCCCTTTCAAATGCTCTCGCGGAATCGATCTCACAGTTTGTTCCGGGCATAACGGGGATTATGACCTTAGGCTTAGCTCCCTTAAGCACGCCGGGAGCTGCCTTGAACGTCTTATCAGTAGTAAAGAGATCAACAGGGCAAGGCATATAAGCGCTTGCAGCAAATGTCGGGAATATAGGCTCGAGCTTACCCTCATAGGAAAGAACCATAGGGCCGCAGTCTGCAGTATTATCTCCGTGAGAGAAATGACCGTAATTATTCGTATGACCTAAGTACTTGCCGCCTGCCATCTCGATCTTATCGATCGCATTTCTGTCATTAGGAACAGAAACGATGATGGTTCCGAGACTCCTTTTGAAAAGCTCTTCTTCAGGGAATTCAGGATCAAAGTTGAATCCGAGGCTGTTACCGAAGCACATCTGAGCTACTCTTGCAGCGATACCTGCGCTTCTGACGACAGCGGCATTCAGGATCTGTCCTCTATCCTTGAGCTCTCTGAAAGCCTTTACTACTCTGAGGAAGTGCTCCTTCTTGTAATATCCCTTGCCGTTTCTTGCTACCTTGATAACATAAGCCTTCTGATTAGGCGAATTAAATGTAGCTGAGATAAGATCATCTGTTGTTGACATACCGACGGCGAAGCTGACAAGCGTCGGAGGTACGTGGATATCATTAAATGTTCCGCTCATCGAATCCTTACCGCCTATCGAAGCAGTACCGAAATCAAGCTGTGCCTTATAAGCACCGAGCAGAGCAGATAAAGGCTTGCCCCATGCCTCTTTGGAACTCATCCTCTCAAAATACTCCTGGAACGTAAGTCTTGCCTTTAACGGATCGACACCCATACACATGATCTTAAGAAGTGACTCGACGACTGCATGATAAGAACCTGCAAAAGGATTCCATTCAGTAAAGTAAGGATCAAAACCGTATGTCATTACGGAAACATCCTTTGTCGTACCCTTATCGAGCGGTATCTTGGAAGCCATACCTTCCTCAGGAGATGTCTGATAAGCACCACCGAAAGGCATCATAGCCGTACCTGCACCGATAGTGGTATCAAATCTCTGTGTAAGTCCCTTACGTGAACATCCCTCAAGCGAATTAAGTGCTCCTGCAAGGGATTTCTTAAAGTCATGAGGAACATAAGAAGGGAGCTTTGAATCAAGATACATATTCTCATTGTCGGCAGGAAGAACTTCGGCTTCAGCATACTGCTTAGCACCATTTGTATCTATGAAGGACCTGGGAAGATCGACGATCGTCTTTCCGTTCCATACCATCTTCATTACCGGTTCTTCAGTAACTTCTGCAACTACAGTAGCTTCGAGGTTCTCAACTGCAGCAAATCCCATAAACTTATCAAGATCAGCAGGATGTATTACAACAGCCATCCTCTCCTGCGACTCTGATATAGCGATCTCTGTACCGTCCAGACCTTCGTACTTCTTGGGAACTAAATCGAGATTGATCTTAAGACCGTCTGCAAGCTCACCGATAGCAACAGATACACCGCCGGCACCGAAGTCATTACATCTGATGATGAGCTTTGTAACTTCGGGATTGCGGAACAGTCTCTGGAGTTTCCTCTCTGTGGGAGGATTACCCTTCTGGACCTCTGCGCCGCAGGTAAGAACAGACTTCTCATCATGAGCCTTGGATGAACCGGTTGCACCGCCTATTCCGTCACGGCCCGTCCTTCCGCCGAGAAGGATGACTATATCTCCTGCAGAAGGTCTCTCACGAACAATATTCTCAGCAGGAGCAGCTCCGACAACAGCACCGATCTCCATTCTCTTGGCAACATATCCGGGATGATAGAGCTCATCGACCTGACCTGTCGCGATTCCGATCTGGTTACCGTATGAAGAATAGCCTGCCTGTGCAGTCCTTACGATCTTCTTCTGTGAAAGCTTACCCTTAAGCGTCATAGATACGGGAACAGTCGGATCACCGGCTCCTGTAACTCGCATAGCCTGGTATACATAGGACCTTCCTGAAAGCGGATCTCTGATCGCACCGCCGAGACATGTGGCAGCACCACCGAAAGGCTCGATCTCAGTAGGATGATTATGTGTCTCGTTCTTGAACATGAAGATATAATCCTTATCTTCACCATCGACTTTTATCTTTACCTTGATAGAGCAGGCATTGATCTCCTCGGATTCATCTAGATCAGCAAGTTTGCCGTCTTTCTTGAGCTTCCTCATTGCCATCGTGGCAATATCCATAAGGCAGATATGCTTCTGAGCTATACGGTCGCCGTATACATCCTCTCTGGTCTTCAGATAATCGGCATAGGCTTCCCTGATATCATTTGTAAGTTCATCATCTCCGTCAAACTTGATATCTGTAAGTTCCGTAAGGAATGTCGTATGACGGCAGTGATCAGACCAGTATGTATCAAGGACCCTGATCTCGGTTATGGTAGGGCATCTCCCCTGCTCTTTAAAGAAATCCTGTGTAAACTTGATATCGGCGTTACTCATTGCAAGACCGAGATTACCGCGGAGTTCATAGAGCTTATCCTCGGAAAGGTCATTAAAACCATCAAGTATCTCGACTTCTGTAGGGATATCATACTTATCCTCGAGAGTCTCGGGCTTCTCAGGAGAAGCTTCACGGCACTCAACGGGATTTATAAGATAATCGGCGATCTTTTTCTTCTCTTCATCAGTCAGGGATCCGTAGAATGCAACGATCTTTGCAGTCTTGACAAGAGGTCTCTCCTTCTGTGTCAGGAACTGAACGCACTGTGCTGCGGAGTCTGCACGCTGATCATACTGACCGGGCAAGGCTTCGATTATAAGGACATAGCAGCTGTCCTTGAGATCTACATCTTCATCATATACATCATCTACAGGGGGTTCTGAGAAAACGACCTTCTTGGCCTCCTCATATTCCTCGTCAGTTATCCCTGAAACATCATATCTGTTGATGACACGGACACCTGTAAGCGTCTTGATACCGAGATCCGCCGTAATATCATTCAAAACACCTTTTGATTCAACGGCAAAATCCGCCTTCTTCTCAGACAAAACTCTACGAACCTGCATGGAGTATCTCCTTAATAAATAAGATTTACATAAGGATTATACACTAAATGAGGTCCTTATTATTCACAAAATAAAACCGCAGAAGAATATTTTTATGTGCACATCGAAAAGCCTTTTATCCGAGGCTTTCAAGCATATCAGAAGCATTATCGGCGGCCTTTACATTTCCGAAAGCCTTCTCTATGACACCGTTTTCATCGATCAGGTATGTAGACCTTACGACACCCATAGTTACCTTGCCGTAATTCTTCTTCTCTTTCCAGACATCATAAGCCTTTATGACAGACAGTTCCGTATCAGAAAGAAGTGTAAAAGGCAGCCCGAACTTCTCCTCAAACTTTTTGTGAGATGAGACCGAATCCTTCGAGACTCCGAGGATTACAGCTCCCTTTTCCCTGAACTGAGGCATCAGTTCTCCGAACGAACATGCCTGCTTTGTACATCCCGGAGTATTATCTTTCGGATAAAAATACAGAATGACCTTCTGACCTCTGTAATCCTTAAGATTCCTTATCTCACCATTCTGATCCGAAAGCGAGAATTCCGGCGCTTTCTGACCGATTTCGAGCATATATATCCCCCTGCTAAAACTTCTTTTCGCGTTTCAGGTCATAAAGACCGAAATTACACTCGGACGAATTCCTTGAAGGCCCTTTCCACGGCTCATCAAATGCCTCGAAAAGGAATGCTATGATCTTTTCATCCTCTATCCACTTAGTGACTTCTTCGATATAACGCTTCTGGCAATACGAAGACTGACGGAGGATGCTCTTTCCCTCTATCATATCGAAAACCGGATTCTCCGAATC
Organism: Clostridiales bacterium; assembly: GCA_017529925.1. Taxonomy (GTDB): domain Bacteria; phylum Bacillota; class Clostridia; order Saccharofermentanales; family Saccharofermentanaceae; genus Saccharofermentans. The sequence continues at coordinate 30,029 of JAFXMZ010000028.1, forward strand.
TGAGCTCCACCCTATCTCTGTAAAAATTACCTGTTTATCGGGGAACAGGCATCTTATCTTATCAAGATGACGCTTATTGGTGTCAACCGCTTTATCTACAGGTATGGATTCATGATAAGGATAGCTGTGAACACTGACGATATCCATATACTCCGGAAGGCTCTTAAGCAAAGGCCACTCATTATGACCTTCACAGAATGTAACCGGCTTCCCCAGTTCCTTAAATGCTTTTGCATGTTTTATAAGTCTTGCCTCGAGAACATTATGCTGTCCCCATGAAGGAGTATTCTCATTTCCGACAGATACGGCACATATCTGTTCATCGAACTCTCGTACAAGCTCGATAAGCTTCTGCTCTTCCCCGTCATTGCGCTGCCTGTGCGCAAGAAGTTCATCCGCTGAATATTCCTGATTTTCGAAGGGACATCCCGGATTATTGACTTCATTTAATGAATCGATACCGACCATGACCTTCATGTCATAGCCTTTATCCCTTATCGTTTCCAATACATATCTGGCATGGATATTGGGATCATAAAGACGGATATACTTATAACCGTCATTATGAAGGATGGAGAGATCCTCCTCGACATTTTCACGGGAAGGAGGAACAGTCGAGGGCGACTGTCCCTCCCTGTAACCCGAATAACAAATTGCTCTTCCGTACTCAAGATGATCCATATGATCTCCTATATCAGAATGACCGGATTATGTCCCTGATTCAATAACTTCGGGATTGACCTTTGCATTCGTATAGATCAGGTAATCGTTGCAGAGCGAAGGAACATAATAGGAATTAGCTGCACTGTCAGCTTCCGCAAACATCTTCGCCTCAACAGATACTCTGTAGTTCGAATACATAAGTCCGTTGTTATTAAACAGATCATCTCCAGTCTTGACCTCAAAGTCGATCGGGAACAGGAACCTTCCGTCAGAGATATCTCCGAGTGTCTTGACCTGATCTGCTCTTACCCTGATCGTGTATACATCAGACGACTTCGTAACCTTATAGAGCATATTTCCGTAAGCATCATTTGTTGTCTTCTCGTTGCCCTGCATAGACTGATCGAAAATGACAACATCATTAAGTCCGTATATCTTCATATTCTCGATATAGGTATCGATCGGCAGATACTGATTGTAGTTGAGCTTTCTGGAAAGCCTTACCGTGATCTCAATATAATCACCTTTCTCCTTAAGCTTACTTACATCATACTGAGCCTGGGTATGAATGAGGCTCTTGTTATCCTCGATCTCCTCGAGAGGATTGATACCGAGCTCGCTGTAAGGTCCGGCAAGTTCTCCTGTCGTCCTGACTGCATTGTATGTAAGAGTAGCCTTCTTGAGGTCAGCCGTATAATACCTGTTAATCTCATTATCGTATTTCCAGGAAGAAGCACTGTATGTAGCAGACTCTGCGGTCGATCCGATATTGGAATAACCGACGACTCTGGAACCTACTCCGGAGTTCTCGTCTTCATTCGCAGGGAACTGGTAGACAAGATCATCAGGATCTTCATAAGTAAGATAATAACCGACATCGATAGTTACAGAATATCCGTTTGCCGCATTGGAAATCTCACTGATGAGATTCTTATTATTACGGAGTTCAACGTGATTCTCTGTAACGATATCCTGATATCCTGTGATCGGATATGCTGTACCGGTCTTGCCTGCACCCTTGTAGTAATCATATGTAAGGATGTTGACAGTCGGAGGCGCTATCGTATTTACACCATATTCAGACTGTCCGCCTACAGTAGACTTCTTGTCATAAGTCGCAAGGAACGTCTGATAGATGGTTGCATAATTTGAACTTGCGCTCATGTTATTAGCAACGCTCTGCTTCTGTTCAGCCGTGCCGTTGAGTCCGATCGTAGATGTCATCGTAACCTGCAGTCTCTTATTGCTGCTGTTCATCTCGAGGTCTCCTGTTGCAGAGGTAACGCTCATCGTAAGACTATTGGTGAACAGGTTACCTGTAAACAGACCTACTGTTTTATTGGCATTCTTTACAACCTGGTTAGGACGCCATCCTTCATCATTATCATCGATCTTCGTGAGCTTATCCAGTGAACGGATCTCATAATGATAGATGTTGGAATCAGATGTATTCTTCGGTGTAAAGATCGTAAGATAATAGACTTCAGGCTCGACTGCTGAAACAGATGTTACGGCATACTTCTGATCATTTGTCAGAGCATTGTCCTCTTCTGTATCTTCTATGAACCTGTAGTAATCATTTCCTGATCTGACAATAGCCCTCGGATCATCCGAAGTTGTAGGTATCAGGTTCCTCGGAGTATTGTCACCCGGCTGCCCTACTGTAACGGTCATCAGGTTATTGAGCGGAGCTGCAGTAAAGTAATCAGATCCGTTAACGAATGTATGCAGATCGATAACATCTCCGTTTGGAGCATCATCGAGATAATAATACTTATCCTTATTATTGGCATCGACGAGTACCATCCTGGTGCCTGAAGGCCAGTCACCGGAATGCTTATTAACAGACAGCGCCTTATTGATATTGCACAGGACACTGTCACCACTGTTTATAGCATCCTTCCACTCTGCCGGCGTTCTGTTGTAGATATACTCAAACCTGATAGTTACAGGGTTTCCGAGATTCTCGAAAACAACGTTGCCGTTATATCCGCTGTACGCATCGTCATAATACTCAGTTCCGTTAAGGATAGCTGCATTAAATCTGAACTGCAGGAGTTTCTTGACATATACCGGAACATACAGATGATATGCAACTTTTGTATTATCGCTCGGATCAAGGAACTGAACATCGATAAGTGAGAACTGAGCAACATTCTGATCAGCATTATCAACACTGGCAGGTGTCATCCTGAAGTAATTCTGGTTACCTATTACTACCCGCTTCAGGTTCGCACTGTTCGATGCGGGATCAATGACAAACTGAGTACCGTCATATGTGCACTTATTAAGCGATACCCTGTGCATATCATTATTGACAGCATAGTTCTCGCCCTTGGTATTAGCAAGGACATTGATATAAGTATTTATCATATCAGTTACTGCAGTATAGTCATTATCATCGATAACGAGCAGCGGGAAGTTGTAGGTCGACGGAACCGTATCCTTCGGGAATTCAGCATAAGCCGTCGAGAACTTATTCCTGATATTAGTCTGCGTAGCGGCAGAAACAACATTGAAGTTCGTATAAGCACCTACTGCATTGGAATTTCGTTCTCTTATGATCTTTGTAAATATAGATGCATCATAAGTAAGCTTACTGACCGCATCGCCGGTCAGATACTGATTAGACGGATCAATGAGCCTCTTGGGACTCGTATTGACATAAGGATAATTATTGATCGTCGAAGACCCTGATTCGATCATATACTCATTCGGATCAACATTGTCATCATCATTTACACCTGAAGCGATGATATTCTTATTAGCCGTTAAGCAGACGCCTTCATAATCGGCAAAGATTACATAACCTCCGGATCCGTATCTGGAAGTATTAGTATCAGCATAATTACCGACCATCTGAGACTGCTTATGGTAATTCATATTTACAAGATCATTATCCGACAGTCCCTGCTTTGAAAGGCCTGCGATCTTTATGACCTTGCTTCCGTTATTACCAACGATATTACCGTAAGCAGTCATATTTCCGTCAGGAGAAGTAAACTGGATATTATTAGTCAGGATATTATAACCGCTAAGGGATTTATTCAATCCACCAATGAGGCCTCCTGCCCTGTTATTGATCTTGATCCTGATACCGTTAACGGAAGTATCGCAGATCTTTGCAGTATATGTATCCGAACCGGAGATATAACCGGCAATACCGCCTGCATTTTTGTAGCTGTAGAGCATATATCCGGATACGTTACAGTTCTTAACATCAAACTTGTTATTCAGATTCGAAGCATAACCCAATATGCCGCCGGCACCTCCATAATTATCAGACGAGGTATTTGCCAGTTTCTCTCCCTGAATAGTATGAGGAACAGAAGTTGTACTCTTTACAATAGAATCCGTAACCCCGATATAACATGTACTACTCTCGCTCGAACCGATGATACCGCCGGACTTATGACCGATGATATCAACATTAAAGATATTGCACTTATCGATAATAGTATTGTAATCAATGTGATCATCACCCGAACTGCCGATCATAGTAGACGAATTAGTATTGACCTGCCCGATAAGTCCGCCGACACGAACAGTCTCATAGGCCTTATTTGTCGGATAAGATGAAGGCTCGGTATAACCTATATAAGAGTAATAATCATTACCCGGAGTCAAAGAACCTATTGTAATATCATGCAGATAGACAGGACCGTTGTTTGAACTCGTCGCAGCATAACCTACAATACCACCTGTAGCATTATCGGTAATAGATCCGCTTGCAAAAGCAAGATCAGTCTTGATATCAGGCTCTGAAATGGTAACATCACTGATTTCAAGAGATGTCTGTTCAGACCTTCCTATAAGGCCGCCTGTATAAATACCTGATGAAACTTCAAGATCTGAAGTGGTAATATTATTTATATATGTGATCGCACCTTTATCATTCTCCGACTTATTGAAACCTAATAATCCTCCGGTATTCCTTACACCGTAAACTTTGAGGTCTGAAAGGTTCATATCAGCGATAGAGACAACAAATATGTCACTTCCATGTGAATTACCTGACCTGTATACAACGTTACCGGCCAGTCCGCCAACTGAAACATATTTATTGCTGTTGATACTTGAATTGTGCGAACAATAATTACCGGTGGAAGCATCGATAACTTCGGATCTGACCTTACCCGTCAAAGTAAAATTCCTGATCTGATGTTCAGTATCAGTCGGGTCGATATTATCGTATCTTCCACCGCTTGCAGTTCCAACCGCACATGTCTTGTTCATCATCATTGCATCGATAAAACCAAATCCCGGAGTATCATTTGCAACGGCATATTTATCATAACTCCCGTTGTAACTGTAAAGGCTCATATTAAGATTGATGGTATTACCGTTTCCTTCGATACCGAAGAGGTGAACTAACATATCCTGATAAGTTTCTGTCCAGCTGTTGCCACCACCGCTTATAAAATTATCATAACCAAGACATCCCAGACCCCTGAATCCGTCAGGCATATAATAGACTGTATTATCGCCTGTAAATTCAAGGTAAAGATAGGAATACTGCTGTGTCAGCGAGAATGCAACATAACCGAGTTCCTTGCCGGTAATATTATTATAATAATTTGCATCATACTGATTTGCAGCATGACCTGCCGTTACAGTCGGTAGCTTCGGAGTATACTTCCCGATGATATATGGAATAGCTTCCAGACCGTGCTGATATGAATGATTGGTATCACCACCGCTTCGGTTAAACTGAGCATTATCAGTCTTTGCATTTGAATAATCAGCATAGGAAGCCTGACCGGAAACAGGCTCAGGTATATTACCACCGCCGCAGTTTCCTACATAAGAATAATCGGCAACATGCGTAGCCCTATACTTAAAATACGGAGATATACCATAATCACCGGTATTCAGAAAACCTCCTACAGGCTTATTATAGTTACTTGGATAATAAATTGGATTATTGTTAATTGAACCCTTGTTTCTGTCTTGTCTTTGCAGGAAGTTTGAACCGCCAAGACCGCTCTGCGTAACAAGTGACATTACGTAAAGAGACTGGGCATTAGGTATATCAAGATCAATACGTATAAACCTTCTGAAATCCTGAGATTCAGTAAAGCCGGACGTTCTCTCAGGGACACTGTGCTCACTGTCAGTCGTAAACATTTCAAGATGATCACTGATGTCAGCGATAGAATAGTTCTTCGTCCCGTTTCTCATGGTAACAGGCTGACTGTATTTCTCATACTGAGTATCGACTGCTATAGAAGAATAATCATCAGCATTTGAAGGATCAGGATCGGATGAACTTGTCTTGATATAGACACCATCACGGGTTCCGTTTTCAAAAGGACGGTAAGCATCACCTTCTGTAAAGACAGCACCGTTTATAACCCTTCCTACTATAGGATTAACATAAAGCCACTTCATATTCGGGACTTTATTAGCCGCATCCGTATAGAGAAGATTGGTATTATTACTGTTGTCCTTAACTGTCGTAGGACTAAGGCCGGAGATAGAATTCCAGAGAGCATCACTTGCCCTGTATTTCTCCATTCCCCTGAAGATAAGAGACCCTTTAATAACAACTCCAACATATCCGCCGACAGGAATAGCTACAGCATAATTACCCTTAACCTTAATGTGACTGTTGCCGAAAGAGACAGTAACATTATCTATAATGTTATCACCGCCCTGTATCTTTCCGATAACAGCACCATAAGCTTTTCCACCACTGTTATAACCATAAGTAAACAATGAAGCAGAGCTCTGGTCGATAGTTATATCACTTTGTGCATCGACTACGATATTAAGATCCTTTACAACGCTTCCGTTACTCTGATAAATAAGAGGGTCGCTGCCCTGCAGGACTATAGTGGAATTATTACCTACGATAACGCCTCTGAATACATTCGCTTCAGTATTAGTACTTCCAAAGCCCTTGAAATTACTCGGCAGTGTTATAGTGCTGCCTGATTCGAGCTTATAGAAAGCACCTGCAAGATAATTACTGACAACTGCCTTGTCATAACCATTAGTTCCGTCACAGACATATTTGCCTGAAGAAGAATTAAAAGTATAGACACTGTCTCCGTAATCATCCCACTTCTTCTGCTTGAGCGAAGTTGCATTCCAGGTAGTATTAGCAGCGTTGAGATTAGGAAGAGTAATAGTTACCTCAGACGAATAAGAACCGTTCATGATATTTACTATATTCGTAAAATCTGCAGGACTCGTAAGTATATACGGATCATTATATGTTCCGCATCCGGACATCGTAAGATCTGCATGATTAACTTTGATCTGATACTTTTTCTCAGAATCGACATTGTCTGCAGTGCTTACATCATATACATAAGGAAGGAATCCCGAGAAATCCGTAGGATTAGTCCCAACTGGCTGCGCATAGTTCGTATAGACATCACCGGGCTGATCCTTATACCAGAATTCAAGATTATAATACTGATTTCTTGTGGTGCTGTCGCTTATCTCAGAACCATATGTAACACCCTGGGATGCAGTTCTCGAATAAGATCCGCCGTTATCTGTCCAGTCCTCGGAAAGATTAAAGTTATAAACACCGGAGCCTGAAGAATACATCAGGCTGTTCAGGAAAGTAGCTCTTGTAAACAGCGAGCTCTTAGTACCGTATACACTGTCGAGACCATAGGCATCGTTATCATTCGCTATCCTGCCGTCGAGTCTGATATTACTGAATGAAACATTAATATTAGTCGCATTCTGTGAACCGGCATTACCGATAAGGCTGCTTCCGATCTTCTCATTGTCCTGATATACATTTGTATTCTTTATGTTCTTAACATTGATCGTCGTAAATCCGCCGATCTTATTGATAAGGAGCGGTGCATACTCGGTAGAACTTATACCGCTGACTTTGATCCCCGCGAGATTTAGATATCCGCTGACATTGAAAGTTGACATCTCGGCTGCAGAATCACCATAGATCGATCCGAAAATCAGCGCACCGGATTCCTTACTGCCTGTCCTTCCTGCAAGACCGACATTTCCCATAAGGTTCACGGTACCGACAATATTACATGTTCCGAAGACGTTCCTCAGGAGTCCGCAATGCATCAGATGATGCTGTGTCATTGAATCCAAAGTATTGTCATAAAGAGACGTCCTCTTGTATCCGTAAGTCTCTGAATTACTCTTGACTTGTTCACTGGCTTCGAACTCAGAATTATAGAACTTGAATGTACCATTGATATTGATCGTTCCGCTGTAATCAACAGGATACCAGCTGTAGCCTGTCATATCATAATTACCGGAAGGAATGCTCGTAGTAGAACCGTTGATCCAACCGGTCGTAAAATACGTCTTTATACTGCTGTGAGCATAAAGATGCAATGCCCATCTCATAAGAAGTTCGGGATCACTGCTGCCATCCCTGATAACATCGAGATCATAATAATAACGTGTATTGGGATTAGGTACATTACCCCTGTTAGTCTGGGCGATATAGGAATTACTGCTGTTTGTCCCGTCAGTAACAAAGCCCGTATTAACAGAAACGACACCCTGACCGTTAGAAAGGACCTTTCCGTCAAATGCGCTGTATGCAACAAGCTCATCGAAAACACACCCTGATGCGAGACCGGACAGTTTATCGGCCGTGCTGATATTTGCATCGATATTGTATGCCTTCTTACCGTTGGAATCGGCAAGTATCTCAAGATAAACGGCAGAGTTAGAAGCGACACCTCTGTTGATGATCATACCGAAAGATCTGGCGTTAGCAGAAGTGACAGTAATATCGTTTATGCTGATACCTTCTTTGTGGACATAGATCGTAGTATCGTTAGCTGCGTCATATTGTTCTATCTCATATGGCTCCACTTTCCAGTATCCTGTTCCGTTATATACAAGACCTGCAAGGTCACCCTTATTGGCTGAAGTACCGGTTAAAGTAACAGAAGAACCGTTGTTGACCTGGACATTATGGAATACGGGATTAACATTAAGCCATGAATAACCCAGCATACCGCCTATGGAAACATCAGAACCCGAACTTCCGGCCGAAGATATCGTAAGTCCGTTGATATTGATGCTCTCAAGGTCCATTTCCCTCTGGCTCGTACCCGAATACTCGGCAATAGCAGCAATAAGTCCGCCGATCTTATTTGTGGTATTGGCAGAAGTCTTTGTTATATTCCCCGATACATCGATATTATGGAATACCCATGAAGCAGACTGAGAATTGTGAGCTATCCATCCGATGATACCGCCATAGCAGCTGTCAGCATTTGTATTGCTGACAGAAGTATTGCAGGCAGCACTTGAATTCTCGATATCTATCTCACTGACGGAAGATGCGATCTGACCGATCAGTCCGCCGTAATAGATATGCTTGTCACCTTCAAGCACATAATTAGTCGAATGTGCTCCGTCAGTTACTGTATCAGCAAGATGAACACCATCAAGAATGACATAGCCTGTAGAACGTCCTGCCAGAGAACCGACATATGCATTATCCCTTAATGCCTTAGTATAGACATTGCCGGTAAGAGTTACATTGGAAGCCGTCTGTGATGAACTGTCAGTAATACCGAAGAGACCAAGATATATATGACGGTATATCTTTCCGAATCCCTCTGCAGAATGCGAGGTGATCGCAGTATCACCGATATAACCATAAGGTTCACCGATCGAAAGATTAATTGTATGGCCATTACCGTTGAAATAACCGGTAAATGAACACTTATAGGAATCTTCAATACTGATAGTCTCAAAATTGTCCCTTGTGAATGTACTGATACCAACACCGGACAGATCTATATCAGAGGTCAGCCCGATAGTTGCATCAAGAAGATCGGAGCTGCCGTCAAATCTCAGTACTCCATCATACTGACTGTCAAACATCTGCATATAAAGGGCGATATCTACAAAATCAGCAACAGAGCCTACAGCGTAGAATTCTTCCCATGTCTCAGGATCAGTAGACGTCGAGATATCAGGAACAGTAACACAATGACCGATCTCATCAACAGTAAAGACGACATTACCGCCGATCGTCTCTTCTGTTTCGGAAAGGACATCGCCATCCATAACATCATTCTTGGCGTTAAAGCGCAGCACCTCACCCCAGGAACCGATATCATCTACAGCAACGCCTGACGAATTTCTCTTGAGCTTCCATCCGCTCTCCGAGAATATGAGCGCATTATTACGGTAACCGACGATCTGGCCTAATCTGTAAGTATCTGCATCAGTAATATCAGGTGCTATTCCGGAGATATCTGTATCACCCTTAAGCCTGAGAACACCTGATGCGAGCGATCCTATGAGTCCGCCTCCCTTAAAGCTGCCTCCGCTGATCCCGATCGTTACATCCTCGGCATCAACAAATGCATTATCAGCTTTTGCGATAAGTCCGCCGAAAGTCATCTGATTAGCACCGCCGGCATTTGAAAGGACAAAACCGTCAAGATCGATATAGACTGATCCGCCACCGGTATTGCCGACTTCGTCCATACTCTCACCTGCAAATGCAACAGCACCGCCGTAGAGAGTCGCACCTGAAGTTCTGGTAGGATTGGCAGTAACATCTGTGATCAGAAGTGTGTTCTCAAGAGAAGTATTATCATATCTTCCGATGAGACCGCCATAACCGACAGCTGATCCAACCGCATGGGAAGAAACAACTGTTGTAGAGCCTGATATCTCTATATCAACCGCATCAGCATCAAGGACGCCGATAAGTCCGCCGACATAACCGCCACCGTTCACCTGACAGTCGATATCATATACGGAAGTATCGATGATCTCATCAGAAGCCGGCTTGTAGTAACCATATAATGCGCCTGAACCGGAGGTTCCTTCGATAAGCTGACTGACAGGATACTCCGTTACACCTGAAGGAAGTGTGATCGTAACGGTACCTTCATCATTATGACCGACAAGACCGCCGGCATATTTACCCGCTTTTGTCGTTTTTATAGGAGTGGCGTCCGTCTGGACATTTGTTCCGGTATAAGAGAATGTACTTCCGGAAGCCATGCTGCCGACGAGACCGCCTGCATGACCGTAGTCTGTGGCGATCTCTGTAATAGCTCGGTCAGTCGTTAATGAAGCTGTAAGGGATGTCCCCTCCTGCATCGTACAGCAGATAAGTCCGATATCAAGATCATTCTCAGTCATACCGTGAATATAAAGAGACCCGGTATCATCTTGAGTCTGATTCATTACGATATCCAGCGTAAGGGATGCAGAACCGTTACCGTCATTACACATCGTACCGATGAAACCGCCGAAACTTCCGAGATAAGGGTCAGCCTCATCTCTTTCGGAAGGCTGGGTGACATTAAAGCTCCAGCTTGCGGGTGTACCCTCGGGATCATGTACGACATACTGTGCGAGCAAAGGATAAGTATCCTTATGATTCTCGTTGAACTGCATCGCCTGCTCAGGATCATACTGTCTGGCGATCGGGAACGGCTGTCCGTTATTGTCGATCGTAACACTGTCATAAACATAATTGAACAGAGGTGCATCAAGGTTAAGCGTGATATTATTATCAGTCTCAATCCTTATCGATCCCTTGAAAGGCCTGGAAAAAGTACCGAGACCTGCAAAATCCTTCTCGAAATAGATAGTACTCGTTCCGCCCGTAGCAGCTATCGTGATCTGATCATTCTGGTGATATTTGTGATACTTAACGCAGTTTCTGGAATACTCGACAAAATCAGCAGGAGCGATGGTGATCTTATTATCAACATCATGCTGGAATCTTGCATCAGGATCATCGTCATCTACCGACTCGATATCGGCAGCTATTACGACATTATTATCGCCGAAGCCTATATCGTTTCCGATAATAGAAAAATCGCCAAGCAGGAAAGCTGCCACCAGTGATATACTGATGAACTTCTTGAACGTTCTTCTGTTAATTATTTTCTTCAAACCCGATTTCATCCTTATTCTCCTTGTGATCACTACTGCGAGATATTGACTCTTATCCATGCCCCTGTCTGCTCATCTGAAGCTTTGTTATAAGCAAACAGCGTATCCCATGTCGCAGGATCAGTCGTATCATCCAGTATGCCCTTCTTGTAAAGCTGGATCGAATATCTGTTCCTGTTTTCCTTTGCCGTATCACCCGTATCTGCATTGATCACCAATGTATGCCATCCGCTCAGGTCAACGCCCTGATCGATGACTTCATTGGCAGCAAATGAATATACCTTCTTGAGGTTATCGTAGAAGTACTTGTTGAGTTCTACTTTCGATGTATCCCACTTGATCGTTATCGTAGCAGCACCGGAACCGCTGACTATGAGGTTATAGCCGTCAAAATCAACAGGAGAATTGGTATCTGTCTTCTCACTGATACTAGCCTTCCATCCGTTCGAGGCAGATGAAGAAGTAGTCTTGAGACCTATAACACCGGATATCGTCCTGAGATCCTGATAGACATTTCCATTATTATCAAGAGTAGGTACGGCTCTTACACGGATACAGTAATCATCATCATTCTCAACACTCCATCCGGAAGAGAATCTTATGATGAAATGATCCGTATCCGATACACTTCCATATGCAAGCTTCTGATTCGTAAAGCTTCCGGAAGTATTGCTGTCATTAAGGACTACAGACGTATTATCAGGTGCTATTACCGTGATGGACCTGTTACCCATGGATACTGCAAGATCATTACCTGACTTATCTGTCAGTTTGAACTCGAGGTCATAATTGATATCGAGAGGATAAAGACTGTTAAGATCATCAAGGCTGTAGTTCCAAAGATAAAGGTCGCAGTCATAGGTACCGCTTGCCTTGGTCTTTGTATATTTAGGCCTGTAGACATTATCTCCGGATTCGACAAGGATATTTGAAGAGAACCTCATTCCGGGACCTGCCTTTGAGACAACGACTCTATGCATGCTGCTTACCGTAGCGGTATATTCAGCAAATACGATAAATGACATCGAAAACAGGGTTACGGAAACAGCAACGATCCAGATAAGGAGCCACTGCTTCTTTACGAATCTATATATCCTGTTTGCCATATACAGTGCCTCCTTTCCTCAAGAATCAGCTCTTTCTCTCAACAGAGAGATAGATAAGATCGGTCTCTTTATTGTTAAGGTGTCCTACTTCCCAGGAAACCTCAAGGATAAAGTAGTTACAGAACTTTTTCGTGTTAGGATCGATATTCGAATCGATTGTTGCCTGCCAGTATGAGGGAACGCTGTCAAAATGAACATTGGTATTGCTTCCGTATGTATTCTGATAGAAGACCTCTGAAGCATCCCTCTTTGCAACAGTCGGATCACTGTCATTAACGAGATTAAAATATCTGCCGTTCACTTCATTGCCCTTGCTGTAATGTACATCGCCGGATGCAACATCATCGAAAACAAGCGTATTCTCGGGCTTATTCTCATCGGGGCCTACATTTTCCTGATCAGAGGCCTTGGGATGAAGTGATGCTGAAACGTCTGCTCCAGTCCCGTTAGGCAGCTCGGTCGCTTCATAGATCTTGTATGTAAAACCGTTATTGTTCGTATGAGCAAGCTGAAGAGTATACTCGTTCGTGCTCTCACCGGAAACAGTAAAGACATAGAGCTTGCTCAAAACAGGAACCCCGTTAACATCCTCAGTTACATCGATCTCGTCGAGATTAAAGAATTTACGGTCTTCCCTGTGAGCTGCATTGATGAAGAGAGAATTAGGATACTTGACCTTAAACATCTCTGCCGCTTTCTGCTGACCGTTAAACCATGCAAATACAGGAATAAGGACAACAAGGCACACCGTAAGGACAGATGCAACTATCAGCTGTATCTTCCTCTTTGTGTAAGCACTGTTCTTCTGTTTAACCTGCCTTCTCATCTGTCTGCTCCCTTATCTTTATCAGACTTCTTCAACCGTAACTTCTATCATGAAGTATGCTATGCCCGTACCGATCATAAAATCCGCATTGTTGTAACCCGAGCTCAGCAAATTGTAATTGAGCGGGACATCGGCATTATCGATCATATCGTCTATCGTAGATTCGATAAGAGCCTCTATCTCGGAATCGGTCTTTCCTTCCTTCTGCTCTTCCGTAAGTGATGCAATCTTCTCAAGATCGTGGAATACGGAAGCTTTGTTCTCCTTCAGATACTCGATAACTGCTGCCTTATCCGTACCGGATGCTGCATTGCTGTCCTCAACAAGCGGTATATTCCTTCCTCGCAGCCCGGATGTATTATCCTTCAGTGCTATCTGACCGAAAGTATTGGCCCAGACCCAGTTGATAGAGATCGGATATGCCGTTCCCGAAGTAAGATTATTCTCACTGAAGGACAGGACTCTTGTATCGATCGGATCTGAGTAACTGTACTGTGAAGGTACGGAAGACTCATTCTCGAAGAACATGATATGACCCTTGAGGTATTCTTCGGCACTTGTGAGCCTCTCGAGATCACCTTCTGATATCCTGCATGTCTCTGTAGAAACATCAGATACTGCCATAAGTACCCTCTCGGTCTCATAAACAGGATTACCGTTCTTATCGACTACAGGCTCTCCATTCTTGACTTCCTGGATCTTATCGCCGTTCCCGTCGAGAGTATAAAGATCGACATATGCATAACCGACAACATTGAGAGTAAACTCAAGGCTGAGGCTTCCGTCATGCTTAGGGATAACATAAAGGCTGAGCTTGCCGCTGCTGTCGGGACCGACATCGGCCGGAATGCTCTCATCGATATCCTCAGTTGAAGGATCATCCGCAGTCGGGACAAACATAAGCTTCAGATTGTCGGTATTGAGAGACGCATAATACATATCGTTGTGTGCTGATGCATCAGGATAGATCCCTACAACACCGATGGAATACTCAGGATTGAGGAGCGAGAATACATCATTATTCCTGACAGCAGTACCCTTGGTGGCAATATCGTAATTCCTTGTGCTGACAGTAATGCTCATACCGCTCGTATCGGATTCCTTGGACATAACAAACCATGCTATCGTAGCCAGTATGAATACGATAAGCGAGAACAGCAGAAGTATCACAGTCTTATTGAGATACTTTCTGACTTTTTTGTCTTCTGTCCTTACTGCCTTTGTCACAATTGCTCCTTTTTGATCTTGGGCATAATACCCCACGATCAGTTTTTGTCACATTTATTATAATATTGAAAAAGTCAAATAGCAATAAAACAAGCGGTCTTTCGGCCGCTTGAACACCCTTTAAAAGGGGTTTAGATACAGAATTCTGTCATAATTTCGCCTTTATTTACATCGTGTTAACACTTTGTTATTTTTGACACAGGAAAAAGACCATCACACAACAGATAAAGGCGATTATCCGTCAGTATAAGATATCAGAGTGAATCAAATCTCTTCTGCAGTTCGATCATATGATTTCTGCAGGCAGTGATCTCTCCCGTATATTTATTGAACCATTCAACGTCAGCGTCATTTGGTTCCTCCTGCAAAAGGATAGCCTGAACAAGCGCCGACTGTGATCTGGAGCGTTTGCGCTCGATCTCGACGATAGTCTTTCTGCAGGTGTTGATCTCTCTTTTCAATCTGCTCTTCTCACTCATATTCTTACCTAACCTTTCTGTGTCAATATCCTTTCAGGTCAATAGAATCGACCAGTTCTCTGGCTTCGTCATAACCTTTATCAAGGTCAACATCAATATCCTTCAGGGCCTGTAAAGCCGCTTCGAGATTCTCATCCTCCTGCATCTGGTCCGGATACTTAAGGAATACGGTATACAGCTCATTTATGGCCTTCTGCTCTTCCTCAAAATCATCGATAAGGAATGCAAAGGAACTGACAGAGTTCATATCAGCAACGATCCTCCTGTACCTGAACTCGAAGTCTCCCTCAGCATTGTTATATGACTCTATATCGTCTATGACCTTTTCGATACAGGCTTTATACTCCTTTCTGAAGGTCTGTTGAACAGTCTTTTTCTCATCAAGATAGAGTGCAATGAAGACAGCCAGCGCTATGAGCGTGATTATCGCGATAAACACTGCCCTCAGCATCTTTTTCTTCATGATATACTCCTGCCCGTTATCGCGCGCAGTATATCTGAACATCTCCTGAATCCGGTCTTTATTGTCCTTCTTCTTTGCCATCTTTATCCTCTTCCCGTTTCTTCAGATACTCCTCAACAGCTTTACGTTTGATCTTCTCGATCTCATCCTGCTCCTCTTCAAGTTCTTCCTCTTCTATTATCTTCTTCCTCAGTGACGCTATCGTCTTCACCTCAAAGAAGGATATGAACAGCACCGGTATGATAACAAGAACAAACAGAAGCTTCTTCTTATCCGCAAAAGAGCCTATCCACCTGAAGAACCGTGCTTTTCCGGTGTACCGGCCGACTACTTTCGAGGGGTTTACGGGATAATCATCTGATAATGTGTTAGCATCACCCTTGGTCCTGTACGAACCGTCGTCGTTTATGCCGATTATCCTGTGTGTTACTACACTTCCCCTGACATCGGGATCATCAGAGTAGAATGCGATGATATCGCCCTCTTTAAGGGCCTGATCTCCGGGATCGGAGACTATTATGAAATCCCCTGTATGGATTGTCGGCTCCATACTTCCCGTAACTACTCTCATGACACTCTTTCCGAAGATCTTTATGACCTTTCCCCTGCCCGTATTTATCATGACATATGCCGTAAATATCATTACGGCTGCCATCACGATAAACGCGATAACGTCAAGTGCCGTGCTCCTGCTGTCCGCCGTTTTGTTGATCAGCTTCATTTACTTCTCACCGAGTGCCTGCTTAAATTCTCTTTCCTTTTCCTCCTTTGACATTGCTTTAATGCTCCTTCTTATCTGTTCGATAAGACCGACTCTGTACTCCTTATAGAGAGCCTTCATCTGCTTATCGATAGCAGCCTGCTCCTCAGGGGTGCGCTTAGGCGGCACATACTGAGGCTTCGGCTTGTTTCTGGCTTCCTTCTTCTTCTTTCTCTTGAACTTGATGTCGGCAATATCCCTTCTGATCTGATACTTCGTATCTGTGGAATACTTCCTGTAGTAGACCTCCATCTTGTTTCTTTCTTCGTCTTCTCTCTTCCTGATCTCTGCTTCTTCGGCACGCTTTGCAAGGATCCTCTTGTAATCCGGATTGTCGGTATCCTTCGGAATATAACCGAAAAACTTGTAAAGAAGCCTCATCATGCCTCTCTCGAACATATTGACCGGATTCTTTGAATATTCTCTTCTTATCTCCTCGAAAGGCTTGCTCTCGTAGTACTTCCTGTCCGCCTTGAGGCGCTGGGCTCTCTCCTCTTCCTTTCGCTCCTTTTCCCTTCTCTGCTGCTCGATCTTCATCTTGGCGGCTATCTTACGAGGATCATTATTCCTCTCATATTCACTCATGACGGCAGCAGCAGCAGCGACTTTCTCTTCAGATACCTTCGCCTCGGGTATCTCATCACTCTCAAGGATAGCAAGACCATCTTCAACTTCATCGATGGCATCTTCGCTGTGTTCAAACTTATCAGCAATAGCAGCTGCCTTCTCCTGATCGACCTTGACAGCCTCAGCCTCCCTGGCGGCACGGACTTCCTCCATAGCCGCAACGGCATCATCGATCTCATCGCCGGTAACATTGCTGTAAGCCCTTTGTATATCGGTGATATCCTTCTGCTTGTCATATTTGACAGTATCGATGCCTTCTGCTCCGCCGAGTTCTGCACGCATCTGGAGTTTCTGTTCTGCGATACGGGCTTTCTCGGCAGCGATTCGTTCTTCTTCCTCTTTCTTGCGCCTTGCTTCTTCCTCAAGACGTTTCTGCTCTTCGATCCTGGCAAGTCTTTCAGCCTCAAGACGCGCGCGCTCGCGCTCTTCGGCTTCCATCTCGGCCTTTCTCTTCTCGAGCATCTCGGCAATACGCTGTTTCTCCGCTTCCTTTTCGATACGGATCCTCTCGCGCTCTTCTCTCTTGGCTTCCTCTATGCGGCGCTTTTCCTCGAGCCTTGCCTCTCTCTCGGCACGGAGCCTTTCCTTCTCTTCCTTTTCTTCCTGTTTAGCCCTGATCTCGGCATCGATACCTGCATAATAGTTGCGTTCGATCTCGATCGCCTTATCGATCTGCTCAAAGATATCATCTGAATTCTCAGGTACAGTCTTTACAAACAGCGCCTCACCGTCATCTGCGATATAACCGACTGCCTGATCCGCATGAAGATCGTAGTTACCGGTAAGAAGCTCGCGGCCGTATTTCTTAACGATCTTAGGCGCGATCGGCTTGAGCTTCTTTTTGCCGATCTCGAGCATGGAATCCTCATCAGCGGTATAAGAACGGAAAAGGAGCAGATTACAAGCAATGATCTTATAAAGATCATCAACATAATCAGTCTCAGGCTTTAATGCCGTATCTTCAACATTGATCTCATAGCCGGCACTCTCATAACTGAGGATATACTGCCAGAGTGCAAGACATGCTTTCAGATCGACATTCTTCAGGATAGCATTAGTCCTCATGATAGGAGGTCTTACAAAGTTATTTCCGAGAGTCTGACAGAGTTCGGAGCCTTTGTATCCCTCTATCATCTTCTTGAGCTTCTCAACTCTCTGCCAGATCGTAAAACCCTGATCATTAGTAGATTCCAGGCTCTTACTTGTATCGATCGAAAGCTTGAGGGATATAGTATTACCGGATCCGTCTTCGATATTCGTATCAAAATCCATCGAAAAGACTTCTTCATCCTTGGATATCTGTGAAAGCTTCTCATATCTTGTGACGATAAAGATATAAAGCCTGTCTATAAGTGTGTTTACAAACCTGTTCTCATACGTCTCAAGGCTCTCTTCCTTATGGACATTCAATATCTTGGAAGGCGTTATCTTACCTGTTCTGTGGTCGATACTCTGGATCAGGTCTGTATGCTGTGCAAGATGCTTTACCGACTCGACAGTGATCTTTTTCGAGAGCGCTATAGGGACAAGTTCCTCAACATCAACGATGGTCCTGCTCGGATTTCTTACGATATTATCAACATGGATGATCGCATTCTCAATGGCTTCGACCCACGAGACATCGATGACTTTCTCCATGAGCTTCCGGTTAAGTGAAAGATTGCTTTTACTGCTGCCGACAAGCTGATCCATGACATCAAAGAGATCATTATCTCCCAGGATGTCCATGGAGTCCCGAAATTCACTGTACCACTTGTCGTAGCGCTCGTTCAAAACAAATACCTTAAGTAAACGTAAATACCGTTATCAGAACAACTTCTGGAGTCTTTCGAGATAAGCGATAGATTCGTTCATCTTTCCTCTTCCGAATGATTTATTGATATATGTGCAGAGTTCCTTGAGCTCATCGCGGAGCATTGCAAGGTTCAAAGATTCAAACTTTCTGAAGATCTTTGTAGCAAGCACATAATCTATACCGTCGAGTTCCTCACCGCCGCAGGCAACATATACCGGTACAAAAAGTCCCATCTGCTTGATGATACGGTTACCGAAAGCAACTCTGAGCTTCTCAATAACCCACAGATCGAGCTGATGAATCTTCTTAAGGTTCTCCTGCGATATAGGATATTTCTCATACGCCTCATTGAACAGCTCGTTCAGATGAGTATATGATACCGAGATAGGAGGCGTATCAGGCGCCTCGAAAGCGACACCCTTCGCATCAAGATTGATCGGCTGGGCACGGTCATAGACCTTATCGGAGATGGCATATGTGGAATCGTCGTTATTAGCAGTTCCGACATACCATATATTCTGCGGGATCCTGAGTTTGCCCTTCTCGAGCTTCTCAGGGTCTGTACTCCAGACACTTGGCACAAGGTCGAGCGCCCACTCATCAGAGTTAGGCATCTCGAGTATGGAGAGCATCTCGGCGAAATAATACTCGATACGGGCGATATTCATCTCGTCGAGGAGGATGATATTGATATCATCGTTATAGTTGGATGCGTAGATCCTTCTTAATACTTCCGTTTCATTGAAGTTCTTCGTAAATTCATTGAAGAATCCGAAGAGCTCGGTACGGTCTCTCCAGGAAGGCTGAACGGATGCTATCGTCGTATCGACTCCAAGGAACTTACCGAATGAATATGGGAGCGACGTTTTACCTGTACCGGATATACCCTGAAGGATGATAAGTTTCGTAGAAGCCATACCTGCTACAAACAGCCTTACTATCTTCGGCTCATAGAACAGATGCATCTTCGAGCAGGCAAAATTCCTGAACTTGTCACAGAAAGTGACAAGGTCGATCTCATTATCATATTCAGGCGGTGTATATGTCTTATAGAAATTATCGACCTCAAACAGTTTCGAGAACCTGTGGTCTGTAGTAACAAATACACCGTCCTCGGTCGGGGCCTGACTGTCTCCTTCGAGTCCGTCACCGGTACCGGCAAAAGAAGAAATACCTTCTCCTGCGGCTGCAAAACCTCTGTTGCCGCCGGGAAGACCGATCTGGGCGACCTTCATGGCCATGATCTCGTCCTTCTCCCTGGCCATCTTCATAACTCTCTGCTGTAATACGGATATCTCTTCAAGAAGATCCTCATTACTAACTATGGAATGACGGAATCTGATATACTTTCTTACCGCAAATATGATCAGGAGTGCGATCAGAACATAGATGGCGGCAACAACAAGTATGGAAAGGATCGCAAGGACCCATCCCAAAGCCCCGAACTCAACAGAATATGTCTTGAATATATCGACATAATTCTTGATATTAAAGATCTGTACAATGCCTTTCCCTATACCCGTGAATATAAGGCTGAAGCCTTTCAGCATCTCGGATATAAAAGCAAAAAACCATCTAAAAAACGCACTCATAATCCTGATTCCTTACTTTATATTATTATTCTTCATTATTTTCATTTATAACTTCCACTGTTTCCTTAATCTCATCTGAGGCTTCTTTAACCGCATCAGCGGCATTGTCAGCAGTCTCACCTGCTCCGGCTGAGGCCTTCTCCTTTGCCAGGAATTCCTCGATAGCCTTCCTCTTTATCTCCTCCTCATCTTCCTTGGAGATCTTAGGCTTCTTGACCTCTATAAGAGTAACGATAAACTTATAGAGCTCAAAAAGGAAAAAGAGGGCCATCGGAATCAATATACAGATAAAGAAGCCTGTCTTTGTACGGAGGAAGTTCAGGACCTTTCCGAATCCCGGTATCTTTGCTCCTGTCCAGCGGCCGATGATATCAGATGAATATGTGGGAGACTCATCGGCAACGGGATTATTATCACCCTTCGTAGTAAAGTTCCTGGCGCTGTTATCAAGGTCCTCTATCGCAACGATACGGTGCGTATTCTTAACGCGGTTGCCGTCGATAACAGTATAGAATGTGATAACATCATCCACCTTAAGGTCATACAGATCAGTTTCCTTGACAAAAATCATGTCACCTTTCTTGAACGTCGGTGCCATTGAATCTGATTCAACAGTCATCGGCATCACGCCGAAAAGACTCGGTATCCCGTTATTTCTCTCGGACGTAAAGACAAGGATCGTAACAAGGAATGCCAGAATCAGCAGTATCCAGGCTAATGCATTAACGATGATCTTCAGTGCTTTTTTCATAATCTTTCCCTTTTCTGTTCCTTATGTGGTTTCAGTTATCTTAAAATCCATCCCGAACTTGATTGTTCCGCCGACGATATCATCAACACAATCAGGATCGTTCCCCTCGAGCCATATTACTATGGTGTATTTATCTTTTGAGCGCGGCTCAAAATCGGTGACGACTTCCTTACGGACGAGAGATGAGGACAGAAACTCCTCGTCACAATCACTCTCTATCCCCTTGCCGTTGGACTTTGTCTTGCCGTAGACAGTCTTCTCGCCATTCTTGAAAACAGCGACCCTGACAGCTTCATCTACGCCCTTGGATACATTATCTACATAAAGCTCGCTCTGATATGAGAGCGTGTCATCACCTGAATTGATAAGATAGAAAGTATAAGCGATATAATTGGTGCCGTTATGGCTTCCGTTCACACTGTCGATATTCTCCGGAAGGTCCTCACCGCTTATATTGGTCATATCATAGACTACTTCTGCATTGAGTACAGATATAGCTCTTCCGTATTCAGGAGTCTCTGAGAGTGACAGACCCTGATTGACCATATCATATTTATCGATCCTGACAGTAAAGCTGCCGAACTTATCATAGAAATAAGAAACAGCATAAGCGATCGCAACAAGAGCAATAAGGATGATAATGAGAAGTGCCATCATCCTCATCACAAATGCATGCTTCTTGACTTCTTTTGCAGTCCTACGAAGCCTGACTACGTCTTTAATCTTTCCGCCGTTATCTGCCAAGATCAAAACCTTCCTTTAAATAATAATATCATTCATTTCTCTTTCGTACATATCTTTCGAGCGTATACTTGCCCGCCAGATTACCTGCTACAAATCTGCAGTCCGCTTCGAAAAGCGCTTCAGCCTGGTTCGCTGTCGATATACCGTCAGCTATCGGTTCAGCTCCGAGGCCCTCAACGAAATGGACTACAGACTTAACTGCATCATTCGATCTCTCGTTCTTCCCGATATATGAGGTAACCTCCTGACTGAGCATCACATAATCAACAGGATAATCTGAAAGCTTCATGAGAGGCGAGTTATTGCCGCCGAATCCGCTGATCATGAAATGAAAGCCTCTGTTCCTCATATTCTCGATGATGCGGGAATGCTTAACATTACCCTCGACCAGGATCTTAAGTGGAAGCTCAAAGCAGATCTTATTCAGGTCAACCTGCCAGTCTTCCATATAAGCTACCAGTTTCTGTTCGATACTCCTCTCAAGAAGCACCCTCGGAGGCATATATACGGAAAGCCACTTAAAGAAGAAATCCCTCTCGATAAACTTCTTCACCGCTTCGAGTGCCTGACGAAGCTCCAGGTCGAAAAGCGATACGCACTGATTCGAAAGCTCGGCAACATCCCTGTAGTTCTCCGGCATGAGTATGCCGATGCCCGGAGTATTGAGGCGGGTCTTCGACTGGAAGAAATTAACACTGCCGCTCTCGATCTCCCTTATACCGCGGAAGAACATCTCAACAGCACGAAGTCCGCCAACGTTGTCATTGGGCATTTCATTAGCGATCGTGATATCGATATCGTTTACAGTGTTATCTGCAGCCACTTCAGCCTCCTAATCAAAAAAGATTAAAAAGATTAAACAACAAATTAATTATATAATAAGTCTTTTTCTTTAACAAATGACACGAAAACTCCCGAAAACGTACTGTTTATGCGGTTTTATGGCATTTTGTTATCTTCTGTTTTGTAATTATTAAAATATAATTTAAAAAACGAGCGACTGTTTCGCCGTTTTTGCCTGATTGTGAAAGAAATGTGAATTCATCCGAAATCTTTTGACACAATCGTCCGCATATGATAAATTTGGGCTGTAAGTAAAGAAACATGCTGTTCTGCGAATAAGGCTTGGAGGAACAGTAACGATAAAAAGAAAAGGAGAAACGACTATGAAAACGACAAAATTCTCAGCAAGGAGAAAGATCTTGGCATCCGTTGCCATGCTCGCAGTCTCCGCAGTCATGCTGTCCAGTGCGACATATGCATGGTTTACCATTAACAAGACCGTTTCGGTCACAGGAATGAAGCTCAAGGCTACAGCTGAGCAGGGTCTCGTAATTTCCGGCGACAATAAGCAAACCTGGCTTACAGCATGGGACGTTAACATGTCAGCAGGAGTTGCTCTTGCTCCTGCAAGTACGGACGGTGCAGCTACACCCGCCTGGGCAACAGCAGGAAGTAGAGCATTTGATAGTGCAGATAAAGATAATCCTATAACAGGCTATACGGATCTTAGTCTGACATATGCCGCTCCCGCTTCGATCACAGGAAATGCATTCGGTAACGGTGAAGGTGTTGGAAGTGCTAATGATCATGATTACGTACTGAAGAAGATCTTCTATATCAAGTCTGCAAGTAACGAAGCTTGGGCAAATCAGAATCTTGTAATTGATTCCGTTACGGCTGAACTCCCTTCAACGGCAGCAACTGCAAATCTTGACAAGTCCCTCAGAGTACTCGTAGTTGTAGGATCCGACTCATTCATCTATGCACCTGTTGCAGGATATGATACATCTTGTAACTTCAGGGGAACCACGGCTCTTACACTTATTGCTGCTGATACTGACAGCACATGTACGAGCGTAACTTCGATCCCTGCTAACTCGACGACATCTCCTATCGAGGTCGATATGTATATCTACTTCGAGGGTGAGGATGCAAACTGCAAGTCCTCTAACCTTACAGCTGCAAGCGTTGATGAGCTTACAGTAAGCGCAAGCTTCAAGACAGCAGCTACTGCTTAAGTTACTGATCAATACGAAAGGAGCCTCATTTGAGGCTCCTTTTTTTATGCTTTAAAACCGGAATAAGAAAGATCACATCTGATGTCTTACAGTACCGTATTCATCATTGAGACGGTAGTAAGGACAGTCCTTATTCCCTTTCATCTCCATCCTGGCAAACTCATCCTCATCAAAGTTGACATCGCAGAAGTAGCCTTCAGCCTCATCATCCCAGCAATAGAAGCAGCATGATTCACAATTAGCCATATCACATACCTCCAAAGAATATCTCTATACCGATAAAGATCAGTATCAGACCGCCGAGGATAGGAGCAGCCCATGACAATTTATTGCCCAGCTTCTTCCCTGCCTTAATCCCTATGAGACAAAGAATAAAAGTAATAAAGGCGATGATCATTGAAGCCGAAAATGCTTTTATCAGAGAATACTCCGACAATGTAAAACCGACAGACAGAGCATCTATAGAAGTTGCAACAGCCTGTACCAGCAACAGCTTTAAAGAAAGCGAAGGACAGTTCTTCAGATGATCTTCTGTGCCTTCTTTTCTTTCCCGAAGACCGTCAAAGATCATTTTCGAGCCGATAAGACAAAGAAGGATCAGTGAGATCCACGGAGTAATCTTATTGAGCGACTCGAAGAGGGCTTCTGCCAGAGCCAGTACTGACCATCCTGCCATCGGCATGATCCCCTGAAACAATCCGAATGTACCTGAGATCGTCAGTGCATCGCGGTTGGGCATCTTTGGCCTGTGAAGACCTTCGGCAACAGAAACAGAGAAAGCATCCATTGCCAGGCCGACACCTAAGAGACAGCTGTTAACTAAAAAGAGTATCACTGGATCTCACCGAGTATCCTGCTGTTGTATTCAAGGAATCTCTTGAGGCCGTCGCTGTCAAGTGATCCGTGAGCAAGCTTGGCCTGATCAAAGATATGCTGTGCAAGCCTCTTTGTCTCTTCTTCTTTATTGCCCAGTCCGTTCATCCCGGCAATCTTTGTGATGACAGGGCTGTCAGTATTTATGACCAGTTCTGTCTTGATCGGGAACATCTCATCGAGCTTAGCCATAGGGTCTTCGCCGTCCTTGGCTGACATACGGGCGAATTGCTCATATTGCTTTCTCATCTCCTGCATCCTTCTGTTCTCTTCGGATTCGAGGATAAACGCAGGCATGGAATCCTGTCCCATAGCCTTAGATGTAACTTCGAGCTTGTCATCTCCGAGCAGTGACCTGAACATCTCAAGATACTTCGTCTTTGTCTCATCATCGGCATCATCGCCCGACAGTTCGGCATCGACTCTCTTGAACCTGATCTCGGTATTCTTATACTCAAGGAATGATATAAAGTTATTATCGATCTCCTCATTCAGGATTACGACTTCATAGCCATCCTTTTTCGAAAGCTCGACATAAGCTGCCTGTCCAACAGGATCAGTTGTATATCTTACCTGCTTCTTATCGCCCGTAAGTTCGGAAAGCGTCTTATATGCACCGTCTACGGTCTTAAACAGACAGATATCCTTTACCTTGTCATTGAACTTCTCTTCTTTCATCATGCCGTATTTAACGAATACGGAGATATCGGACCAGTAACCCTCATAGGACTCTCTCTGCTTTTTGAAGAGTTCATTGAGCTTATCGGAAACCTTCTTGATTATGTGTCCGGACAGTTTCTTAACATATTCATCCTGCTGGAGTGCCGATCTTGATACATTAAGGGGAAGATCAGAGCAGTCAAGGCATCCCTGAAGAAGGAACAGGAAGTCCGGGATTATCTCTTCGATATTATCTGCGACAAATACCTGATGGTTATAGATCTTGATCCTTCCCTCAAGTGACTGATACACATTGTCAGTCTTAGGAAAATAAAGGATTCCCTGGAGTGTGAACGGATAATCCATATTGAGATGTATCCAGAAAAGAGGATCCTTACCGTCATTGAATACGGAATGATAGAAAGACTTATACTCCTCATCAGTGCATTCAGAAGGCTTCTTTATCCAGAGCGGCTCCTTATTGTTGATGGGAACATACTTTATATCGTTGGGCTTGAACTCCTCACCCTTCTCTTCGGCTTCCTTCTTTCTCTTAGCTTCCGCCTCCTCATGGAGTCTGTCAGCCTTAACATCGATAAAGTAGATGTCTGAAGTTACGAAGGAACAGTATTTTCGAAGTGTCATACGAAGTGTTGCCGCATCAAACATCTTGGCAGCATCTTCAGAGAGCTTGAGCGTGATCTTCGTTCCTCTTTCTGTCCTGTCGGAATCGGAGATATCATATTCCATTCCGTCCTCGGACTCCCACCTTACGGCGTCGGAACCGTCAAAGCTCTTCGTGTCGATAGTTACCTTATCGGAAACCATAAATGCGGAATAAAAACCGAGTCCGAAATGGCCGATGATGCCGGACTTATCCGTAGACTGCTCCTGGTATTTGGTAACAAAATCTAGCGCGCCTGAAAAAGCGATCTGATTGATATACTTGTCGACCTCTTCGGCGGACATACCGATACCGTTATCTTCAAAGCTGATGGTCTTGTTCTCATCATCAAAGACTACATTGATCCTGTAATCCTCATCTGCGGCAGCCTCGGCCTTCCCGA
This sequence comes from Clostridiales bacterium, assembly GCA_017529925.1. Classification (GTDB taxonomy): domain Bacteria; phylum Bacillota; class Clostridia; order Saccharofermentanales; family Saccharofermentanaceae; genus Saccharofermentans. The sequence continues at coordinate 56,567 of JAFXMZ010000028.1, forward strand.
GCTCTGCCAGTCTTTTAAACTTTGAGATAGCGTCGGCACAGTTGGAAACGAGCTCACGGACAAATATGTCCCTGTCGGAATAGAGCCACTGCCTTATGACCGGGAATATATTCTCGGTAGTTACCGATACCTTACCTGTTTTCTTTTCCATTTATCTCACCTCTTTTAATTTATTATCGATATAATCATCGCTCATCTTCCTGTAGCACGAGGCTATTCTCTGAAGGAGCTCATTATCTGCGGAATCTATAACAGTTCCGTCGATCGATCTTATCGGAAGTATATCGAAAGGAGTGCTCGACACGAATACTGCGCATTCTTTAGATGAAAGGATCTCTTCCTTTGTAAGCATACCTGTCTCGAGCTTCCCACCTGCCATATCCAGAGAACTCAGGACCCTCTTTCTCGTAATACCGAGAAGGATCTTGTCATCAGGTGCGGAATATACCTTGTCGCCCTTTATCACGAACAGATTGGACTTGCTCCCTTCATAGAGCCTGCCTTCATTGTCGGTAAGAAGTATCTCATAGGGATGACCGAATTCATTCTCTTCTGCAAATGTATCGGCTACAGCCTTCTTATAGTCTCCCCTGTAGACTTTTATGTTGGGATCGACTCTCTCCCATTTGAGCGTCATCGTATCAACACCCCTGCTGAATGCTTCTTCAGACGGGATATTTCCTTCACATACATAGATAAGCAGATGATTCTTTGTAAGTACGATCCTCAGGTTGCCGTCAAGATCTTCAAATCCGTTATCATTCAGATAAGAATAGGCTTTTCTCTCGATCATCTCCATATCGACATCAAATGCCTCGATGCCGGCAACAGATCTTTGAAGTCTCGCTAGATGTTCCTCAAGAAAAAGGAGTATTCCCTTCTTTACACGTACTGTCTCATAATACGTAACATCGTCTGTCGGAAGACGAAGTTCCGAAGCCAATTCGGAACTGCTCGAAATATAATCCCCGTCAAGCGAATATACATCGGCCAAAGGGCTTTCCAGCAAAGGATATGCCATGTGCATCACCTCTTATATTTAATATGACCAAAGGATTATAGCACAATAAATGAAAAGTGTTAAAAGGCGCCGGACATTACCTCAGGGCAAAGATACCATACTTGATATCATAGTAGATCTGAGGGCTGTTGATGATCATCGGATTATATCTTCCGTCGCACATGAGTGAACCCCAGTTGATGATAACAAGGATAAAAGTCAGGGCTATCACAGATGCTTCGATCAACCTGCCGATGTCGGTGGAATCATACTTTTCGAGGAGAGCAAGTATGACTGTGATCGAAACGATCATGAGGAGGAACGAGAAATCACAAAGATAACGCTGGTTCATTCCGACCATCTGTGTATCGAGGAATATAAGAACAAGCGAAAGGCCTGTCAAAAGCAGGCAAAGTCCGAAAAGACCTTTTTCCTTAAGCTCTTTCCTTACCTTCGGGAGCAGGAATATAAACAATGCAAGAAGGTTGAAAGCAAAGAAACCTCCCATGAACGGTTCGCTGATTATAACGCCCTGATAAGCGGATGCAAGCGGCGTTTCCTCGGGGTTGAAAACAAAGAAGAACGGGAAAGTACCTTTTATCAGCAGGGGCTGGAACAGATAAGCAAACAAGCCGGTTGTCATCCTGTCCCAAACGATACCACGATGTGTCATATCAAAACTCGTGAGGTTATAAGTGGCACCGAAGTCGAATACACTGCCGAACCTGATATAGTTATAGAACATGAGCCCTGCGCCAACTGCGATAAACGGAATGAATACGATCGCAGTATTGATCGCACCCCTGACCGAGAAGAATCGTCTCTCCTTTATGTCATTCCAGAACAGAGGGAAAGCGGCAAATACGATAAGTGTCATCTGGGGCCTGCATCCCATGACCAGTGCGATCAGGACGGCTCCTGCGGCAAGATAGCCTTTCGAGATATGCCCCTTCCCGTCCGATGCTTTCATCCAGCATGTAAGACCCGCAAGAGAAAACAGCATTCCGGTCATTATCGGAACAACATATAATGTCGGGATCCTGGCACAATAGAGCATCTCAGAACCGTAGAGCAGAGCATGTGAAAGAGTAAGATACATGCCCGATGAGATGTTCGGGAAGTATTTCCTCGTAAAGACATACATAAACCTGAAGACCATAGGGACAAACAGCGCAAGACATAGCATTATGACATTGCCCGTAGCCAGTGCCTTACCTGTAATCAGAAGATAAGGGATAAAGAACAGGATTATCGGGACTACTCCGAAATAACTGTAATATCTGCCCTGATAGTATGCATAATCACCGATATAGGACTTACCGTTAACAGCTATATCCCTTTCCTCCGGATCATACGGATTGTCTGTTTGAGAAAGCTCCACGGGCGGCTCCTCAACATCTATATACGTCTTTCCGTGAACGATCGAATCAGCCATATATTCATACTGCCTCAAAGTATGTACATTCTTTATCTGCTCCGTATCATATTTGGAGATGAACCACAGAGCACCGGAAAGGATGATATTCAGCAGAACGATAAATATAGTAATACTCCTTTGGAGACTCTCCTTAAGGTCTGTCTTCCTCCTGTATAAAGGTGACCTGATACCGAGAAGAATGATGATCAGCCCCGCAGCAAAAATGAGCATCGGCCTTACCGGATTGAGCATAAAAGGCCTTATCTCGTTGATCTTAAGGTCATTAAGAACCCATGTTCCCTCTTTCGATAAGATATGGAAACGTATGCTCGGAGATTCCCCGTAAGTGTGGACCCTTATGTAGCTGCTCTGATCGATGCCGTAAACAACTTCAGTATCCTGAAGAGGATAATAGACGGCATTGCCCTCATCCTTTATCTCAAGATTAAATCTTACGACATCTCCCGAAACAGCATTATCCGCATCGAAAAGATCGACATATACATTATCGATATGAGCATCGATCCCGGTTACTTCTATATATTCATCATATTGATGGATCTGATACGAATCGCTTGAGATCTTACTGAATGTCAGGGATTCCCAGAATCTGAAATTAAAGACAAACACCTCGCATATAAATGCAAGTGCCAGTGTGATGATCAGTACTCTCTTCGTATGACAGTCATTAAAGAGCTGTTCTTCCGAAGCAATTGTCTTCTTCTCTTTAGTCATGAGATAATTTTATCATTAATATTTATTATTTAAATATCGACTTGTAAATGCACTTTCGTGAAATTAGAATATTCATGGTTGACTCATTCGGGTCGTAAGAGTATGATGTGTATGATTTATACAGAATCTTGCATAAATATTCATTTTATTCAATAACGGAGGTGCCCTATGGCAAAAGAAAAATTCTTACTCGCTTATTCAGGCGGACTTGATACATCGATCATCATCCCCTGGCTTCTTGAGAACTACGACTGCGAAGTCATCGCAATGGCCGGTGAAGTCGGTATCGGAGTTGACGAAGAGTTCCTTAAGGAGAAGGCTCTCAAGTGCGGAGCTTCAAAGTGCTATGTAGAGGATATCTCTGAGGAATTCATCACTGATTATATCTACCCTACACTTAAGGCTAATGCTGTTTATGAGGGCAAGTACCTCCTTGGAACTTCCTTTGCAAGACCTGTCATCGCCAAGAAGATGGTCGAGATCGCACGCAAGGAAGGCTGCACAACGATCGTTCACGGTGCTACCGGAAAGGGTAACGATCAGGTAAGGTTCGAGCTTACTATCAAGGCTCTCGCTCCTGAGATGAAGATCCTTGCCCCCTGGCGTGTATGGGATATCAAGTCCAGGTCCGAAGAGGTCGATTATGCTGAGGCAAGGGGTATTCCGGTACCTGTTACAAAGGAAAACAACTATTCTAAAGACGAGAACCTCTGGCACCTCTCTCACGAGGGTATGGATCTCGAGGATCCTGCTAACGAGCCCGATCTTGATAAGATCCTTGAGCTCATGGTATCACCTGAGAAGGCACCTGATACTCCTACATATGTAACATTCAAGTTCGAGAACGGTATTCCCGTTGAAGTTGACGGACAGAAGCTCTCCCCCGTTGATATGCTCAAGTACTGCAATAAGGTCGCAGGTGCAAACGGTGTAGGTATCGCTGATCTGGTCGAGAACAGACTTGTCGGCATGAAGAGCCGCGGCGTATATGAGACACCCGGCGGAACACTCATGTATGCAGCACACAGAGAGCTCGAGCTTCTGACACTCGACCGTGAGACACTTCACTACAAGGATCTCGTAGCCCAGAGGTTCGCTGAACTCGTTTACTACGGACAGTGGTTCCACCCTCTCCGTGAGGCTCTCTCCGCTTTCGTTGACGAGACACAGAAGGTTGTTTCAGGCGAAGTCAAGATGAAGCTCTATAAGGGCAACTGCACACCTGCAGGCTCTAAGTCACCTTTCTCTCTCTACGACGAAGAGATCGCTACTTTCGAGGCTGAGGATGTTTACGATCAGGCCGATGCAGGCGGATTCATCAACTGCTTCGGTCTGCCTATGAAGGTCGTAGCTCAGATGAAGAAGAGAAACGGACTTCTCTGATAGTTGAAGTAATTACGATTCAAAACGGGGTCGTGTGATCGCGGCCCCGTTTTCTTTTAGGGAGACTCATATGGATAAGAAAGTCGAATACAGGATAATGACCATAGACGATTATGATCAGGCTTATGATATGTGGATCAGGTGCGGCAACGGACTTAACGATAAGGACGATTCACGCGAAGGCATCGAAAAGTACCTGAAGAGAAATCCATCGACTTCTTTTGTTGCCGTCTGTGACGAAAAGCTCGCAGGTGTGATATTATGTGGACATGACGGCAGGCGCGGCATTATCCAGCACGCATGCGTTTCGCCCGATCACAGGCGCCTTGGTATAGGTTCTAAGCTTGTTGAGCTTGCTCTTAAGGCACTTAAGGATGAGGGCATCAATAAGGTCTTGCTCGTCGCATTCAAAAAGAATGAAGGCGGGAATGCATTCTGGGAGTCTCAGGGCTTTACATTACGCGAAGATCTTAATTACAGGAACAGGTCTCTTACAGAACTTGTAAGGATCGATCCTGATTATGTTAAGGAGTAATTGATTATGGCAAAGAAGATGTGGGCAGGACGCTTTGAGAAAGCGACAGACAAGACGGTAAATGATTATAATTCTTCCCTTCCTTTCGACTGCAGGATGTATGCACAGGATATCGAAGGTTCGGTCGCTCATTCCGCTATGCTCGCAAGACAGGGCATAATATCCCGGGAGGATGCTGACAGCATCCGCGAAGGCCTCCTGTCTATAAAGGCAGATATCGAGTCAGGAAAGCTCTCTTTCGATTCGGATGCAGAAGACATCCACATGTTTATCGAGGAAGAACTTACAGCAAGGATCGGAGATGCAGGCAAGCGCCTTCATACCGGACGTTCCCGTAACGATCAGGTCGCTTTGGACCAGAGACTTTATCTAGTTGATGAAGCTCTTGATGTTATCGGGCTTCTCGATGAGCTTACAGAGACTATAACCGATATGGCCAAAGAGCATCTGACTACATATATGCCCGGATATACACATCTCCAGAGGGCTCAGCCTATCACATATGCCCATTATCTGACAGCTTATATCGAGATGTTCAAGCGTGATAAGGAACGTATCGAGCAGGCTGCGTCCCGCGCTAACGTCTCACCGCTCGGATCGGGCGCACTTGCCGGAACTACATACCCTCTTGACCGTGAATCTGTTTCCGAAGAACTCGGAATGAACGGAGTAACGCTCTGCTCACTTGACGGCGTTGCAGACCGCGATTTCGCTATAGAATTCGCATCGGCAATATCCATACTGATGATGCATCTTTCCAGGATGTCAGAAGAGATAATCCTCTATTCATCCCAGGAGTTCAGATTCTATGAGCTTGATGATGCCTATTCTACAGGATCCTCGATGATGCCCCAGAAGAAGAATCCTGATGTAGCGGAGCTTACAAGGGGTAAGACAGGACGCGTATACGGGGATCTTATCTCGCTTCTCGTCATCATGAAGGGACTTCCGCTGACATACAATAAGGATATGCAGGAAGTTCAGGAGTCGCTTTTCGATGTGATCGATACGATTAAAGGCGTCCTCCCTCCTTTTACCGGCATGATGAAGACCATGACGATCCGTAAGGACAATATGGAAGCTGCAGCTTTGGGAGGTTTTACGAACGCGACTGATCTTGCTGACTACCTCGTCCGTAAGGGCATTCCTTTCCGCTCCACACACGAGATCTCAGGAAAGCTCGTCCACTACTGTATCGAGAATAATACGACCCTCGAGAAGCTTTCACTTGATGAGTTCAGGAAGTTCTCGGATCTGATCGACGAAGACGTATATGATGCTATCTCTCTTGAGACATGCGTAAATAAGCGTACACTTACCGGCGGTCCCGCCCCTGATACGGTCAAGAAGTATTTGGATAATAATTAATTACAGCCCTCATACGAGGGCTTTATTATGATGTTAACAGACGTGTGTACGAGCGGACTTAAGCAGTTGCCATCTCCGGGGACGCAGCAGGCATGCCGGATGTTAACGTTCCATCAGCCATATCTGTGAAGACTTGGGAGGAAGCGTTGAGCCGCCGCCGAAGTCATGGATCGTTCCGGATATCAATTCCTGTGCCTGCCCGCATCCTGCATCAAAATGCGCAGTATATGGATTAGAATCCATATTGATGGCAACAAGTACACGCTGATCACCGCAGTTCCTTTCAAAGATACACTGCTTATTAGTAAGAACGATAGACTTCATACCGCCGTAATTAAGAGCTCTTGATGAGGTCTTGGCAGCGGCCAGGCGGCTTATATGATCAGTAAGCTCATTCCATTCAGGTGCATCAAAGCATGCGCGCAGAGCGGGATCTCCCTCTTCCTTCCTTGCCCTGGCTCCCCATTCTGAACCATAGTAGACACATGGGATACCGGGCATGCCGAATACCATAGTATAGACACATGGCAGGAGCTCCGGATCATTGATGATGGATGCGATACGCGTAACATCATGGTTGTCAGCAAAAGACAGAAGATGCGATCCTCTTGCAACTGTCCAGTCCTCAGGTCCGAAGAGCCTTAAAAGAGAATGGACTATCTCAAACATATTGCCGGAATTAAATGATGAATGAATTCCCTTGTAGCACTGATAATTCGTTAATGAATGCAGATGCATCTCATTAAGCATACGGCCGTATTCACCGTGAAGGACTTCACCCAGAAGGAAGAATTCAGCCTTCTTCCCGTCTGTGAACTCTCTAAGACGGCGAAGGAACTCATGATCGAGACAGTAAGCAACATCAAGCCGCAGGCCGTCGATATCAAAGTAATCGATCCAGTAATTGACTTTATCAAGGATGTGGTCAACAACAGCGGGATTACGCAGATTGAGCTTTACGAGATCATAGTTGCCCTCCCAGCCTTCATACCAGAATCCGTCATTATAGTTGGAATTACCGTCAAAAGACAGATGAAACCAGTCCTTGTAAGGCGAATCCCATCTCTTTTCCTGAACGTCACGGAATGCCCAGAATCCTCTTCCTACATGGTTGAAGACACCATCCAGAACGACCTTTATCCCATTCTCATGAAGTGCATCAATGACTTTCTTAAAATCTTCATTCGTTCCGAGCCTGCAGTCGATGAGACCATAATCCCTTGTGTTGTAGCCATGCGTATCCGATTCAAATACCGGCGAAAAGTATATGGCATTCATCCCCAGTTTTTTGATATGAGGTATCCAGTCGATGACCTTCAGTATACGATGCTCAAGGACTCCGTCATTTTCAAAAGGTGCACCGCAAAAACCCAAAGGATATATCTGATAGAATACAGATTCTTCAAACCACATATATGTATGCCTCCGCAAATTCTTTAAATAATCACGATAATGATTATATAAAACTTTGGGAGCATCACAAAGTAAACATTATATTAACGGGGTCATTCACGCTCCGAGATCTTTGTATTGGCGCGGCTTTGTACGACTTTAATGACATCGTCGACCGATTTCGACCCGTCAAAATAAGAGGCCATCTCTTCTTTCAGTATCGTGATAACATCATTGTCATCATTATCAACATATGTACATGTCCTACACTGATCGGCCATATAGTCGACAAGATCCGGATCGAGCAGCTCTCCTTCTCCGAGATAAGTATACGAACAGCCCGGATCATTATTGAGCCTGTTGATCCTTGCTTTGTTAAGATCAGTAAATGCCCTGATATTAACAGGGTCACCCTGACAGAAGGCAGTCTCAAATGACAGAACATCATATGAAAGCATTATATCCGCAAAAGCCTTCATATCGTCCTTATAAGCACAGCATGCAGTAATTGAAACTGTCTTAGAAGGATTTAGTGTACCCGGAAGATCATCACCAGACGGAAATCCCGTTAATGAATATCTGTCATAATTGTTCAGGAAATATATATACATATTCTGCATCAGAGCATGATTGCATGATGTCATAGCGGGCATATACTCTCTCCCTGAACCTGTTACCGCAGGTCTGTTATAAAGGAATGAAGCCATATCCCTGAACCTGTCATTATCTATTGAGACTTTTCCTTCAGAATCGTAGAAGAATTCACTCTGAGCGGTAAACATCTCATACATGCTGTTTTCCCTCAATTCATCGGAGCCGGAAAGCGGATCGAAGCCATCATTATGGTCCTTTACGATCACGTCATATTGTTCATACGTCATTCCGTGATCATTCTCATCTTCCAGACATTCCTTTTTTACGAGAAGCCCTGAAAATGAGATCAGATAAGGAATGCGGTATAAAGGCCCCTCTGAAGATGAATATGTGATAAAGAGCTCATCTTCATCCTGACTTTCCACGACATCAGATATATCAGAAAGATAAGAATCCGTATCAAATGAGGAACTGTATTTGCCAAGTAAAAGGATATCCGGACCATTCCCTGCACGGATATCGTCCATGACCCTGTCAGAAGCCTCTGTATATGCAATAAGTTCAGCACCATAATAATCAGTCTGTCGCATTTCGTCATCGCAGTATTTCCGCCATTCATACTGATCATCATAGATCATAAAATAGTCTTTTGAAGTCCTGTTAAACTCATTGATCGCCATATACTCCTGATATTCGGCGGTAGCGATACCTGCACATCTGACGAGTTTTCTTCCCTTGCATGGATTGTCCTTAACAAGAGTAAGCTTATGTATCTCGCTTTCCATATTTGAATTGGCATACGGAGCCATCGAATTAAAGATGATCTCATCCTCATTTAATCTGTAGATGCCGTCGAGCGATGTATCTCTGTTAAAATCACTATATGAAAGATCAATACACATAATCTCTTTTCCGGTTACCGGGTCAACGGAAGAAAGAACTGCCTCATCAAGTGAAACACTTCCTGTACCCGGAGCTGATATAGAGGAATACATGTCAAAAGGCACGTCTGTTTTCTTAAGATCTCCGGATTCAATGTTCAGTATGTAATAATAGATTTCTTCACCGCTGTCAATACCATTCGGAGGGCCTGCAAATACTATATCATCGTCGATCAGCACTGAGCCGTTGACCCAGAGAAAATCAATATCTATATCCGTTCTCTTTTCTTTACCGTCAGGCCCTATCATTACGATATAGAACCCCTTTTCACTATTGGATGCAGAATACCAGTTATTCAGGAACCATATCGTAGAATCCTTATAAGAAAAGACATTCACTATATTTGTATAATCATTCAGGGATGATGGGAGTTTCAGATCATTATCTTCAACCGCCTCACCTTTATCAAAATCACACTTTAATATATGTCTTTCATTCAAACCGGAAGTGTCATATTCAGTAAAGACTGTATATATATCACCGCCGACTTCGAAAAGGGAATCAAGACTCGATTCATCCTTTTCCCTTATATATGAGATCATGTTACCTTCAAAATCATACTTTATCAGATATCTGTCAGCGGATGCATAATCCATAGATTCATCAAAAGCAATGGCTTCCATAATCACACTGTCTTCTGATACAAGTTTGGGAAGCATACCCGTCCATTTATAATCATCAAGAAAAGACTTATCATACTGATATACAGTTTCTTCATAGTATAAAGCGTCATCAGGATAATAAACTGTCTGATTCAGAGGAACAGTATTGGTGTCTTCGCTTTTTGAACATGAAGTCATATAAGGGATGAATAAAGACAGGATAATAAAAGATGCGGCTGTCCTGAGAATGATTCTATTTGTCCTGTTTCTCATGGTCTTCCTCCCGTTTTCAAATATCATTGTTCCGCTTAGGATAAAGCGGAACATCTGATATACGTAGTTTATCAGATGCGATTACACATACAGTTATATCTTATATCAAAACGGCAGAAACACTAAGGATTCTGCCGTCATAATCAATGGATCAATATCTATTTCTATCAATATCTGGAAGGATCCGGTGCATATACGAAATAGAGGAATCCGAATATGAGCATTGCTGCAGCGCCGCCGATCATGAACCAGAAGCCCATCTGGAAAACAGGCTCTGCATTAGTAATAGATTCCATATTAAAAGCTGCATCTGCCCTTCTCTGTCCGGAACCGTCAAGAGATGTACCGATAACAAGATTACCCCACTTAAGGCCTGCAGCTACAGCTGCAGCAACAGCTGTAGCAAATACAAAACCCTTCCTGTTAAAGAAAGAACAGAGGAATCCGATAACGGCACATGCTATGAAGACATAACCCATGATTCCCTGAAAAGTGTCTCCGTAGAAGGGGATCTTTTTACCCCCGAGAGTACAGAAATCCAAAAAAGCGGCAGCAACAGCAACTCCGCATGAACACATATAGAAAAACCATGATAGAACTCGCATAACAATACCTCCCTCAAGTATTACTGTAATCTATACTATCACAAAATATTTTTACTGCAAATCACCGCAGATCGAGTATATAAGTGACATCATTATAGAGGCACCAGTACTTGAGAAAACCCTGAAGATCCTCATAATCAGAATAGGAATAATCATTCTTACCGAGGCGGTCCGGAGCAGTTCCGAAAGCATAATAATGCCTTCCCTTTTTGTCATAGACCGCTATATATCTGAAGTCATCATTATTATATGAAGCAGGCATGACCATTATCTTCTTTATCGAATCCTTTTCGAAAAGCTGATCATCGACCTTTATACCGTCCCTGTTGATAACTATCTTTGAAGGAAGATATTTCACACATTTGCGGTAACGGTATACAGGTGTAACGAGATAGATGAGATAGACAAATAAGGCCATCGGAACAGTAACCGCGAACGGGATCACACCATCCTTTGTCGTGATCCAAAGATAAACTCCCATTCCGATGATGAGGAGCGCAAGGATCGTGGGCATCAACAGGTTCTTCCTGATCTTTTTCTTATTCAGTTTGAGGATCTCGTCCCTTGGTATCAGATATTCCCTCTCATTATCGATAAACTTATTGCTCTTTGGGGTCTCTGACAGATCGACCTCGAGTTCCTGGCGGTTCCTTCCGAAATCGTCTTTCCTCGCCTTATTCTTGAACTTAAGATCATCAACAGTAGCAACGATCTCCGAGAACTGTCTCTTACCGTAATTACTGCAGGAATAATCCTTAACCTTACCATCTTTAAGCAGCTTCAGCTTGCGCTCTGATCCTGTATAGATGCCGTTAACGTAATTTCTGGTGACTTTCGTTCCTACGATGGCATCAAGAGGATATTTCTCAGTCTTCTTTCCCCTGATTATCGTTATACCGTCGGGGCTGATCTCAATAGAATGTTCTTTGATCATCCTGGATCCGAGGAAACCAAGTACCAGGGCGACAGCGAAATAAATAGCAAGCCTGATCAACCTCGTAGACGATAATGATTCATCAAATGTATTAATGAGAACGGTAAACTCGATAACGACAGCGATAAAGAATGCAAGGGAAAAGATACAAAGCCCGAAGATAAGACCTTTTCCTCTTGTCTTGAATACTTTTACTTCATCCTTACCATACATATCATGCCACCCCGAAAAGAGCTTTCTGTCAGTTTCTCATACTGTGAATGGGGGCAGGTATCCTTCCGCCTCTGTTTATGAAATCTGCGCAGGATGCTTTGTTGACATCCATTATCGGTGCCATTCCGAGCAGTCCGCCGAACTCGACGGAATCACCGACACCCTTACCGGGAACCGGTATAAGCCTGACAGCAGTAGTCTTGTTATTAAACGTTCCGAGAGCCATCTCATCGGCAATGATGCCGGAGATCGTCTCAGCAGTCGTATCTCCGGGAACTGCGATCATATCAAGTCCTACGGAGCATACACATGTCATCGCCTCAAGTTTCTCGAGCTTAAGAGAGCCTGAAGCTGCAGCCGCGATCATGCCTTCATCCTCGGAAACAGGGATAAATGCGCCGGAAAGTCCGCCGACAAATGAAGAAGCCATAGTTCCGCCCTTCTTGACCGCATCATTGAGCATGGCAAGAGCAGCCGTGGTTCCCCATGTTCCGCACGTCTCGAGACCGAATTCCTCGAGCAGTCTTGCAACGGAATCGCCTACGGCAGGAGTCGGCGCAAGAGACAGGTCGATTATTCCGAAAGGAACACCGAGCCTCTCAGAAGCCTCCCTTGCAACAAGCTCACCTACTCTCGTGATCTTAAATGCAGCCTTCTTTATCGTCTCGGCAACAGTACCGAGATCCCTGCCCCTTACTTCCTCAAGTGCATGCTTGACGACGCCGGGGCCGGAGATACCAACATTGATGACACATTCAGGCTCACCGGGACCGAGGAATGCTCCCGCCATAAAAGGATTATCCTCAGGAGCATTGGCAAATACTACGAGCTTGGCGCATCCTAAAGCATCATTATCCTTGGTGAGCTCAGCAGTCTTCTTTATGATCCTTCCCATATCCCTGACGGCATCCATATTGATACCTGTCCTTGTCGACGCGAGGTTAACGGAAGAACAGACATACGATGTGGAAGCAAGAGCTTCAGGTATGGATTCGATGAGGACCTTGTCGGAATTCGTATATCCCTTCTGAACAAGTGCAGAGAAGCCGCCGACAAAATTAACGCCGCATGCCATGGCAGCTTTATCAAGAGTCTTTGCAAAGGGCGTATAGTCAGTCGCTCCGCAAGATGCTGCTACAATCGAGATCGGAGTTACCGATATCCTCTTGTGGATGATCGGAACACCGTACTTTTTGGAGATCTTCTCTCCTACTTCAACGAGATTACCCGCATATCGGCATATCTTGTCATAAATCCTTTTACATGTCTCATCGACAGATGAAGATGCGCAGTCCATAAGGGAGATACCCATGGTGATCGTCCTTATGTCGAGATGCTGCTCATTGAACATCTTCATTGTCTCGAGGATCTCAAAATCTGTGATCATATAATCAAGCTCCCTTCATCAGATCCTGTGCATCTTATCGAAAAGGTCGGTATGCTGGATCGTGATAATAACGCCGAGTTCATCACCCAGAGCGTTGAGCTTATCCTTGATATCGGAATTCTCGATCTCATGGTCCTTAAGGTCAACGAGCATGATCATCGTAAAGATATCATCCAGGATAGTCTGAGATATATCATTGATATTGATGTTGTTTTCTGATAAAAGAGTCGATACTTTCGCGATGATACCGACTTTGTCCTTACCGATAACGGAAATGACTGCCGTATTCTTCTCGGATTTCATAGGATATCCCCCTGATCATTAATAAATTACAGAAATCATAATATCATACTTTGGGCGACACTATGAGCACATTTTATGCCGTCTATGGCCGATGACATTATGCCTCCTGCATAACCCGCACCTTCTCCCGAAGGATAAAGACCTTTTACGGAAACACTCTCATAAGTTTCCTTGTCCCTAACGATCCTGACAGGAGATGATGATCTCGTCTCGACGAATGTAAGAACAGCATCCGGGCAGTTAAATCCCTTTATCTTTCTTCCCATTATATCTATGCCTTCTCTTATCGTATCGGTAAAAACTGAAGGCAGAAGATCGCGAAGATCGGCTGCGCATACTCCGGGCCTGTAAGTCGGCTTGATCCTTGAATATGATGACCCGGATCTTCCGTTCTTCAGATCGTCAAAGATACAATACGGTGCAAGGCCGTTGCTTCCGCCCAGTTCATATGCCTTAGTCTCAAGTTCTGTCTGATAACGCATTCCGGCAAGAGGATCATCTGATATCTCTTTCGGGTCAAAAGGCACGAGGAGCGCACTGTTTGAATTCTCATTATCCCTGGCTCTGTAGCTCATTCCGTTTGTAACGATGGTCCCGGGTATAGATGCCGACGGGACTACTTCGCCGCCGGGGCACATGCAGAATGTATAGAGCTTTCTGTTGGATGTATCGACAGAGAGTTTATAGTTAGCAGCACAGATATTCCTATAAAGAGCCGTATCAAAGCCATACATAGCGATATCAATGTCTTTCCTCTTATGCTCGATCCTGACACCGATAGAAAAAGGCTTGCTCTCGATCGCAAACCCTTTTCGGGATGACAGATATGAAAACAGATCCCTGGATGAATTACCCGGTGCAAGGATGACCTTATCTGTCTCGATCTCACGTTTAGAAGTAATAACGGAGGAAACAGACCCGTCGTCACCGGTCGTGAATCCGGTCATTTCCTCTTCAAAACAGACTGTTCCGCCGAGGCTCTCTATCTTCTCTCTTATACCTCTAACTACATTGATGAGGTTATCGGTACCTACATGAGGATGAGAATCGTAGAGGATATCCGCGGGTGCTCCGAAGGCTGTCATGATATTACCGATATAGGCCTTCAGGCCTGACGATACACCTGTATAGAGCTTGCCGTCCGAAAATGTCCCTGCTCCGCCTTCGCCGAACTGGATGTTGGAAGAAGGATCCAAAGGAAGACCGTTCTTATAACCTTCAACGTCTTCGGTCCTCCTGCTGACATTCCTTCCTTTCTCGATGATGACCGGCTCAAGTCCGTAAGAAGCAAGGATCAGCCCCGCGAACATGCCTGCCGGGCCGAAACCTACGATAACAGGTCTTTTTGTCTTATCGAACTTTCTTCCTTTATACGGAAGAGCAAGAGCTTCCGTATCTTCATTCAGCGGCTCATCATCAATCCTGTATACTATCTTAATATCATTCCTGTGCCTGGCATCTATGAACTTCTTAACGATGCGGAAATCAGACCTTCCGGCAGCCCTTGAGATCTCCTTAAGTTCGTTGCCGGCATTTCCTATCTTTTCAGGCGAAAAGACGATATCCCTCATCATATGTCATGACTCCCTGATCCTGTCGGCTGCAGCAATGCCTGAAAGCCATGCCCAATGCAGATTATATCCGCCGCACGGACCGTCGACATTAACAGCCTCGCCTATAGCAAACAGGCCTTTATCCCAGGCTTTATATGCAGATCCGAGTTTGATACCGCCTGAAGTTATCTGAGCATGCTCAAAACCCTGATCACCGGTTACTGTAAGAGAAAAGTTTTTGATACCCCCGGCAAGCTTAACAGGATCATCAGTATATCTGGAGATAAGGACCATCGACATCGCAGGCGAGAAAATACCCTCAAGGCATTCATATCTCTTTCGGAAAGGAAATCTTGAATAACGGTCCTCTATCATACCGCAGATCTCATCTTCACTATAAGCCGGCAAAATATCGACATTTATAACAGGGGCTTTGCCGGTCCCTTCATAAAGACCGCGGATCCTTCCGGACAGCTGCATGATCATGATCCCTGAGACACCATAATCAGTAAAGAGCATTTCACCTGTCTCAACATGATCATCGCCGGCAAGAGAAGCCTGACATTTGACTCTCTGTCCGGATAATATCCTTATATCATCTTCTTTTGTCTTCAAAGGAACGAGAGAAGGTCTGACAGGGACAAAATCAGTCTTATCGAAAAACGGGAGCAACAGCCTGAAACCGTTCCCGTCAGATCCCGTAACTGGATAGGAACAGCCGCCTGTACATACTACGACATTATCTGCCCTGAAAGTATCATTTATGATATATGAGTCTTCATCTCTTAATATGGAAACAGCCGGAGTCTCATATAGTATCTCAACACCTGCATCTTCAATGATACGAAGAAGAGCTCTGGCAACAGTACTGCTCTGGTAAGTCGACGGATATATAAGATCGCCGTTTGAGGCTGTCATGACACCGAGGTCATTATTGATAAAGCTCATGATCTTTTCGCCGGGATAAAGATCAAATAACTGCTTCAATATATCAGGCGAATCCGTATTATAATCATCCGAAGTAACCGATGTGTTTGAAAGGTTACACCTTCCGTTGCCGGTCATGATGAGCTTTGAAGCGGGTTTCTTATTCTTCTCAAGGATAATGATATCGCTTATCCCACCAAGGATAAGCCTGCAGGCGCATATAAGCCCGGAAGCACCTGCACCTGTTATGAGAACACGGTAAGACTTATTGTTCATCAGGATAGAGAAGCTTCAGACAGCGCTTGAACTTACTGTCATTAAAAGGTGCAGCATCTGTATTATCGATGATAAACTGGCCCATTTCCTTAAGGTCGACGACATCGCCGGACTCAAGTTCGAGTTCAAGTTCGCAGATATCCTCTTCCTTGTCGCCTGCTTCGATCTTACCGCAGTCAAAACATGCCTCCATGATGCTGTCGCCGAATCCGAACATATACTTTGTCCTCTCGAAAACAGTAGAACACAGAGGTACGAGATCATCGGAAGAGATGCCTTCGAGCACGTCATCAAGGAGTTCCGCGGGATCGTCCGCATCCTTCGCGCCATCTTTCAAGGCGGCAAGATCGATCCTGGGGCTGTCCATTTTTACATTCCATTCATATCTCTGATGAAGCCCGTCGGTAACTCCTCCGCCGAATTTCACTGTATGCTCATAACACACCTTATCATCTTCATCAAGGAACTTTCTGATCCTTATTGAACCGCCCTTCCTGATGAGCTTGTGATCAGGCGTGTCATAGTATGTATTATCAAGTGTCACTGTCTCCTTGGGAGACGTATCGAGACAGAAATCCGAGAACCATTCGGCATTGATTATTCCAAAGAGCTCTTCCCTGTTTTTAAAAGAAAGTTTTATCTCACTTTCCATTTTTTTCCTTCCTCAGTAATTGATGGTGTGAACACCGCCTGTCGAGATGACAACAAGTTTGTCGTTCTCGATAAATCCTATCCTCAGTACTTCCTCGTCGACTGAGATATCTGAGATAACATTACCGTTAGACTTGAATATATAGATCCTGTTATCAACACTTACTGCATACTTGTCATCCTTTACGGATACAGCATTTACGGATGATCCGATAAGCGAATCATAGATCGTCTCGCCCTTCGAGTTGATGATCGCCAGGCTGTTCTTCTGATTTATACCGTCAGAATAGATCATAAATAGCATATCATCTACGGAATTAACGTAATTGATCGAACCGTATTCACCTGAGAGAGCAACGAGCTTGTCATTCTCGAGCGTAAAGATCTTATTGGCAGTAAATGTGAAGAGCCTGTTGCCTCCATATACAACGGAACCGAAGAGCTGGGCGTCATCTGAAGTATAAAGGCCGTAGTCGGATGCAGAGAACTTGGTTCCTGTGTCAACGATAGCAAAAAGCCTGATATATGGTCTGTTTACGGCGCCCATAGTATTGACGGTACTGATGGCAAAGAATGAATCATCCTTACTGAAGGTGACATCTATAGGATAACCTGAATCAGACGATTCCCAGGCCGCAATAAATGAGCCCTTCTCATCATAGATAGTAACCTTGCCATAGCCTTCGTCGCTGTCGGTGATGATCGCACACTTACCGTTATCTGAGAGCTTTGCACCCTTCACCTTATTCTCGGTGGGCTTTTCAAAAACCACCTGATCCTTATCAAGGACCATAAAGGCATAGCCGTTATAATCAAATACTACTGCCTTGCCGTCCCTGATATAACACTGTGGGTTTGTATATTTGATATTCTTGCTGTATACCTCATTGCCGGACAATGTAAGATAAGCAGTCCTGTCCTCGGTAACCTTCAGAACACCCTCACCGAAAGCATAGAGTTTCTGCGCCTCGGCATATTCACAGTCAAATCCTCCCTGGGCAGAAAGACGTATAGCCTGATCAGCACCTTTGAGAGCAGATTCCTTTTTAGCCGTAAAATATAGGAGCACGCCGAAAAGAACAAGGACAAGAGCGAAGATCCCGATAAGGATCTTCAGGCTCCTGTCTGTACTGTTCGTCTTTTTCTTCTGTTTTACGGTCTCGCTCATAGGTTTCCCCTATTACTGCTCCACAGGAATGTCGTAAACGCCTGCGATACTGCCGCCTATAGCCTCATCAAAGACCTGATATGCGGGCCATACTCCATATGAATATGTGTCACCCTTTCCGTCACGGAAGAGTTCATCCTTATAAACGTAGAAATATGAATATTCACCGTCTATAAATACATAATACGAATTCTCATTTCTTGAAACGAAATCATATGTCTGTGTAACGGAATCCTTTGTTGTTATAACAAGCGTCAACACCGGATCGAGCGCAGGCGCAGCATCTCTCTCGATACCGCCGATATCGATGCAGGCGATGGCCTCATAGAGCATTGCGGAATAACTCCTGCCTTCAGATGTGATAACCTTGGCTTCTCTTCCGTCAAGCTTGACAACGGAATCAGCATCGGTGATAGCCTTGGGAACATCAAGACTGAACTTGAACTCTTCACCGTTATATCTTCCGATGATATTCGATACGTCAGATACCGACTTATAACATACATAATTATCGATAAGATCGAGTTCAGATGTATCAAGGCCCTTGATCTGCATAGAACTGATCGAAAAATAACCGTCGACTACATTGGAATAACCATAATAATAACCATCGATATTATACGAAAGATGTACATCGATCACTTCACCTGTCTTCATCGTAAAGACAAAATTATATACGGGTTCAGTAAGACCGTAGGAATCAAGATCGGCAGGTGTCAGCTCGACAAAGGAAGCTATCTCGAGCGTAGCGATATACTCGATCAAATTCTTGAAATAGGGACTTGCCTTAATGGAATAAGGAGAAGTGACCGTATAGGAAGGATCGCCTGTATCCTCAACATTACAGGAAGCCAAAATGTCAACACCGTCTGTAGTCCTGCTGAATGCAACCTTTTCGAGATTATTGTAATCGATATCGAGCAGCTTGGTCGTCAGGAAATCAAGCTCTGTATTTGCGCATGTTGACCTCTTGATGATGGCTACTGTATATACCTTCGGTGAATCCTCTGTCTTGAAATAACAATACGACTTATCATAAGTCTGATCACCGATAAGCACCTTCTCAACACTTCCGTCCCTTTTTGTGATCGTGATCACATACTCAGGATCATCAAGTCCGTACTCGGAAAGGGGCTGATCGTCTCCGACATATGAATTGGCGGAGAAATTGGTAAGAAGCGAAACGTAGCTCGAGATCGCATCCTGGGAATATGTCTTCCCTGCACTTGCACCGACCATAGTCCATACAGGATTATTGATCTCGTCGATCTCGGAAGTGAATTCAATTGTCTCGCCGTTTTTCTTTTCGACCTTAAAATCGGCAACGTCATTAGTAGCGACATATACGACATCAAGGCTGACGGCCTCATTGCTCTTATCTTTACCGGAATCGATGATCAGCCATACGATTACAACTACGAGCAGCAGTCCTACGATTATGAGCGGGATCATCAGTTTCTTGAAAGGATTCATATGATCTTATACCTCGAAAGTTACAGATTCTTTCTCTTCTTATAGATAACGACACCCGTTATAACAAATGCGAGCGGGATGACTACCATGAAGATGAAGATGATACCGGAAACCGTCTTCTGGTTTACCTTATCGCTGTTGATACTGTAGTTTGCAAGAGGTCTCGAAGGGATATCGATCGAATTCTCGATGCCGAACATGCTCCTGATGATATTACGGATAAAGACCGCATTTGCATCCGACAGACCAAATGAACCGATATAAGCATCATCCGTAAGGGTCGTTATACCGAAAACATAGACCTGGGGAGCTTTATCTCCGACATCCGTATATGTGGAGAAGAGTCCGAGATCAAACTGATTCTTATTGTTGTGTACTACAGGCGTACCATTCTCATCAAAAGCATATGTCGTCGCAGAACTGCTCGTTAAGAGGACAGGATACTGTGTGATCCACTGCCTGTTAAAGTCAGATGTGGTAATGGGACGTGCAGATGCATACTTGACCTTCTCGTTATTGGTCGTAAATCCGCCGTAATTACCGCCAAGCTCGGCATAATATGAGCCTGCATTCGCATCCATGATATATGAAGGATCATTCTCCATAAGGACTTCATCGGAGATAGCGATATTGAACTTATTGAGGAGCAGGTTGAGATTATCGAAAGACTCTGTCGAGTTATACTGTGTAAAACCTGCAGAAACGATCAGATTTCCATGTGTATTCTGAAGATAATCATCCATCGCAAGATACATCGACTCGGTGATATCCTTGTCGATATTATTGAGATAGAGAAGATCACAGTCTTCTGGAACCGTAAATGAGTCGGATGCCGGGATCTCGGCTACCTCAAAACCGAGGGCATTAAGGATCGTCTGGAGCTGCGAATCATCATGATTATCGAGACCCGAAACGATGTATGCCTTATGTGTATAGCCTCTGGTAAGGTTTACGATAGCATTTGTAAATGTGGACTCAACATTATTGGCAGTAGGAACATACTGTCCGTAATTGAGCATCTCCTGATCGTAGTTATAGCAGTAGAGCGGAACTACAGTCTCAACATGTCCGTTGCATGAAAGAGCGAAGATATTGGACTGAAGGTCATAAACGCCCTTGGGATCAAGCTCCTTCGTAATGGAAGGATGCTTCTCAGGATCGATGTATTCTACCGTGATCTTACCTCCGGACTGCTTCTGATAATCATCGAGCAGAGGAACGATATACTCATATTCTGTTCCCCTGTAGTCTTCAGGCCTGTCCATGAGACCGACGATCCTGATATGCGTATCATTGGGAAGGCTCTTGATATAATCGACCGTCATCTCGGAAACGGAATTCTGCTCGGTCGAAGTAAAGTCAAACTCGAGTTTCTTTCCGATGATCTTATCAAAAACGACATTGATCAGGAGTACGATCACGAGGATTATTACTACGGATGTTACGGAGAAGACCTTGAGAGACAGGGCTCTTCTGTCTACGGAGCTCTTTGCTCCCTTCTCCTTCTTATTCTCTTTATTCTTCATTTCTTTATTCTCACTCATCTTAAAGCACCTCCTATCAACCCTGTGACCAGCGCTTCTTCTCGAGCACTCTGTATGTCAGGAACAGGAATACGAGAGTAAAGCTGAGGCAGAAGATCAAAGGTGCGACCGAGAAGATTCCGTAAAGGAAATTCTTTGTCTTCTCAAGAGGATCGAACCAGTTGATGACTGCTGCTACTCTCTCCCCTATGGTATTGACCTTGTCTACATCTGAGCCGAGTGAAGTGGCGATCGTCGTAGCCGCAGACTGGGCCATTCCGCTGATATATGAAAGGAGATTGATCGCAAGTATGATAACAAATGAGATGATCGCAGCGATGATCTGGTTATCGGTAAGAGCGGATGCGAATACGCCGATGGCGATAAAGAGCGCTGCAAGGAAGAAGTATACGATTACCGAACCCCATGCATTGATATCGACTACACCGCCGTACATCGCGGTAATTATCATATGGATGATAACGTTTACGAAGAGCACTGCGAAAAGGCTCAACGCCGCAAGGAACTTACCCATTACGACCGAGAAGAGTGAAACGGGAGAAGAATAGTAAAGAACTTCTGTTCCGCGTTTCTTATCTTCCGAGAAAAGGCCCATCGTGATTATGGGGATGATGATCATGAAATATCTGGTAAGGAGATTGATCTCAACAGCAAGATTTACTTCTCCGGAACCGAAAAGACTTACAAAGATATATCCCGAGAGAAAAGAGAACAGGGCAAGAGCCACATATCCTACGGGAGATCTGAAATATGAGAGAAACTCTCTTTTGAAAACTGCTAACATATAACCTATGCCTCCTAACCGATCACGCTGAAGTAATACTCAGGAAGATCTCTTCGAGAGTGGGATCCAGTGAGCGGAACTCGAGGATCGGCCAGCCGCCCTTGGACATATTGTAGAAGATCTGACGTCTTACGTCCGCACCGCCGTTGCCGTCGACGATGATCTCGATCTCATGCACCTGATCGTCGGAATTCCTGACATTAGTATCGGAAACTCCGGGGATGCCCCTTAATGAATTGACGATATCCTTAACGGGGCCCTGGCAAGAAAGAAGGAGCTTGGAAGAACCGGCGAGCCTCTTGGAAAGATCCGTGATGGTATCGATAGCCGCAACCTTGCCCTTGTTGATGATGACTACTCTGTCACATACAGCCTGAACCTCGGAGAGGATATGTGAGCTGATAATGATAGTCTTTGTTGCAGAAAGATTCTTGATGAGCTTTCTGATCTCGATGATCTGATTGGGATCGAGTCCTACTGTAGGCTCATCCAGGATAAGGATATCCGGATCGCCGACGAGAGCCTGTGCGATTCCGACTCTCTGCTTATAACCCTTGGAAAGGTTGCCTATAAGCCTGTCGGCAACATCCACGATCTTGACCATGGATATTATCTTCGCAAGGTGTTCCTTACGTCCCTTCCTCGATACTGACTTAAGATCACATATGAAATTAAGATACTCGAGGACAGTCATATCAAGATAAAGAGGAGGAAGCTCAGGAAGATATCCTATACACTTCTTGGCTTCTTCCGGCTCCTCAAGGATGTCATGTCCGTTAACTTTTACAGTACCTGAAGTCGATGACAAAAAGCCTGTAATGATATTCATGGTAGTCGATTTTCCTGCACCGTTCGGTCCAAGGAATCCGAGGACTTCACCGTCATTCACGGTAAAGCTGATGCCTCTGACGGCTTTCTTGTCGCCGTAGTTCTTTACCAGATTGGTTATTTCGATCATATAATGCCTCCGTTTTTACACATCAACGAATATTTTATAATAAATAATAATATTAATAAAGAGATATTTCTGCCGCGAAGACCTTCTTTCCGTCATTCTTGTAGCCGTAGACCGTATATAGGCCTTCTTCAGTCCTGTCAGTGAAGATCTCCACCTTCTGGCCGGGATGGACCTCTGAAGAATATGTTATAAGTATCTCATTGGTCCTGTCGGCATCTATACCCTGCTTATAAAGCGCGTCGAGCGCCCACGCAAGATATCTCGTATTGTTAACGTGATGATTATGATCGAGCTCAGAGTGATCTGCATATTTAAGTATCGCAGGTTCACCCGAAAGAGTATCCCTGTCCGGGATCTTTACGGCTCGGGCCATCTGACCGAAAACGAGCCTGTCCTGCTGGACCGTCTCTTTTGGAAGCCCCTCTACCTTAGCCGGGATAAGCGGTCTGTGAGTATTGATGTCAGCAAGGATCCATGTGGATGTTCCCTCACCTATTATCTCTCCGTCTTCTCCTCTGATCTCGTATTCCCTGTCAAAATAGAATTTCTGTACACCGGTGCTCCATGTCCTCACCGAAAAAGTCTCTCTCCAGTCAGGAAGCCTGCTGTAGCGGACTCTCATACGGAGGATGATCCAGCATGCGCCGAGCTTTTTCAGGTCATATCTGTCATAACCGCAGTCCCCTGCCCCTTTATCAGCTGTCTCCTGAAGGTCACCGAGCAGTACATTGGGCGCAAGCCTGCTGTCAGAACCGCACTCAGTCCCCTTTACAGTAAAGCTCATATCAGAATATGGAGGGAGCATTACTCTTCTTCATCCCTTTCTTCTTCGATCTCGGGGATCTTAAATACAGCCGTCCTGTGGGCATTATATCTCCTGAAGATAGGATACATATCATATGAAAAATCAAAGAAAACGGCATATCTTCCGCTGTTGTCGGAAACAAGCGTATACCAGACCATATCGGAATCAATATCAACATCACGCTTACCGGTACAGTTAAACGAGAAATCCGTCCTGTCTGCATCATCGATAAACCTGTCTTCCGTGACGGGTCCTATGAATTCGCAGTTCCTGATCGAGAATTCAGTCAGGACAATCCTCTTCTTGCCGTTCAGGATCTTCGTAAATGTCATCATGTCATTGAATATCTCATATTCGAATTCGATATTGAGATTCTTTATAGCCCTGAATACAAGATATCCGACTCCGAGAGTCAGCATACCCGTAAAATAGATACCGTTATAATTGAAAAGGATTATCGGAGCCAGATTAAAGATCACGGCGAAAAGGATAAAAGCTGTTATCGAGAAAACGGGAAAGAGCTTGCCAAGTTTGCCGTTATCTCTCTTTACAAGGTCTTCAAATACAAGATCTTCAGGCATATATAAACTCCGTTTCTTATTTGCAAATATTATATTAGCATAAAATTACATTAATACGTGGCATTTTTGCATGAAATATAAAAGGAGCCGCTCCCGAAAGAAGCGGCTCCTGTCGATCAGAGATTATATATCTTATTTCTTCTTTGCAGGCTGCTCTTCCGACATGAAGATCATGAATACGCAGGAAGCAATGACAGCACCTGCAAGAGGTCCTACGATAAATACCCATACGTCAGGCATTGCATCGGAATTGAAGAGTGCCGATGCGATCGACCTTGCAGGGTTTACGGATGTACCCGTAAAGTGGATACCGAAGATATGAACAAGTGTGAGCGTGAATCCGATAACGAGACCGGCAACATTCGAGAATTCCTTCTTGCTCGTAACACCGAGGATCGTGAGGACAAATATAAATGTCAGAATGATCTCGACAACAAGAGACTTGAAGATGCTTCCGTCATAAAGACCGTTCGCACCGAAAGAATTGTCCGATCCGAGAAGGACCCTGAGCAGGAGTGCACCGAAAGCACCGCCTAACAGCTGGGATGCCAGATAGCCGAAGAAATCCCTTACACTGAGCTTACCGTTGATGAGCATCGCGAGAGATACTGCAGGATTGATATGACATCCGGAGATGTTACCGATGGAATAAGCCATTGCTACGATAACGAGACCGAAAGCCAGAGCCGTAAGAAGATATCCTCCGTTAGAAGGATCTGCGCCGTTACATCCTGTTACGACTGCTGTACCGCAGGCGGCAAAGACAAGAACGGCAGTTCCGATGAATTCGCAAACATATTTCCTGATTGCTTCCATAGTTCCTTACCTCACTTTAAGATAGATTATGAGATCGTAGAACAGATCAACATAATTTTACGATATACTATCTTACCCGTGACTTCAAGGCAGGATCAGCTTTATAACTTAATTGTAAAGATATTCTTCTCCGGCGTAACGGATGACTACCTCATTCTCAGATCCTTCAGGAAGAGCTTCGACATGTCCTACGACCTTCGCATCTATATTAAACGACTTCGCTATATCGATTATTCCGGGAGCAACAGATTCATCGCAGTAGAACTCGATCCTGTGTCCGCAGTTGAATACCTGGAACATCTCCTTCATGGGGATCTCTCCGGATTCGCTTATTACCTTGAAGATAGCAGGCAGTTCGAAAAGATTGTCCTTTACTATCCTTATGTTCTTACCAAAATCCCTGCACTTGGCCTGTCCGCCTCCTGTGCAGTGGATGATGCCGGAGATGCTGTCCCTGTACTTCTCAAGAACAGGAACGATCACGGGAAGGAACGTCCTCGTGGGAGAAAGGATAGCCTCACCTACCGTCTGTTCGGAATAAGGGAGCTTATCCGTGAGCCTGAACTTACCGCAGTAAGCCTTTGTCTCATCAAGAGTCGAAGAGAAAGACTCCTTATAGTTCTCATAGTAGTAATTTGAAAGGAGCATATGCCTTGCAGCAGTAAGGCCATTCGAAGAGATACCCGAATTATAGGAATCCTCATATGTAGCCTGACCAAAAGAAGCAAGTCCTACTATTACGTGGCCGGGCTTGATATTAGCTGCATTGATGACATCAGATCTCTTTACTCTTGCAACGATGGTGGAATCAACGATGAGAGTTCCAACAAGATCACCGACATCGGCAGTCTCTCCGCCGCACATCTTGATACCGACCCCGAGAGACGAGAGCTTGGCGATCATCTCATCATAACCTTCGATTATCTTGGCAATAGCCTTACCGTCAACTCTGTGTGCATTTCTTCCGATCGTATTGGAAAGAGAAAGATTCTCATAACAGCCGACACATGCCAGATCGTCGGTATTCATTACAAGGGAATCCTGGGCAAGACCTTTAAACCAGTCATAATTACCCGTCTCCTTGAACATAAGATATGCTACGGAAGACTTGGTGCCCGCACCGTCAGCATGAAGAGCCGTACAATAATCAGGATCACCTGCCATATCCTCAATAAGCTTGCAGAATGCTCCGGGGAAAACTCCCTTATCCTGATTCTTTACCGCAGCCTTTACCTCATCCTTGGTAGGAGATACTCCTCTGCTCAAATAAGATTCTGCTGACATTGCCCTTCCTCCTGTTTAATAAAATGTCATCCGATCCGGCCTGTAAGCCGGGTTCTGTATTTGACGATCATCTGTCTAATACGCATGTTGCCATACGTCTCAAGCCGTCCCCTAAAGGCCCGCGGACCACGGTTGATGCCTTACCGCGACGTTGCTCCGGGTGGGGTTTACAAGGCCGGTATGTCTCCATACCGCCGGTGAGCTCTTACCTCGCCTTTTCATCCTTACCTTCATCCGGGGATGAAGGCGGTTTTCTTTTCTGTTGCACTTTCCTTAAAGTTGCCTTCACCGGGCGTTACCCGGCACCCTTGTCCTGTGGAGCCCGGACTTTCCTCACGCACCGGGAATTACCCGTATGGTGCCCGCGATCATCTGGGCCGGGTCAGATAACGTAACTATTCTATATATAAAAGCATGGATTGTACAGTTACAAACTGACCAAGAATCTCACGTCGGGGAAGCTCTCGCTTAACTTATCTGCCAAGTTTTGAAGATATACCTGTTCGGTCTCCCTGTGCCCTGCGATTATACCCGCTATCCCGAGGCTGTCCATTATGACCATATGGTGGTGCTTGATCTCGCCTGATACGACTGCATCGGTACCTGAAGCTGCTATTGCTTCAAGACTGTCTCCGTCAAAGGCGCCTCCCTGTACAAAGATCTTCCTGACCCTTTTCGAAAGGGGTGATATCGTGATGACTCCTGTTACTCCCAGACCGTCTTTTACCAGATCGATATAATCTCCGAGATACATAGAATCCTCAAGATCAAATATAACGCCGCATGAAGCACCATCGACGGGTCGTGCATCGTCCTTCTCGCATCCGATCCTGGAAGCTATGATCTTGTTGGAGAATTCTTCGTTCTTATCAAGATTGGTATGAGCCGCAAAACACGATATATCATTCTTTATGAGCATCGAAAGTATCCTGCCTGTATATCCGGATGCACCGTCTGTCGCAGCACTCATAAGACCGCCGAAGATCAGCGGATGATGTGTGATAAGGAGCGATGCGTCATTGGCGATACAGCATTCGCATGCATCTTCGGTAGCATCAAGGGACAATACTACAGACGATACATGAGCATCGGCTGATCCGGTGATAAGACCGGGATTATCATAGCTTTCCGCTGTCTCCCTGGGAAACTTCTGATCCATCCACCTGATGATATCGGCTGCCTTTGTCATAAGCCTCTCTCCTTTATAAGTTCTGATACTTCCCCGTCACCTCTAGCTCTTATCTTATACCTTGAATCGAGTCTTACAAAGTATTCGATCACATCTCTCTCTTTGGATTCAAATCTCTTCTGAAAGACCTTACCGTAATACTTGTCGCTCAAGGACAGTTCATACGGAACACCCGTATAGACAGCTTTGACTATGGGGTAGAAGATGCCCCTGTCAAAGCAGACTCTCTCATCGGTGATCTCAAAACCCTCTTTCGAAAAATACTCCCTTAACACATCGATCGATTTCTGCGGCTGAAGACACCAGACAAGGCTTTTTACGATATTACTGTCCCTGCCGTCGACCACACGTTTCATGATATCGGTCATGTTGTTGCCGCCAAGTCCGGCCATTACGATGACATCGCCTTCAAGAAGATCTACACCGTCCAGACCGTCCGTACAGAAGACTTCGCTCCTGTCTTCGAAACCGTTATCTTTAAGGCATTTCATAGTCTTCTCGGCAGGAGCCTTATGTATGTCCGTACAGACGACCCTGTCAGTACCATTCTCGAGTGTGTAAAGCGCCAGATATCCGTGATCGGAACCGACATCGATGAGCCTTCCCTTCAGGTCGGAAGAAACAGTATCATAGACAGCCTTGAGCCTCAAAGGGAGATAGTCTTTCAAATCTTCTCCTCCTTTGCAAGGATCCTGTCACGCCATTCGGAGATCTTCCTAAGCTTTGATGTAACCTCATTCTTCTCATCTCCGCTGACATAGGCAAGCTTTGAAACGAGCGACTTCTCGAGATTATCGAGTTTCTTCTTGCGGAGGGCATAGAGTGCCATAAGATATTCATCGACACGCGCCTTATCAGATGCGCTCTTTCTCTCAAACATATCAGCCGCATTAAGATAGACTTCTTCGGCAGGCTTGCCGTTAAGGACAGTCATCTGAAGTTCATTCAGGAGGAATGATTCCTGGATCCCGTAACTGCTGTCGGAACGCTCAAGGAAGAAAGAAACGATGCGTTTCATATTCTTACCGTAAAAATCAGAAACCTTTATCCTGTCTTCCTCATCAACATCCTTAAAGAGGAGATCCTTAAGTCTTACGGCATATACGAAGACCTTGAGTTCCTGGGCAAATACAAGATCATCCCTGATCTCGGAGACAGGCTTCGCGGCAGCAGTATTATCTGCCTCGTTCTGTTCCTCCTGTCTTGATCTGACGTCATTTTCCCTGGCCCTTTCAGCCTCGCGCATCTCATTCTGACGCGCCTTCCCTTCATCCTGAAGAGCATGATCCTCCATCCTTTTGAGGATAGTCTCATAGTTGGCACCGAGATACTGCGCACTTGAACTGGCGAGCTTTTCCCTCTTCAGGTCATCAAACAGCCAAGAGCCGTACATGATTATATCTTCCTGAAATCTGTAAGTATCGAGCTTGCCTGTATCATCACAGTTATCGTCATATGCCCTGTCGAAAAGATAGTCATCTACATCCTTCGCATTCTTTACGACATTATAGAAACTCTCTTTACCGTTGATCTTTATATATTCATCAGGGTCTTTGCCATCGGGTACACATGCTATCTTGATCATGATCCTCATTCCCGACATCTTCTTCTGGAAACGGAGCATCATCTTGATCGCCCTGATGGCGGCGTTCTTACCTGCTTTATCACTGTCGAAGAAGAAGATGACCTCATCGGCATATCTCGAAGCAAGCCTCAGCTGTGAATCGGTAAATGAAGTACCGAGGGAAGCAACGGCATTTTTAACGCCTGCCTGGTGCATGGCGATCGCATCCATATAGCCTTCGACGATGATCAGCCTGTTATCCTTTGCCTTTTTCGCGACGTTTAATGCATAGAGATGATCCTGCTTCTTATAAACGAGCGAATCGGGTGAATTTACATACTTAGGGAGTTCAGGACCGAGATTCCTGCCGCCGAAAGCGATCGTCTTTCCGAATACGTCACATATCGGGAAAACCAGCCTTCCCCTGAACAGATCGATGAGCTTCCCGGTCTTTGAGGATACGGTAAAAAGGCCGCTGCCCTTCATCTCGTCCTCACTGTATCCTTTGGATAAAAGGTGGTTATAGAGTCTGTCCCAGCCTTCGGGAGCATATCCTATACCGAATTCGGCGACAGTCTCATCGGACAGCTGCCTCTTTCTGGCATAATCCCTTCCTGCCTTACCGTCAGCGCCTTTAAGGCATGATGAATAAAAAGAGGCTGCATCGTTCAGGAGCGCGGATACGCGTTCCTTCTTCCTCTTTAATTCATCATTAGATCTGCCTGTCGAGAATTCGGGTACTTCTACTCCGTACTGCTGACCCAGGAACCTTATGGCTTCCGGATATGAAAGCTTCTCTGCTTCCATTATAAAGCTGATGGCATTTCCGCCCTTCTGGCATCCGAAGCAGTGATATATCCCCTTGCTCAGCGATACCGAGAAAGAAGGAGTCTTCTCCGAATGAAAAGGACAAAGACCGAACAGATTCTGTCCGGTCCTCTTTGTAAATGTCACATATCGTCCTACTACCGATTCGATGTCGGCTTTCGACAGGATCTCTTCAATAACACTGTCAGGTATCTGACCCATATTACTCTTCGGAATCAGTATCTTCCGATCTCTTTTCCTTCTTCTCTTTCTTTTCCTTTACCTTCTTATCGGCATTATTAACACCGTCTCTGGGTACAACCGTCTGGATAGCTGCCTTCTGGAACTTGATAGGCGTATTTGCTACGGAAGAGTAGATCGTAACCGTATCATCATCCTGCGAAGCAAGAACTCCCACGATACCGCCGATAGTAATGATCGTATCACCTATCTTCATGGCATCCATCTGTGCACGGAGCTCCTTCTCCCTCTTCTTCTGTGGTCTCATGACCATAAAATACATAAGACCGAGGAAGATGAAGATCATCGCGATGGAGCCGAATGCGCTCATCATCGTACTGCCTGCAGCGGCCTGGGTAGTATCCTCAAGTAAAAAAGTGAACATCTGATTCATTCCTCCAAAAAACTGTTACTTTCCGAGTATCTTCTCGACGACATCCTTCATCGAATAAAACCCGGGAGCCGCGTTCTTAACATATGAAGCGGCTGTCAGCGCACCTCTCGCGAAAGCATCCCTCGTGGCGGCACTGTGTGATATTTTAACAGTTTCCTCGTCACTAATAAAGTATACTTCATGCTCTCCTACGATATTTCCTCCGCGGATAGACGAAATGCCAATCTCCTTAGGGTCTCTCTTCTGACTCCTGGAATGCCTGTCGTAGACATATTCAAGATCTCCGCCTGCTTCATTGTTGATGCATTCGGCGATAGTATATGCAGTTCCCGAAGGAGCATCGAGCTTCCTGTTGTGGTGAGCCTCTACGATCTCGATATCAAATCCGGGATAGAGAGCTCTCGTAGCCTGCTTTACCAGCTCGAAAAGGACATTCATTCCGTAGCTCATATTGGAGGACTTGAAGATCGCGATCTTAGAAGATGCTTCATCGACCTTCTTCAGAGTTTCCTCATCGATAGCTGTAGTACAGAGAACCAGGGGCTTGTTCCTTGAAAGAGCAAGATCCAGGACCGCAGGGACCGCCTTGGCATTGGAGAAATCGATTATTACGTCAAAATCCTCCTTGCACTCGGAAGAATCCTTGTATACAGGATATTTGAAGCCCTCGGGGGCATCAAACAGATCTCCGCCTGCTACTATCTCAAAATCCTCACTTGCATCTGCCATGGCCGTGATGGCTCTACCCATCCTGCCGAGGCAGCCGTTCATAAATATCCTTGTTGCCATTATTTAAGACTCCTGTCTTGATTATTAGGAAAAGAATTCCTTTATTGCAGATGTATCAAACTGTTCGAGAACAGAAGCTACGTACTCGTGATTCTTCGCGCTCATCTCGCACAGAGGCAGACGGCAGGGACCGACATTCATTCCGAGGATGTTCATTGCTTCCTTTACGGGAATAGGATTGACTTCGCAGAACATAGCCTTTACGAGAGGGATTATGTCGATCTGCATATCCCTTGCAGTCTTTGTATCACCGTCAAGATATGCATGTATCATCCTGCTGGTATAAGCGGGAACGATATTGGCTATAACGGAGATAACACCCTTTGCTCCTAAGGATACCATGGGAACAGCAAGTCCGTCCTCACCTGAATAGAGTGTATATCTGTCACCGCACTTGCTGTAGATCTCGGGGACCTGCGAGAAGTTGCACTCTTTTACTGCAACGATATTCTCGATGTCGGCAAGCCTGTAAAGCACATCGGAGAGATATTGACATTAGTCCTGGAAGGAACGTTATAGAGGATAACGGGGCAGTCAACGCTCTCTGCAGTCAGCTTGTAATGTCTGTACAGGCCCTCGGGGGTACACTTGTTATAGTAAGGAGTAACGGAAAGGATCGCATCGCATCCTGCATCAACGGCAGCCTTTGACAGCTTTATACCGTGAGCCGTGTCATTCGAACCTGTTCCTGCAATAACGGGAACTCTTCCGGCGACTGCATCAACACAGCACTTGATGGCGGAGATATGCTCCGTATCTGGCATCGTTGCAGCCTCACCCGTGGAACCGCAGATGATGATGGCATCTGTTCCGTTCTTTATATGGAACTCCACGAGCTGCTCAAGCTTTGCAAAATCAATACCGTCATTATTAAATGGCGTTACAACAGCTACACCTGATCCTTCGAATATCGTTCTACCCATATAAAAATACCTCCCGGGTCATTTTGTTTCAGTCATGATTTTAACACTGAAAAAACGCCTCGGTCAATTATCCCTGACAGGCGCACAACTGTTCTCACAGCGTGGATTAGCTCACATTATCCTCCAGGCTTTCGGATAGAGGTTCTTGACCTTTCCGTCAGAGGAAACCTTGCCCAGACCGACCGGAAATACATCTGCTTCGAGAACGATATATCCGTTCCTGACCAATGCCGCTTTCTCTTCTTCGGTAAGATCGATAGTCTCACCCTTCAGATATCTCATAAGCCTTTCGTCATCACGTTTAAGAGACACTTTCCTGTCTTCGCAGATCTCTTCATCTCGAAGTGTCAGCGCAAAGGAATGGGACGGAACAAACAGTCTTTCCGTTGATGTTGTCTTTATCTCTCCGGGATAAAGACCGGTCTTTACAGTCTTAAGTCCCCTTAGGGCCTGTTCGGGCAGCGGCATAATATGGATATTGCCGTCCCTGACCATAAAGTCCCTGGTATATCTTTCTTTTCGATGTGAATAGGCATCATCGGTAAGGATATCCTTAAGGAATGACATCATGGCTTCCCTTGACTTACCAAAACCGTAGTTGTCGCTGCGCTTCATCTTATAAGCCGGGAGCTTCTCTGTCTTATATTCGCGGTCTGTTCCGCTCTCCTTTATGAGATGAACGCAGAAATGACCGTCTCCCCTGTTGACATGCGGCAGGATCCTCATCGATCCGTCAGGCATATGTGTAACGCCTTCGATCTCGGGATGAGGAACTATCCTGTATCCCGGGTGACGCTCCATAAAGCTCTTGATCTGGAGCTCATCCTCACCTTCACAGAATGTGCATGTGGAATATACGAGTTCACCGCCCGTCTTGAGCATTATATCCGCACTGTCGAGTATATCTTTCTGCATGGGTATACATGTGTCCGGGCCAAACCTCTCCCAGCTCTTAACGGCATTGGGGTCTCTCCTGAACATGCCTTCACCCGAGCACGGAGCATCTATAAGTATCTTGTCGAAAAAGCCGTAGAGCTTATCTGCGAGTTTTTCCGGAGTCTCGTTAAGGATTATACAGTTCTCGATCCCCATCCTCTCGATATTGCGGAGAAGCGCTTTTGCTCTGTTGGCATTGATCTCATTTGCGATAAGAAGTCCTTCACCTTGAAGGTCTTCACCCATCCTTACAGCTTTTCCGCCGGGTGCGGCACAGAGATCAAGGACAGTATCACCGGGCTTAACATTCATTACTTCACCGGGAAGCATAGCGGAAGGCTCCTGGGGATAGTAGACTCCCGCATGGTAATAGGGATCGTTGCCTGAAGGCTCGCCGTCCGTATAAAAGCCCGAACTGCACCATGTGACAGGATCTGTCTTCTGTGAAAGGTCGGATAATATCTTCTCATATCCGTCTTCGATTACCTTGAGACGGTTTATCCTTATGCCTTTCTCACCATCCGTATCAAAGCTCTCGTAGAAACCGTCGAGCGGTATCCCTGCACGGCTGAAAAAGTCTTCAATACTGTCCTTAAAACCCTGGGGAAGCTTCATTCTGCCACCTTAGAGTTCCAGGAACCTGCAGACACTGAATGCAAGTCTCTTTATGACATCGACATCGAAAGGCGACTCGAGCCCCGCCATCCTCAATATACCGAGGAAAGTGTCGGTACCGCCGCATTCGCAGAGTTTATTGTACTTTATAAGTGCGGACTTCTGATCGGTCAGGGACTCATCCCAGAGCTGAAGTGCGCAGATATGAGCAAGACAGTAATCGATATAGTAAAAAGGCGTGGTAAAGATATGATCCTTCTTCATCCAGGCACCTCCGCCCGAATGAAAAGGATGATCCTCATCATATACAATATAAGGCTGGTATTTAAGCTCAAGCTCTTTCCAGACGAGATGACGCTGTTCAGGCGTCAGATCAGGCCTGTCATAGATTATGTGCTGGAACTCGTCTACCATGCATCCGTAAGGCAGGAACAGCAGAGCCTGCGTCATATGAAGCTGTCTGTACTGATCGGCCTTATCCCCGTAGAACATCTCCATATAAGGGTAAGACAGGAACTCCATCGAAGTTGAATGGATCTCACACGTCTCCAGTGTTGGAGACAGACATTCAACAAACGGTGACACCTCCGCACTCTTTATCGCTGCATATGCATGACCGCCTTCATGAACGATCGTCGCGACATCATCTGCCGTTCCGTTGCCGTTCATAAGGATAAAAGGTATCGAATAGTCCTCGAGATACATGCAGTATCCGCCTGTCGACTTATTCGGCCTCGAAAGAAGATCTGTAAAACCATGCTCGGACAATACATCGAAGAAACTCGGATCAACATCGAATATCTTCTCGAAAAAGTTGCCCGCTACTCTCTCATATCCCTCTCCGGGCACATTGGGAACGGGATTCCCTTTTCGAAAGAGCGCAGGAAGATCGTAGAACATCAGCTCGTCAACTCCAAGCCTTTCCTTCTGGAGCTTCCTGATCTGAACCGTGATCGGAACGATATAGCGGACTACGGCATCCCTGAACCGCTCAACGTCCTCCCTCGTATAGTCATAGCGCTCCATCCTCTTATAACCGAGTTCCGTAAATGAGCTGTAACCAAGCTTTTGCGCGGCCTCAGTCCTAACCTTTACGAGCTCGTCATAGATCCTGTCGAACTCCTCCTTCTTCGATGAATAATAGTCATCAAGGGCTTTATGAGCCTCTTTCCTGACCTTGCGGTCAGTTGACTCGAGATAAGGAGACAAAAGGCTAAGGTTCAGTTCCTTACCCATAAAAGGTATTGAAGCTTCAGACTGTATCTGCGAATAATCATTCTCAAGGGACGATTCCTTAACGAGCTCGTCAATTATCTCCTTTGATACTGTCTCCTTCTGATTTACGGCCTTACGGAAGATCATATCTCCGTACTTCTCCCTGATCTCATCAGCACAGGGACAGTTCAGGATGCTCGTGAGAACGAGCGATGACAGTTCAGATACATTTGCAAAAGCCTCATCGAAAAACTCGAGTTCATTCGTATAGAACTCATTTGAAGTATCAAGATCATGAAGGATGTTGCAAAGGGCATACATCGTATCAAACCTGCTTATATATTTCTCATACTCAAGGATCGTATCCATCGTGATGGTCAGATCCTGGGCTGTCATGAGCTTGAGCCTCAAAGACCTTACGAATTCTTCAAACTCTTTGATATCAGGGCGTTCATACTCGATATCCCTGAAGTTAGGCATCGTGGAAAGACTGACTTCGCTCATGCTTACATCCTCTCAACTACATCGATACCGAGAAGGTCGAGTCCCTCGGAAATGATATCGCAGACAGCCTCGCAGAGGAGGAGTCTCGCCTTCTTAAGGTCCTCATCCTCAAGGTTGATGATCCTTGAATTGTTATAGAATCTGTTGAAATTCCTCGCGATAAGACTGATCTGCCTTGAGATCATGAAAGGCTCATTAGACGCTGCGGCCTTATTAACGCTTCCGGGGAAATCGGCAATACTCTTGATAAGAGCATATTCCTCTTCTGATGTAAGGAGTGAAGCCTTTTCCTTATCGGTACTGTAGTCGATACCGTTCTCAGCAGCCTTACGCAGGATCGATCTCGTCCTTGCATAAGTATAGATGAGATAAGGAGCCGTATCTCCTTCAAAGTCGAGCATCTCTTCCCATGAGAAGACGATATCACGCTCTCTTCCGGATTTGACATAAGTATAGATGACAGCTCCGATACCTACCTTCTCGGCGATATCGTCGATCTCTTCCTCGGTCATATCGGTGCCTCTTGTCTTCGCATTCTCAACGATGACCTCTCTTGTCTTGGCGACAGCCTCATTGAGAAGATCTTCAAGAAGTACGATATTTCCGTCTCTTGTCGAGAATTTCATATTCTTGAACTTAACGAGACCGAAACCTACATGCTCACAGTTATCGGCACATTCATAGCCGGCCTTCTTAAGGACAGAGAATACCTGTCTGAAGTGAAGTGCCTGGGGAATACCGACGACATATATATTCTTATCGAAGTTATATGTCTCTTTCCTGTAGAGCACAGCCGCAATGTCTCTTGAAGCGTAGATCGTAGTTCCGTCGCTCTTAAGAATAATGCACGGAGGAAGGTCATATTCGTCGAGCATGACGACCTGTGCCCCCTGGCTCTCGGTAAGAAGTCCTTTCTCCCTGAGCATATCAACGACAGCAGGGATCTTGTCAGAATAGAAAGACTCTCCGTTATAGTTATCAAATTCAACATGAAGCCTCTTATAGAGCTTCTCGAAAACAACAAGGCTCATATCGCGGAATCTCTTCCAGAGAGCAACCTCCTCAGGACATCCGTCCTCGAGTTTCTTGAAGTTCTCCCTCGCACTCTCAGTAAGCGAAGGATCGTTCTTCTCTTCTTCATGGAACTTCACGTAGATCCTCAGGAGCTCCGTTATCGGGTCCTCATTCAGCTTATCCTCGTCACCCCAAAGCCTGAAAGCTGTTATGAGCTTACCGAACTGGGTGCCGTAATCGCCGAGATGGTTCATCCTGATAACGTTATATCCGAGCTTCTTATAGATCCTCGAGAGAGAATTGCCGAGGATAGTGGTGAATGCATGGCCGACATGGAAAGGCTTCGCGATATTGGGCGAAGAGAATTCGACAATGACATTCTTTCCGCTGCCTTCATCAGAAGATGAATAGCCGTCTCCGGAGGAAAGCACGTCTTTGATCGTCTGGGATGCAAGATGTGATCTGTCTATGAAGAAGTTGACATAAGGTCCGACGTTCTTAGCTTCAAATACGGAATCCTTCAAAGATTCATCTGCCGCAATATCTGCCGCGATCATCGGGGGTGCCTTCCTCAGAGTCTTGGCAAGTACAAAACACGGGAATGCAAAATCTCCCATATCGAGCTGAGGGGGTATCTCCAGGAGCTTAAATGTCTCCTCCTCGGAAAGCCCCGTGATCTTTGACAATCTGACTGCTATTTCCTTTTTATGATCCATACATTATGCCTCGTTTCATATTTTAACTTAATGATTATAATATAAATTGTAGTACAATAATAGAAATCTTTTCAGGTGTTTATATTATGAATGAAGTTACGAGAATAGTCTTATCTGTATCACTGGGTTTTATACTGACATTTCTTTGCATGAAGTTCCTTCCTTTGGGCGGGAAGCTCCTCGGGCATGACAGAGGCCGTCTGTACGCACCCGGAAGTGAAGTCAATATAGGAAAACCGACCGGAGTCGGTATCTATTTTGTCATCATATTCGTTCTCGTTTCACTTATCTTCGGTTTTACCGGAGCAGGTCTGATCTATGCAATGATATTCGTACTCTTTTCGATGCTGTTCGGATATCTCGACGACAGGGCCAGGAATCCCTGGGGCGAGTATATCAAGGGCGGTCTTGATTTTATCGTAGCTGCAGGAGGTGCAGTATTCTATGTTATATCATTTGACACGGATGTCACGATCGGGATTACGGGATATTCCTTTGAGATATCTGCTCCGATCTATATGCTCCTTGCAATACTCCTCATAACAACATCTATAAATGCGACTAATGCTACGGACGGCGTCGACGGACTGTCAGGCACAGTAACAGTCCTGACCCTTACTGCATTTATGCTGACATCTGCCATAAACGGCACTCTCGATATATATAAAGCCGTTCCGGGACTTGCCATGATCTCATGTCTTCTTGCATATCTGATCTTTAACTTCAACCCTAGCAAAGTCCTCATGGGAGACGCAGGATCAAGAGCTATCGGGTATTTTATAGCATTCTATTCGATGTACCTTAAGCTTCCTTTTGCATATCTGATCCTCGGTCTTCCCTTCCTTCTCGACGGAGGACTCTCTATCGTGAAGATCACCATCGGAAGACTGACACACAAGAAGATAATCATCCTGAAGAATCTTACGACGCCCGTACATGACCATCTGAAGAAACGTATGGGATTCTCAGTTAAAAAGACATGGGCGACGATAAGTCTCGCCGCCCTTGCCGTTGATGTCATTTATCTTGTACTCGTGCTTATATTCTGATCAAGATCAGAGGAATTCCGAGAAATCATCCATAGTCTGACTGTCTGAAGCGATACTGCCGATATCCTTCTTCTCAGGTTCGGTCTCAGTCTTTACTTCAGTTTCAGCCTTTTCTTCGCTCTTCGATTCGGAAGGCTTTCCATCCTGCTCTTTAACAGGAGCCTCAGCTGCCTTCTTAAGGGCTTCCTTTTGAGCCTGCTCCTTCATGGCAGCTTCTCTCTTTGCCTTTACCCATGCCTTATAGTCATCATCATTGCGGGCTGAAGTATCAGAAGTCTTCTTTTCTTCTTTCTTCCCGGTCTGCTGATCGGGAGCTTTCACTTCTGTATCGGCCTTATCCTTAGGCTCATCCTGAGGCTTTACGTCGGTATCGGTCTTAACATCAGCATTTGCCTTAGCCTCTTCTTCGGCCTTTGCAGCTTTTTTTGCAAGTGTCTCCTGGAGGGATTTCTGCTGCATGAGCCTTCTTTCCTCACGGGCCTTCATCTTGGCTTCTTCCTCTGCCTTTGCCTTAGCCTGCTCTTCCTGGAGTTTCTCTATCTCTTTTCTTCTCTCTTCGCTCATCTCGCTCTTTGCAGCCTTTGCAAGATCGGAAAGAGATCCGGGTTCAACGACCTGGCTCTTGATAGCCTCCATGCGCTTACGGCTCTCGGCCTGTGTGCGTTCTTCCTCATCAGCGACCTTCTGACCGAGTTCCTGAAGCTTCGCGATATCACCGCTCGTAGGTGCAGCTGCTGCAGGCGCACTATGCCTGGCGGCTTTCTTAGGATCGAGCTCGATACCCTCAACACCGGGGGATGAAAAATCGGATGCGGCATTCAATATCTGATCAAGATCAGGTATCTGTACTCCGGGTAATATCTCATATTTCTTCTCTTCTCTGTTCATAAAACCTCCGGCCATCAGAAGAAGAATATCTTCAACAACAATAATATTATCGCAACTGTCTCGACTGCGACAAGTATATACATAAGAAACGACTGTCTTTTTGCACTCTCGCTTATGTTTTCCATCTTCGAAGCTGTAACTTCCGCAGCCTCGTCCGTCTCATTGGTCCTCGACTTGGAATCCTCAGTCTCAGCGGGCGAAGCGACCGCCTTGGCCTGGATCATGATATTCCTTGCCTTCTTAACGAGAGGCGCAAGTTCTGCCTGCAGATCCTTGAAAGACTTATCGGTCCTTGGAAAGGCTTCGGCAGATGAAGGGAATACAGACGTATCGGGAGCCTTGGTATCAGAAAACAGCATCACTCCGAAAGAGGAATCATCACTGTTGTTGCTGGCTCCGACTATATATTTCTCGACGATCGACGTGATCTCCTTCTCACTCTCTTCCCTTCCGTTCTGAAGAGTCTCTGCCATTCTGGCGACAACAGGCTTTACAAGACCGGAATTCTCATCATAGACACTGTCCTGTACTCCGTCTGTCATAAGAGTTACGGCGTGAACATCATCAGTCGTAGTCTTTATAATCCTTAAGTAATCTCCCGCATGAGCTGCAGTGACAAAATAAGTCTTTCCCGCATTATCATTCTGAGGCATCGTCAAGGGGCTGATACCGGATGAAGATACCTTCGCTATAAGTCCGTCTCCTATATGCCCGATGATCATCCTTCTGTCCTTAACGGCACAGAAAAGAAGAGTACATGAAAGCCTCTCGATCGAATCGAGCTTATGCTCAACGAGAAGGTCAGCAAACCTGATATGTACAGCTGCGATGATAAGGCTCCTTACGGCTGCCTCGCGGTTCTCGTTATAGATAACGTCAAAATTATCGCAAAGAAGATCCGCAATGGCATTTACAGCGCATTCCGATCCGTATCTTGCATGTGTATACTGCTTGGAGCCTGCACCGTCTGCGATCGCAACGACGTGAACGCCGTTCCTCTCAAGAGCTAAAGAACTGTCTTCACAGGGAACACCTCTCTGGCGGTGTTTCTGTCCCATCAATGTAACTGCTGCAACTTTTATATCTGACATCTGTTACTCTTCCATGAACTTAAAGAAATCATCTACATCCACCGACTCACCTTCAGGTTCTGTAGATATGTTATAGAGTGCATCGTCACTCATTCCGGAGGAAACTACGGAAGAACTCGAAGAACCGAGGAACTCAAAGAGCTTGCCGAAATCTCCGGAAGAAACGGATATCGGCTCTTCCCTCTTCTTAGAAAGTCTCCTCAGGATATCGAAGTCAACACTGTTTCCTACACCGATATTAAAGATAACGAGCTTGTCATCACTCTCGAGCTCATTGCAGGCCTTTATGGCAAGTTCCATGTTAGCCATAGCATTAGGACCCTGGGGAGCACCATCAGTTATTACTACGAGCCACGGCTGATAATACTTGATACCCATTTCCTTATAGCCTTCCTTACGGGCATTCAGGAGCTCGAGCGAAGTAAGGATACCTTCACCTATAGGAGTGAGAGTCGTGGAAGCTGAGATCTCGGGAAGTCCGTCCCTGATCTTTCCGAAAGGCATTACGATATCGACTTTGGAGCCGAATGTTACGATAGCGACATCAGTGGCGCTCTTTGTATCATCATTAGCCTTGATAGAGGCGATAAAGTTCTGAAGGCCCATATTGAGCTGCTTTATCGGATTACCTATCATCGATCCGGATGTATCGAGACAAAAACAGATAGGAAGTCTCCTTTTGGTACTGCTTCCGAAATCCGATGCATTAAAACTCTCTGCCATTTGTATTACCTCCGTTTACTGACCGAATATGCCCTTGAATCTCTTGAAGACGGGCTTATCTTCTTCATTGCCGTTATTCTCCTCAGATGAGGACTTCGGTATATTTCCGTTAGCTTTTGGTACGAATACGCCTGAGGGAACCTTATTGGGAGAAGGCTCTGAAGGCTGAAGAGGCGCAAAAACGTTATTCATCCTCGAAGCCTTCGCAGCACCGCTCAAAGATCCCGAGAATACATTGGGCTTTCCGAGGGCATCGCCTGCGGCAACTTCCTCAAACCTGGACATAAAAGCCGTCCTTCCGGCGGGTGATGAAGCCTCTTCTGAAACAGAAGGCGCATCATAGTCCATCTTCGGGAATACCTTATATGCTTCCTCATCCTCGAATTTCCTGTTATTGAGAGCATCCCTGTATTCGGTAACGGCATCATACCATTCTATCGCTTCATAGCTCTTTCCGAGCGCAAATACATCATAGAGCATCTGCCTGATATTGGCGGGAAGATATTCCCAGATATGATCATAGCCGCCCCTCGGGATATGTTCCGTCGAGGAGTTATCGAGAGTATAAGGGAAATTCTTCTCCAGGATCTCTTCACGGAGAGTCTCCTTGCCGTTTCTTGTCGCATAAGGATGGAGTCCGCAGAAGAGTATCGAGAATACGAGCATCGCTACGGAATAATCCTCATCCATCGGAACCCTCAGGAACTCGGAGAAATTCCTTCCCCAGAGCCTGGGATCCGTAAATTCCTCAGTACCTACGGGACAGGGCAGATTGCCGACCTGTACGCTGTCCATATCGATAAGATAGATCGCACTCGGAGAATATAACAGGGCATTCTTGAGCTGAATATCGCCCGCGATGATATCGTGCATATGAAGATAGAGATACTTCTCGAGAAGATCGATGAGGACGCTGACGACATCTACTCTCTTCCACTTAGGGAAGTTCTCCTTTATGGCATCCGGGCCGTCAAATACATTACCCAGCGTCTTACCCTTACCGGTCATCATCGTATATCCTACCGGGATGCCTCTGTAGAAAAGAAGGTCCTGGGGCCAGCAGATACCTAGAGTCCTGATGCCCATTGCGACCATCTTGGTAAGCTTATTCCAGCGAAGAGGCGTAATAACACCTTTATGGTAGATCTTCGCGACGATCTTGGGGTTATCTGTCGTAAATACCATACCCTCAGCACCGGCACTGATCCTCTTAACAAGCGTTATCTGCTTTGAGTCCCCTGTAACGACTACATCGCCGACATTACAGTAAACGGGAGCTTCAAGATACTTGTTCAGTGACGCAAGAGGGCTTATAGCCTCAACCGGCATATTCTCATAGAGGTCGGCTGAACCCTTATAGTAATCAGCATTATCAGACGAAAGGATGCAGATATCATGAGCAAATGAAGGCTTCTT
This sequence comes from Clostridiales bacterium, assembly GCA_017529925.1. GTDB lineage: Bacteria > Bacillota > Clostridia > Saccharofermentanales > Saccharofermentanaceae > Saccharofermentans. The sequence goes on from JAFXMZ010000028.1 coordinate 99,143, forward strand.
TTCGAAAAGGCGCTTAACAAAGACCGACTTCTCGGTGGCGACTATGCAAAGATCAGGGATATTGGCAGTAAGCTGTAAAAGGTCTTCTGTTCGTGATGTCTGAACCGAATGGAGCTTCCTGTTCTGAAGAAGTATCCCGCAGAAATCCCTCATGGCAGTTGCCGCAGAGGTATTTCTCTCATCTCCCTGATGTATCACACAGTAATGAAAGAGCTTAAAGGACTTGCTGACATAGACATCCTTGCCTCCCTCAGCGATCAGATCGATCAGCTTCAGGAAGACTGTGGAACGGCCGAATTCCATTATGACGGAATAATCGACTATAAGAGATGAATAAGCACTGAGCCCTTCAATGTCCATATACTCTTAGATACCGAACCTTTCAGGTATAATACATTTTTGTCAAAAACCGTATATATTTTAATATAAAATAAGTACGCGGGCAATAAAATATGAACAAAATATGGCAAAAAAAGGTAATATTCGAGCTCTATTCCAAAGATCAGATGTCAAATCCCCTGAAAAGGTCCTCGAACGTGTCTCTTTTCCTTATGAGACGGACCTCTCCGTCAGACGTGATCATTACCTCGGCAGGACGGGGTCTCTGATTGTAGTTAGAGGCCATAGAGTATCCATAAGCACCCGCATCGAGTACGGCGATGATATCGTCCTTTTTTATCACGGGAAGTTCCCTGTCCTCTGCGATCTTATCGCCGCTCTCACAGATATTGCCGACGATAGTGATCTTCTCGCGCTCTCCGTCAGCGACGACCTTACCGTTTCTTAAGATCTCAACATCATGCCATGAACCGTAAAGCGTAGGTCTTACAAGGATATTCTGACCAAGGTCGGTACCTGCATATTTCCTGTCATAGCTTGTCTTTACGGCATATACCTTGCCAAGAAGGATACCGCTCTCACATACAACAAATCTGCCGGGTTCCATCTTGAACAGCGGTGCATGACCATATGACTCTACAAAGCTGTCAAGCTCCTTCTCAAGTCTTTCTTTGAATGAATCGAAATCAAAAGGCTTCTCATCTTCTGAAACCTTATGGTAAGGTGCTCCGATACCTCCGCCGAGATCGATATACTTAAGATCCTTAAACCTCTTAGCCACATCGAAAAGCGTCTCGACAGCCTTAAGGAAAGGCTCCGGATCCATAAAGAGCGAACCGACATGCTGATTGACTTCAATGATATGAAGATCATACTTCTCACACATCGCGATCATCTCATCGATCTTATCAACGGTAATTGCAAATTTAGTATTCTTTCCTGCAGTTACAACCTTCTGATGGTGTCCCGCGCCTACACCGGGATTGATCCTGACGGCGATATCAGTACCGGGAGCTATCTTTCCGTATGACTCGATCTGGTCGATACTATCGAGGCTGACAAGGATACCGTTATCGATCGCATACTTAAGCTCACTGTCCGAAACATTATTCGGTACAAAGAAGATCCTGTCGGATGTAAAGCCTGCTTTCTGAAGGAGCCTGATCTCTCCTTCGGACATTGCATCGCAGTTAAGTCCCTCCTCGAGAGCTATCTTGAGAATAGTGAGGTTGGAATTGGCCTTTATCGAGAAATTGCACGTATAATCATATTTTGTGATGAGGCCTCTGACCGTTCTCATGCACGATCTGAGGATATCCTCGTTATAGACATAGAGCGGTGAGCCATACTTAGCAACCAGCGCTTCAGGATCATTGCCCTTGAAAAAATCAACATTCTCGATATAAGATCTCATAACCTTATCCCCCTGACCATTTCATGTTATCCCGACGAGCTTCATGAGGAAAGCCGCATTTGATTCATGCGATACTCCCGGATGGAGCTTATAATCGAACGAGATGCCTGTATCATTATACTTCTCGGAAAAGTGATAATAAACGATTTTATCGATACGGGATTCAACTTTGTCACATAGAGCATAATCATGCGTTGTCATCATTCCCGTTATGTATGGTTTATACAGATTTTGAAGGACGACGAGGGCGCCTTCGGTCCTGTCAGCCGAGTTTGTACCCCTGAAGATCTCGTCTATCAGGAAAAGAAGAGGCCTTCCCTCTCTGGACGCATCAACTATCTTCGATATCCTTATGAGCTCGGCTTTAAATGTGCTCATCTCCTCGCCAAGGTCATCGACGATCCTCATAGAGCTTATTACCCTCATCTTTCCAAGACGAAGTTCTGATGCCGGAACGGGAGCACCGATATACGAAAGAACGGCACATATCCCGACAGTCCTTATGAGAGTAGTCTTTCCGGACATATTAGAACCGGTGATAAGCGCTATATCATTATGCAGTGTTACGCTGTTTGACACCGCCTTAGAAGGATCCAGGAGCGGATGGAGAATATCTTTTCCCTCGAAAAAGGCATTTGCCGACGGGTCATCTGTCCTGTCGGTAACCTCCGGGAATGTGCTGACTGAGCTTATGAGCGACGGCGATGTGCAGCACATTACGGCTTCGAACTCATAAAGACTGTCAAGGCTCTTCCTTGCTTCATTTCCATACTTTTCAGTCCACCCCGATAGAAGTGAATATGATAATAGGTCGAACGGAAAAACACTGTTCAGTATCAGAGCGAAAAGCGGCTGTGACCTTAAGGATGCAACACCGCAGGTAAAAGAGAGCGACGAGAATGCATCTGACGCTTTTTTATCTGAGGAAGCGCCGCCCTTAACGAGACGCCTGAGCCCCGGAGCTGTGAGATCCGCCTTCTCTATCAGGAGAAATTGCCTGAATACGGCCTCTGTCTGCCTCGAGAGCCTGTCGACTCCGGAAAAGCCGTTCGCATAACGCGACGAAATAAAGAACCACACGATAAGATGGATGATCAGTACGGATAATACCGATAAGAGCTTGTATTTGGGAAACAGAAATACAGAAGCAACAGGTATCAGCCAGAACAGAGGCATGATAAAGATGAGCATACGGGCAAATGAAGATAAAGGTCTTCCCTCGCTGCACATATTATCTATCGCCGTCAGAGGCTTATCGAGCTTTCCTATCTTCCCCTGAGCCTGGTATTCGAGAAGGAGTTCCTTCTTTTCGATAAGCTCTTTCACGGCTTCATGTCTGGACTTTATATCGATATCCGTGATCTTTCCGGACAACTCATCGGCAAAACGCTTTCTGCCGCCTTTCGATTCGCTTACGACATACAGAGAATAAACGGATCTTTTGCCGAAGATATCAAGATCGAAAGAATAGTCATCGCGAATATCAAGATACTCTTCACCGGTGATCTTCAGGTCTTCGAACTTTCCGTCTATCCTTGAAAGATAAAGGTCTGCCGCATCCTTGAGGGCCTTTGCCCTCCGGATCTCTTTCTTTATATTCGAATGCATAAAGCAGAGAGCAACGAACAGGACAAAGAATATGATACCGACCGTAAGGATAACAGGCTTATCATCTTTAAGGCCAACTACAGCACTGACAGCAGCAATGATGAATAAAACAAGCCGCTCTGCACTCATCAGGCGGCTTGACTTCTCTTTCTGTCCTATAAGGGAGCCGTATTCTGAAGACTTCCGGGCAAAAAAATCTCTGTCAGATGTCATTTGCCTTCCTTCTCTTTCTTCTCGAGCCGTTTTTGTGCTCTAAGTGCTGCGGCTTCCCTCTTTGCCTTCAGCTTACGGGCCGCTTCGAGCTGTTCCTTCGTCCTTCTCTTCGGGATCGCTTCGTCAAGTACCGCACCGATACTGTCATGGATAGTCAGCATCGCCGACAGATCGAGATATGTGGAACTCTTGTTGATGATAACGACCCTGTTATGCTTGATGAACTGTACAAAAGTAGCAGCAGGATAAACTGTAAGGGATGTTCCGCCGATGATGAGAAGATCGCATTTCTTCAGAGCCTTGATCGCAGCATCCACTTTGTCATGCTCCAGGTTCTCCTCATAAAGAGTGATATCGGGCCTGATGATACCTCCGCACCTGTCGCAGTGAGGAACGCCTGTATGCTCGAGTATATAATCCAGCTTGAACTTCTTCCCGCAATCCATACAGTGGTTACGGAAAACGGAACCGTGAAGTTCTATCGTATTCTTCGAACCGGCGTCCTGATGGAGCTTATCGATATTCTGGGTAATGATGGCCATGAGCTTTCCCTGACGCTCGAGCCTTGCAAGAGCCTTATGAGCCTTGTTAGGCTTTGCATCAGGATAAAGAAGCTTCCTCCTGTAGAAATCATAGAATTCCTCAGGATGCTCCATGAAAAAAGAATGCGATATAACATCAACAGCCCTGTAAGCAAGGCCGCTCTCCTGGTTATAGATACCGTCTCCGCTTCGAAAATCCGGGATACCGCTCTCGGTGGAAACTCCGGCACCGCCTAAGAATACGATATTCTCGGACTGATCGATCAGCTCACGTAGCTTATTGATCTTAGTCTCTCTGGCACCTTTATATCTGTCTAACCTGGTCTCCACGATTACCTCTTATGAACGATCAGACCGTATCGATAGGATGTTCGACGCCTTCCATATCAAATGCACCTGCAGCACCGAACATTTCCTTACCGAGAACTCTCTTCTCGTCTCTTTCCTTCTCGACTATATTACTCAGAGCTTTCTGGACTCTCTCTGAACCCTTGATATTCTTGAGTTCGATATTAGGCGTGGACTTATCGGCTGTTACCAGAACAACACTTCCTACCTTGAAGAGTCTCTGTCCGAGAGATCTCTTAAGCTGGATATCGAGAACTCTGTAGAGCAGAGTCTCCTCGGTCTTCAGATTAAAAAGACCTGTCTTCACATAGAGCTTATTTGAATCAAAGCTGTATCTCGTAAATGAGATAGGAAGTCCAAGATAGCATTTCCTGCCGCTCCAGAGCAGCGGTTCATCGCTTAAATATTCGGAAAGTCTGTCAGGCTTAGCCATTGACGTTTCTCCTTTCGCCTTTTGTCTTTTCTATAATTATATATATTTTTTTACTTTCGTTCCACTTCTTTTTTGTTACAACAGACCGTCAGGATTCGTCCATAATAGTCCTGTTTCCGAACAGTCTGGAGTAGTCATAAGACTTCAGGGACTGTGGATTGATCACTGATCTGTCGTAATACAGGTAGTTGTTTCCGTAAGTGTAATACGGCTGCGAACCGATACCGAAGAATATCCTGAAACCCTTTGATTTCAGGTATTCTGCACGTTCATCCGAACCGTCGATATAGTTTCCTCCGGGATAAACTATCATATGGACTTCTCCTGTAAGCGAACCTATCTGGGAGATCCATTTCTCTGTATCTGAGACGATGACATCTGCTTTCTGCTCCCTGGCATTAATATTACCGTAAGTTGACGAAGCGAACTTCCAGCCTGTATCAAGGAGCACGTTCATTATGTCTCCTACGGTCTTACGGTTTGATTCGATATCCTCATCCGTAAAGTCGACCGGAGGTATGCCCATGGCCGAATATGCCTGATTACGGTCATCGACCTCATCAGGATCGACGACATAACCGAAACATGATTCATATCCGCATATAGAGATAACGCCTTTCGAGCCGTTATATGAGAAATCCGGATGGGCCTCAACAAAAGCATCCAGGATTCCTATTGCCTCAAGCTCCCTGCCTACGGTAGTCTGTCCGTTCCTGTCCGTATACTCGGCACAGACCTGTCCGCTCTCGTTAAGGACAAGCCTTGTACAGGTTCCCTGACCATAACCGAGAGCACTGTAATCAAGATTCTCGATCACGAGGATGAGCGGCTTTTTCCCGACAGGGATCTTAAGGGACTGTTCAAGCAGGAATGTATCATTCGAAAGATCTGCGAGCGCCTCAGGGTCGACCAGTACATAATCATTCTCATACAGAGCTTCAAGGACTCTCGTAAACTCGGTCACTGTAAGACGTGTTTCGTTCGCGCCCGAACTCATTCCATCCCTGTATGCGGCCTTGGGATCGCAGATAAGGCCCCTGATGCAGATGACCTCTACACTTCCGTAGTATTCCTTTACTTCTGACGTATGGCTCGTCGCCTCTATAAGATCTGATTTGATCCTTCCGTCATCCGGGAATATGACCGCCAGATCAGAAAGAAGGTCCTCAGCCGAATAGTATTTATATGTCTCGATCATGTGTTCGCCTTCAGTAAGCATAGGTTCATACATGACCTCTTTTATCTCTTCGACTCTCCTCGAAGAAAAATCATAGACAAATCCGTCATATTTATCGAGAACGGTTGAGTAGCTCTTTACGGCTCCTACATATTCACCCTCGTTAAAACATGCTTCGGCAGCCTGAACGTCACCCCTTGCCATCTCTATCGTCTCGATCTCCTTGAGCAGAGGATTGACCGAAGCAGAGATATTGCCCACCTGGCTCATCTGCTCGAAAATAAATATTATGTCAGGTTTCTCGATAGTACCGAGAAGGAACTCCTCACAAAGTTCATGCAGCCAGTTGGATATCTGCGAAGACGTAAGTTCCTCCATGGAATCCATAAACTGGATATCGGCAAGAGACGGAACATAACGCTCATATCTTACCTTCTTCTCAATGCCTTCAAGCTTCTCGCTGACGATCTTCTCCATCTGAGCCATCGTCTCGGTCTGCTCTTTGTATTCCTCTTCCTTGCCGGGATCTGCTGAGACTATCTCATCATGGACGCTCCTGTATATTGCCAGGGCCTCCTTGTAATCACCGTTCCTGAATGCTTCTTCAAACCTGGGAAGTACGGAAACAGCTTCCTTTTCGCTGACGGCGTTATAGATGAAGACTCCGAGGAGTATAACAAGCATTAAGGCACAGACGGCTGCCGCCACCTTGTGCCCCATACCTTTCGAAGTATTCTTCTCGTACCTGTCGAAAATATTATCCGAAGAACTGCTCACGTAAGATCCTCAAAACCAATCTGTCTGCTGTCGAATGAATCTTCCTTTATGTAATAGCCTATTGCCGGCAGTTTCCTGATCCTGTAATACTCGGGATCGTTGATTCCAACCTCGGAAAGAAGTGCTATCTCGGTCATCTGCGAGCCTTTCTTTGATACGAGCAGCTGAACACCCTGTGTCGTCCTCGTAGTCTTGAAAGGAACAAGCGACGCCTTGAATACCACAGCCTTCTTGAGATCTGACCTTGCAACGAGATCGGGATCCTCATCATCAGGCAGCCAAAGGAAGGATACAGCCGGAGACTTGTCGGAGAATGCATTGATGAGCTTCTTCCTGTTCTGCTTCGTCTCGTATACATTTACCGGGAACAGTGCAGCCTTACCGTTCATGAAGCCTATCATGAAACGTCCCTTATAATCCGTGGTAACATGCATAAAGACTATGCGTTCACCTTCCTCCATCTGAAGTTCATTCGCGAGGAATGAACCGAATTCGCTCGGCTTCGTGTCTGCGAACTCATATGTCTTAGCCTTATAGACATTGCACCTGTCGGAGAAGAACAGGATCTCCGACCTGTTCTCTGCCTCGATATCCATAAAGATCTCATCATCATCCTTGATCTTAAGATCATCAGTCCTCTTAAGGCTGTTCATAGTGAGCTTCTTGAGATATCCGTGCCTTGTGAGCATGAGATGCACCCTGTAATCGGCTATCTGCATAGTGGGAACATAAGTAGATACATTCTCCTGCATTACGATCTCGGATCTTCTGTCCTGCCCGTACTTGTCGGCAACGGCCTTCAGTCCATCGGCAATGAGCTTATCGATCCTCCTGGGCTTGCCGAGCGTATCCTCAATATCGGCGATATCGTCAATGAGCTTTTTCTTGTCGGCAACCCTGTTGAGGATATACTGCTTATTGATATTACGGAGTTTGATCTCTGCAACATACTCAGCCTGGATCTTATCTATGCCGAATCCCTTCATGAGGTTGGGAATGACATCCTCTTCAAGTTCCGTGTTCCTGATGATCTTGATAGCCTTATCGATATCAAGAAGGATCATCTCGAGACCTTCGAGGAGATGGAGTCTTGCCTTCTTCTTATCAAGATCGAACTCTAGTTCCCTTCTCAGGCATCCGCGTCTCCAGTCGAGCCACTCGGAGATTATCTCTTTGATGCCGAGTACTCTTGGATTACCGTTTATCAGGATATTGAAGTTGCAGGAGAAGGTGTCCTGAAGCTTTGTAAACCTGAAGAGCTTTGTCATGAGGGCATCATGATCGGTTCCCCTCTTGCAGTCTATGGTTATCTTCAATCCGTCGAGATCTGTCTCGTCCCTGATGTCATTGATCTCCTTCGCCTTACCCTGCTTAACAAGGTCGGCGATGTTGTCGATAATGGCATCGGAGCTTGTCGAATAAGGGATCTCCGTGATCTCGATAAGATTATTCTTCTTATCGACAGTATACTTACTTCTGATGATGACAGAGCCTCTTCCCGTCTCATATACGGATCTCATCTGCTCCTTGTCATAAAGTATCTGACCGCCTCCGGAGAAGTCAGGCGCAGGCATTATCTCGAGCAGGTCTGCATCCTTGTCCTTAAGATATGCGATCGTGGCTTCGCAGACCTCCTTAAGGTTAAATGAGCATATGTTGGATGCCATACCGACGGCGATACCCTGATTGGCATTTACGAGTACCGAAGGGAATGTCGCCGGAAGAAGTACAGGCTCTTTAAGAGTACCGTCATAGTTGTCGACCATATCGACGGCATTCCTGTCGATCCCCTTGAAAAGCTCCTCACAGAGTTTCTCCAGCCTGACTTCAGTATATCGGGGTGCAGCGAACTGCATATCTCTCGAATACTGCTTACCGAAGTTACCCTTTGAATCAACATAAGGATGAAGGAGCGCTCCGTTGCCTCTCGTAAGCCTGACCATCGTCTCGTAGATAGCCATATCTCCGTGAGGGTTGAGTTTCATCGTCTGGCCTACGACATTGGCAGACTTGGTTCTGTTGCCGCTCAAAAGGCCCATCTTGTACATGGTATAGAGAAGCTTTCTGTGCGACGGCTTGAATCCGTCGATCTCAGGAATGGCTCGCGATACGATGACGCTCATTGCATAGGGCATGTAATTGATCTCGAGCATCTGCGTGATCGGCTGATCCTCGGCGGGCATATCGGGAGCCTTGGGATCTGTCAGCCTCGCCTTGAGCGAATTACTGTTAATATTCTCTGTGTCTTTCTTCTTACGTGGCATCTGTTCTCTATCCTTTGCCGGTTATTATCCTACATCGAGCATATCGAGGTAGAGGTGTCCGTCCTGTTCGATATGCTGCTTTCTTCCCGCGAGATTGTCTCCCAGGAGAAGATCGAAGATCTCTGCAGTCTTCTTCGCATCCTCGGGGCAGACCTTGATGAGCCTTCTCGTCTTGGGGTTCATCGTCGTCTGCCACATCATCTCGGGCTCATTCTCACCAAGTCCCTTTGAGCGCTGGATCGTTACATTCTCTCCTTCACCTATCCCGGTAAGGATATCAGCCTTCTCCTTCTCATTAAATGCAAAGAAGGTCTCATCTTCGGCTTTCTTGCCCTTCTTATGATGCGTTATCTCGAAAAGCGGGGATTCTGCGATATATACAAAACCCTTTTCGATCAGGGTAGGCATGAGCCTGTAGATCATGGCAAGTATGAGCGTCCTTATCTGGAATCCGTCAACATCGGCATCGGTACAGATTATGACCTTATTCCATCTGAGCATATCCAGATTAAAAGCACTCATATCCTTGCTGTGCTTATTTGAGATCTCGACTCCGCATCCCAGTACCTTTACAAGATCCGTTATGATCTCACTCTTGAAGATGGTCGCATAATCGGCCTTAAGGCAGTTCAGGATCTTACCTCTTACAGGCATGACTCCCTGGAATTCGGCATCTCTTCCGAGCTTGACGGAACCCAATGCGGAATCACCCTCGACGATATAGAGTTCTCTCTTATCCGTATCCTTGGAACGGCAGTCAACGAACTTCTTGATCCTGTTATTGATATCTATCTTGCCGGAGAGCTGTTTCTTGATGTTGATCCTTGTCTTCTCGGCATTCTCCCTGGACCTCTTGTTCACGAGGATCTGATCGACCACCTTATCGCCGAGAGCCTTATTCTCGATAAACCATATCTCGAGATGCTTCCTGATAAGATCGGTCATGAATTCCTGAACAAACTTATTATTGATAGCCTTATTGGTCTGGTTCTCATATGAAGTCTGGGTCGAGAATGTGCTCGATATAAGGATCAGCGAATCCTGTACATCCTCAAACTTGATCTTGCTCTCATTGGCCTTATACTTGTCCCTTGCCTTTATCTGCTTATCGATCTCGCCGACAAAAGCATTCCTTACGGCACGGTCCGGAGAGCCTCCATGCTCAAGATAGCTCGAGTTATGGAAATACATAAGCTCATTGATCTCGTTATTAAAACAGAAAGCTATCTGGCCCTTGACATTATAAACAGGCCTGTCGGGAGCATCCTGACCCTTGTCCTCGCCTTCGAAGAAATAAGCTTCCGTAAAGCCCTTCATGGCGCTCAGTTCATCACAATATCCCCTGATACCGCCGGGACAGTTATAGGACTCCTCAGTACCCGTGATCTCATCCTTAAGTACGAATTCAACTCCGCCGTTTACGACAGACTGCTTCTTAACGATATCCTGGAGCCTCTCGAAAGGGATCACCGTATCGGTAAATACCTCTCGGTCAGGCTTCCATCTCTGGATCGTACCTGTCCTGTTGAACCTGTAGGGCTCCTTCTGGAGTTCCGTAACGGGCTCACCCTTCCTGAAGGACATGCTGTATCTTGTCTTGTCCCTGAATACGGTTACTTCAAAGAATTCGGATGCATACTGGGTAGCGCAGGCGCCGAGACCGTTCAGTCCGAGCGAGAAAGAATAGTTGCCGCCCGCATTATTGTCATATTTATTTCCGGCATAGAGCTCGCAATATACCAGCTCCCAGTTATATTTATTCTCTTTGGAGTTGAAATCCATCGGGATACCTCGCCCGAAGTCCTCGACCTGGAGCGAACCGTCCTTGAATCTCGTGATGATTATCTTATTTCCATATCCTTCTCTTGCTTCGTCTATCGAATTTGAAAGTATCTCAAAGAAAGAATGTATACATCCCTCGAGATCGTCCGATCCGAATATGACAGCGGGACGGAGCCTGACCCTGTCCGCTCCCTTAAGCATGGATATACTGTCGTTACCGTAATCTGACTTCTTCGCCATAATTACCCCCATATTTTCTGCTCATAACATTATAACACAACAAGATATTGTGCCAACAATATAATGATATTCAATGATAAAGAGAAAGATCAGGTCCTGTAACTTCCGTTGATCTTTACGTAATCATAGGAGAAGTCACAGGTAAACATCCTGTCGCTGTACTCTCCCTCATGAAGAGTTATCGTAAACTTAAGGTCATGCTCTGAAAGGAGCTTATTAACTTCATCCTCATCAAAGATAAGAGCACATCCGTCCCTGTAGACAGGAAGATCGAACAGATCGATATCGACCTTCTCAGGATCAAATGAAGCTCCCGAATAACCGACTGCAGTCATTATCCTTCCGAAATTAGCATCCATTCCGAAGAATGCAGTCTTACAAAGAGGAGACCTGGCAACAGAAGTAACGATGAGCTTGGCGTCATCAGCGCTGCCGGCACCCTTTACCTCTATCTCAACGAACTTGGTGGCACCTTCGCCATCCGAAGCGAGCATACGGGCAATATCGAGAGACAGCTTCCCGAGAGCCTCCTCGAAAATGACATAATCCTCACTGCCGTCTTCTATAACAGCTCCCGACATTCCGTTTGCCATTATGACGACCATATCACAGACAGAAGTATCACCGTCGACACTTACACGGTTAAATGAATGCGCTACAGCCTTCCTCAGAGCCCTGTCAAGAAGCGAGGGAGCAATATCGGCATCAGTCGTGAATATGCCGATCATCGTCGCAAGGTTCGGATGGATCATGCCTGATCCTTTGGCCATACCTGATATCTTCACTTCCCTGCCGTCCTTTAATGTAAGTTTGGCACATACCTCCTTAGGTACGGTATCAGTTGTCATCATGGCAAACTCTGCATTATGTGAGGATTCTGCGCCATTCGAAAGCCCGCCGACGAGCTCGGGGATGACCGCCTTGATCTTGTCCTTGGGAAGCCTTGTTCCTATAACACCGGTCGATGCTGTCAGTATCTCGTCACCGCTGCATCCGAGAGCAGATGCGACCTCAGAAGCGACATCATCTGCATCTGCAACACCCTCTTTGCCGACACATGCATTGGCATTCTTGCTGTTTACGATGATACCCCTGACTTTCTGTCCCTTGGATATTATGCCGATGGACCTCTGAAGCGAGTGACCCTTTACGAGATTCGAAGTATATACGCCTGCGACATTACAGGGAACGTCTGATGCGATAAGTGCGACATCAAGGTACATGCTCTTCGGCAGATCGGGATTGATATTGCCCCTGTCAGGGAATTTCATTCCTGCATTAACACCATTCGCTTTAAATCCCGAAGGGATAGATATATATGCATCTTCCATCATCCAATACCTCTTTCTTATCTATATTCCAGTCGTCGGTCAGCTTCGGCTTTAATAAAGAAGCATCCCCAAGATGGAGATGCTTGGTGGCTCATTGGGGGTTCGAACCCCAGGCCCCTTGATTAAAAGTCAAGTGCTCTACCGACTGAGCTAATGAACCATAATGGCTGGGGTGGCAGGATTTGAACCTACGAATGCGGGAGTCAAAGACCCGTGCCTTACCCCTTGGCTACACCCCAGTGATACATACTTTCTCATCAAGGGTAAGAAAAAATGTGGGGTGGGATATGGGATTCGAACCCATGACTTCCAGTGCCACAAACTGGCGCTCTAACCAGCTGAACTAATCCCACCATGTTTACGGGTAAATCCGCGTTAGCTATAGGATTATATTTGTAGAACGGGCTAAAGTCAAGTTCCAATTTGGCTTCAGAAGTGCGATACTCTTTATATGTACAGGATGCCGGACAGACTATTTCCATATGAGATATTTGCACTCGAGACCGAACGCCTGAGGCTGTCGGTGCTCAAAAAGTCATGTGCAGGAATGGTCACCGATTATCTGAAGAGGAACCGCGGATTCCATCAGCGCTTTTCGCAGACTCACAATGCTTCGTATTTTACTTATCAGACACAGAAAAAATATCTGAAGTTCGATGCCGAAGACTTTAAGAAAGGCAGGATCTTCCCTTTCTGGATAACACTTAAGGATGATCCGTCAAAGATCATCGGAAGGGTCTCCTATTTTAATGTTGCGCTGGGAGGCATGATGTCATGTTCTATAGGGTATCACCTGGACAAGGATCACCTTTCGATGGGATATATGACTGAAGCGATAACCGAGGCAGATGCCTTCCTTTTCGATGAGATGAAGTTTCACAGGATAGAAGCATTTATCCTTCCCGAGAACGAGAGATCGCTCAAGCTGATAAAGAAGCTCGGATACAGATATGAGGGCACCCGGATATCCTATATGCATATAAACGGAGAATGGCGCGACCATGAAGCTTTCTTTAAATTAAACAAAAATAATTAATTGTTACACGATTGCAACAAAAAACAATGTAATAATCGTCTTCTTTTATGCAATAATAAAAATACAAGTTACGAGACGGAGGTGCCCCCAGGTGAAGAGATCATTCCAGAAGAAAACCATAGCAGCCATTACCGCAGTCGTCATGCTCGCCGGCCTTTCCGCTTGCGGAAGCAAGGACAAGGATAAGGATAAGACCGCGAACGAGAGTAAGACAACGACCGAATCGACCACAGAGACCACACCTACATCTTCTACAGCAACCTCGTCAAGCATCCCCGTTCATTCCGGTCCTGTAAATAATGATGTTCAGGTCACATGGACAGAGACTCAGTTCGAGACTGAAAAGACTGTTTACTGCAACGCTTCTGACGGATATGTAAATGTACGTAAGGGTCCCAACTCCGATTCCTATGATGTCGTAGGCAAAGTCAATAAGGGAGAGAGTGTAAAGGTCATCGCCCAGACCGATAACGGCTGGTACAAGACATCCGACGGTTATTATATTAGCGCCCAGTTCTTCACAGAATCCGCTCCTGCCTGATAATCAGAGAACAGAAGATCAAACAGAGGTTCCGTCAGATGCGGGACCTCTTTTTTTGTATCATTTACCGGGAAAGAAAAAGAGGTCACCATCAGACGACCTCTTCATATTATCTTTTTTGGCGAGCCATGGGGGACTCGAACCTCCGACCCACAGCTTAGAAGGCTGTTGCTCTATCCAACTGAGCTAATGACCCGTAAAAAAGGTGGAGCGGGTGATGGGAATCGAACCCACGTGGTCAGCTTGGAAGGCTGAAGTTCTACCATTGAACTACACCCGCATGAGCACTTGTGTCTCAAAGCGCTTAAGTATGATACAACACAAGTGCCGACTTGTCTATATTTATTTTCAGAAAACAGGAAAAGCCTGTTATTCCTTAGAAGCCCTCGATCGGCCGGGAGCCTTGACCTTGATATCGCCCTCAGGATTCTCCTTCTTTATCACTGTAAAGACGAAGTCATCATCCTTATAGTCGATGCTCAGGGCTGCCGCATCCTTAAGATCTCCGGCAAGGAACATATCCGCGAGCCTGTCTTCGATATTCTTCCTGATCTCCTTACGGAGAGGTCTTGCTCCGAACTTCGGATCATATCCTTTCTCCGAAAGCTTATCGAGTGCGGCATCTGATATCTTTCCGATGATATGCTTATCGGAAAGTGATTCGAATACTTCCTTCATCATGATGGAAGCGATCTGCCTGATCTCATCTCTCGTTAACTCCTTGAATATGATCGTCTCATCTACCCTGTTAAGGAATTCGGGACGGAATGTCTCCTTGAGAGCGGAATCTACTTTGGACTCCAGTGCCTCCTCCGTTCCGCTGAAGAAACCGATCGTGGGAGCCTTGGCTGAATTACCGGCATTCGAAGTCATTATGATTATCGTATTCTCAAAATTGACATGCAGTCCGTGGCTGTCTGTAAGCCTACCTTCATCAAGGAGCTGCAGAAGGAGATTAAAGACATCGGGATGTGCCTTCTCGATCTCGTCGAAAAGGATTACAGAATAAGGCTTCCTCCTTACCTGCTCCGTAAGCTGGCCTGCATCATCATGACCGACATATCCCGGAGGAGATCCGATCATCTTGCTGATGGAGTGCGGCTCCATATACTCGGACATATCTATCCTGATAAGAGCGTCTTCCGTATCGAACATGACTTCCGTCAACGCCTTGACAAGCTCGGTCTTACCGACACCGGTAGGTCCTACAAAGATAAATGAAGCAGGTTTGTGCTTTTTCGAAAAGCCTGCCCTGTTACGTCTGACGGCACCTGCAACAGCTGATACAGCCTGCTGCTGGCCTACGACCCTCTCATGCAGCCTGTCCTCAAGATGGAGGAGCTTCTCGGTCTCGCTCTCTGAGATGGATTTACAGGGGATTCCTGTCCACATCTCAACAACCCTTGCTATATCCTCGACGGAGATGGGAGTCGGCTTCGATTCATCCTTTATCGCATTATACTCATTCTGCAGTTTCTCCGCATTTGCACGGAGTTCTGCAACCTTCTCATAATACTGCTCACGTTCGGCAAGCTCGAGAGATTCCATCTTCTCGACCATCTCTTTATATTCCCTGTTCGCTAGATCGAGCTTCTCTTTGGTCTCAGCCATCTTAACGAGAAGGACATTATCAAGATTTGCCCTGGAACCGGCTTCATCTATAAGGTCGATAGCCTTATCCGGCAGATATCTGTCAGTTATATATCTCTTGGATGCTTTAACGGCAAATTCAATTACATCATCGGAATAAGTAACAACATGATGCTTCTCATAGTAGTCCTTGATTCCGATAAGTATCTGTGTAGCGACTTCCTCGGAAGGCTCCTCAAGAACGACCTTCTGGAAACGTCTCTCAAGAGCAGAATCCTTCTCGATCTTCTTATATTCGCCTGTCGTCGTGGAACCGAGGATCCTGAGCTCACCTCTTGCCAGAGCAGGCTTAAGTATATTAGCGGCATTCGTCGATCCTTCGGAGTCACCTGCGCCCATTATCGAATGGAGTTCATCGATGACGAGGATTATATTCTCCTCTTTGATAGCTTCATTGATAACTCCCTTTATCCTGTTCTCGAACATACCCCTGAACTGGGTTCCTGCGACCATAGCCGGGAGATCGAGCTGCCAGACCTGCATATTACGAAGCTTCTCGGGAACCTGTCCCTCAACGATCTTATTCGCAAGGCCCTGGGCTACGGCAGTCTTTCCGACACCGGGCGCACCGATAAGGACAGGATTGTTCTTCGTCCTCCTGTTAAGTATCTGCACGACCCTGTCGATCTCCGTATCTCTTCCGAGTATCCTGTCGATCTTGCCTTCTGCAGCTCTCTCAGTAAGATTCGTACCGAATTCATTAAGATACTTGAGCCTTCTCTTGGCAGATCTCTCGCCTTTCTTCTCCTTATCGCCCTTCCTTCCGGACATGGCATTGCCTGCGCCCCTGATCGAATCAAATATCGCTTCGAAAGGATTCTTAGGTCCGTTCTTGGCATCTCCCGATGCGCCGGAAGGATCTTTATCACCGCTCTTATCCTTATCGGAAGGTTCAAAGTCCTCTCCTGTAGCAAGATCAGCTACACCTACAGTGGACTGGTCATCATCGATGGAATCCAGTTCATCCTCACCCAGATCCGGGAAATCGTTCTCGACTATGGATCTGAAGAACTCCGTAGGATCCGCTGCAGCACCCGATGCGCCGATCATATTCTCGACACGGTCACTCATCTCGTCGATATTCTCGGAATTAATGCCTGCGGCAGCAAACATATCGCTTATCCCGGCAAAACCGGATTCATAAGCACATTTAATGCAGAAACCTTCATCAACACGCTTACCGTTCTCGTAGCGGCTGGTAAATACTATCGCCTGTCTCTGCTTACATACAGAACATAATGACATCTTTATACTCCGTTCTCGCGGGCCTTACGTCTTACACGCGGCCCGGTCTGTATCTCCATTCTCTCGTCATCAAGCCTCACTCTGTCGATGAATGATGCCCTTGACTCATATTGTCCATTCTTCCCGGCCTTCTGAAGAAGCGGTGCAAGGAACTGTCCTGTATAGGATCCCTTAACCTGTGCTACCTCTTCGGGAGTTCCCGTCGCTATGACTTCTCCTCCCCTGTCTCCGCTCTCCGGGCCAAGATCGATGATGTGATCCGCCGTCTTGATAACATCGAGATTATGCTCAATGACCACGACGGTATTATTATTTTCCGTAAGACGCTGTAAAATGTCAACAAGCTTGTGTACATCGGCTACATGAAGCCCTGTTGTAGGCTCATCGAGCACATACAGTGTCTTTCCGGTCGATCTTTTTGACAGTTCGGCTGCAAGTTTTATCCTCTGCGCTTCACCGCCTGAAAGCTGCGTCGACGGCTGACCTAACTTAATATAACCTAAACCGACATCCTTGAGAGTCCTTACTTTGCGGAAAATGTTAGGCACTGATCCAAAGAATTCACATGCTTCATCAACTGACATCTCCAGCACATCGGATATATTCTTACCTTTATATCTGACTTCAAGAGTCTCCCTGTTATATCTCTTTCCCTTACAGACATCGCATTTAACGTAGATATCAGGAAGGAAATGCATCTCGATCTTATTCAGGCCGTCACCGGAACATGCCTCACACCGTCCTCCTTTGACATTAAATGAGAATCTGCCGTTCTTATATCCTCTCTGCTTCACATCGGGAGTATTGGCATAAAGAGACCTTATCAGATCAAAGACACCGATATATGTCGCAGGATTACTCCTCGGAGTCCTTCCGATAGGCGACTGGTCAATGACTATTATCTTGTCGAGAGCACTGTATCCGCTTATATCATCACATTTGACCTTATGTTTCCTTCCGCCGTTAAGCTCATGCGTAAGGACGGGCACAAGAGTCGAATTGATAAGCGAGGATTTACCTGAACCCGATACTCCGGTTATACATGTAAAGAGGCCTAAAGGTATATCTACATCTATACCCTTCAGATTATTGACTTTGGCGCCTCTGATCGAAAGCTTCTTACTGCCCGGGACTCTCCTGTCAGAAGGAACGGGGATATACTTCCGCCCACCGAGATAATCGCCGGTGACGGAATCGGGACAGGCGACAATATCGTCTACCGTACCCTGAGCGATGACCTTACCACCGTTTATACCCGCCAAAGGTCCGATATCGATTATGTGGTCTGCTGCCCTCATAGTATCCTCATCATGCTCGACGACAATGACGGAATTACCGAGATCGCGGAGTTTCTCAAGAGTTGCCAGCAGCTTATCATTATCTCTCTGGTGAAGACCGATCGAAGGCTCATCGAGAATATACAGTACTCCCTGTAGACCTGAACCGATCTGTGTTGCCAGCCTGATCCTCTGCGATTCACCTCCCGAAAGTGTGGCCGCAGGGCGTGAAAGCGTCATATATTCAAGTCCAACATCCGAAAGAAAATCAAGTCTGGCTTTGATCTCATGCATGATAGGTGCAGCTATCTGCGAATTCCTCGAAGAAAATGTGAGCTTATCAAGGAATTTCCTGATATCAGAAACAGACTTCGCCGTCAGTTCGCTTATATTCTTTTTCCCGATAAGTATCGAAAGGCTTTCCTTCTTGAGCCTCATGCCATTACACGAGGGACAGACATCAACATTCATATACTGTTCGTAGCTTGCCTTGGCTTCCTCGGAATAGGATTCGTTATATCTTCTCATAACGCTGTGGGTAATACCTTCCCAGGCGGAATAATAGTCACCCTTCCTGTCGTAGATACTGTTTGATGTATCGATCTTAAGCTTCTCGCCGTCATTACCGAACATGATGATATCCTGTATCTTCTTCGGGAGCTTGCAGTACGGAGTATCAAGAGAAAAACCGTACCTCTCCGAAAGAGCTACAATAAAACCTCTTCCCCAGCTCTTGGGATCGTCAAAATTCCAGCCGGCAGCCCTTACAGCGCCTTCGTTGATCGACAGTTTAGGATCTGTGATACAAAGATCGGGGTCAACCTTGGTAAGGTAACCTATACCTGCACATTCAGGACATGCACCGTAAGGATTATTAAACGAGAACGATCTGGGAGTAATATCGCCGTATGAGATGCCGCAGTCAGGGCATGAAAGCTTCTGCGAGAAGAGTTCTTCAGAAGAATCATATGTCCTCTCCCCGTTCTCGTCTTCCCTTACAGTCTGATATTCTACATTGACCAGACCGTCACCAAGCTTAAGCGCTGTCTCACATGAATCATATATCCTAGTCGTATTCTCTTCCCTGATAACGAGCCTGTCTACGACAACTTCTATCTCATGCTTCCTGTTCTTATCGAGCTTGATCTCTTCATCGAGCTCATACATCGATCCGTCGATCCTGACCCTGACATAGCCTGATCTCCTGTAGTCATCGAGCTGTCTGGAGAATTCGCCCTTCTTACCCCTGACGACAGGAGCCATGATAATAAGTCTGGTGCCCTCATCATAATTCTTTATCTTATCGACTATCTGATCGATCGTCTGTGACTTGATCGTCTTACCACACTTATAGCAGACAGGCTGTCCGACCCTGGCATACAGAAGTCTCATGTAGTCATAGATCTCTGTTACGGTGCCTACTGTAGATCGGGGATTCCTGCTCGTAGTCTTCTGGTCTATCGAGATAGCCGGAGACAACCCGTCTATACTGTCAACATCAGGCTTCTCCATCTGTCCGAGGAACATCCTGGCATATGAAGAAAGTGATTCGACATATCGCCTCTGTCCCTCGGCATATATCGTATCGAAAGCGAGCGAACTCTTGCCGGATCCCGAAAGGCCGGTCAGTACAACAAGTTCATTGCGCGGTATATCCACATCTATATTCTTCAGGTTATGCTCACGCGCACCCCTGACCCTGATGTATTTATATTCGTTCATTATCTGTTAAGCCTCATATACGAAATTATGTTCTTTTTGTATTATATCATACAGATGTATCAAGTACAGACAAAATTGCTTGCTATTTCAAATCTGCTGTGTTATTATACACAAGCGTTTGTAAAGGCCCCATGGTCAAGCGGTTAAGACGGCGCCCTCTCAAGGCGCAATCACGAGTTCGATTCTCGTTGGGGTCACCACATAGGAAAGCTGTTTCATATGAAGCAGCTTTTTTATTTATTGGTATAAGTCCTGTCCTTCTCAGCCAATGATTATTCATGGGTAAGAAAAAGGGATGTCCCTTTGCAGTTTCGACTGCCTTCGGGACATCCCCATGTCGTTATGATCAATGTACAGACATCATTCCTCTTTAGCTTTGATCCTGAACCTGATAAAGACAGCACATCCTGCCGAGATCATCATGATGAGAGCAACAACTGTCTGCATTACAGGATATGCCTCACCTGTGGAAGGCGTTCCGTTACCTGAAGCTGCAGGAGTAGCCGTAGGTGTAGCAGTAGGAGTAGCCGTTGAAGTATTTGCCGGATCCGTAGAAGGTGTCGCCGTGGGAGTATCTGTAGGGTCTGCCGTAGGAGCATCTGTAGGATCAGCTGTCGGAGAAGGCGTATCTGTAGGATCAGCTGTCGGAGAAGGTGTATCGTCCGGCTCTACAGGATCATCGGGATCATCGGAAGCGTCCTTCCATACCGCAGTAAATGTATGATCACCTGCTACAACATATTTATCTCCGGGATAGTATTCAGAGCCTTTCCAGTACTGGAATACAGCTCCTTCCTTCTCGGGAGCATCCGGTATAGTGATCGTATCACCTTCATCCGCTTCGATCACAAGCTCGCTCTTCCCGTTGATAGTGCCGCCGCCAAGATCAAATGTAAGCGTCCTCTTTTCTTTCTTCAGACCTTCCTTGATATTCTCAAGGGCTTGCTGAAGCATTTCGATAGCTGCTTCGACATCTTCGGCGGATGCCATTCTGTCTTCCAGGACATCCTCTGCATAACCATATGCTTCAAGATACATTCCCATACCGTCCTCAGTTGTCCAGAGATCGGAAGGAGAAATATCCTTTCCATCCTCGCTAATGCTGATATCCTCCGGCACGGGTGAGCTCTCAAGGAGTTCCATAAGATCGGTCTTATCAGGACCAAACTTCGCATACAACTTCTGATTCTCGGCTGTGCCTTCCGGTATCTCGCTGACTTCATTACTGAATTCCTCGTCAGTATACCAGCCCTGAAAAGCCAGATCTCCGAAAGACGCATCTCCAAGAGAGATAGGAAGATCAATTACTGTAAAATCCCCGGGATTATCACTGTTATTTGTCGCTCCTTCAGGAAGCACGTATTCGATTAGGAACTCAGCTGAATTTACAGGATACGGCGCTCTGGGATTACCGGGCCTATTATATGCTTCTCCTGCGGATGTTCCGGGAACAAGATATTCATCGGGGACTTTTTTGGAATACCATCCGCCTGAGATCTTAAAACCGCCTGAAGCGTACATAGCTTCTTCCACCGTCGCCTGTGAGAATGCAAATGTCCCGCCCTTTATCTTGACCGATCCGTTACTCAGATAAATAATACCTTTCGCACCGTCGACCTGTTCGATCAGGGGATTCCCTGAGATATTGATCTGAACTTTACTGTTTGTGCCTGTCTGCTCGATAGTATTATTGCAGTTGTCCTGTAATCTTCCCTGACGGTCACTGAGTATGGTACCACCTGTGATGTTCACGGTTACATTCCCTTTATTAGGGGCGAAAAGATCGATCGCTTCATAGTATCCCCAGATCTTTCCTCCCGAGATATTAAAGGTAACATCACCTTTGAAAAGGTTAACGCTCATAGCAACACTATAACCAAAGAGTTCTCCGCCCTTGATATTAGCTGTACCTCCAAACGCCTGGAGCACACCATATTCGCTCTTCATAGTCCCGCCGAGGATATCGATCGTACCGGGATATAAACTGACTGCATATCCGCCTTTGACCTCAACATTTCCGCTCTCGAATGTAACCTTCCCCGTAGAATTGGTATAGATGACGCCATCCCACTTACTACGTCCTGCGTCATCAGAACCACCGGGACGATAGATGACTCCGTTCTTCTCACTGCTCGAATCTCTTATCGTAAAGTTCGCAGAACCGGTTACAAACAGGCCTCTTGTATAAGTAAATGTAGATTTCTTTCCGTTAAGATCGAGCGTCAGATCCTTGTCGATGGTAACGGTGGAATCAACGGTATTATCCTTCAACACCTTTACCGTATCCCCGGAAGATGCATCTGCAACCGCTTCGGCAAGAGACTCATAGCATTCACCGGTAGTTGTATTCTGCACAAAGGCATTTTCATCATCCGGATCGAGCGCAAGAGCCTTTGCAGGTAAGATAGCGATCATCATCATGAGAGAGATGAAGACCGATAACATTTTTTGTCCATATCTTTTATTCATAGGCACCTCCATATATAGGACCAAAGATCCTCACTACATAATTATAAACAAACAACAGCCATTCTATCAAAAAAGATTGTGAATTATTTATAAAAAGTATTCTTATTACATACAAAGATCCCCCGGAGCCTGTCAGGCTTCAGGGGATCATCATAACGATCTATACCGAGAAGAGGTAAATATACCTCGAAAAGATCAGGAATACCTTTCGTCGATAACTCTCTTTGTCTTCTTCTCTGATCTCGGAAGCAGACCGAGCTCTACGACCTTGACGATAGGAGTAAATCCGATCCTGGACTTGACGGATTCGGCGACCTTCTTTGAAAGGGCGTCAAAGTCATACTCGCCTGATGTCTCAACGTAGATCCTCATCGTATCCTTGCCCTCGAGATGGGAGATCCTGATCTGATACTCGCTGGAGAGCTCCGGGAATGTCTTAATGACTTCCTCGATCTGGCTCGGGAATACGTTGACGCCCTTGATCTTCATCATATCGTCGGTCCTGCCCTTTATAACGTCGATCCTCGGGAACTTACTTCCGCAGGGGCACTCTCCGGGGATTATCCTGGAAAGGTCATGTGTCCTGTATCTGATAAGAGGCGCGCCCTCCTTTACCAGGGTCGTGATAACGATCTCTCCCCACTCACCGTCAGGTACATTCTTTCCTGTGACAGGATCGATGATCTCAAGATAGAGGAAATCATCCCAGATATGCATTCCTGTATCATATTTACAGTTGATACCGATACCGGGACCGTAGATCTCGGTAAGACCATAGATATCGTAAAGCTCGATGCCGAGTTCGTCATGGATCCTCTTTCTCATCTTCTCGCCCCATCTCTCAGAGCCGATGACACCCTTTTTGAGCTTGATCTGATCCTTTATGCCCCTCTTCTCGATCTCCTCGGCAAGAAGGAGCGCATATGATGACGTAGCACATATTACAGTTGATTCCATGTCGACCATCATCTTGAGCTGCTTCTCGGTATTACCCGGGCCCATGGGGATTACCATGGCACCAAGCTTCTCAGCACCTGCCTGGAATCCGATTCCGGCAGTCCAGAGTCCGTAACCCGGAGTGATCTGTATCCTGTCCTTATTTGTTATCCCGGCAAACTCATAACATCTCTTGAACATCGTTGCCCAGTCATCAACATCTTTGGCTGTATAAGGGATTATTACGGGAAGTCCGGTCGTTCCGGAAGATGAATGGATCCTTACTATCTCCTCCTCGGGAGCTGTCATAAGTCCCAACGGATAAGCATCGCGAAGATCGCTCTTCTCGGAGAAAGGAAGCTTCTCGAATTCCTCAGCAGAAGAAATACCTGTAATACCCGCTTCTTTGAGTTTCTTGCCGTAGAAGCTCCCTGCGGTCACAAGTGCATTTATCCTGTCATTTACCTGTGCGATCTGTTTATCGGATATCTTCATTATCTATCCCCTCCATGTAAAAATCGTAAGTTATTATAAAACAAATCTGTGTTTTTTTGTATAATTAACATTGATCAAAACTCGAAAAGGAACTGACATGGCAACATTATGTGACAACTGCGGAGGCGCTCTTCTTTACAGTCCCAAGAGACACGGGATGTACTGCCGTATGTGTGGAAAGACTTTCAAGGCAGAAGAAGTCGAGGAATCAGAGAAGGAAAGCCTCATCGACAAGAGGATAAGATCTTTCAGTGAAGTCTATGGTACTGATGATAAGGAATACTATGACTGTAAGGTTTATTCCTGCAATCACTGCGGTGCTGATATCATACTGAACGGTACCGAGACGTCGACCGTTTGTATCTACTGCGGGTCTCCGAATGTTGTCTTTTCGAGGGTGCTTAAACAGCATAAACCTGACGGTATCATACCTTTTTCTGTTACGAAGGCAGATGCGTCGGCGATAATCAAAGGAAGGATAAACTCGTCTCATTTTGTGCCGGGTATCCTGAAAAAGATGGTCCCCGACGACATTAAGGGTATTTACATTCCCTACTGGGTATTGAATGCCGATTTTTACGGTGCATATCTCATAGAGGCATCAGAAGGCAGCGGCAAGTACGAGAGGACATATTACTATGGCAAAGCTGCATCCTGCGAATTCAGGGGTCTGCCTTTCGATGCGTCGGTAAAGCTCAATGACGACCTGTCAGTCAGACTCGAGCCTTATATCTTCGAAGATGCCAAAGTCTTTGATGAGGATTATCTGAGCGGTTTTTATTCCGACTGTTCGGATCTGTCGTCATCAGGGCTCAGGACTGCTGCACTCAAGAGGATGGATACGATGATGGCAGATGAGATCATGAATATAATCCCCGGACACGACAAACATGTCCTTGACTCGTTTCCTTATGTAGATATACATGATGATTCGGTCTATCTTCTCCTGCCGGCATGGTTCTACTCTTTCGAGTATGATAACAAACCCTATACCATCATGATAAACGGACAGACGGGTAAGATGGTCGGTTTTCTCCCGGTCGACAAGAAAAAGGTCATCCTGTTTTCGCTGCTGATCTTGATCATGATAACAGGAGCATTCTGCCTTCCGATGATCTTATGGGATCCGTACATACTCATGTTCTTCTTCTCATCATTTTCGACGGCATTCATCCTGCTTGCCATACCTCCGATAGCCTATTCAGTCCGGGCTATAAAAAGGCTCCTTAACTATTCCAGGGCATCAAGATCAAAATCGACATTCATGTATGCGAAGAACAGGCAGGTGTGATCTATGATATATACTGACCATTTGATCAAATTCATGCGTCTTTACGCCAGTTATAACTTTTTTACTGATGACTTCCCCCGTATGGTGTGGGTACTGTATGTCTATGCATTTGTCCTTGGCACCGCCATTACGCTCATGATCATCACTAAGCTCATAGAGAGATCCAATGCCATATCCAGCATCCCTGTAAGTTTCGACGAATACTCGCCGGGAGTCCATTACCATGCCGAAAGGGACCGCGCCGATAGATCTGTCCTTGGCTTTTTTATGTCCGAGCACGCGAAGAGCCCTTTCGGAGATGACGACAGCAGCAATACTGACGGATGGGATAACAGCGAGGATGATATCTACGGAGATCTTCCTAAAGTCGATATACCCCTGTTCAAACCGCTGGATCAGGATCCCGGTTAAAATGGACTTCAGATATCCGCATACTCCAGTGCTCTTATATTCATTTCCACGAACCGGGGCTTTACCTTCTTTTTCATCGCTTCGATGATATCTTCATGTGTGATATCACCGAGCAGGCCTGCCCTAGATGCAGCTCCCAAAAGGACCATATTCATAGCCTTGGGCGAACCGATGTCTTCTATGGCCTTATCCGTATCAACAACAACGAGCCTGCCGACAGTATCGAGAGACTTAAGATATGAGATCATCTCGCCGCCGTTATAAGTCGATCCGCCAAGCGCGGCAGTAACAGGCATTACGGGACGGTCGGAAGTTATCACGGCTCCGCCTTTTTTAAGGAACGGCAGCATCCTGACTGTTTCTGAAGGTTCGAATCCTATTATGAGATCAGCTTCTCCCCTTGCGATCATGGGAGAATATACATCATCCCCTATCCTCAGATGAGAGAAGACGGAACCGCCTTTCTGTGCCATTCCGATCGTCTCGGCCGACATAACGTTCAGGCCTTTCGACATGGATGCGGAAGCAACGAGCTTGGAGGCAAGGACTGTTCCCTGGCCGCCGACACCGCAGAGGACTATATTCGTGCTCATGATATATCCTCCTTTTTCCCGATCGCATCAACTGGACAGACCTGTGAACAGAGTCCGCAGCCGTTGCACAGAGTAGTATCTACGGAAACCTTACCGTTCCTTATCACGAGCCCCGGGCAGCCTATCTCCTTTATACACATCCTGCAGTCGATACATTTATCCGTGTCGACTTCATATGGTTTCTCAGGCTTAAAGAGCATAGCGCAAGGGCTCTCGAAGAGTATTGCCTTTACTCCGGGCTTATCTGCGACTTCCCTGACTGTCCTGACTGCATTATCAAGATCGAGAGGATCGAGCCTGCGCACCTCGGACACCCCGACGCCGCGAAGGACCTTTTCGATGTCGATCTTCTCAGTCATATTGCCCATCATTGTCTTACCGGTACCCGGATGAGGCTGGTGCCCCGTCATGGCGGTAGTTGAATTATCTAGTACGATAAGTGTCATGTCAGCCTGATTGTAGACTGCATTGATTACACCTGTTATCGCCGAAGCAAAGAAAGTCGAATCGCCTACGAAAGCAAAGCACTTGGTATCAGGCTTAATCCTGCCGACACCCTGTGCGATATTAACGCCCGCCCCCATACAGAGACAGGTATCGACCATATCGAGAGGCATTGCATTACCGAGCGTATAGCATCCTATATCACCTGCGAAAATGGTCTCCTTGCCTTTCATTGCCTTCTTGACTGCATAAAAGGATGCTCTGTGGGGACATCCGGCGCAGAGTACAGGTGGTCTTACGGGAAGCTCGGGAGCATCATTCAACTCAGTTGACGTTCCTTCGTTTATCGAGATACCCGTAAACTTTGAGATACAGCCGTTTACATCATCTCTCAAGAGCTCGCCGGCAGTTCCTGCGTCTGCTGTGAGCTTTCCTCTGATCTTACAGTCTATGTGATATTTACCGCATACCTGTATCAGGGCTCTCTCGATAACAGGATCGAGCTCTTCAATACAGAGGACCTCCTTCTTTCCTGCAAGGAACTTAAGTGCAAGATCTTCAGGAAAAGGAAATGCCGTCGCGATCTTCAGGATCGAAGGCTTATCCTCAAGAGCAGATACTGTCTCCATGGTATTTGAATAACTGATGCCGCTGCAGGCAATTCCCAGATCCGATGAACCTTCTGTTATAGAGTTCATCTCATATTGGGAGAATACACCCGAGAGTTCACTGTTTCTCTTCTCGATCTTCGCGTGATTGATCCTCGAGAGCTTCGGAAAGATGACCCATTTGGAAGGATCCTTTACGAACCCTTCGGGCCTGTTGTATTCATATTCGTCTTCGTCTTTGATATCGATCGAAGCATATGCATGACAGATCCTTGTTGTAGGCCTGAAGATGACGGGAGTGCCATATTCCTCGGAATATCTGAATGCATCGCCTATCATCCTGTATGCTTCTGAAGGAGACGAAGGATCGAATACAGGAAGCTTCGAGAACATGGCGAAAGTCCTCGTATCCTGTTCTGTCTGCGAAGAGATCGGTCCCGGGTCATCAGCGACCATTATGACCATACCGCCTTTAATGCCGATATAAGCAAGGCTCATCAGAGGATCGGATGCGACATTTAAACCGACCTGCTTCATCGTGACCATGGTCCTTGCTCCGGAATATGAAGCTCCGGCAGCGACTTCAAGACCTGCCTTCTCGTTTACGGACCATTCGACGTAGATACTTCCGTCATTCTTTTTCGCTATAGTCTCCAGAACCTCTGTAGAAGGGGTTCCGGGATATCCGGCAACGAGATTAACGCCCGCGGCCATTGCCCCGAGCGCTATCGCTTCGTTACCCATCAGGAATTCCCTGTGCATATCAACTGACCTCTATATCAGGAACGCTCATCCATAGGGATGTAAGGTCTTCTCTTTATGACATTCTTGAATGCAGGACGCATTATCCTTCCGCCCGAGACGATCTCCTCGATCCTGTGTGCAGACCATCCTGCGATCCTTGCGCATGCGAACAGAGGCGTAAAGAGTTCACAGGGGATTCCGAGCATCGAATAGATAAGTCCGGCATAGTAGTCAACGTTTGCGCAGACGATCTTGTCGTTCTTCTTGACCTCATGGAATACATCGGGAGCGACTCTCTCAGTTGTCTCATATAGTTCGAGTATATCGGAAAGTCCCTTCTCTGCAGCCAGTTCCTCGGCATAATGCTTGAGGAGTTTCGTTCTGGGATCCGACAGAGTATAGACTGCATGGCCTATTCCGTAGATAAGACCCGAACGGTCAAAAGCTTCTTTCCTTAAGATCTTCGCAAGATATCCCCTGATCTGGTCTTCATCCTTAAGATCAGTGATATTCTTTCTCATATCGCTCATCATGGCATATGCCTTGTTGGATGCACCGCCGTGCTGAGGGCCCTTAAGGGATCCGACTGCAGCTGCAATGACTGCATAGGTATCGGAACCTGTCGAAGAAACGGCATGTGTAACAAATGACGAGTTATTACCGCCGCCATGCTCTGCGTGGAGGCAGAGAGCAAGGTCGAGTATCCTTGCCTCGAGCTCTGTAAACTTTCCGTCAGGTCTGATAAGGTGAAGGATATTCTGAGCAGTATTGTATTCGGGCACAGGATCATGGATAAACAGGCTCTGTCCCTCTACATAATGCCTTCTTGCCATATATCCGTAGGATATGAGTACCGGGAACCTCGCGATGAGTTCGATACACTGGCGCACTACATTATCAAGATTACCGGGCTCGGGATCGTCATCATATGAATAGAGCGCAAGAACTGATCTTGCAAGCTTATTCATGACATCAGGGCTCGGAGCCTTGAGGATCATGTCCTCTGTAAATCCCTTGGGAAGAGGTCTTACCGTCGAAAGGAGTTCCTTGAATTCGAGGAGCTGCTCATCTGTCGGGAGCTGTCCCTTAAGGAGGAGATATGCGATCTCCTCATATCCGAATCTCTTTCCGTAGAAACCGTTTACAAGATCGGATATCTCGTAACCTCTGTAGAAGAGCTTTCCCTCTACGGGGACCCTCTCGGCATCATCAACGATATAGCTCATGACCTCGCCGACTTCAGTAAGTCCTACGAGGACACCTGTTCCGTCGTTATTACGGAGTCCGCGCTTAACGTTATATTTGGTATACAGCGCCGGATCGATCTTCTGATCGACCTTTGATGTCGCTGCAAAATCATGTATCAGTTTTTTTGTCTGTTCAGCAGTAAGCATTATGAACGCTCCCTTGTGTAATTAAGAAGTCCGCCTGCGAGGAGCATACCCGCCTGGCGCTCGGAGATATTAAGTACAGTCTCGAATGTATATCCCTGAGTCTTATTGGTAACCTTGACTGTCTCTCCGTTAACAGCAGCCTCGACCTGCTCTCTTGCATTCTCGATCGTGAGTTCATCGAGCATACCGAGCTTCTTGTAGTCAGCCTCATCCTTGAATGTCAGAGGAAGGATGCCGTTGTTGATAAGGTTAGCCATATGTATACGTGCAAATGACAGTGCGATGACTCCCTTGATACCGAGCTGCAGAGGTGCGAGTGCCGCGTGCTCTCTCGAAGAACCCTGACCGTAGTTCTGGCCGCCGATGATGAATCCGCCGCCGTTCTCCTTTGCTCTCTCAGGGAACTTCTCATCACAGGGTGTGAGGCAGAAATTCGCAAGATAAGGAACATTGGATCTGAAAGGCAGGAGCTTACTGTTGGAAGGCATGATGTGGTCTGTCGTGATATTGTCTTCAAGAATGATGAGGACCTTACCGTCGACCTCGTCTGAAAGCGCCTTATTTACAGGGAAAGGCTTGATGTTGGGGCCTCTTACGACCTCTACTTCCTCAGCCGTAGGAGCAGGCATGATGACCATATTGTCATTTACCTTGAAAGACGAAGGCATCTCAACTACAGGCGGCTCACCGAAATCGGCAGGATCTGTAATAACGCCTGTAATAGCTGCAACTGCTGCCACTTCAGGGCTTACGAGATAGATCGAAGCAGATGCTGTTCCGCTCCTTGCATAGAAATTCCTGTTGTTTGTCCTTAATGAGACTGCATCGGTCTTAGGTGACTGACCCATACCGATACAGGGTCCGCATGCACACTCGAGGATCCTGGCGCCTGCTGCGATCATATCAGCAAGTGCACCGCACTCGGCGAGCATATTGAATACCTGCTTGGAACCGGGAGCAATAGCGAGGGAAACATCGGGATGTACCGTCTTGCCCTTGAGGATCTTTGCAACCTTGAGCATATCGAAAAGAGAAGAGTTAGTGCAGGATCCGATGCAGACCTGATCTACCTTGATGCCCTCGATCTCCTTGACAGTAACAACCTGATCAGGCATATGAGGCTTGGCGATCAGAGGCTTAAGAGCAGACAGATCGATCTCGATCTCCTCATCATATACTGCATCCTCGTCAGGAAGGATCTCAGTCCACTGGTCTTCCCTGTCCTGAGCCTTAAGGAATGCTTTAGTTACTTCATCAGAAGGGAAAACAGAAGTCGTTGCGCCGAGCTCTGCACCCATGTTCGTGATCGTTGCTCTCTCGGGAACAGTAAGGCTTGCAAGTCCGTCACCTGCATACTCGATGATCTTTCCTACGCCGCCCTTTACCGTCATTCGGCGGAGGACTTCAAGGATGATATCCTTCGCGGATGTCCAGGGAGCGAGCTTGTTCTTAAGAGTAATCCTTACCATCTTGGGCATCGTGATATAGTATGGTCCGCCGCCCATTGCAACTGCTACGTCAAGTCCGCCTGCACCGATAGCGAGCATTCCGATACCGCCGCATGTGGGTGTATGAGAATCAGAACCGAGGAGTGTCTGTCCCGGAACACCGAATCTCTCGATATGGACCTGATGGCAGACTCCGTTACCGGGTCTTGAGAATCTTATACCGTGCTTGGAAGTAACGGTCTGGATGTACTTATGGTCATCCGCATTCTCAAAACCTGTCTGAAGCGTATTATGGTCGATATATGCGACTGAGAGCTTAGTCTTTACTCTCGGAACTCCTATAGCCTCAAACTGAAGGTAAGCCATCGTTCCTGTGGAATCCTGAGTAAGTGTCTGGTCGATCCTTATTGATACTTCTTCGCCTGCCTTCATCTCACCTGATAAAAGGTGATCCTTGATAATCTTCTGAGAAATAGTAAGTCCCATCATCAATCCTCCATGTCTGTAAATAAATAATATTATTAATAATAAAGAGGCAGACTCTGTTTGTCAATTTTTGAATAAGACAGATCCCACAAATTCAATATTAAGCAGAATTTACGGGATCTGTATTGATATTTTATGTAAAAACTGACGGAAGACTATCTCAAACTTGCAAGAACATACCCGATTATCGAAGCTGCGGAAGCAGCGTTCAGCGACTCAGCCTTCCCGGGCATAGGTATCTTTACCCTTATGTCACAGGACGAAACTGTCTCTTCAGTCAGGCCTGCGCCCTCATTGCCTATAAAATAAGCTGCAGGAAGGTCTATCCTGCTTTCAGGGAGCAGCTTCCCGTTAAGATCACAGGAAAGTGTCGTAATGCCTTTATCTTTGAAGAATGAGAAAAGATCAGGAAGGCTGTCGACAGTCACGACAGGTATATGCCAGACGGAGCCCATCGACGACCTCAGGACCTTCTCATTATAAGGATCGGCGCTTCCTCTTGTCATAATGACTGCAGTAAGGTCAAAAGCATCAGCGAGCCTGATTATGGTTCCCAGATTACCGGGATCCTGAAGGTTCTCAAGGACAACATATATATCCTTTCCGTCATTCCGGAACGGGATCTCCTTGTAAAGTGAAGGCTCCGGAACAGCCATCGCGATCCCCTGCGGATTTGAAGTAGAGCTTATCTTTGAGAAACACTCGTCAGTCATTACGATCTGCTCACATGTCAGACCGTACTTTTCGATGAGGGATTGCGCATAAGATGATCTCTTCTCCGTATAGGCGATGACCGAAGGCATGGCGCCCGAGATGAGCGCATCCTCACAGAGCCTGGTCCCCTCAATGAAGACGAGCCCTTCTCCTCTCGCCTTTTTACGGTCGTGAAGAAGGGACAGTCTCTTAACTTTGGGATTATCTTTACTCCTGATGATCTCCATTGATTTCCGTTTCCGGGATCACTTATCGGATCCCTTTTCTTCCTTCAGAAGATCATTATCCTTGGCAAGTCCCTTATATTCTTTCTCTTCCATCGGAAGAACCGCATTAAGGATGATGCCTACGAGGGCTCCGACAGCAAGACCTGACAGGGAGATCTTCAGAGAGCCGATCGAAAATGCTACTGCGCCGGCAGAAGAGTAATTGATACCGATAGCAAGACCGAGGATCAGGGCCGCGATGATGATATTACGCGACTTGGAGAAATCAGTCTGATTCTCGACAACATTTCTTACACCGACTGCGGAGATCATACCGTAGAGAACGATCGATACACCGCCTATCGTAGCTGCAGGAATAGATGTGATGACTGCTGCGACCTTCGGTGAGAAGGAAAGCAGTACGGCAAAGTATGCAGCGATCCTTATGACCTTCGGATCATAAACCTTTGTAAGGGAAAGAACACCTGTATTCTCACCGTATGTCGTATTGGCAGGAGCTCCGAAGAGTGAAGCGAGCATCGTTGCAAGACCGTCGCCGAGCAAGGTCCTGTGAAGTCCGGGATCCTCGATGAAATTCTTGCCTGTAGTTGAAGAGATAGCTGAGATATCACCGATATGCTCTACCATAGTTGCAAGAGCGATAGGCATGATAGTGATTATAGCTGTAAGGATAAGTGACTTATCCGGGCTCTTGAAGATATGGATGACCGTATCTTCCATCTTGAAAGGAAGGCCGACCCAGGCTGCTTCCTTAACGTGAGTAAAGTCAACGAGTCCGATTGCAACAGCCGAAGCATATGAAACGATGACTCCGAGGATGATAGGAACGATCTTGATCATTCCCTTACCGTAGATATTGCATACAACTACTACAAAGATCGCGATAAGAGCAACTATCCAGCTCTGTTCGCAGTTATTGATAGCCGAAGAAGAAAGCGTAAGACCGATAGCAATGATGATAGGTCCCGTTACGATCGGAGGGAAGAATCTCATTACCTTCTTCTGACCGAAAGCCTTGATAAGCGCAGCCAGAACAAGATAGAGTGCGCCTGCGCAGAGAACGCCGAGGCATGCATAAGGAAGCAGCTTCTTGTCTCCTTCGGGAGCGATCGCTGCATAACCGCCAAGGAATGCAAATGACGATCCCAGGAAAGCCGGAACCTTTCCTTTTGTAAGGACATGGAACAGAAGAGTTCCAAGACCTGCAAAGAGCAATGTTGCCGAAACGGAAAGTCCTGTCAGTGCAGGTACGAGTACCGTCGCGCCGAACATCGCGAACATGTGCTGGAGGCCCAATATGAGCATTCTGGGTCTTCCGAGCGTTGAGGCATCATAGATGCCCTGTTTTTTCTCACCCATGGTATAATCCTCCTTTTTTACCACTCACTATTTAAACTATAGCACTCTTTTTCCGTTTCTTTTTATTACAATTTTCAGGGCAAAAAACATCCGTGCCCGGGAATGATCTCCATGGCACGGATATACTGTTTTTAATGTTTGCTGATCTTTATCAGAGTGCGGACTTAGCCTGCTCAACGAGAGCGGAGAAAGCCTTGGGATCAGTGATGGCGATATCGGAAAGGACCTTACGGTCAAGGGATACGCCTGCGAGCTTAAGGCCGTTCATGAACTTGCTGTAAGAAAGGCCGTTCTGACGTGCTGCTGCATTGATACGTGCGATCCAGAGCTTCCTGAAATCCCTCTTCTTCTGCCTTCTGTCACGGTAAGCGTAGTTTCCGGACTTAAGGACTGCCTGGTTAGCAACCTTGAAGAGCTTGCTCTTCTTTCCGAAATAACCCTTAGCCTGCTTTAAGATCTTATGATGACGTGCTCTGGTACGAATACCTCTTTTTACTCTTGACATTTTATTTTCCTCCTAAAGAATGTTACTTTTTACTTCCTCTTCCCTTTGTTACATGTAAGGGATCATCTTTCTGATTACCTTGGAATTGGCATCAGATGCTACCATATTGTGACGAAGGTGTCTCATTCTCTTGGTAGGTCTCTTGGAGAGGATGTGACGGCGGAAAGCCTGTGCACGCATAACCTTACCGGTACCCGTTACCTTAAATCTCTTCTTTGATGAGCTGTGTGTCTTCTGCTTAGGCATTATTATGTCCTCCTTGAATTGATTACTTTGTCTTCTTCGGAACGAGGTACATTACCATGTTTCTTCCCTCGATCTTCGGTTTCTTGTCAATCTGTCCGTATTCCTCGATACCCTCGGCGAACTTCTCCATTACGGCGTAGCCCTGCTGCTGATATGCCATTTCACGGCCGCGGAACCTGATGTTTATCTTAACGCGGTCACCGTTCTTAAGGAACTTTATTACCGATCTCTGCTTGACCTCGATGTCATGTACATCTGTCGTAAGCTTGATGCCGATCTCCTTAGTCTCGGTCTCCTTCTGCTTCTTCCTGGCCTCCTTCTCTCTCTTACCCTGCTCGAAAAGGAACTTACCGTAATCCATTACCTTGCATACGGGGTTCTCGGGATTGGGTGAGATACAGACAAGATCCAGATCCGCATCGTCAGCCGACTTAAGAGCTTCTGCAATGGGTACTACCCCAACCATCTGTCCGTCGGCATCTATCAGTCTGACCTTCTCGAAGGTGATATCTTCGTTGATCATCTGATTCCCGTTTGGTTTAGCGATATTAAACACCTCCTTACCGCAAAAAAAAGAACGGATATGAAATCCGTTCAACAACCGACAGGAAGGCTCATCGCCTTGAATATCTTATGTTATTAACCTCTTCGCCGGGCGCTCCCGCTGGAGGTGAGAAACGGATTTCTGCTTTATTGACCTGCATATAATAACGATTGAGAGAACAAATGTCAAGTGGTATCATATGCAATATCATTTATAAAAGAGGTAATTCACTATGATAGCCAGCAGGATGATCCCTAAGATAAGGAGCGGTTCCGCCATCAGGAAGATGTTCGAGGAAGGCAACCGCCTTAAGAAGATATACGGTGACGACAAGGTCTACGACTTTTCGCTCGGAAACCCTGACCTCGAGCCTCCCAAGGAAGTTTCAGATGCACTTAAGGAGCTCGCCGATAACCCAACACCCGGCATGCACGGATATATGAGCAACAGCGGCTATGAGTCCACCAGAGCCGCCATCGCGAAGAAAAGAGGCGACGAGGCAGGCATGGAGATCGATCCCGGCGCCGTCTGCATGACTGTAGGCGCCGCATGTGCCATGAATGATGTTCTCCATTCCCTTCTCGACGAAGGAGACGAGGTCATAGTCCTCTGCCCTTACTTCATGGAATATAACAGCTATATCGAGAACCACGGCGGCAAGGTCGTAAGAGTAAATACCAGTGATGACTTCATGCCTGACATCAAAGCAATAGAAGCTGCCATAACGGACAGGACAAAGGCCATCATCATCAACTCTCCCAACAATCCCTCAGGTGTTGTCTATCCTGCGGAATTGCTTTCCTCGCTCAACGATATGCTAAAGTCAAAGGATCATGTTATCCATGTTATCTCGGACGAACCTTATATCGATCTTGTATATGACGGAATGACTGTCCCTCCGGTACTCGATTATATCGACAATCTCGTAATCTGCTTCTCATGGAGCAAATCATTATCTCTTCCCGGAGAAAGGATCGGATATACTCTCGTATCTCCGAAGAATGAGGATTACGAAGATCTTACTCAGGCTATCGTATATTCGCACAGGACTCTCGGAAGCGTTAACGCACCCGCTATCTGGCAGAAAGTCGTAGAGAAGTCTTTGTATGCGAAGGTCGATGTAGCGAACTATGAGAAAAGAAGGGATCTTCTCTACTCGAATATCGTTGATGCCGGCTTTACTGCAGTCAAGCCGAACGGAGCTCTCTACATCTTCATGAAGACCCCCGACGGACTTACGGATGAGGAATTCCAGGATATCTGCCACGACTATAACATCCTGCTCGTTCCCGGAAAGAGTTTCTCGGGAGAAGGATACTGCCGACTGGCTTTCTGCGTCTCCGAGACAACGATCAGGAATTCAAGAGAGGCATTCTTTGCGGTAGGCAAAAAGCTCGGCCTGAACTGATATATCAATAACAGCATATCAAAGGGCGTCCCGTTCATGCGGGGCGCCCTTTTGCTTTATATTACCGGGATCAGGTCAGCTTCCCTTCTTCCTGACAAGGAAGACCGAGAGACCGATGACTATGGAAGTAAGACCGACGATCAAATAAAGATATGATCTCTTAACACTTTCGCCCGTAACCGGAACAGATCCTCCGGGAGTCGGAGTTGCAGACACCGAAGGCGATGGCGACGGTGTTGCTGTCGGCGATGGTGTCGCTTCCGGAGTCGGCGTAATTTCCGGTGTCGGTGTTGACTCAGGTGCGGGTGTCGGAGAAGGTGTTATCTCTTCTTCGGGGATCTTCTCGTTATACAGGCCCTCAAATCCTGCATCTTCTATCTTATATACCATTCCGTCCCTGTCTATGACCGCTTCCCATATATCATCTCTTTTTATAAATCCTTCGGGACTCTCATCTTCCGTAATGAAATACCTGCCTGACGGAAGACCTCCGATCATATATTCACCGGGCGACGTCTCCGTCATTATGCCTTTGCTCTCATCTTCATCCTTTTCGAGAGTTCCGTTGCCGTTAGTATCACTGTAAACACTGAATACTGCTCCGGAAAGCCTGTTCCCGGGATAGTCCTTATCGATCTTTGTTATCGATATCGAACCCTCAAGGCCATTAGAGATCAGCATGGATTTGTTCCCATATACGGGAACTCCTTCCTCTTCTTCACTCCTGCCGACGGTTACGGGATATACATTGTCGTCATCGAGCCTGAATCCTTCGGGCGCTTTTGTCTCGACCAGATAGTAGTTCCCGAAGCGCAGAGGAAGGTCCGAAAGATAAACCGGAGTATTTGTATCATCCGTTCCTTCTTCTATTGTTACTTCCTTCAGCTCACCTTCGCAGAATGACTTTGCGATCTCATCATCACTGTCGAACTCACCGTTTCCGTTTGTATCTTCATATATCTCGAACTCAGCTCCGGTGAGGAAGTTCAGGCTGTTATTTGAATCAACTTTATAGATCATGATCCTTGCAGCATAAGGTGAGTTCATTATCCCTTCCTGTTCAAGATCGGATATGACCGCGACCTGTCCGTCTTCTTCGATCGTAAACGGATAGAGATCATCATTCTTTATATATCCGTCGGGACTTTCTGTTTCCCTGATGATATAAGATCCATAGGAAAGACCGTCTGCATAATAGATCTTCCTGTCATCGTCATAGGTCATCTTTCCGATTTCATCTCCGGTATCGCCTTCATCATCTTCATAAATGGTAAACTCTGCTCCTTCAAGGGCAGTTCCATACCACTCATCATACTTATAGATCTCAACTCTTCCCCTGCACCTGTTCTTGGCAACTACGGATATATTCTCTATCTCACCGCTTCTCGCCGAAGGTACAGAAACGGCATATGTATCCTTACCGTCGATAAGTGAGAAACCTTCTGGAGTCTTAGTCTCGACTATCACATACTTCCCTTCCTTCAGACGGCCGTCTGTCCTGTAGCACGGAGTTCCCTTACCGTCTGCCGTTTCGACAATGTTCACGTTCTTATATGAACCGTTCATATAAGTCCTTGCTTCCTTATCGGTACCCTTGTCATATTTACCATTGCCGTTAACATCAGAATAGATCTTGAACTGAGCGCCCTTAAGATAATGCTTCACATCATCTTCATCGACTTTGAATACCGTAATATCGGTCTTATACAGATCACTGACCGCAGCTTCATTGGTGACTGTAAATGATGATCCCGCATTATAAGTTATCCGGAACGGGAGTTCATAAGTCTTATCATTTCTCTTTATCCATCCTGAAGATGTATTGGCGACCTTAACATTATCCGTGGTCCAGCTCTCCCTGACTATATAATCCCCCACAGGAAGAGCAGAGATAGTCTTCCTGCCTGTAAATCCGTTTCCGTTCCAAAGGACATTGCCTGAAGTGTCACACTTTCCTCTTGCGACAAGAGCATCTGCAGAGCTTATAGTCTTATCAGAATCAACATCATAATAGAGTACGAATTCTATATCATCCTTATTAAACTCATCACTCTCGTTAACGAGTTTCTTGACCATCTCGAAAGAACCCTGCTGCCTGATGTTGTGGAGTTGAAATGATCTGTCAGTCGTAAGGTCTATGACTGTATACACTTTCTCATTTCCGTCCTTATACCACGTTGAACCTGTCCCTGAGGGCATCGCGAAAGAATACGGTATCCCTTTATCATCCAGAGTCTTAAAGACTTGCTTTGTAAGATATTCTTCAAGTCCGTACTTGCCGGGATCGAGCGTAAGGACAGTCGATCCCGACAGATCCCATATAAGATCCCCCGAACCGTTGGTACGCGCATAAGTAAGAAGCGTATCGCCTTTCGACTTGTCAAAAGCTCCGGAAGACCTGCCAGGTCCGTATCTCCATATCCCGAACAGCAGCCCTGATACACTGTCGCCATCGGAATCGGCGATCTTTTTGAGGCTAACATCAGCTTTGTCTGTAAATCTGACATATCCTCTTTCATAGATCTCATCTCCCCAGGTGGCTATCTCCTGCCAGTTATCCTGTTCTGCCCATCCGGGGCCCCATTTACCGTCTCCGTATGCGATTATGTATCTTCTCGAAGGTGTTCTTGATCTCAATGTCATCACTACATCGTTGATATTGACGGATCTGTCATTAAATGCGACCGTTACCCTGTTATTGGCCCGGTCAACCACAAAATCGACATTCACCGTATTATCTCCGCAAGTGAATACGATCTCCGTGAAATCGCCTATAAGTCCGTTTGCATCGTTGAGCACTACGGTCCTCGAAGCCGTATCGACATCATATCTCGAAGATGCCGCCTTCTCTTTTGATTCAAAGGAGAATGAAGGCCTTACAGGCTTAGAGATATACTCCTTCACCGAGGATTCGATCATCTTATACCAGACATCTTCCTTACGGTGAAAATCAAGGACATCGGGTGCATCAGCTTCAGTCCCGCTTCCGAGGATAAATGTCGACAGATTCTCATTTCCTGCATTACGGAAATTGAAGTTCGCATCCCTCTCGCCGATTATGACTTCCCAGAGGAGTATCTGGGTCGCAACAGCATAATAGAGATTATCCGAGGGATCTGTAGAACCGCCTGCAGTATTTAGTGACGCGGCACTTCCCTTGTATCCGTAGTTTAGTATCAGTTCAACATATCTTTTGATCGTGGGACCGTCGATAACGCCGTTTCCGTCCCTGAAAATATCATCAGGACTCTGGGTATTCGCGACTGTTCCGTTGACCCTTGCTCTTCCGGGCTCCAGACAGTAAGCGATCTGCCCCGGAACCTCATTGATCTCAAAGAAATACATGGCATCGCCTTCATGTCTTTCCCATCCGCCCGTATATGTTCCGGAACCGTGCCAGTACGGCAGATGGTAAGTATATGTATTGCTCGAACCGGCAAATACATCTGTTGCAGTAAACGGGAGCATAATGGCAGCCGTCATTATCATTATGAGCATCACTGCAAGCGGGCATTTAATCCTTTTTCCGTTCATACGGCACTGCCCTCCTTCTGAAGGATCACGAGCCTGTCTTCCCCTTTCCTGTAACAGTAGATGCCCGTCGAAAGGACATCGTCGTCATTTATCATCTCCCGGGCGATATCACGGCCGGCGCCCCTCAGGAGATAAGGATCCGGAATACTGCCCGACGGGAATACGAGCACTTCGTTTACGGACAGAGGGAGTATATACAGATCCGATCCTACATCTTCCGAAAGAGTCTTCAGGAAGCCGTCATACATCATTACAGAAGCGCCGAGCATATTGCACATATTTGTAGCTATTATCATGTCATTCTCGGAAGGATCATTATAATTATCCAGAAGGACCTTCGGAGGGAGTATCTTCGGTGTATTATCCCTCGCGGCTTCAAACAGTTTCTCTTCCGTCAGTCCCATAAGTTCCATAAGCGGATGATCTATAAGAGCACTGACGATACCGTTCCCGTCCGCTTCGAGCGCCCACCTGTATACGACGGTCATATCAAGGAATCTCCTGTGGGGACAGTCTTTGAAGAGCGAAGTATAATTCTCAGTATTTATGAGCTGGAATATGATCTTTCCGGAAGC
The DNA here is from genome assembly GCA_017529925.1 of Clostridiales bacterium. GTDB lineage: Bacteria > Bacillota > Clostridia > Saccharofermentanales > Saccharofermentanaceae > Saccharofermentans. The sequence continues at coordinate 139,513 of JAFXMZ010000028.1, forward strand.
ATTCTTATAATCAAACTTCCGCTTGAGGGCCCTGCCTTTAATAAATCCGTTCTTCATGAGTTCTGATGCGTTTTTCAGTTCTCTCTCAAGATCGCCTGTCTCAAGATAACTGTCGTAGATATCTCTGAAATAAAGAGTCGGTACGCATTCCGGCGTCTTCGGGGACCTGTTCTTCTTGACCACAAAACCCTCTTTCATCCGCCCCTTCTTTCTGACTTCGACCTCCTCGTAGTGATAACCTGCGAAGTCATCACCCATCAGGTCCATGAACCTTTTTCCTACCTCTGCCTTAAACTGTTCATACGTAAGCATATTCTTCCTCCGCTTGATTAGATTCTCGGCCGGACATTTTCGGGGCAAACAAAAACCGCATCTTCGAAAAGATGCGGTAATGAAGGTCCTTCTTTCTGTCGACCACTTTAATGATATAACGGAGGGGTAGTCCCTACAATATGGTATTTGTCCCTCTTTTTGTCGTTTTCGACAAGATTGTCGGATCTGATCAGCAGTCTTTCATGGCGGCGATCAGGTCTGATGCCGCTCCCGTGATATCTTCCTTGCCGAAAACTGCACTTCCTGCAACGATGAGCGTCGCACCTGCAGCTGCGGCCTCCTTTATCGTAACCGTATTAATGCCGCCGTCGACCGACAAAAGAGCATCAGAGCCGTTCTTATCGAGCCTTGACCTGAAATCGGAAAGCCTTTCCGTTGCGCTGTGCATATACTTCTGTCCGCCGAATCCCGGCACTACTGACATTACGAGTATGAGGTCGACCGCTCCCTTCTCAAGGAACTGATATATCTTTTCTGCTGGAGTATCGGGATGGACCGCGATACCAGCCTTCTTACCGAGAGATCTGATCTCATCTATCAGAGCGAAAGGATCGTCACTGCACTCATAGTGAAAAGTGATCATATCGCATCCGATATCAGCAAAAGCCTTGATATATCTGTCAGGCTCGGCAACCATAAGATGGCAGTCGAAGATCATGTCGGTATAAGGCCTCAAAGTCTCGACCACAGGCATTCCGAACGAAATATTCGGTACATAATGACCGTCCATGATATCAAGATGAAGATACCTGCAGATGCCTTCCACTTTTCTGACATCCTCCGTAAGATGACCGAAGTCTGCCGCCAGTATGGACGGCGCAAGCTGATGATCGAGCTTATCCAAACTCTTTCCCTCCGTTATTTCCTTTTGGAATAATCGAACCTGCTCTCATAGAGCTGCACGAAGAATTCCTTATATCTTTCATATCTCCCGGGGTCCATATCGGGATCATCCCTGACAGCACAGTCTCTTTCCGCAATATGCCTGCAGTCGGAGAAACGGCAGTTCCTTGACTTCTCCCTTATCTCGGGATAGCCATCGGCAACCATATCGTGAGTTATACCCAGCTCGAAAAGGTCGAGCGAGGTGAACCCGGGGGTATCCGTAATAAGATAACCTTTATAGTCGAACAATTCAACATGTCTGGTTGTATGTTTTCCCCTGCCCAGACGTGACGAAATATCTCCAATCAGCATAACTTCTGTTCCGATTATATGATTACAGAGTGTGCTCTTTCCGACTCCGGAGGGACCCGCGAAAGCGATTATCCCGCCTTCTGATGCAGTGTCACCCACGAGATCCTCGATATGGGGCTTATTATCTGCCGAAGAACAGAAGACCCTGTAGCCGCATCTGCTGTATATATCAAATAGCTTTTTTGCATTTACGGGATCGAGGTCAGCCTTGGTAAATACGATCACAGGGACTATATCCTTGACACCGCAGACGATAAGCATCTTATCCAGGAGTTTAAGGTCAGGTTCAGGATCCTTTACTGCAAATACGAGGATCAGCATATCCACATTGGAAAGGGGCGGCCTAACAAGGTCATTTTTCCTTTTTCCGATCTTCTCAAGGACATAGGGGATATCAGGGTCACCCGAGGGCGATACTGTAACCATGTCTCCGATAGCGGGAGTGATCTTTTTCCCGCGGAGACCGCCTCTTATCTGACATAAAAGAAGATCACCGTCCGAAGCACGTACGGTATAAGTACCGCCAACGCCCTTTGTGATGATCCCTTTTATACTGTTTGAGATATTATTCCCCATCAGGCAGTATCACTGTTGAGGTTGTGGCTGCTGAGACTGATCGGGCTGTGTGTTGTCCGGAGGCGGGGGTGCTTCCGTCGGTACCGGTGTAGGTGTCGGCAGAGGCGAGAATACCGCCGTGAAGGATGCATTCGATTCGCCTGTCTGGAATGTATATGTAGGCTGAACAGAAACCGTATTGCCCCAGATATCCTTCCAGCATTCGAACTTATAGCCGTCTGCAGGCTGTGCCGTTAGGGTTACCTGTGTATTGGGGAGATATTCTCCGGCACCCTGGATCGTTCCGTATCCTTCCGCATTACCGAAGACGGTAACCATCGCAGGAGTAGGTGTAGGTGTTCCGCCGTTTGCCCAGTCTTCCCTGCTTCCGACATAAAGTACGATCTGGCTCTTACGGTCTACGCTCGTGCCCGATACAGGATCAGTGAGCATTACGATCTGATCCTCTTCGCTCATCGCGATGATCTCTTCATATCCTTCGATCTTGGCGATTCCGAGTCCGCTCTTCTCGATCGATTCACGGGCCTCACGGACATTCATTCCCATAACGTTAGGAACAGTAGAGCTCGAAGGCTCCTTGGCATATACGATTATGATCGAATCATCTTTCTTGACAGATGTTCCGGCTGCAGGCTCTGTCCTCAGGACCTTGCCTGATTCAACTTCCTCATTATCCTCAGCGATTATGCTTACATTGAGATGCATATTCTCGAGCTGCGTCTGGGCTATCCTGAAATCAGCACCGGCATAATCCTGAAGTACGATCGAATCCTCAGGTGTAGCATATTCGAGAGTCAGGATCTGGCTCTTGATAGCAATTCCCTCACCGATGCTCTGGGAGATGATGACATTCTCGGGATACTCGTCAGTCTGAACGGCAGAGAGAACATAATCATTCTTCCCGAGACCGAGCTTCTTGAGTTCCGCCTCAGCTTCATCGACTGTCATGCCGACATAGTTTCCTAGCGTCTTCTCTTCGTTGAGCGTATTCTCATTGAGCTTATTCTCGGCACTTCCGAGCATATTCTTTACGAGGACGATACCGCCGATTATAACGGCAATTATACATGCTATGATGAGTCCGAGAAGGATATTGTCGCGCAGTCTCGCGCGTCTTCTCGATTCAGCCGACTTCTCGATATCGTCGATCCTGTCATAGCTCGGATCCTGTCTGAACGAAACATTGGGTGTCTCTTCCCTGTATCCGGTATCGATTATGCCGAAAACGCCGTTAGGATCAACGAGAAGGGCATCGAGCTCCGTAACGAGCTGCCTCATCGAAAGATATCTCCTGTCGGGAGTCTTCTGCATACACTTGGTGATGATCGAATCAAGACCGTTAGGGATATCGGGAAGGAATGAAGATGCGTGGGGCGGCGGATCCTGAAGATGCTTGACCGCAATTGCTACATTGGAATCACCGTCGAAAGGAACACGTCCCGTAACCATCTCAAAGAGCATAACGCCGATCGAATAGATATCAGAACCGGGGCCGACATTACCGCCCCTTGCCTGTTCGGGAGAGAAATAGTGAACGGATCCCATGGCTCCTCCGGAGCTCATGGTGATCGTATTCCCTGAAGAAACTGCTCTGGCTATACCGAAATCCGTGATCTTCGCGATACGGTCTCTCGATATGAGTATATTCTGCGGCTTGATATCCCTGTGGACTATACCGTTATTGTGGGCATAATCAAGAGCCATAGCGACCTGGATGGTAATGGGGACTGCCACTCTCCAGTCGAGATGACCGTTCTGATTGATAAGTTCCTTGACTGTTATGCCCTCGACATATTCCTGGACGATAAACCTGAAATTGCCTTCGTGACCTACTCCGAAGACTTTTACGATGTTAGAGTGATTAAGTGATGAGACAGCTTTCGCCTCGGCATCAAATCTTCTGATGAATTCCTCATCTGCCGAAAACTCAGGCTTCAATACCTTTATGGCAACCTTCATGCCCGAACCCATATCGGTAGCGAGGTAGACATTGGCCATTCCGCCCTTGCCTATAAGTCTGTTGATCCTGTATTTTCCTGCAAAGACCATTCCTTCCAGGCTCTGTACGCTCATATTCCATGCTCCTTCTCGCGGTCCGGAACGACTAATGTCATGACCGCGGTCATATCGTCTTTACTTCCGCCGGATCCTGCCAGCTCTAATATCTTTTCAGCACAAGTCTCAAGGTCATTATGTTCCTTGAGGCAAAGGGATATATCCTTTTCGCTGAGGACGCCGTATGCGCCGTCCGTCATAAGAAGTATCATATCCCCGTAGATTATATTATACCTGTAAATGTCCGGAGTTATGAATTTATTTTCACCGAGAGACCTTACAAGTTTGTTACGTCCCTCATGAACGAGATATTCCTCCATAGTTATGGAAGAATTCTTTAGTAGCTCCGAAGCAAGTGTATGGTCCTCGGTAAGCCTTGTTACTGAAGATCCATGTATCAGATATGCCCTGCTGTCGCCGATATGGGCGATGAGGACTTCCCTGCCTGCTATAACAGCAACTGTCAGTGTAGCACCCATCCCGAGAAGAGAAGGGTCGCCTGATGCTTCAAGAACGATCTCCTTATTGATCTTCTGAAAGACAGAGGTCATACGATCCGAGAACTCCTCATAAGGGATCATCTGCTGTCTGTCCATGAGAAGATCTGCCGTCAGTTCGGAGGCTCTTTTCGAAGCGATCTGAGATGCAGTCTCACCGCCGTTCTCACCGCCTATACCGTCGGAAATGACCATTATGGTAAAGATGCCTTCCCTTCTGATGTCATATGCATCTTCGAGTACGGGACCTGTTCCCTTGACGCTCTTACCGTATGATCTCATGACTGCTCCTCCCCATGATCCTCCATGGACCTTCGAAGCTGGCCGCATGCAGCCATGATGTCAGAACCCATCTCACGGCGCAGTGTCGCATTAAGACCTCTCTGTTCGAGAGCTTTCCTGAAGACATCGACCCTTTTCGACGATGAGCGTTTATAGGGGCTTCCCTCGAACTCATTCGCAGCTATCAGATTTATATGGCAGTTAAGTCCGCGGAGGAGCGTCTTCAGCTGATCGGCACATGCTAAAGTGTCATTTATACCGTCGAAGAGCGAATATTCAAATGTTATCCTGCGGCCTGTCTTATCAACATACTCCCGGCAGGAATCTATCAGGTCCTTCAGCGCAAAATGAGCCGGAACAGGCATAAGCTGACGCCTCAGTTCGTCATTAGGCGCATGGAGCGATATCGCGAGATTGACCTGTGACTTGAGATCGGTAAACTGTTTGATCCTCGGGATAAGCCCGCATGTAGATACTGTTATATGTCTTGCCCCGAGACCCGGGCCGTCGGGATCGGTGATCTTCGAGATAAATCCGATAAGGTTATCGTAATTATCGAAAGGCTCGCCTATACCCATTACTACGACAGACCTTATCTTCTCCTGCATGAGATCCTGAGACAGGAGGACCTGGCCGAGCATCTCTCCGGATGTCAGCGAGCGTCCGAATCCTGCTTTTGCCGAGGCGCAGAAAGTACAGCCCATCTTGCATCCCGCCTGGGACGAGATGCATACCGAAAGACCGGTCTTATATCTCATAACGACCGTTTCGATGATATTGCCGTCAGAAAGAAGATATACGAACTTCCTTGTGTCGTCTTTCTGCGACCTGAATTCGCTAAGGACGGTCATACCCTTCGTATCAGTATTGTCTTCGAGTATCTTCCTGATATCCTTGGAAATGTTGGTCATCCTGGAAGTATCGGTCACGCCTTTTGAAAGCCATGACCAGATCTGGTCCGCACGGAAAGAAGGAAGGGCATTTTCTTTGCACAGCTCCTTCACGTCATCTTTTGTCAGATCCAGGATATATCGTTTTCCCTCAGCCATCTCTTCTCCTCGCGGCGGCGATAAAGAATCCCTCACACCCGTCACTGTCGGGAAGCAGGGTTATCCTGCCGCGCCTGAGCCCTTCGGCTCTCTCACTGTCGATTATAATATCTGAAGGAATAAAATGTGTTATGTCATCTGCACAAAAATCCCCGTGCCTGTCGAGGAATGAGTCAAACTGAACGTCATTCTCCTCTCTGTTTACAGAACAGGTACAGTAGATGAGCCTTCCGCCCGGTGCTACATTTTCCGCCATGTTATCAAGTATATCCTTTTGGATGGCGATAAGTTCCATGACCTTCTCATAAGTCAGGAGCACCCTGATATCAGGCTTTGATCCGAGAAGTCCCATACCGCTGCAGGGAGCATCTATAAGGACCGTGTCGAAAGGGCTCTTCGCCCTGTATGATCTCGCATCACCCGTAACATGGCTTACACACGTTATCCCGAGTCTTTCGACATTTCTGATGGTCTTTTCCGCCCTGTTCTCTTTAAGCTCGAGTGCCGTTATATCGGCTTTCCCGCCGCTAAGGGCTGCCATATGGGTAGTCTTTCCTCCGGGCGCACTGCAGCAGTCGAGGATCCTCTGACCTTCCTTCGGATCTGCGATATGGGATGCGAGCATTGCACCTTCGCCCTGTATGAACAGTCTTTCCTTTTCGAAAAGACCGCTTTTGATAAGAAGGTTCCTTCCGGATACGATATTGATGCATTCGGGCATAAAAGACCCGCCTGATACCTCCATCCCTAACTCAGAAGCCTTCTTTATAAGGTCTTCCTTACCGATCAGAGTCGGATCGAACCTTACCGTCAGCGGCGGCACCTTGAGGAAAGCCCTTGCAACTGACAATGCCTTATCACGGCCAAAAGACTTTTTAAGGATACCGAAAAGTTCAGGCTTTATACCCGTCTCTATCTCGGGTCTTCTTCCCTCAAGAGTCCTTTCTTCTTCCGGTATCTCAGTGAGCCTTCGCAAGACCGCATTTACGAATCCGGCACTCTTCTTTGAGTATTTCTTTGCAAGAGCGACCGTTGTATCGACGGCGGCATAATCGGGGATCTTAACAGAGAAAAGGATCTGCCATGCTCCGTATCTTACAAGGACGGCAGTTATATCATCCATGGAACGGACATCCTTTCCCGTTCTTTCCAGTATGATCTGATCTATCGAATATGAATATGTGAGGGTTCCTTCTATCGAGGCAAGTGCCAGATCGCTCAAGTCCTCCCTTACGGAAGAAGGATCAAATGCTTTGCCTCTCGAATAGCATTCATACAGACATCTGAAAGGAAGCTCTCTGTCGTTTGTCTTTTCCATCTTGCGGTCTAGATAAGATCTCCAGCCTTATAATTATGTGCGCAGTCAACTGCCTTCAGACGCTTTCCGCCTTCATTTTGAAGCTCGTTTATCTTAAGAAGACCGTTTCCGGTCATGACTATCAGGTCCTTCTTATGAGCCTTGACTATCGTTCCGGCGGGACAGTCCTCAAACCCTTCGGGAGAATCAGCGGCGCCGATCACTTCTGAATCATATATCTTGAGTTTCTTTCCGTCCCTTATTACATAAGCTCCGGGCCATGTGCTCAGTGCACGAACCTTATTATGTATCGTCCAGGCATCCTGATCCCAGGTAAACTCAGCCTGTTCGGGTCTTATCGGCGGACATGATGTCGCCTTATCCTCATCCTGAGGGACAGGTACTTTTTCTCCGCTCATATAACCGGGAATGGTATCGATCAATAAAGATGCACCTTCACAGGCGAGCTTCGCCATCAGTTCATCAGTATGTATGAGAGGGTCTATATCGACTTCACAGACGGATATGATGTCGCCGGTATCCATTCCGGCATCCATCTTCATGATAGTTACACCAGTCTTTGCATCACCGTTGAGTATCGCATACTGGACAGGAGCTGCTCCCCTGTATGCCGGAAGTACCGATGCATGAACATTGAGACATCCAAAGCGCGGGATATCGAGCACTCTCTGAGGGAGGATCTTTCCGTATGCCGCAGTAACTATAAGATCAGGAGAAAGAGAACTGATCTTCTCGAAAGCCTCATCTGACTTCATCGAATCGGGCTGGAATACTTCGATACCAAGCTCGGTTGCTTCAACCTTCGCAGGAGGAGGTGTTATGATGTGCTTCCTTCCTACGGGCTTATCGGGCTGCGATACGGACAGGATAACATTATAGCCCACATCCTTGAGCTTGCGGAGACAAACTGCCGAGAATTCGGGAGTTCCCATAAATACTACGGATATATCCTTAGGGGACATAAAGATCAGTCCTCCTCAGTCTCGATCTCTCCCTTTGCCCTGTCGGTAAAGAGGATACCTTCCAGATGATCATATTCATGACAGATACATACCGCAAGGAGACCGTCAGCTTCGAGTTCAAACTCATTTCCGTTCCTGTCCAGAGCCTTTATCCTTATCTTCTCCGGACGCTCGACATCAGCGCTCTTTCCGGGAAGCGAAAGACATCCTTCACAATATGTCTGCTCACCCTCTGTATATGTGATCTCAGGGTTGATGAACTCGAGCTTTCCGTGCTCGTCACCAACATCTACGATGAAGACTCTCCTCAATACGCCGACCTGGACAGCAGCGATACCGATACCCCTGTTATCGAGATACATGGTCTCGGCCATATCATCCAGGAGCTTGATTATCCTCGGTGATATCTCATCTACGGGTCTTGACTTCTTACGAAGGATAGGATCTCCCTCGACTACTATATTACGAAGTGCCATATGATACCTTCCGTTTCTTTTTATTCCGAAGCTATTTTACCACAAATCAGATCGAGCCCGAATCCGTATCAAATGAAATGGGATACAGATCAGGTGTAAAGTCTGTCATTACCTGCCTGAAAACAGCATTGAGGGCTGATTTATTGACCGCCTTTAGTACAAATACCATCCTGTATCTTCCCCTGAGCTCATATATCGGGGAAGGATTAGGGCCCATCAGCTCAAATCCGTATCTGTCGGGCTGACATGACAGATAGTCGCGAAGATACTTCTCGAGATCATATGATCTCGTTGTCAGCATATCTTCGTCAGGCAGAGAGAGCACCATCTCTCCGACTGCCTTAAACGGAGGCAGGTTCATAGCCTCCCTGTATCTGATCTCTTCATCGTAGAATGCCTCATAGTTCTGGGATGCGGCATAGATAAGGAGCGGATCGTCGGGTCGGTAACTCTGCAGATAGACTTCTCCCCTGTCCTCGGCTCTTCCCGCTCTTCCTGAAGCCTGTGTAATAAGCTGGAATGCCCTCTCTGATGATCTGAAATCAGAAGATGACGAGATCATATCGGCGCCGATTATGCCGACGACAGTTACATCAGGGAAATCATGACCCTTGGCGATCATCTGTGTTCCGATAAGTATAGAAGCTTCCTTGTCCCTGAACTTTCTTAGTATCTCTTCATGAGACCCCGTGGTCATTGTCGTATCCTGATCCATCCTGAGGATCTTTTCGGCGGGGAATATCTTCCGAAGCATCTCCTCGAGCTGCTGGGTCCCTATACCGCTCCTGGTCAGCTTCTTTCCGCCGCACTCGCTGCATACCGCCTCATCTGACGGGATCGTATAGCCGCAGTAGTGACATATAAGCCTCATCACCCTGCTGCGCCTTGCAGTATGGAGCGTCATCCCGACCGAACATCTCGGACAGGATACCGGACTTCCGCAGTCTTCACATATCAACGTTCTCGAATAACCCCTCCTGTTAAGGAAGAGTATCGACTGTTTCTTATCCGCTACAGCCTTTGCGATCGCGGTCCTCAAGGGCGACGAAAGTATCTCACCGGTTCCCTTCCTGATCTCTTCCTTCATATCGACAGGGATGACCTTGGGAAGGACTGCATCGGGATTAGCCCTTTTCGTTAGCTTCAGGAGCTTATATATCCCCTGCTTCGCAGCATAATATGAACTGACGGAAGGTGTTGCGGAACCGAGGATGATCGACGCCCCCGTGAGCTTCGCTCTCATAGCGGCCACATCCTTGGCATTATATCTCGGGAAGGTCTCTGACTTATAAGACGAATCGTGTTCCTCATCGATCACTATCATCTTAAGGTCTTTTACCGGTGCGAAAATGATGCTTCGCGGTCCGACGATTATGTTAGCCTTGCCGCTCCTTATCCGTTCCCACTGAACGAGCCTCTGTCTGTCATTGAGCCTGCTGTGGAATACGGCAGCCCTGTCTCCGAACCTTCCCGTTATCCTTGAAGCGGTCTGCGGAGTAAGTGAGATCTCCGGGACCATATAGATGACGCTTCCGCCTTTTTTCAGGACTTCACCTGCGCACTTGAGATAAACTTCAGTCTTTCCCGAACCTGTAATGCCGTGAAGCAGAAATACTGACGGCTTTGTTTCATCGGCAGCTGATATCTCCCTGAAAGCTTCATCCTGACCGGGGTTGAGCTCGTGACCTTCCGTGAGGCATTCATTTAATCCCTCAGACGGAACGCTGTCCTTTTCATCAGCATCCTCCTCATCAGAGCCTTCTATCCTCTTTATGCTGATGAGTCCTTTACTGACGACGGCACGAAGCTGTTCGGATGATGCATCACATGAAGAAAGAAGCCTCTTCCTTGAAGTATCGCCGTTATCAAGAAGATATTCCAGGATCCTTATATGGGCCATCGACCTCAGTTTACCTTCATGGAGGACCGACAGTGCCTCAGTCTTATTCACGAGCGAGACTATATCAGTGTATGAAGGCCTTATCCTGCCTACCTGCGACGGGACCATGAGCGAAAGGACATCACCCATCTTGCACAGATATCTTGATGCAAGAGGCTTTATGAGCTTTATCTGTTCATCTGTCAGGACCGGATGAGGATATTTGAGCGAAAAGATCGCTTTCAGGTTCCCGGCAGTTTCCTCATCAGATACTTCGATGACACATCCGGTCATCATCCTGTTCCCCTTGCCGAAAGGCACTTCGACGTAAGAGCCGGGAACAATATCATCCTTCATCTCATCGGGGATGAGATATGTATAGAGCCGGTCGGTCATCCTTACGGCATCTCTTAATATCACTTTCGCGATGTTCATCATATACCGTCCAGAAGAGAGAACATATCGATCTGACTCGACTCGGGAAGATCGTCAAGAAGTCCGAATGCGGCCAGGGTATCAAGTGCCGATTTACCTATTCCGGATCTCTGCATGAGATCCTCCCTGTTCGCAAAGGGAGCCTCATCCCTGGCCTTCTCGATCGCTTCGGCCATGCCTGACGATATCGAATCTATCGTATCGAGAGGCGGGAGGATCTTTCCGGGAGCGACCTTTATGAACTTCGTACCGGATGATGTATTTATATCTATCGGAAGGAACTCTATACCCCTGTGATACATCTCCTCTACGAGCTCGCAGATATAGAATTCATCGGTGAGCTTCTTTTTCTTAGACGCATTAGTCTCGGTCTTCCTCAGTTCCGATATCTCCCTGCTCCTTTCATTGACCTTATCGATCCCTCTGCACATCGTATCGGCACTGAACTCGTCGCCCCTTACCGTAAAGAATGCGCAGTAATACTCTTCGGGTCTGTAGACCTTGAACCACGCGACTCGAAGCGAAGATATCGAATAGGCGGCTGCGTGCGCCTTAGGGAACATGTATTTGATCTTCTGGCAGGATTCGATATACCAGTCAGGTACATTATTCTCCTTCATCATGGCTTTCCACTCTTCCCACTTTCCGCACTGTCCCTTGGCAACCTTTCCTTTACGGACATTCTCCATGATATCGAAAGAATCCTTCTCGGGAAGTCCCCAGTAGATGAGCCTAGTCATGATGGAGTCACGGCATCCGATGACGGATCCGATATCACATGTTCCGCTCTTTATAAGATCCTGAGCGTTGCCGAGCCATACGTCAGTACCGTGCGACAGTCCCATGAGCTGGACAAGATCGTAGAAATGGGACGGCTTTGCTTCCTTGATCATTCCTCTGGCAAATGATGTTCCGAGCTCCGGGAGTCCTATGGTGGCACTGCCGGCTTCTGACTCCGAAAGCGGGAACCCGAGAGCATCGGTTGATGTAAACAGGCTCATTACCTTGTCATCAGGTATCGGGATATCTGTTATCTCAACTCCGGTGATCTCATGGAGCATACGAAGGACAGTCGGATCGGCATGCCCCAGGATATCGAGCTTAAGGATAGTATCGTGCATAGCACGGAAATCAAAGTGCGTCGTTACTATACCCTTCTTCGCATCATTCGCCGGGAACTGAACGGGAGTAAATTCATATATATCCATCTCCTTCGGAACAACGACGATACCGCCGGGATGCTGACCGGTCGTATTCTTTACTCCGATCAGTCCTTCGGACATATAATCGAGCATCGCAGAGGTATATTCTATACCCCTCTTCTCGCCTGATTTGCGGACTATTCCGTAGGCATTCTTATCCTGGTAGGCACCAATGGTACCAGCCCTGAACGTAAATGATGTACCAAACAGGAACTCGACATACTTATGTGCTCTCGGCTGATAAAGATCCGAGAAATTAAGGTCGATATCAGGCTGTTTGTCACCGAAGAATCCGAGGAACGTCTCGAAAGGGATATCCTGTCCGTCCCTTACCATTTCCTCGCCGCATTCGGGACACGTCTTCGGCGGCATGTCGAATCCGGAACCGTATTCACCCGTATTATTAAACTCGACGAAGCAGCATTTGGGGCATCTGTAATGGGGAACGAGAGGGTTGACTTCTGATATTCCGAGCATGGTCGCCACGAATGATGAACCGACGGATCCTCTCGAACCGACTATAAAACCGTCATTATTCGACTTCTTAACGAGTCTGTATGCGATATAGTACATGACCGAGAATCCGTTTCCGATGATCGATTTCAGTTCCTTTTCGAGACGGGCCCTGACGACTTCATTCAATACACCGTTATGTCTGTAGAGCTGGTTCGCCCTCGTAAATGCTATATCACGGACATCCTTCGGGGAACGCTTGATTATAGGAGGATATGTACCGTCAGGGAACGGCTTTATCCCGTATTCGATCATATCGGCGATCAGGTTAGTGTTTTTTACTACCGCCTCGAAAGCGCGCTCTTCCCCGAGATATGAGAACTCGTCGAGCATCTCGTCAGTCGTCCTGAAATAAAGATCACTCTGCTGGTCAGCATCGGCAAATCCCATATTCTCCAGCAGGAGTTTCCTGTACATACCGTCTTCCTTCTCGAGGAAGTGGGAGTCTGTAGTCGCTACGAGCATCATACCGTAGTGATCTGCGATCTCGGACAGCATGATATTGATCGTCTTTATGTCATCCGCATCGACAGGGACGAACTTTTCGGCGGGATTCTTGGGATTCGGCATCTCCCTTGTCATGAACATGTTGTTGCACAGCGGCTGGATCTCGACATAATCATAGAGCGAAAGAAGGTCACGGAAATCCTCCGACGCATATAGTGTCCCGAGCGTCTTCTCCTTATCCTTTCCGCACTCCTTATACTTCGCGATGACCTTCCTGTATATCTGGCCTCTCTCGCAGGCACCGCCGATGATGATTGATGACGAGAAGTATTTCAAAAGACTCCTCGGAGTCCTGGGTCTCATTGAAAAATAATGGGTATGAGCTTCGGACACCAGCCTGTAGAGGTTATAAAGACCGAGGTTGTTCCTGACAAGATAGATGATATGCCACGGCTTGTTCTTTGAACTGACGACTTCCTCGAGCGGAAGATGCCCTATCCCGGAATTTATCTTAGACGGATCGGCCGTTCCCTGTTCCTTTATGAAGTGTGCTATTACAGATGCACAGTCACGGCACTGTCTTACCATGAGCTCGCTCTCCGGCGACCTTTCGAGCCCGAGGACATCCATTGCATCGTCGACAGTCTTTCCGCGCAGATCCGTATATACATACCTGAAGATATCTTCGACCGATATCGCGGGCATGAGGAACTTATTCCTGTAATACTTATGGTCTTCAATATTGATCCCGTAGCCGGCACGCCTGAGGAAATGCAGAGTATTAAAGACATCGGGGCCGCTGATATACGAATCGCCGATGAACTTCAGAAGCTCACCTGCCTTGAAATAGGAGTCGCACGGCTCTCCTTTCCCTTCGTAGATCTTATCCTCGACCTCGGCATAGAAATCGGCTACGTGCTCATATTCTATAGTCTCCGGTATGACCTCGACATCATCCCCGGAATAGACATCCTCGATGTCGAGATCCCTGTTAATGACATGCTCATATCCGTAATCCACCTCGAAAGGCGTGATCGTTATCTTATCATCGCGGAGTTCTTCAGGTATCTCATCCTCACTGAACAAAGACCTGTCGATATCCTTTGCAGAGAACTCTCCGGCTTCGCGGTCTGATTCACCCTCGGGCTGTTTAGCGATGCCTTTGTATCCCTTTAGCCTGTATTTTGATGCGGCAATATGAGTGATCAGATCCTTACAGGAGTCATTGCCGGTAGTCTTTATGGCAACAGTAACAAAGGATCCGACATGTCTCATGTCGCGGCTGTCGTATGGAAGGTTGTAGAAGACTGTGGGACCGTCGTCTATGAGATATCCTTCACAACCGAGGATCGCCTTGAACGGTTCCTCAGTCCCCTTGATCTTCATGCCCTTGCATTCGTTATATACGATCGGGAATGCCTGGACTACACCGTGGTCGGTTATAGCACACGCCCTGTGTCCGAATGACTGCGCGAGCTTCATTATCTTATCGGGATCCGATACTGCATCGCGCTCACTCATCTTCGAGTGCACATGCAGCTCAACTCTCTTATACTCAGAAGTATCCGTCCTTCCCTTGGGAGGATCTGCCTCGAACACTCCTGAGACCTTGATACAGAATTCACCTCTGTCATATGTCGGCTCACCCTGGAAGCCGGCATATCCGCCCTTACCGAAGAGCTTCTCAAACTTATCAGCCTCTGCGGGCTTGAAGAACGCAAAAGCAGCAATACCGCCCGTCTTATCGATTATATGAAACCTTGCAGTTACGAACTTGCCTGAAGATGAAAGCTTAAGACCGTCCTCAAGTATCTTGACACGGCCCCTGACATTGACGC
Source organism: Clostridiales bacterium (assembly GCA_017529925.1). Taxonomy (GTDB): domain Bacteria; phylum Bacillota; class Clostridia; order Saccharofermentanales; family Saccharofermentanaceae; genus Saccharofermentans. The sequence goes on from JAFXMZ010000028.1 coordinate 154,572, forward strand.
ACCTGTCTTCCATCCTTACCTTCTCGATATCCTTGGTAGAGATGCCGGACTTTACTCTTCCTATGAGCGATTCATCATTCTTTCTGAAGAAATCCTTATTACCCTTATCGGTCCCGTTCTTCCTGTTCTCGGCCTGCTGTTCCCTGGCTTTATATTCCCATGAATTCTTGTCGGGTGCAGCTTCCTCCTTTGATGTGGCCTGAAGAGTGGTAACACCTTCATCGGATCCTTTCGCGGATGAGGCCTTCCTTATCCTTACTTTTCCTGTTTCTTCGATCTTCTTTCCGGGATTATCCTGATCATCCCCTGTATCTTCTTCGCACATCCTCAGGAGCTCGGAAGGCACCTGGGGAGCGATCATCGCATAATAGTCATCATTCTGTTCGATATATACGGGCTCGTCAGTCATCGGATCAGAGAGTCTCTCCTCCGAAGGCCTGTATTCGTATGATTTAAGATTGATACCGAAAGTCCTGAAGATAAATGTCATCGCCTCGGATGCGATCTTTTTCTTCGTCATCTCGCTGTCCCTCAGGAAGATCTCATAGACGGAGTTGTATTTGATGATGAGCTTATCTTCTTCAACATCGTAGCCGAGCTCGTCTGTATAGGCAAATTCAGAAGAACTGCCGACAGCGGATGCGACATAAGAAGACATATATGGAGCGACTGCCCTTACAAGTCTTCCCTTAAGCTCATTATCCTCGCGGCACTTATCCTTGGCATCGGAAAAGACAATGGCACACCTGTCCATTCCGGCCGCCTTTGAGATCTCACGAACAACGTAGAGGAGATTGTTATTCTCCTCTATCTTTTCCGATCCGGTCAGTACAATCCTTATCTCTGACCTGTCCTTATATATATCGAGCTTACTTACTTCGAGATCCTTAAGACCGTATATCAGGTCTTCGGGTATCCCGAGCATCTGAGCGAGTCTTCTCATCCTTTTGTTTCTTCTCCGAGCTTTCTTACTTCTTCAACAAATTCGTCTATTGCACTTTCTGCAGGGATCTTCCTTACTGGAACTCCCTTTTTAAAGAGAAGGAATTCATCCTTACCGCCCGCAAGACCTATATCGGCCTCCTTGGCTTCACCCGGACCGTTGACGACACAGCCCATTACAGCCACTTTAAGATCGTAAGGGAATCTCCTTATGCGCTCCTCTATCATCGAAGCTGTCTCGATGAGCGGGACTTCGGTCCTGCCGCATGTGGGGCAGGAAATGAAAGTGATGCCGCCTTTTCGAAGGTCCAGGGCCTTAAGTATACTGATGCCGGCATATACTTCCTCGATGGGGTCACCTGTTAGTGATACCCTGATAGTGTCTCCTATACCCTCCGCAAGCAATGCGCCGATACCGACAGCGGACTTGATCATACCTTCCCTGACAGTTCCGGCTTCGGTTACGCCTACATGCAACGGATAGTCACACTTTGACGAGAGCATCCTGTATGTATCGATCGTAAGCCTGGGGGATGAGGATTTTATACTGATAACGATGTCCTCAAAGTCCTCATCCTCGAGATATTTCACGGCCTGTAAGGCGGAAAAAGTCATATTCTCCGCACATACTCCGCCGTATTCTTCAACGAGCTTTCTGTCAACGGAACCTGAATTAACACCGACTCTTATGGGGATATTTCTCTCCCTGCAGGCTTTGGCAACTTCCCTGACCCTGTCCTGCCCGCCGATATTACCGGGGTTGATCCTTATCTTGGCGGCACCGTTTCTGACAGCCTCAAGTGCAAGATTGTAATCAAAGTGAATGTCGGCAACGACCGGAAGCTTTGAATGCTTACATATCTCCTTCAGCGCTGTTGCGGCCTCCATATCGGGAATTGCCACTCTCGTAATGTCGCAACCCGCATCAGCCATCATGTCTATCTGATAAAGAGTGGACTTAACGTCTCTGGTGTCCGTATTATTCATCGACTGGACCTTTACCGAAGATCCGCCGCCTACTTTTACTCCGCCGATATCAACACATCTGCTCATGATCTAAACCCTCCGAAAAGTTCTCCCGGTATGCCTCAGCCGCCAAGGACGATCCTGATGATGTCGGATGCAAAGGCAAATGTCACAAGTGCCAGGAGCAGTACAAACCCTACGATATTGATCACATTCTCCGCCTTTTTCGACAGAGGTCTTCCGATTATCATCTCGACGATTATCAGGATGACCTGTACACCGTCGAGTCCGGGTATCGGAAGCATATTCGTGAACATTAGTCCGATCGATATGATCGCCGACAGCTGAAGGACGCTCAGGAACTTCACGAAGAATGTGCTGTCTACATTATCGACGACATCGGATACCACGCTCGTGACACCCACGGGACCCGACACCATATTATAGACTTCCTCTTCACCCTCGAAAACATCCCCTATAGCCTTGATACTGACATTGCAGACCGTAAGCGGCATAAGGGCTGCCGTCTTGAGCGCACCGAAAAAGTGCGATACGGAATCCACATCATTATAGATGACGCGAAGTCCCCTGTCGTTTGTTACGGTAATGGTAGAAACGACGCAATCGTCCTTGCGTTCCTCTCCGTTCCTTACATATTCGAGCGTCATCATCTCACCGTCCTTAAGCTCCTGACAGTGCTTTGAGATCGCCTCTTCATCGGAGACGCTGATGCCGTCTATCCTTACAAGGAAATCACCGGGTTTGAGAACGGGATGACCGCCGTTCTGCTCATCATAAACGCTCGCGACCTCCCAGCCGTTATATTTATTATCAGTATCACCGTAGTGGGTGATGCCTATCATGGCTTTCTGTGTAAGCTCGGGAACGAGCTTTAAGGTGTAGCTGTCCCCCGTTTTCGATGAGATAAACCTTACATCCATCTCCTTTACCGGAGATACGCCGTTTTCCATCTCATAATAAAAATCCAGATAAGTAAATACGCGGCTTCCGTTTATATGGGTGATCGTATCACCGGAACAGAATGTATTCTCCCCGGGACCCCTGATCTCGCCGTCAAGCTCCAGAACAGCATTATAGAGCTGGGAATCCTCCAGCGTGGGCGCCGCATCAAGCGTTGCATATCCGTTGATGCAGAACAGAGCAAGAAACAGGATTATGCCAAGTACAGCATTCATAAAAGGGCCTGCGAGCGCGACGAGAAGCCTTTTCCATCTCTTCTGGTTCACGAGGAGATCAGGATCATCACTCTGGATGACATTTCCTTCTTCATCAAAATCGGAAAATCTGACATATGCGCCGAAAGGCAGTGCCCTTATGGACCAGTCGACATCCTTTTTCCTCCACGAAAAGAGTTTCGGCCCGACAAATATCGAGACTTCAAAAGCCTTTATCTTCAGAAGTCTTGCGACAATGAAATGACCGAGCTCGTGGATCGTAACAAGAAGCCCGAGCATCAATATGACGACGAGTATGCTCCAGATGCTCACTTAAGGTTCACCTCCAAAGCCCTTGCCCTTGCCTCTTTGTCGACTTCAAGTATAAGCTCGAGGTTCATCTCTTCTCTCTTTACGTTTTTCCCGTCGAAAAGATCGCATACCTCATATACAGTCCTCTCGATATCGGTAAATCCTATCTCACCTTTCAGGAACCTTCCGACTGCGATCTCATTCGCTGCATTCATTACGGCAGGCATGATGCCCTTTTTCCTTCCGGCCTCATATGCGAGCGGCAGGAGCCTGAATACATCAGTATCACACTTCTCGAAAGTAAGATTGCTGCATGCTTCACAGAAAGGATCAAACTCCTCGAGGAGCCTCGGACCTCTCTCCGGATAGTAAAGTGCAACCATTATGGGAAGTATCATGCTGGGCTTACCCATCTGCGCCAGCACCGAACCGTCACGCATCCTGATCATCGAATGGATAACGCTCTGGGGATGGACAACAACATCTATCCTGTCCACATCCACTCCGAAAAGATGGCTCGCTTCGATCACCTCGAGGCCTTTATTCATCATAGTGGAAGAATCTATGGTGATCTTTCCTCCCATCTTCCATGTAGGATGATTAAGGGCATTCTCGACCGTGACATTCTCCAGTTCTTCCCTGGACTTTCCTCTGAACGGGCCTCCCGATGCCGTAATTAGTATACGGTCGAGATCCTCTTTCTTCTCCCCCCACAGACACTGCCATATAGCACAGTGTTCGCTGTCGACAGGAAGCAGTTCGACACCTTTCTCCTTAACGAGAGGCATGACTATGTCTCCACCCGCCACGAGCGTCTCTTTATTAGCCAGGGCAATATCCTTCCCCTTCTTTATAGCTTCATAAGTCGGCTTAAGTCCGGCAAATCCGACCATTGCGCCGAGAACAGTATCGGCTTCATCGATCGTTGCGATGACCTCCGGAGAATCCTCTCCCGATATTATCTCTGTCATTATCTCGGGAGCTTCAGTCTCAAGCCTCTCCTTGAGCATCATCGCAGAAGCCTCATCTGTCATAGCTGCGATGCGGGGCTTAAACTCTTTTATCTGTTCGAAAAGAAGATCGACATTCGATCTGCACGACAGTCCGACTATACAGAAATCATCAGGATTCTGTCTGGCCACTTCGAGCGTCTGGGTACCTATAGAACCCGTGCTTCCGAGTAATGAAATATTCCTCATATTATCCGGTCCTTATTATTCACGCACTTCTTATGTAAGGAAAGAAGCAGCGATCGCGATCAATACACCTGTAGGGATCGTAAACAGCGTGCTGTCAAAACGATCCATCATTCCTCCGTGTCCGGGGAATATATTGCCGTAATCCTTGATGCCTACCTGTCTCTTTATAAGTGAAGCCGTCCAGTCACCAAGCTGGCTCATCACCGACATCAGGAATCCGAGGACAAATGTCAGGAGTGAGAAGAGAACGATATTCATCGATATCCCGTCTGCTCCATATACAACGATATCAAAATAGAGCATAACGATAAGCGCACAGCCAACAGCGCCTCCGACACATCCTTCCCATGTCTTCTTGGGGCTGATATGCGGAACGATCTTATGCTTTCCGAGCGTAACTCCCGCAAAATAAGCGCAAGTATCGGAGATCCACGCTCCTGCGAGAGCCGGAACCATATAGAGCCATCCGTTCTCGGGAAGAGTCGACACTACGCAAAGACAGAACAGCGGGAACGTCAGATAGAAGACTACGCCTCCCGTTACGAGTCCGTCAGCTATATGATTGCCGTCTGTCCTTACGACTGACGGTATGATTGCACACATAAAGACATAGAGCCCCTCTATAAGGAGATAGAGCGCCAGCGCTACAGCCAGATCCATTCCGGTACAGGAACAGACGACCGCAAGTATGAGCGCGATGATACCTCCGATGATCATCATGGCATTCGAGGGCTCGGACTGTCCGTTCCCTATAGCCTTGATCATCTCATAAAAACACACTGCGCCAACAACTGCCGCAAAAACTATCATAAGGAACGGCACCCAATATGAAGGGATAACAAATGCTGCTACCCCCACCGCGAAAAACGCTCCCGTTATGACCCTCTGTCTCATTTATTTCTTCTCCCCTTTGCTCAGACCGCCGAACCTTCTGTCCCTTCCGGCATAATCAATAAAAGCTTTAGTCAGTTCATCATAACCGAAATCCGGCCACAGGCACTCAGATACCCAGAATTCGGAATATGCCGACTCCCACAGAAGGAAGTTCGACATCCTCATCTCACCGCTGGGCCTTATGATCAGCTCGGGATCCGGCACATCAGGAAGATAGAGATTATCAGATATCATCTTCTCGGTAATATCCGAAGGCTCTATCCTGCCTTCCCTGACTTCTGCTGCGATCTTCCTTACGGCATTCTCGATCTCGCGTCTTCCGCCGTAGTTGATCGCAACGATAAGCTGCATGGTCTTACGGTTGACGGAACGTTCCTCGCCTCTTTTGCATACTTCCTGAAGCTGATCGGGAAGCCCTTTGATATCACCTGAGAAACGCACCCTGATGTCTTCCTCTTCGAGTTCCGCATCGTATTTATCGAAGAACTCGATAAAAAGATTCATCAACTGATCGACCTCATCCTTTGGCCTTGACCAGTTCTCAGTCGAAAATGCATAGACTGTCAGATATTTAACGCCGTAGCCCTTACAGAGCCTGCACAACTCCTTAAGGTTCTCGGCACCTGCCCTGTGTCCTGCACTCCTCGGAAGGAGCCTCTTCTTTGCCCATCTTCCGTTTCCGTCCATTATGACGCCCAGGGACTCGGGCACCTTGACATCTGTCCTGCTGTAGTCTTTCTTACTGCCGAATAAAGCCATATGATCAGATTTCCATCAATTCCTTCTCTTTATTGTCGCAGACGGAATCAACTTCCTTCGTGAACTTATCGGTGATCTTCTGGACCTTCTCCTCATATTCCTTGAGCGAATCGTCCGTAAGCTCCTTCTTCTTGTTGGCAGCTCTCATCTTATCGATATAATCACGTCTGATATTACGTACGGCTACCTTTGTCTCCTCGCCATAAGTCTTGACCTGCTTAACGAGTTCCTTTCTTCTCTCCTCAGTGAGTATCGGGAACATGAGCCTTATGATCTTACCGTCGTTGGTAGGAGTTATTCCGAGGTCTGAAGCCTGGATCGCCCTCTCGATCTCCTTGAGCATCGAAGGATCCCAGGGTGCAAGCGTTATCATTCTTGCTTCCGGAACCTGGATATTAGCAACTGCCTGCAGCGGAGAAGGAGTTCCGTAATACTCTACAGTAATCCTGTCGAGTACGTGGGGATTAGCTCTTCCGGCTCTGATGGCATTGAGGTTCTCCTGAAGGTTGTCGATCGCCTTCTTCATCTTGTCTTCGATCTTGTCATAATCTGCTTTTGTGATCTCGATCATCATAGTCTTTACCTCCTGAATAATTACTCAACAAGTGTTCCCAGGTTATCACCCTTAACTATCTTTACGATATTGTCGGGATCTTCCATGGAGAAAACAAGGATCTTTGTATGATTATCACGGCAAAGAGCAGCTGCCGTAGCATCCATTACCTTAAGGTTGGATCTCAGGACTTCGTCATGAGTAACATTCTCATATCTCTTGGCATCGGGATAGATCTTGGGATCCTTATCATAGACACCGTCGACCATCGTAGCCTTGAGGAATACATCCGCACCGATCTCAGTAGCTCTGAGAGCTGCACCCGTATCTGTCGAGAAATAGGGATTTCCCGTACCACAGGCGAAAATAACGATACGTCCCTTCTCAAGATGCCTTACAGCCCTCTTCCTGATATAGGGCTCTGCCATCTGCCTGATCTCAACAGCCGAAAGGACTCTCGTAACAGCGCCCTGCTGCTCAAGTGCATCTGAAAGGGCAAGAGCATTCATAAGAGTAGCCAGCATTCCCATATGGTCAGCCGTAACCCTGTCCATCTTCTCGGAGGATCTTCCTCTCCAGAAGTTGCCGCCTCCTACAACGATAGCGACCTCTACTCCGAGATCAGCCACTTCCTTAATCTTGGACGTGATCTGGTAGACCACCTCATCGTTGATGCCGATCTTCCTGTCGCCTGCAAGTGCCTCACCGGACAGCTTGAGCAGGACTCTCTTATATTTGACATCAGCCATAACTAATACCTCCGATCATTTCTTCATTCTATTTTATCGATAATCCTTTTATATTAAAAGAAGAAATTCAAATAATAAAAAAAGAGTTGCCCTTGACAAAAGGGCAACTTTTCGCTGGTGGCTTTTTTCTTTGGATCCGGCTCAGGAAACGGGATATCCGAGATCTTCGAGGACATTATTGATATTATCCTTGGTCCTGTCCTTAAGCCTATCGGTAAAGATACTGAAGACCATGTTGTCAGAGTAATAGATCCCACCGTATCTCGTCCATTTGTCTTTTTTCTCATCATATTCCCCGTTATAGAAGACATAACCTGCATCATCCGTATAATCGGCATCAAGATCACCTTCGAAGTTACCGCTCTTCTTTACATCCTTATACTCATCGTAATAAAGATCAAACATATCACGTGCATCATCTTCATCATCGTAATAATAGTACATGACATAAACACTACGGTTTTCTGCGTAAAAATAGGTGTAATCCTTACTTTCTTCACTATTGATATCACTCTTTTTAAAATCGTTTTCCTTAAGGACGTCAATGATATCTTTTGCAGAATACTCATCGATCTCGAGTTCTTCCTCTTCCTCATCTTCATCCTTATCCTTACGGGACTTCCCGCCCGAGCAGGCAAACAGCGAAAGCGCCATTGCGAATATAAGGACTGATGTTCCCGCCTTCTTTATCATCTCTTTTGTGGTCTTCATATTAGAACCCTCCTTTTATGTTTTATACCCATATGACACACCGTTTTACCGTCAGGTTCATATAATTCTCTTTTTTTCAAAAAAAATTTTTGGGACCACTATAAACGGGATATCACTCTTTTCGATGGGAGCAAAAAAAGACTGCCCCGTTGAAGGAGCAGTCTTGATTATCATCAGATTAAAACTGAGATCAGATCTTGTGGTCGGAACCGAGAACGTTAACGATCTTGTGAGCAACCATGTCCTTAACAGCCTGACGAGCGGGCTTGAGATACTGACGGGGATCGAAGTGATCGGGATGCTCAGCGAAGTACTTACGGATGTTACCTGTCATAGCAAGACGGATATCGGAGTCGATGTTGATCTTGCAGACTGCGAGCTTAGCTGCCTGACGGAGCTGCTCCTCAGGGATACCTACTGCATCAGGCATATTTCCGCCATACTGGTTGACCATCTTAACGAACTCCTGAGGTACAGAAGAAGAACCGTGGAGAACGATAGGGAATCCGGGAAGTCTCTTGATGCACTCCTCGAGAACGTCGAAACGGAGGGGCGGAGGTACGAGGATACCGTCTGCATTTCTTGTGCACTGAGCAGCCGTGAACTTGTAAGCGCCGTGGGAAGTACCGATAGCAATAGCGAGTGAGTCACAACCTGTTCTGTCAACGAACTCCTCAACTTCCTCAGGACGTGTATAAGCTTCCTTACCGGACTCAACTACGACCTCATCCTCTATGCCTGCGAGAGTACCGAGCTCAGCCTCAACAACAACACCGTGTGCATGAGCATACTCAACGACCTGCTTTGTAAGAGCGATATTATCCTCAAAAGACTTGGAGGAAGCGTCGATCATGACAGATGTGAAACCGCCGTCGATGCAGGACTTACAGAGCTCAAAAGTATCACCATGGTCAAGGTGAAGAGCGATCGGGATCTGAGGATTCTCTATAACTGCAGCCTCAACGAGCTTAACGAGATATGTATGATTTGCATATGCTCTTGCGCCCTTTGAAACCTGAAGGATTACAGGGCTCTCAAGCTCTCCTGCAGCTTCTGTGATTCCCTGAACGATCTCCATGTTGTTTACGTTGAAAGCACCGATTGCATAACCGCCGTCATATGCCTTCTTGAACATTTCAGTTGTTGTAACTAATGGCATGTTACTGGTCTCCTTATGTATAAGAATTTTAAATTTGGATGTACCAAACCATATCTATAATACTTTTTTTCGGTAAATAATTAAATAACATATTAATTGATATTTCTGTTTTTTTGAAAGAATTTTAAGAATAATCGCTCATTTGAACTGACTGCCTTTAAAATGATTATCATATCAAAATAACGGACTGCCCTGAGGCAGTCCGTTATCTATCAGTATTGTTTTTACTTTACCGGATCAGAGTCCTGCCTGCTTCATAACCTCAGCGGCAAAATCGTCTTCCTTCTTCTCGATACCCTCACCGAGCTTGTAGTTAGTGAACCTTACTACAGAGATCTCTGTGCCGAGATCCTTTGAAGCGGAAGCGATATACTGAGCAACAGTCTTCTCATCGTCCTTAACGAACTCCTGATCCTCGAGAACGTTGATCTTATAGAAGTTCTTGATCTGACCGGGAACGATCCTGTCAGCGATGATCTTCTCGGGCTTGCCCTCTTCAAGAGCCTTATTCGTGATGATGGCAACTTCCTTATCGATCTCTTCCTGAGGAACGTCAGCCTGAGCAACCCATGTAGGATTGGAAGCTGCGATCTGCATTCCGATATCCTTAGCAAAAGCCTTGAAAGCATCAGATGTGATAACAGACTCATCAGCAACTGCAAACTCAACGAGAACGCCTACCTTACCACCGGCGTGGATGTAGGAAGCAACTGCACCGTTAGCGGAAACCTCGTACTGAGCGAACCTTCTGACAGAAACATTCTCAGAGATGTCTGCGATAGCTTCCTTCGTGAAGACCTCAACAGTCTTGGAAGCATCATTGTAAAGAGCAGAAGCCTTAAGCGCATCGATATCAGCGGGCTTTGTAGCCATGATCTGAGCTCCGATAGCATTAACAAAGTTCTTGAACTTATCTGTGTTAGCAGCGAAGTCAGTCTCAACGTTAACCTCAACGAGGCATCCGGACTTACCGTCATCAGCGATAACGGAAGCAACTGCACCCTCTGCAGCTACTCTTGTAGACTTCTTCTCAGCCTTAGCCATGCCCTTCTCACGAAGCCATGCCTTAGCCTTCTCGATATCTCCGTCAGACTCTGTAAGAGCCTTCTTGCAATCCATGATTCCGCAATCGGTCAGTTCGCGGAGTTCTTTAACCTGCTGTGCTGTAATAGCCATATATTATTCCTCCGTATTCGTAATATCAGTTTTTATCTAAACAGATCAGATAGATCAAGCTTCCTCGGAAGCTTCTTCCTCAGCTGCAACGACTTCCTCGATGGACTCGGGCTCAGCTGCGGACTCCTCTGCAGCCTCAGCTGTCATCTCCTCAGCTACACCTGCATCAAAAGACTCGCCCTGGTTAGCCTCGATGACTGCATCAGCCATCTTGCCTGCGATGAGCTTAACAGCTCTGATAGCGTCGTCGTTACCGGGGATAACATAATCGACCTCATCAGGATCGCAGTTTGTATCAACGATAGCAACGATCGGGATGTTGAGCCTTCTTGCCTCAGCTACAGCGAGGTGCTCCTTCTTTGTATCAACGACAAAGAGAGCTGCAGGAAGCTTGTTCATTCCAACGATACCGCCAAGGTTCTTGTCGAGCTTCTCCATCTCGAGCTTGAGCTTAGCAACTTCCTTCTTGGGAAGAACATCAAATGTTCCGTCAGACTCCATAGAGCGGAGCTCGAGAAGTCTGGATACTCTTGTCTTGATCGTCTTGAAGTTTGTGAGAGTACCGCCGAGCCAACGGTTGTTAACATAGAACTGTCCGCATCTCTCAGCCTCTTCCTTGATGGAATCCTGAGCCTGCTTCTTTGTACCTACAAAAAGGATATCGCCCTTCTCGGCAAGTTCCTTCATTGCAGTGTAGGCCTCTTCAACCTTCTTTACTGTCTTCTGGAGATCGATGATGTGGATCGTGTTACGCTCTGTGAAGATGTATTCCTTCATCTTAGGGTTCCATCTTCTGGTCTGATGTCCGAAGTGAACACCTGCTTCCAAGAGCTGCTTCATTAAAATTACAGGCATAAAAAAATTCCTCCTTGTTTTTACTTCTGCGATGCTCATGTCCGGCTTTCCGGGCACACAAAAAGATGCACCGCATGTTTTTTATGCCCGAATATAATAACAAATGCTTATTAATAGCGCAAGCACTAAATTCCCGTCTATGTTTCTGCTTAGTATTTGCCGCGCCCCACAGAGATCACAATGGACTTAATTCTAGACTTAATTGCACTCAATTGAGTTCGAAATTAAGTCCAATTGCCAAAACGGACTCAATTTTGAACTCACAAGCACTCAATTGAGTCCATTTTTGAGTCCATTCTCGTCCGCCAGCCAAATAATCAAATTATATTTACTTTGTCGGTAATTGTCGGAAGTTTTTTTCGATATAACGATTTATAATGGACACATGAAAGGTCAAACGCTTCCAAAAGTATATATGCAAGCCAAGTACAGGTACCTGTCGACAGCATTTAACAAATTGCCGTCGATTACAGTCAATGCTGTAAAAGGTACTCTCTTTTACCGGGTAAATGACCACGGAAACATCCACAGGTTTTATGCCTCATCGCACAATGGCCGTCACTATGAGGCCCTCTACAGACTTTCACGTCAACTGAACGATGAAATGAAAAAGCTTGCACAAGAGTACCACCAGGCATACGGAGGCTACCTCAAAGTAGATTCAGCCTCTTTAGAGTTCACTGACCTGACCTGCCCCAAATACGATGACAGTTTTTGGAAGAATGCCGACTGCTCAGGCGCAGGATATACCAACGAGAATCAATATATATTCAATGGGATCAACTACCGTTCCCGTGCTGAGATGATGATCGCGCAGATACTGACAGATATGGGGCTGAAGTTTAAATACGAAGTCAGGATAACTGCCAACGGACATGATCACTCTGTGGATTTTGCCGTATATCTACCCGAGTTCAAGTGCTGTTTCTTCATTGAGTATCTCGGCATGCTGGACGACGACAAGTATGCGAGCGACACAGGATACAAGCTCCGTGATTACTTCACGGAAGGGATCTACCCTAACAAGAATCTCATCCTCCTGTGCGGCAACAAAAACGAACTGCCGTCAGCTGATATAGTACGCAATTCGATCCATTCAATGATACAATCGATAACATTAATGTTTACTTATAACAAGATCACCGTCAGTGATCGGTAAGGAGCTTAGACCATATGAAGCTGAATCAGGAACAGATGCAATTTCTTAAGTCACTTATAGCGATCAGGAGCGTTAGCGGGACACCGGAAGAAACAGACGGAAGGCCCGGCACACCCTACGGCTCAGCGCCGCGCGCGGCTCTAAGCTTTTTCCTTGATAACGCATCGAAAAGCGGCTTTTCCACCGGAGTCCTCGACAACCGCGTCGGATGGTGTGAGATCGGAGAAGGAGAAAGGCTCATAGGCATCATCTGCCACCTGGACGTTGTCCCTGCCGGAGAAGGCTGGGATACGGATCCTTTCACACTGACAGAAAAGGACGGTCTTCTCATCGGAAGAGGCGTAGTTGACGATAAAGGTCCTGCTGCCGCATCTTTCTTTGCCATGCAGTCGATCCTTGAAGACGGGATCCCCGAAGGATACAGGATCAGGCTGATACTTGGAACCGATGAGGAAAGGACATGTTCCTGCGTTGAATACTATGATCAGAACGGCGAGATCCCGGATATCGCTATAACTCCCGATGCCGAATTCCCTGCCATCTATGCGGAAAAAGGCATCCTTCATGTGAAGATATCTGATACCCGTCCCTTACAGACGGACATAAGCATCACATCAGGTAATGCCGCAAATATGGTCGCGCCTTCTGCAACAGTTACATCCGGCGACGGGACAGAGTTGTTCACAGTAAGAGGCAGGACGGCGCATGCTTCAAGGCCTGAACTTGGCATCAATGCTATAGACCTCCTCCCGTCCGCGCTGAAAGATAACGGTTTGGACGCAGAGATACCTTTGGTCGATTTTATCAGTAACTACGATAAAGACTCGCTTACTGATACGGAAGATGAGTCAGGAAGTCTTACTTCAAACCACGGAATACTCAGGATAAACGGCAGTGAACAATACCTCGTTACGGATATCAGATATCCCGTTACAGCTTCATTCGATGATATCATCGCGAATATGAAGGAACAGGCAGACCGTTACGGGTTAAAAGTTGAGATCGACAGCCATATGCCCCCGCTTTACAAGCCTAAGGACTCAGATGTCATAAAGAAGCTCACGACTATCTGGAACAGACATATGAGCGGATTTGACGGGTTCAAAGAGGAATATCGCGGGATCTACTCTCAGCCCGGGACAATGGGCGGAGGAACTTACGCCCGCCATATCAGGAATACAGTGGCATTCGGTCCAAGAGCCCCCTGGAGCGAAGACATGTGCCATCAGGCAAATGAGCGGATGTCCCTAAGAGACTTTGAAGAACTCGTCGATACGATAAAGGACGCTGTCCTCGAACTCGGAAAACCTGAAGCTTAAGGCTAACAGCTGATATCAGATAAATCTCCTGATAGTTACGACGCTGCCCATAGGATAGGCTGTTGTAATGACGCCGTGCCTGGAATCGGATGCATGGATACATGTCCCGTTGCCGATATAGATACTGACGTGATCGATATATCCGTCACCGTTATAGTCATGGCACATTACATCGCCGCAGGTGATACTCTCGGCGGAGACCGGAGTTCCCATCCCTGCTATCTCGGCAGCATTATGAGGCAGGCTTATCCCGTAGTAGTTTGCGAATACGTACATTACGAGACCTGAACAGTCAAACCCGGAAGGGCTGCTGCATGCATACTTATAAGGAACTCCTACAAACTGCAGACAGTAACTTGCAAAATCCGAAAACTCGCCCGCAGGTGCCGGCTCAGGTGTTGTATTCTCAGAAGGCTCTGTTCCGGCGGGCTGCTGCTCGGGAGTATTCTCCGGTGATCCTTCAGGAGTGGACGAAGGCTCATCTGCTCCTCCGCCATTATCCGCAGGCTGGTCATTATTCCCGGCAGGTTCGGCAGGCTGTTCCGTCGGCTGAGCAGCATTCGGATCTTCGCTCGTGCAGAGATCAGCCTTTACATAATTGCCATTTGCCGTCTTATACCATCCGTTATCTGTCTTCGCGACAACATTGATCTTCTCTCCGATAAGAAGGACCTTGGCAACGGGATTATCTATACCAGGACCCTTCCTGACATTGAGCTCGCAGGATGAATAGAGAGTTGCATAGTATTCATGTTCACCCACAGCCTGTTTCGGAACGGGAGTAGGAGAAGGCGTAGGAGTCGGTGTGGGAGTAGCCTTTGCTCTCTCCTCCTCTCCCTCTTTTTCCCTGTCATATTCCTCAAAGACATCACCGTCATTCGACAGAAGCGAAGAAAGGATATAACCTGTCGATCCGTCCTCGAGCTTTATCTTGGACCATTCGGCACCATAGGATATCCTTACGACCTCCGTACCGAAATTAGTCTCATGCGTTATTTCTGATGTAACAGACGGCTCTGATCTTACGTTCGCAACATCTGCACTTATCCTGTATCTTGTTCCGTCATGATCGAAAAGCGCCTCATCCACGAGTTCCTCGCCCTTCGCATCTCCTTTTACGCTGAAAGTATTCTCGCTGACGCCCCGTGCATCCTTCTTAAGGACTGCATTGTCTTTTCCGGACGGAGCGGGAACATCAGGAACGGAACTGTTATCGGGTATCTCAACTGCATGAAGATCGGCAGCGGTAAACGTGTTTTCCTTACATTGGAGATAGATATCATCAGCCGCCCCGACATTGGCATAAGAAAATGTGGAGACCGTGATCGCGGCTCCCATGAACAGAGAAAGAGAGGTTGTGATCGCTTTTCTTTTCATGGTTTCATTATACTTGTAAAAATAGTCAAAATCAGGCAAAACATAGGCACAGAGCCATTTTGTAACGAGGAAGTAACATAAAGAGGGCCGTCCCGGACGGGACAGCCCTCGCTTTAGTCATCAGCCTGATAAGATATGTCAGCCTTTCGCGCCTTCATCGTATATGATCTCATAGACATAAGTTATCCAGCATCCAGCATCCTTGTCGTGATACTTTCTTAAGATCTGATTGCCATCGGCATCATATTCATAGATATTGCCATAAGAATCACAATCCATCTTTGTCATATAGCCGTTGCTGTCATATTCATATGTGTACACAGATGTAGTTTCAAAGTCGATCTCACCGTCTGTGTAGTATATACAATGACTCTCTTCCCTGGTGTATTCTCCGTCTTTGTTGTATGTATAACTGTTCTTATCCTCATTTAACAGGACCCATTTACCGGTGTCGAGATCCTTATCATAGTATTTAACGCCCGTCTCATTGGAATGCGAATCATAAGTATGTATTTCCTTGCTTTGTGAGTAGAGCACTCTCGTCGAACCGTCATAGTAATAATCCGACCATTCAACATCGGTACGATTTCCGTTGGAATCGTATTTATACGACCCTTCCTGAGTGAGCTTGCTCTTGCCGTCGACGTTCTGATATCTTCTGTACTTTGTAGGATCACCATTCTCATTTACGGCATAAACAGTAACCTCATCATTCTCATTAACAGCGGGTACATATGAATAAGGCTTATCATATATATGATAAGATGTTCCCTCGAGATAATAACTCTCAAGCGGCCTCGTCATACTGTCATACAGATCATAAGAACCGTCTTCGTAATAACAGATGCTCTTTCCGTCGGAAAGCTCTTCCCATGAAACATATTCACCGCCGTCAGGCTTAAAATCAGATTTAACGAATTCACCTGTGTATGCTACAGTCTTCCAGTATTCTCCGTTCTTATAATAATCCACAGAAGAAAGAACCTTCTTGCCGTTTGAATTAAGGATATATTCATTTATCTGGGCGATGTCCTTCTCCTCCGTCAGCGTATCTGTCGTATCATTTGCCTCGGAAATAAGATCGCCTCTCTCGATGCCGTAATCGCTGCAGATCTTTATGAACTCCTGCGATCCTGCGAAGCCGTTGAATACGCTCTCCTTCGATCCGCCGTTCGTGATCTTGTCCATCCAGTTATCCTTACCGCCCTGATCGGAAGGCCTTCCCATCAATGCCTTATAAAGATCCTCGATATACTTGCTGTATGTATTGTTCTGTCCGTTATACTCGGGCGAGAAGAAGAAGCCGTATGCTGCTCCTACACCTGATATCTTGCCGGTTGCAAGTCTCGTCGACCAGTCGAGCATTCCGCCCTGGTCACATTCTCTTCCGAGGACTATCTCATAAAGCCTCTCAACGAAAAGGTTGATCTTCGCCATCTTCCTATAGTCCTTGCCCTTGACGTGACATCCGCAAATGATACCGTAATCACTGCAGAGCTTGAAGAACTCCTTCGAGTTGGCAAATCCGATGAACAGATCCTCCCTGCTCATTCCGGCATTCATCTTCGCAAGCCAGTCTGCCTTGCCTGCTGCATCAGACTTACGTCCGAAGAATGCCTTATACATTATCTCGATATAGTCTTCATTACTCAGGCTCTTTCCCTGAAGCTCAGCCGAGAAGATGAAGCCGTATGCAACAGATACGCCCGTAGCCTGACTGTTCTTGAGCTGTCCCGACCAGTCGGCAAGTCCCTGGGCATCAGGCTTTCTTCCGAGACAGATATCGTAGAGTCTCGTAACGAAGTCCTTAACCTTCTTCTCATTATAAGAAGCAGTGTTCAGGTTGATACTTACACTGTTTACCTGAGTTTTCTCAACAGCGGATGCCGATACGACGGAGAATGCTCCGGCGATGACGGATACCGCCATAACAGTGCACAGGAGTTTCTTCAGACACTTCATACACTATTCCTCCAAACCTAAAAAGATATTAACATTTTAACATATATATCACTTGTATGATGTTACAAAAAAAGACCGTCCCGATTGTTGAGACGGTCTTATCTTTATAATTGCTGATTAAAAGTGATATCAGTGGTGGAAGAGCCTTATTCCCGTGAAAGCCATAGCCATTCCGTATTTATTGCACGTCATGATGACATGATCGTCCCTGATCGATCCGCCGGGCTCGGCGATGTACTTGACTCCGCTCTTTCTTGCCCTTTCGATGTTGTCGCCGAACGGGAAGAAAGCATCAGATCCCAATGCAACATCATTATTTTTCGCGAGCCATTCCTTCTTCTCATCATCCGTGAGCACCTCGGGCTTAACCTTGAAGAGCTCCTGCCAGCGGCCTTCTGCAAGGACATCGTCATGCTCATCGGAGATATAGACATCTATCGTATTGTCGCGGTCAGGACGGCGGATACCGTCAACGAACTGAAGTCCCATGACCTTCGGATGCTGTCTGAGCCACCAGATATCAGCCTTGTTTCCTGCGAGCCTCGTGCAGTGGATCCTGGACTGCTGACCGGCACCGATACCGATCGCCTGTCCGTCCTTTACGTAGCATACGGAATTGGACTGTGTGTACTTGAGCATGATCAGGGAGATGAGAAGATCGATCTTCTTATCCTCGGGGATCTCCTTATTGTCGGTCACGATATTGGAAAGGAGTTCCTCATTGATATCGAGCTCATTCCTTCCCTGCTCGAAAGTCACGCCATAGACCTGCTTTGTCTCGATGGGAGCGGGAACATAATCAGGATCGATCTTTATGACATTATATGTGCCCTTTCGCTTTGTCTTGAGGATCTCGAGAGCCTCATCGGAATATGAGGGTGCGATGATACCGTCGGAAACCTCTCTTGCGAGCATCGTAGCAGTGATGGCATCGCACTCGTCGGAAAGAGCAACAAAGTCACCGTAGGAAGACATACGGTCTGCGCCTCTTGCCCTGGCATAAGCACATGCGATCGGTGAAAGCTCACCTAAGTCGTCTACGAAGTATATCTTTGCTTCGGTCTCGGAAAGAGGCTTTCCTACTGCCGCGCCTGCGGGAGAGACATGCTTGAAGGATGTAGCCGAAGGAAGTCCTGTTGCCTTCTTGAGTTCCTTTACGAGTTGCCATCCGTTGAAAGCATCGAGGAGGTTGATATATCCGGGCTTGCCGTTCAAAACCTCGATGGGAAGCTCGCGGCCGTCAGCCATAAAGATCCTCGAGGGCTTCTGATTGGGATTACATCCGTACTTGAGTTGCAGTTCGTTTGCCATTTTATATTGACTCCTTTTAAATGATCATTTTCGATATGAATGAAGATCTCATCACTTGACGTTCTTATTTACGATCTTTGTCGTTGCCTCACCTGTGGCAATATCTATAAAGCGGACAAAGAGCGAGACCTTGTTATCTTCATTGAGACTGTTCCAGAGAAGGTCCGTAAACTGATCTATATCATCGGGGATGGAGATCTTCTCGGGCTCACCCTCAAAGGAAGGGAGCGGATTGCCGTCGCCCATATATGTGTGGATGAACCTTCCGTCGCCGGCGATAGGATTCTCATATGAGAATGTATACCTCTGGCACGAAGAATCATCTCCGTCAGCCGACTTCAGGATAGACATCGCATAATTGAACTTTCCGTTCTCGACATGCATGATACCTGAGATCCTGGGAGTGAAGTTAGGGGCATCGTCCTCGAACTCCCTTCCGCGAAGGCTCATCTCGAAAGTCTGCTGCTTGTCCATGAGCTCGTAGATAGTATCGGTCTGGTCTCCGTTCGTAACGATAGTCTTGTTTCCGAGTACTCTTACGGGAGAATAGATGATGAGGTGGGGATCCGTAAGGAGCGAAGGATCGAAAGCCTCCGTCTTGATACCGTCCTCCGTTGCCTTAAATACGCGATTTCTGGAATTAACGCTCCTGCCCATGATGAAATAAGCTGTAACAGCTTTCTTTCCGTCGGCGCTCTTACCGATGATTATTCCTCTTCCGGGATAGGGATTTCCCTTCAACAGCTCGGCAATATCATATTTCTTCATATCGATCAGTCCTCCTTGACCTTTGCTATATTGTTTTCTATGCTGACCTTCCCGTCCGCTATGAGCCTGATTGCCCTGGGAAGTATGACCTGCTCACATTCCTTCATTATCCTCTTCTGAAGGCTCTCGGGCGTATCGTCCGGAAGGACATCAACGCTCTTCTGAAGGATGATCGGCCCCTCGTCATAATTCTCATTGACAAAATGGACCGTGGCACCCGACACCTTGACGCCTCTCTTCAAGGCTGCCTCATGAGGCCTGATGCCGTACATCCCTGCACCACAGAACGAAGGGATAAGAGCCGGGTGGATATTGATTATCCTGTCTGAATACTCATGAACGACCATCGTTCCGAGTAGCGACAGATATCCGGCGAGCACTATGAGCTCGGCACCGCTTTCGCGAAGCTCGGAAAGGACTGCTTCGTCCCACTCATTCCTTGACGGATAGTCCCTGACGGACATCACTTTCGCCGGGATCCCGTTATCAGCGGCTCTCTGAAGCGCATAAGCATCCTTATTAGATGCGATAACGCGCACGATCTCTACACCCTTAAGGTATCCGCTGCTGATATTGTCTATTATCGCCTGCAGATTAGTTCCGCCGCCTGATACAAATACAGCTATCTTCATTTCCTGTCATTCCTCACCATATCGAAAAGAATAATCCCGGATCACTTGACGGATCACTCTGTCTTGCTCTCAGCTTCTTCGGTTCCTGCGATATAATTGCCGTCGAAGCATGCAGAGCAGCATCCGCAGTGGATTCCCTTGAGCGACTCTCTGAGTGATTCAAGGCTGATATAACCGAGAGAATCCGCGCCGATCATATCTCTGATCTCCTCGACTGTCTTCGTCCTCGCGGGAAGATCGACACCCTTTGATGCGTTTACGCCGTAGCAGCACGGATATTTAACCTCAGGCGAAGCGAGTCTTACATGTACTTCCTTGGCTCCGTTTTCCTTAAGGAACCTGATGATGTGCTTTGTAGTAGTACCTCTTACGAGGGAGTCATCGACGATAGCGACCCTCTTTCCTGCGATGGCAGTCTTAAGGACGGCAAACTTGAGCTTTACTGCCAGTTCTCTCTGCTCCTGGGTGCTCTTTATGAATGTTCTTCCGACATATCTGTTCTTAAGAAGACCGGAGCCGTAAGGAACACCGAGTCCGTCAGCAAAACCGAGAGCTGCAGCATTACCGGAATCAGGCGCGCCGATTACGATATCACATTCACAGGGATGCTCCTTGGCAAGAGCCATACCCGTCCTGTATCTCGAATCATAGATGCTCGTGCAGTCGATGAAGCTGTCAGGTCTTGCAACATAAACATACTCAAATATGCAGACCTTACCGTTCCTGATCCTCTCCTCGGATGAAACGCTGTCGTCATAATAAAGCGAAGTTACACCGTTCTTATCGATAGAGACTATCTCACCGGGTTCGAGATCTCTTATATACTCTGCATCGAGTGCGTCAAATGCACAATTCTCTGAAGAGAGCATATACGTATCACCCTTCTTTCCGAGCGAAAGAGGTCTCATGCCCCAGGGATCCCTGATACCGATGAGCTTGTTCTCCGTCATGAGTATGATCGCATAAACGCCCCTGATCTCCTTCATTGTCTCAAGGAGTGCATGCTCGCAGTCATCAGTCGCGATCCTGTTTCTGGAGAACAGCGAAAGGATTATCTCGGAGTCGGTATTGGACTGAAAGATAGCACCGAGGTTCTTGAGATTCTCACGAAGCTCATGATCATTAAGGATCACCGAGTCTGAACTCATGGCAATATTACCGACTCTAGACTTGATCAGCGTAGGCTGGATAGCATCAGTACCAGTCTCCCTGTCGGAACCGCCTCTTGTATGGGCGACCGCGCATGATCCCTTCAGCGTATTAAGAGTAACCTCGTCGAAGATATCGGCGACCATACCGCTGTTCTTATGTACCATGAAGGTCCCGCTGTTATTGATAGCGATACCAGCTGACTCCTGTCCTCTGTGCTGCAGCGAAAAGATACCGTAATATGCGGTCTGTGCAACTCCCTCACTCTCGTTCTTCGTGTTGATAACTCCGAATAATCCGCTCATATAGATCAGCCCTCCATCTCTTCGATCTTTTTCTGAAGTCTCTTATCACGCTCGTCCACCGAAAGGGCGAGTTCATTCTTATACTCTGCAAGCTTTGCAGAAAGCTGCTCATCCGAAAGTGCGATCATCTGGACAGCAAGTATAGCTGCATTGGCAGCACCGTCGATGGCAACTGTCGCGACCGGGATACCGGTAGGCATCTGGACCGTGGCATAAAGAGCATCAACACCCGCGAGCGCTCCGCCCTTGCACGGAACACCGATTACCGGAAGGACCGTATTTGCGGCAAGCACTCCGCCTAAGTGGGCTGCAAGACCTGCAGCCGCGATGATGACGGAATAACCGTTGTCCTTAGCTCTCTTGGCCAGCGTTATCGCCCTCTCGGGAGTCCTGTGGGCAGATGCGACATGTGCATCAAACTCCACCCCGAACCTTCTGAGCATCTTGAAACAGCTCTCCATGACAGGAAAATCCGAATCGGATCCCATGACTACAAGAACCTTACCTTTTGCCATGATCAAAACCTCCGTTTTGTTATTTACTCTTTCACAGATGCAATCCGTTCTACGGAATGCACGATATAATTACTCGTCTTCACCGCTCCACTGAAGACGTTCCATTACCCTGTAATAATCCTCTGATCCGGGCTCATATGCGATCGGACAGTAATCATTGCCGGGGCGCTTGGTCGTCTGGCTGAACGGTATGATGTTGACGATATAATCAGTTGCATAAGTATTAGTCGGATCCATGACGATCTCACACTGGACGATGCATGAATCCGGATCCGAAAGACCGGTATTTCCGCCGAAGCAGAAATTCGAAAGGCTGTAGAAGATGAACTTGCCGTTATACTTCTCGATCGGCTGGAGTCTGTGGGGATGCGTTCCGACAACGATATCGGCACCATAGTCGATAAGGTCATGAGCGATTTGTACCTGCTCGGACCTCGGTGAATAATCCTTCTCGATACCCCAGTGGCAGGAAACGATGATAACATTGACACCTTCCTCCCTCATGGCATCGATCATAGGATAGGCCTGATCTGCAGTATCATTATTGGAAACATTGTCTATACCGCACATTCCGATCTTTATACCGTTGATCGTGGCAATGGAGTATGTATTCCTGTCACTCCAGAGGATACCGTTCTCATCCATGGCAGCCTTGGTGTCTGTAACTCCCTGGTCGAGATAATCGTAAGTATGGTTATTGGCGAGGTTGACGGCCTCGATACTGCCGTCCTTCACGATCTGCATATATTCGATCGGCGAACCGAAGACGAATTCCTTGGTAAGGTGTGACGTCGAAGATGTGATCGTACCCTCGAAGTTCGCGAGAGTCAGATCATCCTGTGAAAGGTATTCCTTGGCATTCTTGAAAAAGTATTCGAATCCTTCAGCATTGTAGACTGCATCAAAAGATCCGGGAGAACCGCTCCATGCAAGAGCGTCGGAAAGTGTACAGTCACCGATGAAAGACACTTTTATGTGCTGGGGTGGCATAGTAGGCGTCGGCGAAGGAGACGGAGACGGAGTAGGGGTCGGCGTCGAAGTGGCGACCGCCGAAGGTGCCAGTGATTCCGGCTGCTGGGACGAAGGGGTCGAAGATGTACCGTATGTCTCTATGTCATCTTTGCCGGAACATGCCGTAAACATAGCTATGAGAAGAGTTGCTGCCGTTAACAGCGCTAACAAGACAGTGGTCCTTCCCGCGGATCTCATAAGGCAGCCCCCTTAAAGAAAAAATACCTTAAGATAATAACATAAAAAGGGGCCTTCAATAAAGTGAATTTGCCCAAAAAAACATATCGGAGTCCGCCGTCCCTACTCAAAAATGACAGCCGGCAGATCTTTCCCTTTTATGTCAGTAACCTCTGCTGTACATCTTCGATCTGCCAGTCTATCGGCTCATATCCGTTTTCGGCCAGGAACTCGTTGCACTTCTTAAAGTGGCCGCATCCGAAGAATCCGCGGTATACCGACAGCGGCGACGGATGCGGAGCCTCAAGAATGAGATGGGAAGGATTGGTAATGAGCTTCTTCTTGGATATGGCGGGCGCACCCCAGAGCATGAATACAACAGGGTGGTCAAGGTCGTTCACTGCGCGGATCAAAGCATCAGTAACGGTCTCCCAGCCTTTTTTCCTGTGCGAGTTCGGCTCATGGGCACGTACAGTAAGTACGGTATTGAGCAACAGGACGCCCTGGCGCGCCCATTTTTCGAGGTTGCCGTTATCAGGGATATAGAGCCCCAACTCGGAATTTAGCTCTTTATAGATATTCATGAGCGACGGCGGGATCTTAACGTCGCGGCCCACCGAAAAAGCAAGGCCGTGAGCCTGCCCGTCGTCATGATAGGGATCCTGTCCCAGTATCACGGCGCGGACCTGCTCCGGCCCCGTTAATTCAAGTGCTCTGAAGATATCCTCTCTCGGAGGGAATACCTTCCCGGACGAATATTCCTCATCAAGGAACCTGTGCAGGTCTTCCCTGCATGACTTAAGTTCACTGCTGTAAAGGATTCCGTCCCAGTTATTCATAAGTCTCAGATCGTAGGCTTGACCTTTCTGTCGACAACATCCTTGAGATGAGCTGCAAAATCATCTACGGACATCGTGCCGAGGTCCTCCTCAAAGCGTGCCCTTACCGCAACAGCACCGTCAGCGACTTCCTGATCACCGACAACGAGGAGGTACTGAATCTTTTCTTTCGTTGCCTCGCGGATCTTCTTACCGATCTTCTCGGAACGGTCGTCGACCTCTACTCGGAAGCCCATTGCCTTGAGCTTGTCCCTTACCTCATATGCATAATCGAGGTGGGAATCGGAGATAGGAAGGATCCTGGCCTGCTCATAAGCCATCCATACGGGGAGCCAGCCTGCATACTTTTCGATGAGGTAAGCAAGTGTTCTCTCGTAGCAGCCGAGGCTCGTTCTGTGAATGATGTAAGGTGTCTTTCTTGATCCGTCGGCATCGACGTATTCCATTCCGTACTTCTGGGCAAGGAGCATGTCGATCTGGATCGTAACGAGCGTATCTTCCTTTCCGAAGACGTTCTTATACTGGATATCGAGCTTAGGTCCGTAGAATGCGGCCTCGTCGATTCCGATATCGTACTTGACTCCGAGATCGTCGAGGATCTTGCCCATCGTCTCCTGAGCCTTGTCCCACTGCTCCTTCGTTCCCTCGTACTTGTTCTTGGGGTTCGCGGGATCCCACTGTGAGAAACGGAAAGTACAGTCCTCAAGAAGTCCTACAGTATCGAGAACATACTTAGCAAGATCGAGGCACTCCTTGAACTCCTCTTCGACCTGATCGGGTCTTAAGATGTAATGGCCCTCGGAGATCGTGAACTGACGAACTCTGATAAGACCATGCATCTCACCCGAGTCCTCGTTACGGAAGAGCTTGGATGTCTCTGTAAGTCTCATCGGGAGGTCTCTATAAGATCTCTGACGGTTGAGGAATACCTGATACTGGAAAGGACATGTCATGGGACGAAGAGCGAAGCACTCCTTTGTCTCATCGTCCTGATCAGCCTTATCGCCCATGACGAACATGCCGTCACGATAGTGATCCCAGTGTCCGGAGATCTTATAAAGATCACGCTTTGCAAAGTAAGGAGTCATTGTAAGCTCGCATCCTCTGGAGGCCTCGAGGTCCTCGATCCAACGCTGCATAAGCTGGATCGTCTTTGCACCCTTGGGAAGGATGATGGGAAGTCCCTGACCGATATAATCGACAGTCGTGAAATACTCGAGCTCACGACCGAGCTTGTTGTGGTCTCTCTTCTTAGCCTCTTCAATCTTATCAAGGTACTCCTTGAGCTGTCCCTTATCCGGGAATGCAGTTCCGTAGATCCTCTGAAGCATCTTATTCTTGGAATCGCCTCTCCAGTAAGCACCTGCAATGGATGTAAGCTTGAAAGCCTTAATCTCACCTGTGCTTTCTACGTGAGGACCCTTACAAAGATCGGTGAAATCACCCTGCCTGTAAAAAGAGATCGTAGCTTCGTCAGGAAGGTCGTCAATGAGCTGAACCTTATAGATCTCGCCCTTCTCTTCCATGAACTTTCTTGCTTCATCTCTGGGAAGCTCGTAGTACTCGAGAGGAAGATTCTCTTTAACGATCTTCTTCATCTCCTCTTCGATCTTCTTTAAGTCTTCCTCGGTAAAAGCTTCCTCACGATCGAAATCGTAGTAAAATCCG
This sequence comes from Clostridiales bacterium, assembly GCA_017529925.1. Classification (GTDB taxonomy): domain Bacteria; phylum Bacillota; class Clostridia; order Saccharofermentanales; family Saccharofermentanaceae; genus Saccharofermentans. Next base: position 180,214 of record JAFXMZ010000028.1, read on the forward strand.
TCATCGATGGCAGGTCCTATGGCAAGCTTTGTCTCGGGCCAAAGTCTCTTTACTGCCTGCGCCATGATATGGGATGTCGTGTGCCTGAAGCGCAGTCTGTCTTCTGCATTTGTGAAATCAACCATTTTCATATACCTCCGCTTTAAAATATCTTTGAGGCATAAAAAATCCATGCCCCCTTACGAATTGGGATGCATGGCTGCACGGTTCCACCCAACTTGCACTTCCTTATGTTCAAGCGTCCCGAGACGCTCATCGAAAATGCCACTCAATTCACCCTTAACGCGGGCCGGACGGCACAGATCACACTTCGAAAAGAAGCTTTACTCCTGCAGCTCGAGGGTTGTATACATTCCGACGCTTCCCAACGGAGCTTCCAGCCAAACGGCTCCGTCTCTCTGGCGGTGCGGACCCGGGTGCACGTGTCCCTGTCAAAGCTTTTAGTACCAATGATTTTGTCACTTTAACCTTCAAAAGTCAACCGATAAAAGGCAACTGTTCTCATTATAGTCGATTTGTGTCAGAAACAGCGAATGAAAACACAACTATGAAGAAGACATATTCTTGTTAAAATTTTAACTAAATCATGCTACAATGTACTTATCGGAGGTGTTTATATGGGCATATCATTATTAAACGAAGAAAAGATCGTCACTGTATCCGAATTCAGTCAGGGCAGATCCGGTAAGATATTTAACGATGTAAATAACAATAAGTGCGACTATGTTGTCATGAAGAACAATTCACCCGTCGCAGTCATAATCCCTGTTGAAGAATACAGAAGCATGAAGGAACGTATCGCAGAACTTGAGAAGATTTTCAGGCATTTCAGATCATCGGCCGATACTGCTGACAGGATCGGAGTAGCAGAAGGCAGATTTGAAGTCCCCGATGATTTTGATGACTGGGATGTAGGCTTTGGAGATGATGACTATGGCGAAGATCTTACTTGATACTCATATACTGCTGTGGGCTCTTTCCGGCAGCAAACGGCTGACTGCGGAAGCAAGGGAAATGATTCTTGATCCCGACAATGAGATCTATATCAGCATAGTCTCACCATGGGAAGTCGAGATAAAGCATGATAAATATCCAGACCGGATGACCCTGGGATCAGAACAGCTTCTCGATTACTGCTCAATGGCAGGTTATTCCCGTCTGTCGATAAGGCCCCGGCACATCGCGATGCTCCCTTCACTGCGGGAGACGATACATAAAGACCCTTTCGATCGGATGCTGATCTGTCAGGCTAAAGCCGAGGATATGATCCTCATGACACACGACACCAGGATCGCCTCATATGGCGAAGACTGTGTAATGCAGGTATAAAAAACGGGGGCCGAAGTCCCCGTTTTTCATTTTTACTACTTAACTATTCCGTAATCTGCACAGATCTTTGCAAACTCGGGAGCATTTGCAAATCCGTAGAACACCTCTTCCCTTGTTGCTCCGGAGGCGAATCGTCCCATCCAATAGTCAAATCCTCCCTTATCAGGTTCACGCCCCATAAACGTTCTGTAAAGCCTTGTGATATAGATATCATTAGAAAGATTCTTATTTATCATTTCATCACTGAAGAAAAAACCCCATGCAGCTTTAGTACCTGATACCCTCATATTTGCCAGTTCTGTAGACCAATACTTAAGTCCACCCTGATCGACATTCCTCTCAAGGCATGTTGTATAGAGTCTCGTCGCGAAAGCAATTACTTTCTCATTCGGTTCAATAGTCTTGTTGGGTATTCCCGTGCCGCCGGATGGAATACCGTAAGTAAGACATACGTTAGCCCACTCAGTAGAATTGATGAATCCCATTATAACATCCTGCTTGCTCATGCCACCTGCCATCTTGCCGAGCCAGTAATCCTTACCGCCTGCATCAGATGCCCTGTCAAAGAATACGTTGTAGAGTATCTCGAGGAATGCTCCGTTATCCATATCCTTGCTCAGGAATTCAGGGCTAAAGAGGAATCCCTTGGCGATATCGGCACCTGTCTTGCCTTCCTTCATTACCTGGTTCATCCAATAATCCTTACCACCCTGATCCGCAGGTCTTCCAAGCACCAGCGAGTACAGTCTGTCGATAAATCCAGAAACACCACTCTCATTTGGCTCAGGTTTGGGCATGGGTTTATTGGTAGGCTTCGTTGACGGCGTGGGTTTCGTCGAAGGCTTTGGTGTTGGCTTCGCGGTTGGTTTCACTGATGGTTTAGGAGAAGGTTTAGGCGTGGGAGTAATTGATGGGGTCGGCGGCTTAGGCTTCGTATAATCAATTGTAGAAGGATCAGTCATTTTTGATTCTATTTCGCCAACAACAGCTGTTACTATAAAACTGTATTGATTGCAATCTACAACCTTATCATATAGATATGAAGATTCTGTTGTAGTTGTAATCAATGTAGAAGTATCATCTTCAACAAAATAAACATTATAATAATCCACATTATCAATTGTATTCCAGGCAATACTTACTCCGGAATCCATATTCTCCAAACTACATTTAACAGAACCATTTGTAAACAGTATTTCGTCAGATTGGGTGCCACTACTCAAATGATTACCATATTTACAGCGAATCTCATAAAGGTACGTACTGCCAAAACAAGCTTCAAGATTACAATTCAACGTATTATTATCAAACTCTCCTATAACCAACCGATTATCATGATTATCCGGATCAATCTGATAAACAAAATATGATTCCGCGAAGGGTTGCTCTGTCCACGAGAGGGATATAGTGTTTAATTGTTCTTCAACGTTCAGTTCACTTACATAAATATAAGTGATGGCAGCAGAATTGACTGAATTATTATTAGAACCTTTTGAAATACTATCCCACTCTTCGCTACTATCGAAATAATTTGTATTTACAAGGTTCATATCATCATACTTGTAAGAAATCTTCTTATACTCAAACATAAACAACGGATTATTCGCAGCGGCCTCTACTTCTCTGCTCATAAATGAAGTAGCTATTAACGTCACGATCAGAATACATATAGAAATCATAAATGCATTGTTCCGTTTCATATGTCTCTCCTGTATAATGACTTCAAAAAGGGGCTGTCTCAAAACTAAATTGAGATAGCCCTTTAATTTTGCAAAAGAAAATGGGTCCCGAAGGGCCCATTTATTGTTAGAATAATTGTGTGAAAAACATCCTAACATTACAGTCTGACTATAGCAAAAACGGGA
>JAFXMZ010000029.1 GCA_017529925.1 Clostridiales bacterium
ATAGCTCCCGTTTTTGCTATAGTCAGACTGTAATGTTAGGATGTTTTTCACACAATTATTCTAACAATAAATGGGCCCTTCGGGACCCATTTTCTTTTGCAAAATTAAAGGGCTATCTCAATTTAGTTTTGAGACAGCCCCCTTTTTATTCTGAAACAGATGCGATCAGTCGATAAGGTCCTTTATGATCTCTCCTGCCATGATGAGCCCGGCAACAGAAGGGACAAATGCAAGTGATCCCGGAGTCCTGGCTTCTTCACCTTCTGCGCCCTCGGGCTTTCTCGGGATCTCGCGTGAGTAAACGACCTTAAGTGAGTCTATTCCGCGAGCCTTCAGTTCGCGTCTCATGACTTTCGCAAGGGGACAGACCGATGTGCTGTATATGTCGGCAACTTCAAATGCGGTCGGATCGAGCTTGTTCCCGGCTCCCATGGAACTGATAACGGGAGTTCCGGTCTCTTTGCACTTTACGATAAGTTCGATCTTTCCGGTTACAGTGTCTATCGCATCCGCGACATAATCATATGCTGCAAAATCGAAAGCGTCTGAAGTCTCAGGCAGGAAAAAAGTCCTGTAGACCCTGACTTCACACTGAGGATTGATATCAAGTATACGTTCCCTGGCGATATCGACCTTATATTCTCCGACCGTGCTTTGAAGGGCGACTATCTGGCGGTTGATATTTGACTGTTCGACTTTATCGCTGTCGATAAGGTCGATAGCTCCGATGCCGCTCCTGGCTAAGGCTTCAACGACATGCCCGCCGACACCTCCGACTCCAAAGACGGCGACTCTGGCATTTGCAAGCTTATGCATGGCCTTTTCGCCAAGGACTTTCCGTGTTCTTTCAAATGTATCCGAGCTCACGTGTTCCCTCCGTCTGAACATATAACTCCGCCGCCGAGCACATTGTCTCCGTCATAGAAGACGGCGGACTGACCGGGCGTAGGAGCTCTTACTGCCTCCTCGAAAACGACCATTGCCGTATCTGATCCGGTCACCGTGATGGAGGCTGGCTGTTCCTGATGTTTATATCTTACTTTTACAGCCGCTCTTACGGGCACTTCAGGTATCTTTCCTGAGATCCAGTTGACATTCTTGAGATGGAGATGGTCCATAAAAAGCCCTTCTCCGTGTGACAGAACGACTTCATTCGTTTCCGGTCTGATCTTTATGACAAAAAGGGGCGCATCCGATGAGATTCCGAGGCCCTTTCTCTGACCTATCGTATAATTTGTTATTCCCTTATGGGTTCCCAGTATTTTGCCGTCTTCTGTAACAAAGTTGCCCTCCGGAGGCAGGGAAGATGCATTCCTGCCAAGGAAAGCCGCATAATCGCCGTCGGGGATAAAACAGATATCCTGAGACTCTTTCGATGAGGCATTCTCAAAACAGGCTTCTGCCGCGATCTTACGGACCTCGGCCTTCGTGAGATCTCCTAAGGGGAAGAGTACCCTCGAAAGGATCTCCTGGTTCATGTTGTAGAGGACATATGTCTGGTCCTTTGACGGGTCTTTTGCCTTGTGAAGCTCCATGAGTCCTGTGTCTTCATTTCGGATGACACGGGCATAGTGACCTGTGGCAAACCTGTCGAAGCCTCTTTTCGAAGCGATATCCATAAGGCGTCCGAACTTCATATATTTGTTGCAGATAATGCATGGATTGGGTGTGATGCCGCTGATATAAGATGAGATAAAGTCCTCTATGACTGTCGATCTGAACTCATCGCGGAGTTCGACCGCCTCGAAAGGGATATCCATCTTCCTGCATACGGCAGATGCGCGTCCGGTCATTTTTTCATCATAGGATAAGTCTGATCCCGGGCAGAGCAGCATCATTATGCCGGAACAGTCGTATCCGTCACGCTTTAAGATGTATGCGGAAACTGAAGAATCGACGCCTCCGCTCATTGCGATAAGAGCTTTCATGACTCATATCGTACCACAATATATCAATTATTATAAATAGTATTGGCCTCTTCAGCGTGCTATAATTCTAGTCGGTATTTTTCAATATTCAGGGGTGTTTTTATGCGTTACGGAAGATTCTTCAAAGCTCTCGCAGTCACATTGGCAACATTGATATTCCTGCCGGCATTAACTGTTCTGGCGGATCCGATAAAGAGTATCACAGTTAGCGGAGTATATTACACTTTGTGGGATATACCTGAAGAGGGCGGCAAGGTCGCACACGTTACCGGATGCCAGGGAAGTCTGGCTTCACTGACCATACCTGCTACCGTCACCGATTCCGGAGTTGAATATAAGATAACAAAGATCAATAAGGACAATAGCACTGACCAGCTTTTTTCGAATAATACCACGCTCACTTCAGTCGATCTTTCCGGCGCAACTAATCTCTATTACATAGATTCAAGCTCGTTTATAGAGTGTACTGCACTCAGGACAGTTAAGATGCCTCCCAACCTCAGTATCATGGGAAACAGAGTCTTCAGCGGCTGCGATAAGCTCGAGACTGTCGAATTCCCGGGAAATCCGACATTGACATATTTTGACATGTATCTCTTTGACGGATGCTCTTCTCTTAAGAATGTAACGATCCCTGATTCCGTTACAATGATAATGCAGTATGCATTTCAGAATTGTTCATCACTCGAATCCATAGTCATCCCGGCATCTGTTACGGTCCTGAAGATCAATTCTTTTTATTACTGTTCCGGGCTCAGGAATATCTACTTTGAAGGGAACGCGCCTTCACTTGAGACGGCAACAGGCGGTTCCACTTCTCTTGATAAGGTCTTCAGGAATATAACCCTGTCGAACATCACGGCACATATATCCGAGACTGCTACAGGATTCGATTCATGGACAGGCATGAACATCGACGGCTCATCCCAGGAACAGCCTCAGGATATAAAGGCGGAGATCATCATCAACAACGTTGTTGTCGGAGGACCTTCTTCAACTGTAAACAGCAAACAGTATCAGTACATCCTCTACAAGCAGGGCGAGACCCTTCCTTACGGAAGCGTAAAGATCACAGGACAGAATACCGGCAAGATAGCCCGCAGCGGCAGCACCGAGATCGAGGCAGGCACCTATGTTCTTAAGATGGGAGACGGCTTCGGAATAACGAATTATGACGTTTCAGTCGATATCGGCGGCGCTGCTGAAAAGACAATTACCATCAGCAGTTCAGATCCCATAGAGATCACTTCAACTGTTACATATACCAGTACTACCCCCAAGGGTACACTCAAAATCAATAACGCCGTCGTAGGTGCTCCGGGCGGATCGTCGGCTACATATGAATATACGGTAACCGGAAAGACGATCAATAATGAGGATTTTTCATACTCTCCTCCGGCTGTCGCAGCAGGGGGATTCAGCTGGTTCCCCATCCCTTACGGAACATATACTGTTTCACTCAATGAGACGAAGACCGGAATCGCAGGATATACGAATTCTGTCACGAACAATAACGCTCAGGTGACCGTCAATGCCAACAATCCCGATGCAGAGCTTACTGTGACCAACACCTACGTTAAGGATGAACTCAACGGAAGCGTAAAGATCAACAATACATATGATTTTGCTGCAGGGCAGGCATTTGCTATCCCTGTCGATAAACAGTATGTCTACACCATAAAGGGCATCAACGGAACAGATTATTCCAAGACCGTAAATCTCAAGAGGGGAGATATATTTACTCTTTCAGGTCTTAAGGAAGGAACATATGAGGTAAATCTTGATGCATCATCCGCTGCCCTCGATTCATATTCGAATACGATCACGGGCAACAAGTTCCAGTTTACGGTCTCTTCTTCACAGAGGGACTATACATGTACTGTAAACAGCCATTATGAAGCGTATAAAGGCAGTGTAAAAGTAGAACTCAGCTGCGTCGGAATGCCTCAGTCAATGGCAGGCAAAGAGTTTTCATTCGCTTATTCCGGAACAACTGTCTATGGGGATGAAGTTCAGTCTGAGGTTGCCGTATTAATGAACGGAGGTTACTGTAATTTCGTAAAGATCCCTGCAGGAACCTATACGCTTTCCGAGACGGGTATCGAAGAGGGCGGACAGGCATGGATAGACGGATATCTTCTCAATGTCAGCGGTCTTGGAAAGTTTACCGTAAGCGACAGTGAACCCATTACCATCAAGGTAACAAATACATATTCACCGGAGAATATCACAGGTGAGATCACAGTAACAAATGATGTTTCCGGAGCTCCTTCGGGCTCTTCCGCAGTCTATGAATATACTGTAACGGGCACAAACGGATTCAGTACAAAGTTCAAGCTCTCTCCGGGCTCATCGACGACTATCCCTTCGCTTGCGCCTGCCGAGTATACAGTCAGTATGGATGAGGTACAGGCAGGTATATCGGGATATTCGCTCAGGACAGAGAATAACGGAAGCAAGGTTACCATCGCGAAAGGCAGCACAGCTGCTTCTGTGACAGTAAAGAGTATCTATTCCCAGATAATAGGAAGCATCAAGGTCGATCTTTCAATGACGGGATATCCTCAGAGCGCCGCATCGAAAACATTCACGATCCGTCTTACCGGAAACGGCGAGAACAGGAGCTGTACGCTTTCGAACGGGCAGTCTTATGTTTTCGATAACGTAAAAGCAGGTACTTATATCATTACAGAGGAAGGTATCGATGAAGGCGGAAGTGCTCAGATAGCAGGATATACCCTGAGCGTTAACGGAAGCGGTTCTTCCGTTTCGATAACCGATAACTCCCAGAAGAAAGTATCGATCAAGAATACATATACGAAAAATCCCGTGAAGGGAACACTGACTGTACAGAATACCGTAACGGGAGCACCTTCCGGATCAGCGGCTTCCTATAACTATACGGTAATGGGACCTGACGGTTATTCGGAGAGCTTCAGTCTCCAGCCTTCAAAGTCGATCACACTGACGGATCTGCGCGCCGGTGACTATACTGTCTCTCTCGATGAGTCTGCCGCAAAGATCCCGGGCTACAGAAATACCATAACGGGCAACAACGCGACATTTACAGTTGCAGAAGGCAGTGAGAGTCATTCCGTTACGGTTAAGAGTACTTATGCCCAGATAAAGGGAACGATCACCGTTAATGCTGTTGCGACAGGAGCCCCCTTGGACGGCAAGACATATAGCGTAAGAATGACCGTAAACGGCATGAATACGACCAAAACGGTAAGTGCCAACGGAAGTGTTCAGTTCACAAATCTTGTTCCGGGATCTTATAAGATCACGCTCGTCGAATCGAGTGCCAAGATCACGAACTACAATGTTCAGATCACAAATAACGGCAATACTTATGTTACGACTGATGACACCCCGGACGCGACAGTTACGATAAACCTGACGTATACCGATGTTCTCGGAACCCTTTCTGTAAAGAATGAGGTAGCGGGCGCTCCGTCTTCGTCGAATGCGTCATATAACTACACGGTAACGGGAAATGACTTCAGCAGGAGCTTTACGCTGATACCGGGTGAGACGAAGACTCTGACCGGACTTAAGATGGGTGAGTATACGGTCACTCTCTCTGAGAATGATGCGAAGATCCCCGGTTACTCGCTTTCTGTGACAGGAAATAACTCGAAAGCGACCCTGACCGTGACCAATAAGAAAGGATCCGTTACGGTGAAGAGCACCTACTCCGCCATCACTGGTTCGATCACGCTTACAAATGACGTCACGGGCCTTCCCGACAATGTTTCGGGAGAATACCGATATACTTTAGCGGGACCTGCAGGAACGACAACATTCACACTTTCGAAGGGACAGAGCACAGTCATCGGAGATCTTCCTCTCGGCGAATATACAGTCACTCTCGATGAGAATTATGCCCAGGTCAGCGGATATAATTATTCTTCGACCGGCAATCCTTCATCTGTTACCCTCACGGAGAACAGCAGGGATAAGAGCATAACGGTCAGCAGTGCATATAACGAGATCCTTGGCAGGATAACTCTTGAGAATAAGGTCGTGGGAGCGCCTGATTCATCAACGGTGACATATACTTACTACATCAAGTATCCTGACGGGCATAATGAGACTTTCAAGCTCCTTCCCAATGCCAGCAAGACACTGACTGATCTTCCTCTCGGAAACTATACGGTAACCCTCGGAACGAGCTCACTCAATATCTCCGGTTATACATTCAAGGTCGAGAATAATAACAGGGTGATTAGTGTAGGGGAGAAAGCTCCCGTTCATTCTCTTTTGGTAACGACAACATATACGAAGATCATGGGAGCTGTCACTATCGTTAATTCCGTTACCGGTGCACCTTCGTCTTCAACGGCGACATACACATATACGGTCACATATCCCGATATGAGCACGAAGAGCTACATGATCGGAGCTAACCAGCAGATCGTCCTTTCAGACCTCGATCTTGGCGATTATACCGTAAGCCTTGATGAGACAGGTGCGATGATACCGGGATATAACAATACTGTCACAGGTAACGGAACGACGTTTACGCTTAAGGATAATGCTTCAACAAAGACTGTAACTGTCAATTCCAAATACACCGAGATCAAGGGAAGCATAACAGTCGGCTTTACGGCAGTAGGACTTCCCCAGGGATATACTGATAAGACATTTACCATCCGTCTGAGCGGCAACGGTGTAAACAGGAATATGACGCTCTCAAACGGAGAGACAGGAACTTTCGGCAACCTCAAAGTCGGAACTTATACTATCTCCGAGGATGGTACCGGAAGCGGAGGAAGTGCTCAGATCTCGGGATACTCGTTAAGTGTCAACGGAAGCGGTCAGGAGATCATGATCACGGATAATTCCACAATATCGCATTCTATCAAGAATACATATACAAAGAATGCCGTTACGGGTTCTCTTAAGGTCACCAACACGGTCACCGGCGCACCTTCGGGATCTTCAGCTGTATATAACTATACTGTTATAGGTCCGAATAACTACAGGCAGACATTCCCGCTGGCTTCAGGAGCTTCAAAGAGCTTTACGGGACTTAAGCCCGGTGACTATACGGTCACTCTCGATGAGGATTCCGCTAAGATACCCGGATACAGAAATAACGTTACCGGTAACGGAAGTACCGTAACGATCGCTGAAGGAAGCACTTCCAAGTCAGTGACCGTAAGCAGTTCCTATGAGAAGATCTACGGCAGTATCAAGGTATCCGTTGTCGTAAACGGCATACAGGTTACAGGAAAGACCTATTCCTGCAACATAAAGGGCGGCTCCGTCGACAGGGATATCAGCGTCTTATTGAATTCGAGCTCTACTGCCTCCGATCTCCCGGTAGGGGAATATACAGTAACCCTATCTGATGCTTCCGTGAAGATGACAGGTTATTCACATACTTTGATCAACAACGGAAGCTCTGTCGTGATCGCTGATGATGATACCGATAAGGAGATCACGATCTATGTTAACTACAGCGAGATAAAGGGCAGCCTTACTGTCGAGAACAAGGTTACCGGTGCTCCTTCGGATTCCGATGCGGTCTATACCTATACCGTAACGGGTCCCAACAAGTATTCGCAGACGTTTACCCTTTCGAAGGGGGAGAGCATCATTCTCGGTAACTTAAAGCTCGGAACATATAAGGTAACGCTCAATGAGACAGGTGCAAAGATCCCGGGCTATACATATTCGTGTTCGAACAATGGCAAGTCGGTTACTCTGAGTGAAGACGCTGCCACCTCATATGCTACTGTAACGAGTACATACAGTAAGATAACGGGATCCCTTAAGATCACCAACAACGTTTCGGGCATCCCTTCGGGATCGTCTCCCGTATTCACATATACGGTCACAGGCCCCGGTTACAGCAAATCCGTTTCGGTCGGTGCCAATAAGAGCCGTACATTAAGCGGTCTTAAGCTCGGTCAGTATACAGTAACGCTGTCTGTATCAGGCGCCGAGATCTACGGTTACTCGATAAGTGTTACCGGTAATAACTCTTCCGCAGTACTGAGTGAGGACGCAACATCGAAAACAGTCTCAGTTTCCACGTCCTATTCACAGATCCTCGGAAAGATAACGGTCAATAACCGTGTAAACAATGCGCCCTCCAATTCGGATGCAGAGTATAACTACACGATATCCGGTCCTGTTACCAGGAATGTCAAGATCCCTGCTAACTCTTCTCTTTCCGTAGGAGATCTGCCGTATGGTGAATATACCGTAACTCTCAATGAGACCAAGGCGCAGATTTACGGATATAAGGATACCGTCACCGGAAACAACGTCAAGGTTACTATCGGTCCCGATGGTATCGGCAGGAACGTAATGGTAACGAATACCTATTCTGCAGTACAGGGAAGCATCAGGATCAATTTCAGTGCTTCCGGTCTTCCTTCAGCTCAGAGTGATAAGAGCTTCTCATTTACACTGAGCGGCCCGAATGGCTATTCACAGCCTTTTGAGCTTACTTCAGGGAAGAGTAAGACATTTACCAACCTTCCCCTCGGTCAGTACACGATCTATGAATCAGGTATCGAGACCGGCGGTTCCGCATGGATAGAAGGTTATGATCTGACAGTATCGGGCAACGGCGGAAATAAGACTCTTTCTGATGACAGCCAGCAGATGCTCGTCATCACAAATACATATTCCAAGAAGGAAACCCTCGGAAGCCTTACGATAAAGAATAAGGTTACAGGTGCTCCTTCCTCATCTTCAGCTGTCTACTCGTTTAAGATCTCCGGTCCTTCCGGCTACAGTAAGACAGTGAAGATCAAGCCGGGTGAGTCGAAAGTCATCAATTCCCTTAAACTCGGAAGCTATACTGTTACGCTTGATGAGAAGGGTGCCGCCATCAAGGGATATGACTATAAGTCGACAGGCAACGGCTCGAAAGTCAAACTGACCGAATCCGGTTCCTCGCGCACAGTAACGGTCAAGAGCGCCTACACAAAGTCGACTCCGTCCCCGACGGCCAAACCGACTGCCAAGCCAACTGCCAAGCCGACTGCTACAGTTAAGCCGACCGCGAAACCTACTGCAAAGCCTACAGCTAAACCTACTGCTGCTCCGACTCCGGAGGGAGGGGTTGCCGGATTTGTCGAGAGGCTCTATACGGTCGCACTTGGAAGAAAGTCTGATGCAAACGGTAAGGCTGACTGGATCGATAAGATCACAACGAAGGGATATACAGGTGCCAAGTGCGCTGAAGGATTCCTCTTCAGCCCCGAGTTCCTCAATAAGAACATGAGTAACGGCGACTTCCTCGATATCCTCTACAAGGTCTTCTTTGACAGGCCTTCAGATGCAGGAGGAAAGAGCTACTGGCTCGATAAGATGGCTAAGGGCATGAGCAAACAGGATGTAATCCGCGGTTTTATAAACTCAACGGAATGGGCAAATGTCTGTCTCAAGTTCGGTATCCGTTCCGGAGGAACCGGTAAGCCCAGCATCACTGTCGAGCCCAATGAGGGTACTATTGCTTTCGCAACGAGGCTATATACAACATGTCTCGAGCGTAAGGCTGATCAGACTGGTCTCATGGACTGGGCAAGAAAGCTGGCGAACCAGAAGGTAACCGGAACACAGGCTGCCGAAGGATTCTTCTTCAGCAAGGAGCTCATCGGAAAGAATATCTCCAATGATGAATTCATAACCAGGCTCTACAGGACTTTCATGGGACGTGAGCCTGATGCAGGCGGATTCTCGTACTGGAGAGGAAGATTCGCCGCAGGAGCAACGAGGAAGGACGTCTTCAACGGATTTGCCAATGCTCCGGAGTTTGCGAAGATCTGCGCTTCGTACGGTATCCTGGTATGATTAGGACTTTTTGAGATAATCGTGATATAATGCCGCTATGATACCGCAGTATGACTTCGACAGACTTTACGATTCCGCTTCCACCGATGAGGATCGTAATGTAATGAATCAGGGAGAGATGCCCGACGATACCGGTTTTGTCATGTCCATGGGAAACGGACCTAAGACAAAGCAGAGGATCGGCAGGTATGACCGGGTCGAGTTTACTGACGGTTCGGCAGATTATATGACGCCTCTTGAGGATGAAGATCTTCTGTCCGGCAGGGTTACGCCTTCTGTTGCGGGGTACTATGATACTGCTTCGGAATATGATCCCAAAGTATATGATCCTATGAATGATACCGTTATCGGCGAGTTCAAGGATCCTTCTGTATTGACCCCGGGAGATATAGGGAAGATACCGAAGGATGCTTTCGGTCATCCCGATTTCTTTAAGGACCCTGTGACGCTGACTATAGCTTCGGCAGTCCTTGCTGCCGTGATAGTCCTGGAGATTATCGTCCTTTTCGCTTTATTCTGATATTTTAATTAGGAGTTGAAGATATGAGATTTACAAGGATCATGAAGATCATTGCTGCAGGTATTACTGCTGCTGTTGCTCTTTCGGTATTTCCCGCTTTTCCGGTAACGGCTGATGACGGATGGAACGTATCCGTGCCTCAGAGTCAGCCCAAGGCTCAGATCACGCAGAATAATGTCAAGTATGCGCTGTGGGAAATAGATGAGGAGGGCGGAAATGTAGCCCATGTAACCGGATGTACTGACAATGCCACATCAGTCACCATTCCCGCTACGGTGAGCAGTAACGGAGTGACGTATAAGGTAACGAGGGTCAGGACAGTAGATGACAGATCCGGTTCTTTTGCCGATAACACGAAGATAACATCTGTTGATATGAGCGGTGCAACGAATCTTAAACAGATCCATTCATCGTGTTTCAGGGACTGTACGTCGCTTAAGACCGTGAAGATGCCTCCTAATCTCGCGATGATGGGAGAGCATGTCTTTAACGGATGCTCTTCACTTGAGACTGTATCCTTTACGGGAAATCCTACATTCACATATCTTGGACAGAATACATTCTATAACTGCTCGAAGCTTTCTTCGGTAAACCTGCCGTCATCCCTCAAGGATATCTATACTTCGGCATTTGAAGGATGCTCATCCCTGAAGAGCCTGATCATACCTTCATCGGTTACGAAGCTCAGAGCAAATATATTCCGCGGCTGTGACGGGATCGAACTCTATTTTCTCGGGAGCACTGCTCCTGAGATAGAGAAAAACTCAAAGGGAGAATATAAGAACCCTTTCGGAACGGCAATGAATATCATTATCCATACTCCGACGAATGCTTCCGGATACTCGGGAGGACCGTGGGCAAATGTCACCGTTAAGGCTGACGGCGCGAAAGGTCCCTCAGGATCATCTTCAGGTGGAAGCTCATCAGGCGGCGGATCATCATCAGGAGGAGGTTCTTCTTCAGGCGGAGGATCGTCATCAGGCGGTTCTTCCTCCGGCGGATCTTCGTCCGGAGGATCGTCGTCCGGTGGATCTTCTTCGGGCGGCTCATCTTCCGGCGGTTCCTCATCTTCCGGAGGATCGTCTTCAGGCGGATCGTCATCCGGAGGATCTTCTTCAGGCAAGTCAGGTTCGGGAAGCGGTTCGTCCGCCAAGCCTCTTCCGGCTTCTTCCGAGAAGGGTGTTGCCGGATTCGTCGAAAGGCTCTATCTCAATATCCTTGGCAGAGGTGCCGATGCCAAAGGTAAGGCCGACTGGGTAAATCAGGTCATGACAAAGGGGAAGACCGGTGCCGATATAGCAAAAGGATTCCTTTACAGTCCCGAATTCCTCAATAAGAATATGAGTAACGGCGACTTCCTTGAGATACTCTATAAAGTCTTCTTCGACAGGGCTTCCGATGCAGGCGGAAAGAACTACTGGCTTGATAAGATGTCCAAGGGCATGAGCAAGTCCGATGTTATCATGGGATTTATCAATTCGACCGAATGGGCGAACGTCTGTCTCAGGTACGGGATTCCTTCAGGTGGCACGGGGGTTCCCAATATCGATATAGTTCCGAATGACAAGGTCATAGCATTTGCTACAAGGCTCTATACTACATGTCTCGGAAGGAAGGCTGATGCTGACGGTCTGAAGAACTGGGCACTTCAGCTCGCCAATATGAAGGTATCGGGTACGGAGGCAGCTTACGGATTCTTCTTCAGTGCGGAACTTGTCGGCAAGAATATCTCCAATGACGACTTTATAACAAGGCTCTACAGAACGTTTATGGACCGTGAGCCCGATGCCGGCGGATTCTCATACTGGCAGGGAAGGTTTGCGCAGGGAGCAACGAGAGAAGATGTCTTCTACGGCTTTGCGAACGCTCCTGAATTTGCTCAGATCTGTGCTGATTACGGCATAATGAGATAAGCTTTTCGAGAGAATACAGATATTATCAGATCAGAGGCTGCTCTTAAACTGAGCAGCCTTTGTTTGTGTACCATTAATGAACCCTTGCGGGTTTGATTCTCTGAGGCTAAATTATTATAATTATAAAAAAGGTCACGGGGGTATTAATATGAGCAGTATCAGTAAACAGAGAACGGTTAAGTTCATATCCATGATCACTTCGATCACCATCATCATTCCGCTGCTCTTCATCTTATTTTCAGGTTCTGATGTAAATGCGGCGTCCATCAATTCTACGGATGTAACCCTTTACGGGATCAGCGATACATATAAGGACCTCATATCATTGCCTTCAGGGAAGGCTTCCTCATTTCAGCTCAAGGTAAGCGGCGCGGAGATAACTTCGTGCAGAGTAAAGTCGGGCAACAGCTGCAAGGTATCCCAGAAGGGCCTGATAGAGATAAATGTCGAATCGATCTATACGATCGGTCTGTCAGGAGGGTCGGGATATAAGGATTATATGAGGTTCGGCGATTCGGTCGTCGAATGTGTCGCAGGCGGTGTTACATATACTGTCGATGTCCATGTTATCGATTATGCTACTTCATATGCTGATCAGAAGATCGCTGAGTATCTTAATGAGAATATCAAGTCAGGGATGACCGATCAGGAGATAATGAATGCCATTGCTAAATATCCGGCGACATTTGATTACAGTGCGAAATATCAGTCCTATGTCAGCATGATAATATGCAATGGCGGTGATTGCTGGGCAAGTACGAATCTGATCATCCGTGAATGTGAGATCCTGAAGGAGAAGGGGATCCTGGATATAGATGCATGGGGCAGGAATGCCAACCGTGATGCAGGTGCAGGTTCGGGACACAGGAATGTCATCGCTCTTTATAACGGCAATTATTACATGCTCGAGGCAGGTTATTCGGGCAATGCTCCGAGGCCATATTATGCTACTAAACTCGACAGCCTGTATTCCACGGTCTCGTCATCCTACGGCGGAGTAATGGTCTATCAGTATAACGGGAAGAGCGGAACCTATACATCACTCGATATACCGTCAAAGATCGGCGGACAGACCGTTACGGCTGTCGATCAGTCTTTTACCCATAATACCGATCTGACATCCGTTAAACTTCCGGATACGATCAAGTCGATAGGTTCATATGCTTTCTCAGGCTGTACGGGACTGAAGAGCTTTAAGGTGCCTTCTTCAGTCGTCAGCATAGGTCAGGGTGCTTTTGCAAAGTGCAGTTCCCTGACGAGCCTTACTGTAGACAGTTCGAACAAGTCATTCTGTTCCGAGAATAATACGATCTATTCGAAGGATAAGAAGACTCTCGTTGCATCTCCGGTAGCATCGTCTGTCAATCTCCCATCGGGACTTGAGAAGATAGCAAATTATGCATTCTACTATAATGCCAACATTAAGAATATAACAGTTCCTTCAAGTGTAAAGTCTATAGGTGAAGGTGCTTTCGGAAACTGTGACAACCTGACATCGATCACGTTTGAAGGCAGCGGTCTGACGACCCTCGGGGATTTTGCTTTTGCATATACTCCCAATCTCAAGAAGGTCGTTCTTCCTTCAAGTCTTACGACAATATCAAAATATGCTTTCTATCACTCCGGCGAGACAACATTTGTCTTAAAGAATATGAAGGCTCCTTCGCTCCCCGATGACTTTGCGGTCGGATCTCAGGACAAGATCGTAATCAAGGTCCCTAAGGGTGCGACCGGCTATGATCAGGGAAAGTGGGCAGATCTGACGATAGAGTATTACGATCCTTCCTCTTCAGGCGGTAACGGGAACGGGAACTCCGGTACTCAACCGCTTCCTCCTTCAGCCGAGAAGGGTGTAGCTGAGTTTGTAGAGCGTCTATATACTGTTGCTCTCGGAAGAAGCTCCGACAAGACCGGTAAGGCAGACTGGGTCAACCGTGTAATGACAAAGGGATATACAGGCGCTGACTGTGCGGAAGGTTTCCTCTACAGCCACGAATTTCTTAATAAGAATATGAGCAATGCCGACTTTGTTGAGATACTCTATAAGACATTCTTCAACAGGGCTTCTGATGCCGCAGGGAAGAAGGACTGGCTCTCGAGGATGGATAACGGCTGGACAAAGCAGCAGGTCATCAGAGGATTTATCGATTCGACCGAGTGGGCAAACCTCTGTCTTGATTACGGTATCCCTTCGGGCGGCAAGGGTATCCCGAATAAGACCAGGAAGCCTAATGAACAGACGATAGGTTTTGCTACAAGGCTCTATACGACATGCCTCGGAAGGAAAGCTGACGAGAACGGTCTCATGGACTGGGCAACTAAACTCGCAAATATGAAGATCTCCGGTACGGAAGCTGCATACGGATTCTTCTTCAGCAAGGAGTTTAAGGACAAGAACCTTTCAGATGAAGAATTCATAAAGAGATTATATAAGACTTTCATGGACCATGATCCGGACAGTGCAGGATTCAATGACTGGAAGGGAAGACTTGCGAGCGGAGCTTCGAGGGAGGATGTCTTCTACGGATTTGCCAATTCGACGGAATTCGGCAATATATGTGCAAGTTACGGGATTGTAAGGTAAAATATAGTTTAGAATATCGAAGAGGAGTTTGCTGATGGCAAAGAAACTGGCAGCTGTCATTGATATCGGATCACTTACGGCCAGGCTCAAGATCTTTGAGATCAATTCAAAAGGATCGCCAAAGGAAATCGAGGCTGTAAGGATATTTACCTCGCTCGGCACTCAGAGCTACAGGAGCGGGATCATCGGTAAGGAACAGCTTGAAGAGATATGTGACTGCATCCTGTCATTTAAGACAAAATGCAGAGAGTACCGCGTATCAAGGATATTCTGTATTGCCACCAGTGCCATAAGAGATGCCGGCAACAGGGATGTTATCCTCGAGCAGATCAGGATAAGGACCGGATTCAAGCTCGAAGTTCTCGATAATTCGATGGAGAGATTCTATCAGAACCTTGCAGTCAAGGAGAGCCTTCCCGAATTCATCGAACTGATAAAGGACGGGACAATGATCCTGGATATCGGTGCAAGTTCTCTTCAGGCAACTGTATATAACAAGTCAGACTTTATCTTCAGCCAGAACATGGTCCTTGGTTCATTAAGGATCTATGAGATGCTCTCCGACCTTCAGAGCAAGACTACTCATTATGAAGATGTTCTCGAGGAATTCATAGCACAGGATCTTGAAGACTATCATGCAGTCGAACCCAAGGGAATAATATACAGGAATCTGATCGCATTTGGTGGAGAACTCGGTTTTATCAAACTTCTTGCAGGATTTGATCCTTCATTCCCGTGTGTCATGACGAAGGAAGAATTCATGAAGGTCTATGAATATCTCTTGAAGACAAGACCTACTGACATAACTCTCAATAACAGGGTTCCTTCGAATATAGCACCCATGCTGCTGCCGTCTGCTCTTATCATCAGGAATATGCTCGAATATACAGGCGTCGATAAGATATATATGCCTCAGGCTTCGCTCTCTGACGGTTTTATCTATGACTACTGCAGGAGAAGTTCCGGATATAAGCTCAAGATGGATTCTGAGGATGATCTTGTCCGTGCGGCGAGGAATGTAGCTAAGAGATATAAGACAGACAAGAAGCATATTGATTTTGTCGAGAATGCCGCAATGCAGATATTTGACTGTTCAGAGAAACTGACAGGACTGAAGGCGAGGGACAGACTGCTCCTGAGGTTGTCGGCCATACTCCATGAAGTCGGTAAATATGTTCATGCAACGGGCCATAATGAGGCAGCTTATTCTCTTATCAGATATACAGACCTGATCGGACTGGACTCTGATGAGCTTGATATAATCGCGCTGGTCGTAAGACTCTATCCGCAGCAGAATCCTTATGATAACTATTTTTACAGGACTCTGCCGGCCAACAAGAAGATAATCGTATCGAAGCTTACAGCTATCCTCAGAATAGCTGATTCGCTCGATGCTTCGCACAGACAGAAGACAAAGAAGATGAATGTATCGCTTCTCCCCGAGAAACTTCATATCTCATGTGAGGCTTCAGCAGATATGTCATTCGAGGAGTGGTCATTCGATCACAGGAAGATGCTTTTCGAAGAGGTAATCGGTGTTAAACCTCAACTTCGTATCAGGAGACAGATCTAATGGCAGAGAAAAAGACTAAGGCACGCACAGCGTCCTCAAAGAAGCAGACAGCAAAGAGTGTTAAGAAGACTGTTGAAGGCAAGGCTTCGGCCGGGAAGACCTCCGGAGGAACTAAGACAGCTGCAAAGAAGACGACTGTCAAGAAGACAACAGCGAAGAAGACCGCTGCTAAGGCACCTGCGGCCAAGAAAGCTTCCTCCAAGGCTGTGAAATCCTCGAAGAAAAAACTGTCTTCCAAGAAGTCTTCCGAGAATAAGGCGAGACTGTCTGCTAATTCTGAATTCTTCAACAGGGAACTCAGCTGGCTCGAGTTTAATGACAGGATACTCCATGAGGCCAGGGATACGAAAAATCCTCTTCTCGAGAGACTCAATTTCCTTTCGATAACGGCATCTAATCTGGATGAATTCTATATCGTAAGGGTCGCATCGCTCCGCGATATGGAGAGTGCGGAGATGGAGTCGCTCGATATAGCCGGACTGACGGTGAAAGAACAGCTCAGAAGGATCGATCAGAAGACGAGGGAATCCATGAACCTTATGTATTCCACATTCAACAGATCCCTTATACCGGCACTTAAGTCGGAGCATATCCATATCTGCGAATATTCCGAACTGAATGAAAGGATGAAGCAGGAAGCAGATGATTATTTCAGGGACGTTCTCTATCCGATAGTTACTCCGATGGCTGTTGATGCTTCTAGACCGTTTCCTCTGATATATAACAGGATGCTCAATATGTGCATCATGCTCGATGGCGAAGGGAGTGTCCTTTCGGCCAGGGGTAAGGATAAGAAGGGAAGCGGAGATGAAGGCGAGCATTCAGGCGAGGGCGTAAATTTCGCAACGCTCCAGATCCCGACAGTCGTGCCCAGGCTTCATATGATCAATTCAGAGGACGGCGAGATCTACTTTGTTCCCGTTGAGCAGATAATCAAGGCTAATCTCGATATGCTCTTCTTTGGTCAGAAGGTCATTTCATCTGCATGCTACAGAGTCATGAGAAATGCAGATCTCGATATAGACGAGGACGAAGCTGAAGACCTTCTCAAGGAGATTGAAGAACAGGTCAGGAGAAGAAGGTTCGGAGAGATAATAAGGCTTGAGATCGAAGATGACATGAGCGACGATATCCTGAAGTTCATTACAGAGGAACTGGAGATCGAGAAGGGTGATATCTTTAAGGTAAACGGACCGATCGACCTTACATTCCTTTCGAAGGTCAATTCCGCTCTTGATCCTGAGAGGTTCAAGGATCTCCGTTATCCCAAGCATATCCCTGCAGCTCCTTCGATGTTTGATGAGAGCCTGGATAATATCTTCGACCAGATAAGGGAGAAGGACAGGATAGTCCATCATCCTTATGAGAGCTTCGATCCGGTGCTCGAATTTGTCCGTCAGGCTGCGACAGATCCTAACGTTCTTGCTATCAAGCAGACTCTTTACAGAGTATCTTCAAGGTCGCCGATCATCGCTTCGCTCCTTGAAGCGGCCAGGAACGGAAAGCAGGTCATGGTACTCGTCGAGCTCAAGGCAAGGTTTGATGAAGAGAATAATATCAACTGGGCGAAAATGCTCGAGAATGCCGGCTGCCACGTTATCTACGGACTTGTCGGACTCAAGACACACAGTAAGATAACTCTCGTCGTAAGAAAGGAAGAGGACGGTATCAGGAGATATCTGCATCTTGCGACAGGTAATTATAATGACATTACTGCGAAGATCTATACGGATCTCGGTATGTTTACTGCATCCGAGAGCATGGGTGAGGATGCTTCGGAGTTCTTCAATATGCTTTCGGGATTCTCTATCCCGATGACATGGAGAAGGCTTATCCCGGCTCCTATATGGCTCAAGGATTACTTTGTAAGGAAGATCAGGATAGAAGCAGAGAATGCCCAGGCAGGAAAGAAGGCAAGGATAGTCGCCAAGATCAATTCTCTTGTTGACGGTACGATGATAAGGGAGCTTTATAAGGCTTCCCAGGCAGGTGTTAAGATCGATCTGATCGTAAGAGGTATATGCTGTCTGAGAGCCGGTGTTCAGGGGATGAGCGAGAATATCTCTGTAAGGTCGATCACAGGCCGTTTCCTTGAGCATTCGAGGATATTCTATTTCTATAACGAAGGCCATGAGGATCTTTATCTGGCATCTGCGGACTGGATGCCGAGGAATCTTGATCGAAGGGTCGAGCTGATGTTCCCAGTAGAGGATCCCGACTGCAGGAGGAGGGTTATGGAAGTCCTTGAAGTCGAGCTCAATGACACTGTCAGGGCACATATCCTAAATGAGGACGGAACCTACCATAAACCTGACCTTCGTGGTAAAGTAAAGGTCGACAGTCAGGAGAAGCTTATCGAGCTTGCCAACGCTGCTGTTGCCTCACGCTACAGGAATTACGACAATATGGCCTTTATTCCGGCTGAGTCGGCATATTGATATTGATAATAAAACAGGATGGAGAATATATATGTCAGTTGAATGCAAACCTTATCTTTCAGAAAAGGAACCGGAGCGTTATAAGGAGACAGGAAAAGAGTTTACTATCACGAACAGTAACGGAATAGCCGTAAGTGTTATCACATATGGTGCTCTTGTAAATAAGCTTATAGTTCCCGATAAGGAAGGCAAAAAGGCTGACATCATGCTCGGCCTTAAGGGCCTTGACGAGTATATGAATAACGGCGCGAATCACGGTTCTATTGTCGGAAGAAGTGCCAACAGGATACATGGTGCGACATATGAGATCAACGGCGAGAGGTTCTATGCGCCGAAGAATAACGGTGAGGACAATCTTCACGGCGGATCGCCTTCCTATCAGAACGTATTCTGGGAAGGAAAGATCATCAGCGGGCAGGAGGCTGACCTTTTCGCGAAGGAGTCAGGGATAAAGGGACTGCCTGAGATCAAAGATGAAGCAGTTATGCTGACTTATACTTCTCCTGACGGAGCCTGCGGCTTCCCCGGTAATCTCGATACCACAGTTGTCTACGCTCTGACTGATGACGATATGCTTCTGATCCTTTATAAGGGAATAAGCGACAGGGATACGATCTTCGCTCCGACGAATCATTCATATTTCAATCTGGGTGGTCACAACAGTGGTGAGGTTCTGGATAATGTGCTTACAGTCGACGCGGATCAGGTGATCCATAAGGATTCTAACGGCTGCCCGGACGGGGAATATATAGACGTTGAAGGAACTGTATTTGATTTCAGGGCGGGGAAGAAGGTCGGAGACGGATTCGATATGGATAATGACCAGATCGGACCTGCATTAGGACTTGACCAGAACTTCTGCCTGAACGGATATGGTGACGGATTCTTCAATGGTGCGCTTCTCGAGGACCACAGGTCGTCCAGGAAGATGGAAGTCTGGACTGATATGCCGGGCATCCAGCTCTATGTAGGCAATCATCTCAACGGTGATGACCAGAAGGGCGACATTCAGTACAAGCCTTATTACGGCATCTGCCTTGAGGCTCAAATGTATCCGAATGCAGTCAACATTCCGCAGTTTGAGTCTCCCGTGATAAAGGCAGGCGAAGCGAAGTATCACGCATGCGGATATAAGTTTGTGTGAGTTTAATGAAAAGGAGTTGTCTCAAAAGTGATTAGTTCACAGCGAGGCAACTCCTTTTCTTTTGTTCAAAACTCTACGAAATAAGCAGCCAAAATCGTCCGAAACAGATGTTTAACAAGCATTTTTGTAGATAACTCCATTTCAGGGCA
>JAFXMZ010000030.1 GCA_017529925.1 Clostridiales bacterium
ATCTCCATCCTGTCCTTGTCTGCCAATGAACGTCCGAGAACTAAAACTGTCGTCTACTCGGGTCGTGGTCCCGGTAAGTCCTTGTCTGCCAATGAACGTCCGAGAACTAAAACTAGCGCTCCTCAGACTTATTTTGTGTATAAGTCCTTGTCTGCCAATGAACGTCCGAGAACTAAAACAGATCGTACAGTCCATGATGTGAAATGTAGTCCTTGTCTGCCAATGAACGTCCGAGAACTAAAACATGTACGTGCCATAAGTTTTTTCTCCTTTTGTCCTTGTCTGCCAATGAACGTCCGAGAACTAAAACCTTAACATCAATAATTATATCATTTTTCTAAATGAAGGCTCATATTTCTATAAAGTCCTCATCAGAATAGTCGTTTTTTCCTTCATTTGATCCAATTATCAGTTTTATCCCCTCATACTGTTTTTCTGTAACCTTAAGACATCTTACATCTCCCTTTGGTGGTTTGTTAGATTCAATCATCGAAATATACTTTTCGCAATCATCAAAATTACGCGTAATCCTCTCGTATACGGAAAACTGTAACATAGAAAAACCATGCTTAATCAAGAACATCCGAAAAACAGCATAATGCTTTCTTTCTACCTTAGACCCAGTTGGCAAATCAAAAAAGACCAATAATCTCATTGCTCTATTTCTCATGGTAGTATATAACTTCTGGAAGAATCACTCTATCAGGATTGTTGGTTTCAACAGCCGTAACAAGTGATCTACACATAGAATCAATGGCATATCTAACCTTCATTCGTTTCCCTTCAAATAAGATTTCAGAATTCACAAGATTAACTAATTCATTCTTAACATATTTTGACAAACCCTCTTTCAGACAATCTTGATTCCTAACAATCCATTCATCTATCAACGGTCTAAGAGGCTCCATAAAATCATCTGCCAGATTGAACTCATTTGTTTCAGAAATATGATGTATGCCAAGAACACAATTAAAACCATGTGATACAAGTGATTTTGCAACTCCCGATCGCATAATAGTGTATCCATAGTTAAGTATTGCATTAATATCATCATCATTAAATCTGATAAAATCCGAACCGAACAAATTACGGAAATACATTTTTGCAGAAATAGCTTCTCGATTTCCTCTGTCATGAGGCAAGATTTCCGATGCCATTTCACGCAACTGCTTAATGACGCTCAAATCTGCCCAGATATTTTCCAAACATGTCGCCTGATTGTTAATCTTAGTCTCTATAACCCTCTTCCAGACAAGGCCTTTAAAATCATTATTCATTTCAAGTTGCTTTTTCAGAACTCGATAACAATGATAATTGGTATTTAGCGGCAAAGTTTCAGATACCGGCAAATGTCTCTCATCGGTCGTAATCAGATGTATCCTATTCTGCGCAAAAGCAGACAATGTCGGAACCGATATCATCATATTCCTGTTGTCTATGACTACGCAGTACAAGTCCTCCAATGGAATCCTCTTTTGAGAGTCGTCTTCAAATGTTATGACTAGCCAATTATCCTTTACGTTAATTCGCTCTCCGTTATAAACAATGACTGATCTCCACATTTTGTTTCACCAATTATATGTCCAAGGATGGACATTTCAACTTTCACACAATCACAGGCTAAGTTAATCTTTGTATCTCTTCCTTGTAGATTAGTATTCGAGAACAGTCTAATCTTTCCTAGATTTGCATTTATATTCTCAACTCCCCGGTAAGCACCAAAGCCATTGTTTATGATTTTTCCTTTTTTATACGCTCTGATATACTCATTTTTAAATAAGTACATATAGTGTTGACAGTTATCAGGAAGACTCTTTCTTAGCACAAGTTTTTTGCTTTTTGAAGATCTAACTATATCAACATAACGAATACCTCTTATCTGCATCTTTTGTTCATGATCAGAATATAATTCAAGACAATAGTAGCTTCTTGCATCATAAATAGTAAAATTACGGGTTTCACCTATTCCTCTATTAAAACGAACATAGTATCGTACTTTTATATTGTTATTAATATCATTCTCCAGATCCTTATACGTCTTAAACCCCGTATCATCCAATTTCACCGGATTATCACTCGCGGTCATAGATCCCCGGTATTTTTTGTTAATCTTGAAAGAAATATAGGGCAATTCAATAGAATCTGCAAAGGAATCATCATTGTAGTAATCATGTACTCTCTGTGCATATTCATCTTCTGAAACCATTCTAATCTCATCGATATACTGTTTAATATCTCTCTCCGACAGCTTCTTTACGTAAGCATCAAACTCCTTATGGATCTTATCAGCATCGATAATTTCCGAAGGATCCTTGTCTGAATATACAATCTGAGCATTGGCCTTTATGCAGGCAACCTTAGGATCTACTATGCTTATCAGTGTATTGATCTGTTCTAGAAGATCCGGTGAAATAGCATCAGTAGAATCTTCTATATCACAGTCCTTTAGATTGGACCTGGCTTCATTCAAAAGCTGTTTCAACTCCCTAAATGATTCGACCATATCAGAATATTCTTTAGCCTGAAATTTGATATCAAGCGGAACTCTGACTTCTATCTCACTTCTAAGATCATCACAAATACTTGGAACATATGAATTATCAAGCAATGACATGACATACTCTCTATTCATATGATAAAACTTATTCATTTTATCTACTGTCTTTGCTTTTTCTTCTATAAGATCTTTATACAGAGCATTGGCTGTAGAAGCGTTCCCCTTTTTCTCGTGATTCTTAATATCCTTTCTAATCGAGTCAAACTTTACATAGTCCTGTGCTAATTCAATATAAGGTCGTGTCAGATTAGCAACAACGGCTGCATCAATAGCATGATGATAGTAGTGAAGATCTCTCGTCTTCTTATCTAATCCGTATATAGACGGAAGATAATCAAATGCCTTACTCTTACCAAGCCATCTCCTCCTGAATCGACTGGTTACTGCCCCCTTTATAACATTTACGGTTATTCTGCCGTTATACGCTTTGGAAAGATATGTTGAAATGTACTTACTGATAGTTCTGGTATCATTTATATTTCTGTCAACAAAACCACTTATAATCTCATCATCAAGGAATTCAAGAAGCAAATACTCTCTTTTTATGCGAGATATCTTCTCTTTTCTATGAAGATATATCACTCTGTTTCTAAACTCTTTTGCCTGGGAACTATCCATATACTGTAAAGGCAGTTTGTTTCCCTTTTTCTGGTTTTCCTCAGTCTTTACAAGCACCTTATTATTAATCGTTTCATCGAGAATTATCGACTGTGGGATAATATGGTCAACCTGAACCTTTGTTCCACTGATCAATTCAACAAAAGATATTGCCGAACCTGAATACATACACATTCCATCCTGTGATTTCCACAGTGTGAATCTTTCCATCATCTTATCAGACAAAATTACAGGATATCCTTCAGCGGACAGCTTTTGAACCAGTTCAGTTCGCATCTGTTCATTGTATGCTTCATTTTCTCTCTGATACTTAGCTGTTTCCTGCCTTTGTTCAAAAGATTTGCCAACATCCTTTGCGACTTCAACATTAATTGTCTGTATATCCTTATACTTTCCTCTTACAGCATTTATGATTTTGCGTGTCTCATTAAGTGTTCTATATACAACAGGTTTTCTAACCATATCACTATCTGATATAGGAAGAAGCTTTCCTGTCGAAGATAAAAACTGTCTCTTTTCCTCGTCCGGATGTTCCTCATTAAATTTAGCCTGAAAATCTCCATACCTCAATCCGGAAAAATATGAACCGATAGCTTCCCTCATGTACTTGAAAGAAATATTAGCCCCGCCTCCAGATTTATATGTCTTGATCGGATCCGCATATCCTAAAGCTGCAAAATCTTCATCAGTCATTATCTTGCGGATCTCTTCTTTTCTTCGTCTGGGAGTAGCATATTTAGCTAAACAATATCCAACTCTTGAGGACAGTGAATTGTCATCATCAAACTCTTCTTCCTGGAAACGCTTTATAAACGCCTCCGGGAACAAATCCTTATTACTGAGGAACTTGATGTAGTTTGCCTTTATCAGATTCTTCTTTTTGGCAAGTTCCGTCGGAACAAAGACTTCAATACAATTATCTTTGCAAATCTTCTCCAGCTGTTTTTTTGTTATGACACCATTATTCTCAAACAATTGTTGTCTTATCTCAAGAACTACATAATCAGGAAGGCAACACTCATTTCCATCTTTTGAGAATCCCAACTGGGACAGAGTATTGATCAGTACATACATATCATAAAGTTGTGAATTGCGATGTCCTCTTTGTTCTTCAGGATAAAAAGGGCAATTTCCTATAAGATCATCAAAACCGGAATAGGTTTGATGTCCCTTAAGGCTATTCATCATAGCTTCTCTTTTTTCTATATCAGTATTTTTATTAGGTCCGGGACCATCTTCAAAGTCTCTTTGTCTGAAGATTATTGCTCCCAATTCAGCTATAACATCTTCCGTCAGCTGAACATATCCAAGTTCTCTTTGACAATTCAATAATGTCATTAACTCATTATTGAGATACTTTCTGTCTATCAGGTATTTATAATCCGTAACCTTTTTTCCATCTGCACCCTTTATCGCGTTATTACGGATGCTTAACTTACCATTTATCTCATTTCTGAATAGTCTGTCTTCATAGATCATCTGACCAATCGTTCGGTATTGGCCTTTTTTCTCCTCATATATTGTATTGATCCTGTTTTTTGCCTCAAATAGCTTTCCTGATTCCTTATCATCATCGTCCTCATAAAAGTCCTGATATCCCCTATAGTTTGATAAGTTAATCAAAACCGATGCAAGTTCGATTGGTTCAAGCTTCCTTTCCAATCCTTCCGATCTATATCTCCAGACATCAGGATTAAAGCCTTTTGTCCTATAAGCTGTGTTTATCTCTTCAACAGTTATTAACCCTATTTCTTCAAGGAATGCTTTCAATCTGAGTTTTCTCTGTTTTCTTCTTTTATTCAAACGTTTAGTGGATCTGTACCCACGTCTGATCTGACTAGCTCTGTCGGCAGCCTTCGTAGCACCTTCTTCTCCACTTTCAAAAATCCTTACTCCGAGATCAACTATTCTGTGAGCATCTTCGTCAATAATTGCCCACCCAAGAGAACCAATACCGACATCCAAACCAAGAATCTTACTCATATAGCTTAATCTCCTTTATTTGATAACCTGATTATAGAAGAGTTTTTATGCTATTTCAGCGATTCATGACTTTGTTAAATGATTATTTACATTTAGTGATTGTACAAGAGTTTTACCTATAGTATCATTTGATTACAAGCTTAGATTGATTATTGTTTGTCAATGAACGTCCGAGAAAAACGTGATGAACATAAACGGATGTGTTTGCCAATGAACGTCCGAGAAATCTAAGATAAAGCTATATGCTGTGGGGTTGCGTATCCCCAATTAAACGTACTGAGATGAGCTTCGGTTCATCTCTTTTATTATTCTCAATTTTAAGGACTGTTACTTTCGAGATATAAAGGCAAAAAAGGGCCGCTCCCCTGCCTTGGGGAACAGCCCTCTGTTAATTATCCTTTTTCTGTTGATCAGATATAGAGTGAAGGTGCGCCGTTGAATGTAAATCCGATAACTGCTCCTGCCTCAGGATCCAGGCTAAGATCAAGGGAATAAAGATCGAACTGATATGTCATATAATACTCGCCTTCATCGTCGGGTTCAGAGAGCGCTTCCTTGACATCATCGATCGGAGAACCGATCGTGATCTTTCCGTTAAGTACAGCAGAATGATCCTCATAATAATCTGCAGTGTCGACATAGATGATAACGCCCTCTGAATTCTCCATAACGCTAATACCTGCATAGTGGTGATAGATCTCCATCTGATCGCCCTCGCCGCACGGCGTGATCGTCTCATCGGGTGCACTTGTTTCTCCGAGTCCGTCCTTAACATCTGCGAACTTACCGCCTATCCTCAGCTTTACACCGTTATACTCGATATAATTATCTGCCGAAGACTCTTCTTTTGCCTTTTCCGTAACTTCAGACTTCTCTGTTCCCTTATCGTCTGCCTTCTTGTCTTCATCACTGCTGCATGCAGTCATTACGGACATCATCATCGCAGCTGTCATTACGGCCGCAAGTACTCTTCTGATCTTCATTTTTTACTCCTCCTGTTTATAGTCATTTGTAACTCTAATCATGGACATAGTTCCCTTGGCGTGCTCGAAAGGAGCTCCTCGAGCCTGGCTCTCTGCCTTTCGGAGCCGTAGAGCTCGATAAGATGCTTTCTTGCCTTTGCCCTTGCGAAGTCAAGATCGTTCTCCCTTTTTGCATCCTCTCTGACCGAGGCATCCTTTATCGCCATGATCTCCTTAACATTTTCATATGCATCCTTATGGGATCTGAAGATCCTCCCCACCTTGATCTCCTCGGGCCACTCCGCGGAATTACAGACGATGAGGACAATGTTATGACCTATCTCTGCATATCCTTCAGATATGGTAAAGTGTTTGTATTCCTTATCGATCCTGGCATTTACGATACCGGGTTTCAAGGCGATGACGACAGGCGTATGCGAGGCCATGATACCGATCTCACCGTCAAGCGACGGAAGCGATACGGAATCGACCCTGCCCTCGAAGAAATTCTTATAGGGCGTGACTACGACGAGATTTGTCTTCTTCCCGGAGCGTTCGGCCATAAGGATCCTCAGGCCTCCTCTTTGTATGACTTGATGACGTCATCGATGTCACCCTTCATGAAGAAGTGCTGCTCTGGTATATGGTCCAAAGATCCGGAGATGATCTCACCGAAAGCCTTGACCGTCTTTTCGACGGGAACATATCTGGGTGCATATCCGGTGGAATCAGCAGTTACAAAGAAAGGCTGTGACAGATACCTCTGGATCTTACGTGCTCTGGAGACCGTGAGACGGTCGCTCTCCGACAATTCCTCCATACCGAGGATCGCGATGATGTCCTGAAGTTCCTTATATCTCTGGAGGATCTCCTGGACCATCCTGGCAACATGATAATGCTCCTTGCCGACAACATCCTCCGACAGGATCCTCGATGAGGATTCCAGAGGATCGACTGCAGGATAGATACCGAGCTCGACTACCGAACGCGAAAGTACGATATTCGCATCGAGGTGCGAGAATGTCGTCGCAGGTGCCGGATCCGTTATATCGTCTGCAGGAACATATACAGCCTGGATAGAGGTTATCGAACCATTCCTGGTGGATGTTATCCTCTCCTGAAGCTCACCGACCTCGTTGAAGAGCGTGGGCTGGTAACCGACTGCCGAAGGTATCCTTCCGAGAAGAGCCGATACCTCTGAGCCCGCCTGGATGAATCTGTAGATATTATCAATGAAGAGGAGAACGTCCTTCTTCTTCTCGTCTCTTAAATATTCAGCCATCGTAAGACCCGTCAGCGGGACTCTCATCCTCGCACCGGATGTCTCGTTCATCTGGCCGAAGACCATTATCGTCTTGTCGAGGACTCCCGACTCCTTCATCTCGCCCCACAGATCATTACCCTCACGGCTTCTCTCACCGACTCCGGTGAAGACTGAATAACCGCCGTGTTCTGATGCGATATTACGGATCAGCTCGAGGATAAGGACTGTCTTTCCGACGCCTGCTCCTCCGAACAGTCCGATCTTACCGCCCCTGGAGAAAGGAACGAGAAGATCTATGACCTTGATGCCCGTCTCGAGCATCGACGCCTGTGTGAACTGATCAGTGAATGACGGTGCCTTGCGGTGTATGGAACGCATCGCCTCGGCTTCTACAGGACCTAAGTTATCGATAGGCTGTCCGAGGACATTAAACAGACGTCCCATATTCTTCTCGCCTACAGGGACCTGAACGGAACTTCCGAGGGATTCTGCGCGCATGCCTCTCATAAGGCCCTCTGTTGCATTAAAGGAAACACATCTTACAACGCCGTGTCCCCTTTGCTGGAGGACTTCCGCATATACATCCTTATCACTTTCCTCACCCGTCTCGGATACGATGATCCTGACGGCGTCATTTATCTTCGGTACTTCGCCCAGACGAAATTCACAGTCAATGACCGGACCGATTATCTGTACTGTCTTTCCTGTTGCCATATATGATCTCCTTGGGGAGCTTACAGGTTACCTGCCTGCTCCGCTCCGTTTATTATCTCCGTAAGTTCGTTCGTTATCTTTGCCTGACGGGCACGGTTGCTTATCAGAAGGAGCTTCTTCATCATGTCCTCGGCATTCTTGGTCGCGTTATCCATTGCCGTAAGCCTTGCTGTCTGCTCGCTTGCATAGGCATCGACCATCGCTCCGTATACGACCGCATTGATATATGTGTCGATAAGGTAGTCAAAGACCATCTCCGGATCCGGAAGGTATTCCATCTTCGAACCTTTCTCGAGCGCGATGCCGCAATCCTGTGCATCAGACGGCACGAGACTCTCGAGGCTCTTATTGTCGACCGGAACGAGCCTTACCGCATCCGGTACCATGTTCGAAGCCGACTCCATCCTCGTGTAGATCAGGTAGATCAGGTCGAATTCCTCTGCAAGGAACTTACGCCTGATTATCGATGCCACCCTCTTTGCCTGATAGTAGTTCGGCTCCGATATCGGGAATGAGAATTCGGGATCGACATTATATCCGAGCCTCATGAGCTTCTCCCTCGCGAGCTTCCCGAAAACGAACAGCTTATACTCTGTCTTCATATTCTTGGAAGTATTCTCGAGGATCTTGGAATGGACATGCTCCTGGGTGATCTTGACCATATTATTGTTATAGGCCCCTGCAAGGCCCTGGTCACCCGAAAGAACGAAGTAACCGATCTTCCAGGTGTCACCCTCTTTTTTCTGCTCGAGCCTGAAGAAAGGGTTGTCGATCTTTTCGGTATTATTCCTTATCTCCTGCATGCTCTCTGCGCACAGCGAAAAGAAAGGATACACCGAATCGTGCAGAGCAAGAGAGCGGCGCATCTTCGCAGAACTTACGAGCTGCATCGCATTTGTCATCTGACTGATGTCATCTACGCTCTTGATCCTTTTCTTTATCGCATTAAGGTTTTCCATTTATTCTTCCTCGCGATACTCGCTGTGTTCGGCAAGGAACAGATCCTTATAGTCCGCGATAAGGCCGTCGATCTCTTTGGATGTCTCATCATCAAACTGTCCCGATGAAGCGATCTTCTCCATGATGTCTGCATGCGATACCCACATATAATCTACGAAGCCTTCGTAATACTCCGTTATATCCTCTTTTGCAAGGAAGTTCATATTATCACTCGTCGCAAGATAGAGTATGACGACCTGCTCCTCCATGGACCATGCCTTGTACTGTTCCTGCTTCAGGACTTCGTTCAGAACGGTACCACGCTTGAGCTGGAGCTGCGTATTCTCATCCAGATCGGATCCGAACTGGGCAAATGATGCCATTTCCCTTGCCTGTGCAAGAGATATACGAAGAGGTCCGCCGACCTTCTTGGTAGCTTTCGTCTGAGCCGCACCGCCGACACGCGATACCGACAGACCTGCATTGATCGCGGGACGCTGGCCTGAGAAGAACAGTTCCGGCGAAAGATAGATCTGACCGTCCGTTATAGAGATAACGTTAGTCGGTATATATGCCGATATATCGTCTCCTAATGTCTCAATGATGGGGAGCGCGGTTATGGAACCTCCTCCCAGATCGTCGGAGAGCTTTGCAGAACGCTCGAGGAGCCTCGAATGCAGATAGAATACGTCACCGGGATATGCTTCACGTCCCGGAGGTCTTCTGAGGAGAAGTGAGATCGCCCTGTATGCCTGTGCATGCTTCGACAGGTCATCGTAGACGATAAGGACGTCTTTATGGTCGTCATACATGAACTTTTCTGCCATGGCACATCCCGCGAAGGGGGCGATATACTGAAGAGCTGCGGAATCGGATGCTCCTGCCGCAACAACGACCGTATAATCCATCGCGCCGCTCTTCTCAAGTATATTTACTGTATTGACGACCGTACTGATCTTCTGTCCGATCGCGACATATACACAGATCGTATCCTTGCCTCTCTGATTAAGGATCGTATCGATGGCGATAGCAGTCTTTCCTGTCTGTCTGTCGCCTATTATGAGCTCTCTCTGGCCTCTTCCGATAGGCGTGAGGGCATCGATAGCCGTGATACCTGTATGAAGAGGCTTATTAACGGGCGACCTGTCGACGATCGAAGGTGCGGGAGACTCGATAGGCCTTGTCTCCGAATATCTGATGATGCCCTTGCCGTCGATCGGCTTTCCTAATGGATCTACGACTCTTCCCAGGAGTCCTGCGCCGACCGGCACAGACACTGTCGTTCTCGTTCTCTTGCAGATCATTCCCTCGACTACCATATCGGGATCGGAAAGTAATACTACACCAACCGTATCACGCTCGAGGTTCATCGCGATACCGAATCCGCCGCCCATGAAGTTCACGAGCTCGCTCATCATGCAGTGCTCAAGACCCGATACGGTCGCAACACCGTCAGATACACCGACTACGATAC
Organism: Clostridiales bacterium; assembly: GCA_017529925.1. GTDB lineage: Bacteria > Bacillota > Clostridia > Saccharofermentanales > Saccharofermentanaceae > Saccharofermentans. The sequence continues at coordinate 10,512 of JAFXMZ010000030.1, forward strand.
CGACTTCCTCGATATTGTCCGCGGTGACGAATGCGTCATTTATCCTCTTATTGAGCTCTTCGGGATCAAGATCTGCTATCTCCGCTATATCAAGTGATGTATCAGGGGTCTCGGGGGACTCCTCTACAGCCTCGAACAGCGTATTCTTTATCTGTTCCTTATCGAAAAGTATATCGCCCTTACTGTCGGTTTCTATCTCAAGGTCACGTGACCTCTTTACATAGGAGCCGATCCTTTCGAGCTGACCCTTGATCGAATAGTCATATCTGGAGCCCAGAGTATAGATAACGAATCCGCCGATGAGGGATTCATCGACCTCAAACTCGAGCTCATAAGCTTCGATGCCGTGCTTCTTGGCGAAGTTCCCCGCGATAAGGCGTATCTTGTCATCAGGGAGATCGCCTGCTACGACGACCTTCAGGATAAGGGGAACCGTAGGCTGATTATTATCCTGCTTAGCCAAGCTTGTTCACCTCTTCCGTAAGTGTCTCGTCCGTATATCTTGCGGACATCTCCTTGAGTTTCTCCTCGGAAATAACGTCTCCGAGGACCTTGGTCGAGATCTTAACGGCAAGATCGGATATCTCGTCCTTCATCTCTTCCAAAGCGACTCTCTTGATCCTCTTTGCATCAGATTCTGCACGGGCTATGATCTCGGAAGCGTCATCATGAGCCTTTCCGATTATGATCTCCGACTGTTTCTCGGCATTCTCCTTTGCAGTCTCGATAATGCCCGAAGCCTCTATCTTCGCATCTTCAATGGACTGTCTGCTCTGCTCGGCATTCTCCTTTGCTTCCTCGGCAGACTTATCGGCACTCTCAACAGACTGCCTGATCTGTTCTTCCCTGTTCCTGATCGCCTTCATTATCGGCTTGAAGATAAAGAGCCTGATGACGATATAGGCGACCGCAACATTTATCAGAGCAAATACGAATGTCGAAGCATATCCTCCGAACTGATCCGCGGAGAACAGGCTGCTCTCCGTCTCGAGCAGCAGCGTTGTATTAAATAACATTTTCGATATCTCCTAAGCTTTTAGTTGACCGTAAATATAAGAAGCAGAGCTACAACGAGAGCGTAGATACATACGGACTCGATGAAGACTATAGCCGTCAGGAGGAGGGTCTGGAGCTTTCCGAAGATCTCGGGCTGGCGTGCACCTGCCTCGAGAGCATGGCTTGCGGCGATACCCATACCGAGTCCGGAACCTAAAGCTCCGAGTCCGATCGCGATACCGGCTGCAAGTGCGGCTGCGGCCTTGGGTTCGAGTGATCCTGCCAGCATAAGCGGCATAAAGTCTGCAATAAGATTCATATCATACCTCCGAAATACTTATTTCCTTGTTATCGTTATTTGTGACGTTCTTCTTTGACTTCTTTTCCTTTTTCTTCTTCTCGAAATTCTCGGGATGCTCCTCATATTCATGTCCGACCTCTACTATCTCACCGATATAGGACATCGTCAGATATGAGAATACAACGGCCTGGAGTATTCCGTCGGCAATATCGAACCACAGTCCGAACAGGCCCGGAATGATGACGGGAACGATGATAAAAAGGAATTCCATAAAGACAAATGCACCGAATACGTTACCGAAAAGCCTCAATGCCAGGGAGCACGGCTTGATTATCATGTCGAGGACCTTAAAAGGCAGAAGGGCTTTCATAGGCGTCGTTAATGACAGCCAGAACCCCTTGAGTCCGACAAACCTTATCGATGCATATATGACATAGATGATAGCAACCACGGCCATTGCGACAGGGAATGCGATATTCTTGGCAGGAGGAGCGATCTTAAAAGCGGATATCACGTTACATCCCATTATGATCATTCCGATCGTACCGATCATCGGAGCAACATGCTCCGCTTCCTTCCTGTTCATGCCGAAAGACATGGACGTTCCGATGATAAGTTCGACTATCATCTCAACGAATGTCTGCTTTCCTGAAGGTATTATCTTAGCCTTCCTCGACATGAGAGCGAATATCAGCACCACTATGGCGATCGCGATCCAGGATACGATCACGGCATCCGTAAGGACTACCTTGATCCCGCCCAGATCGAAAAAGTCACGTTTCCACTGAAGTATCCCTTCGTTGATCTCTTCACCGATATTTCCGATCTTGAACTCATCAACGAAGTGTCTTCCGAACGATCTGAAAAATTCTGCGAGCCAGCTCATTGGCACTTTCCTCTTCTGACTTTATTCTCTACAAATGATTTTACGACTTTTGTCTTTGTTTTCCGTATCGGATTATATCGTCAACAGTAACAAATATATACAGACAAAAGACCGGATCTGTTTAATTTGTACCGAATATCCTGTCTCCGGCATCACCGAGTCCGGGAACGATATATGCGTGGTCATTGAGCTTCTCGTCCTTTGCGGCACAGAAGATCTTTACGTCAGGATGATCCTTCGTGATCCTGGCGATACCCTCGGGAGCAGCGATAAGGCACATAAACTTGATATTCTGGATATTTCTCTTCTTAAGGAATCCGATCGCTGCAGAAGCCGATCCGCCCGTAGCGAGCATGGGATCGAGGAGGATTACCTCTCTCTCGGCGATATCATCAGGGAGCTTGCAGTAATACTCTACGGGCTCTACCGTGACGGGATCCCTGTAAAGACCGATATGTCCGACTCTTACATTAGGAAGGAGCTCAACCATACCGTCAACCATACCGAGACCTGCGCGGAGGATCGGAACGATGGCGATCTGCTTGCCTGCGAGCATCTTGACCTTCGCGGGAGCGACCGGTGTCTCTATCTCCACTTCCTTCATGGGAAGATCTCTCGTTACCTCATATCCCATGAGCATCGATATCTCCGATACGAGCTCCCTGAATTCCTTCGTACATGTATTCTTGTCGCGAAGAAGCGAGATCTTGTGCTGGATAAGCGGATGATCAAAGATAAATACGTTTCCTTCCTGTGCCATGTTAATATCCTCCGTATATACTTTTATATTATTTACTTAAACAAACGCTCTTCCTGAGCCGTGATGTCCCCGACTCTCTGGGCATGCCTCTCTCCTGCGAATCCTTCATCCAGGAAAGCATCGACCATGTTAAGAGCCAGTGCCTGACCTACTACCCTCGCGCCGAATGCCAGAACGTTGCCGTCATTATGCTGTCTGAGCATCCTTGCCATATACTCGTTATTGCAAAGACCGCATCTTATTCCCTTATGCTTATTGCATACTATCGATATCCCGATACCGGTTCCGCAGATAGCTATGCCGCGCTGGGCTTTCCCTTCGAGTATATCAGCTGCGACCTTCTGCCCTGCCTCAACGTAATTGAATGGTACATCAGCACTCTGGGCTCCTCCCTCGAGTACCTGATATCCCTTCTTTTCGAGATGATCGATGACTTTCTTCTTAAGATCGAATCCCGCATGATCCGATGCGACCGTGATTACCATTTCCTTTACTCCCCTGCCTTTTCCATTTTCTTTTCAGACATCGTGCCTTATATGCTTGAAGGTCTTCCTGCCCTCGGCATAATCTCCGACGATATCGCCGTTTCCGGTGAGTTTATACTTATATGTGATGAGTCCCTCAAGTCCTACGGGGCCTCTTGCATGCAGCTTAGATGTCGAGATACCGACCTCTGCGCCGAATCCGTATCTGAAACCGTCGGCAAACCTCGTTGAACAGTTGCGGAGTACGGATCCTGAATCGACCGAATCCAGGAATATGCGTGCCGTCTCATCATTATCGGTAATGATGGCATCAGTATGGCCGGAACCGTATGTATTGATATGGTCGACAGCTTCGTTGACACTGTCAACAACCTTGACAGACACCTTATAGTCCAGATACTCGTGATGCCACTCGCTTACGTCTCCCTCTTCATATATGGTGACGCCCTTTGCCTTCAGGGACTCATAAAGGGGACCTTTGACCTTATCGAGGATATCCCTGTGGATGAGGATCGTCTCCGTGGCATTACATACCGAAACATACTGGGTCTTCGCGTCGGTAGCAACCTTCACCGCCATATCGATATCGGCATCCCTGTCGATATATGTATGACATACGCCGTCAGCATGACCCATGACGGCTATATTGGTATTGTTCATGATATATTTAACGAATTCATTGGATCCTCTGGGGATTATGAGATCGATATACTTGTCGAGAGAGAGCATCGCAGTAACATCCTCCCTCGTCGCCAGGAGATGGAGCCATCCTTCGGGAAGACCGCTGTCGATACCTGCCTTGAGGATTATCTCGGAAAGGACCTTGTTAGTATTAAATGCTTCCCTTCCTCCCTTGAGAAAGACCGCATTGCCGCTCTTCAGGCACAGTGATGCGATCTGGACGAGAGCATCCGGTCTTGACTCGAAGATAACTCCGATAACACCTATGGGACATGTAACCCTGTAAAGCTCCAGTCCTTCATCGAGGCTCGTATGGAGGAGCACCTTCCCTACAGGGTCTTCCAGCTTCGTCAGGCTTAAGATGCCGTCCGTAACATCCTTGAGCTTGGACTCATCGAACCTGAGCCTCTTAAGGAGCGGCCCCTCGAGCTTCTCCTTCTCAGCCTTACGGAGATCCTCCGCATTTGCCCTGAATATCTCTTCTTTGTTGGAGATCAGCGCCGCTGATATGGCAAGAAGAGCATTATTCTTGCTCTCTTTGTCTATTACTGCCATCTTCCTCGAGGCCTTCCTTGCCTCCGACGCAAATGATATAAGATCAGACATATCTATCTTCCTCTTGATCCTTATTATATTAATAGATTATACCATTGATATCTCAATATGACGCGCTTTTTTATATGTACTCTTCATATAAAAGGGGCCGGCCCGGACTCCCGGGTCAGCCCCATTACTGATCTTTAAAAACGCGATCCGTATCCGTTACTCTACATCCAGATCGGCATAGGGATTGTATGCCTCGGAGATAAAGAAGAATCCGCTTACTGTCGTGCCTGCCTCATAGTCCTTCATGATGGTGCAGTAATACTGGCCTTCAGACCTGTACGAAATACAATACTCATCATCTTCGAACTCGGGATGAGCCTTGAGGACATCCTCGATGCTGTCGCCGATCTTTATATCACCCAGGATGAGAAGATCATCTCCGGGAACTACATCGACCGGAACCTCGATATCCGTGATATCACCGTTAACATTCTCAGTTACATCGAGTTCCTCATAGTGATGGATAGTATCCTTATAAAGATCGCCTCCGTCACAGGGAAGGATAACATCATCGGGCTTTACCGTATCACCGAGCTGGTCCTTGATATCGGCAAAAGGTGCATTCATTACGACCTCGACACCCTTATAGACGACACCGTCTACATGAGCTGCGTCATGATCCTTCTCACTCTCTTCAGCCGATGCCTCTGTCTTTGCTGCATCATCCTTCTTCTCATCTTCCTTCTTGTCCGAGCAGGCTGCTACAGCTGCTACGATCATGATGGAAGCTGCTGCCATTGCAATGATCTTTCTTGCCTTCACTTTATTTATTCTCCTTCAAGTTTAATTATTTATCAGACCGGGAAAAAGGATCCTTAAGTATCACTTATCTCCCTGAAGTCTTTTCCTCCTGACCACGAGCACGAAGAGTGCAGAGGAAAGGAATACGATTCCGAACATGAAAGCCGCTGAAGAGGCAGCCTCACCTGTGGCCGGTGTTCCTGTCGCTGCAGGTGCTGCAGTCGGCGTAGCGGTGGGAGTAGGTGTTTCCGTGGGCGTAGGATTTGGAGTAGGCGTTGTCTCCTCATCGGCTCCGCCCTTCTCTATGATCGTGAAGACCTTCGAGATCTCACCGTCATCAAAAGTAACCTTGAGAGTATGCTTTCCGGCAGAAAGCGAATCCAGATAATCTGAATAAAGCTCGATCTTGACACTTCCGTTTGTAACAGAAGCCTTATCCGCAGGAACAGCTTCACCATCGACATCGAAGCCGACATAATGATCCATAGTACCGGCGCCGTTTCCGATCAGTCCAAAGCGGAATGTTTCAGACTTGCCGCTTCCCTTCTCATGGATGATGTCGCCTGTCAGATCTTCATACTCACCCTTGACTCTTCCCTTAGCGGGGATCGTAGACTTCATCGTCTTTGTTACGACACCGTCTCCGTCATCGAAAACAGCAGTATACTCAGCTTCGCCATCCTCGGTGTCGGTAGGCTCCTTGATAACTTTCCTTGTCGTGTTTACAGTTGTCTCATCAACCTCTCCGCACGCTGTGCATGTACGCTTCCTCGTAACCGTGGAAAGGTCATCGGACCAGATGTACTCAGGATCGCCCCATGTATGATCGAGCATGTTGTCGAGCGTAACATCCTTGGATGTCTCACCGAAGATCTCTCTTTCAAAGACGGCTGTATATGTTACGACCTCGCCCTTCGTGCATGTAGCGGGAGACTTCGTCTCAGATTCTGTCTGTGCGATCTCATAATCCTCGTCTTCGCATCCGTTGCAGAACCTGGATGCCCTGACCTCGGAATTGTCATCAGCCCATTCATAGCTGACATCCCCGTAATCGTGTACGGCCGTCATGGGGAACATGATATTGAATATGGATCCTTCAAGGGGAACCTCGACCTGTTCGCCGTTTACCGTTATGACCGTATCCTCTCCGAGGACTATGCCGTCATCGCAGGAGAGGGTTACCCATGCAAAGATCGTATCTCCTTCTTTGATCGTACCGTTTAAGGGCATCATGCCGACACCTGCATTCTCCATGTACCACAAATTCTGGGGACCGACAAAGTCTCCGCCAACGGGCTCATAGATATGTGCGCCTTCGGAGACTGTAACATCAGGACGTGCAAAGTCGCCGCTCATGTCATAGGGTACTGTCTCGGGCAGTTCAACCTCGGTACCGCAGAGCGGATCTGCGATCGCGATATCTATATTCTTGATCTGCCACTGTGCTCTTACATTAATATCACATGTAGCGTCGCCTGAAGGAACAAATGCTTCATAGACAGCGTTTCCGTCGACCGCGTCGCGCTCATAATATCTCAGATCGAGATTATTGCCGTCAGGACCGTAAAAGGACAGACCGTCAAAAGAATAACCTTCTCTTTCCTTGACCATGACACGGAAAGCCATGCCCTCGCCGGCACAGTAATCGACTGTCTCCGGAGCGACCTGTCTCTCAGTGGGATTAAGAGATATCGAATAGATCGAAACATAGTCTTCATCCTTCTCGGCTACAGACAACTTGCTCAGCTTCAGGACTCTGGGCTCAATTAGCACAGTGCCATCGAGCATATTAAAAGTGAAATCACCGTCTTCATCAATATATCCATGTCCGACACCGTAGACGCTTGGTATTTTATAGGTATAATCCACCATGTTCCCGTATGGGAGACCATACCCATCAGGGACTTCAACATGTACTTTTATTGCAGCATCTTTAGGAGCACAGGAAGGATTGCTTACAGCATTCCCATTCACCATATAACTGATCGTTCCGCCTTCGACCGGTATCTTCTGACCGCCAACATTACGGTAGAAGCCGGTAGCAGAAAGGAGATTTCCTCCTTCATATACGGGACGGATCCTGATCTCGGAAGCATTGTTTAAGGGCATCTGGACATGATAGATGTAATAATCATCATTCTCATTAGCTTTATAGTAACTTATATCACTAAGTACCCTGCCTGTTTCTTCCGTAAATGTCAGCTTACTAATAGGATAATTCTCGATCTTATTTATCTGGACGTTGGCATATCCTCCTTCGGGAACCATATCAGATCCTTCAAGATAGACTTCCCTTCTGTTATCAAGAAATGCACCGAGAACAGTAACATAGTTACGGTTAAGGTTGTCTGCTCCGACTTTAAAGAGCTTATAGAACATGACTTCGATCGTTAACTGACCATCTACCGTATCAGGCATGGTAAAACTGCCGTTACCATCAGGATCCATTGATACACCTGTTCTGGTAAATGCATTTCCATAACCATTGGTCCATTTATACTCAATGATGATATTCGTGCTGTTGGAAAGCTGATAGCCGCTGGGAACATCGACATGGACATACACCTTCTGTCCCGGATGAACGAACTCAGGTTCCTGGACTCCGTTGACAGAATAAGTAACGGAACCACCTACATTCTGAGGTTCTCCGTTTTTCAAATAGTAAGGGCCATCGATTATGATTTTCTCATTATCAGTCGAATCGGCGATAACGTTCCGGCTCAAAGGCAGTGCCGAGAACAGGAGTACCGCCGCGATAAGAACGGAAACAAACCTTCTAAGCTTACATTTCATGGGTCACCCTCCCATATTTATAAAAATAATTAGATATATTATACAATACAAGGTCGCATCCTGTCATTTAAATGATCTGTTAATTCAAATAAATATCTACAAAAATGTTCATAATGTTCATAAGTCTGTCGATAACTACAAAACAATGATTCTTCTTCTCAAAGTGTCAAAAAGCCTTTAATTAGGCACACTCCCATTTGTCAAGAGGTTATGTTGCAAAACAATTACAAAATATTTTCAATCTGATTATCACGTTATTTTGCGGTTTTCGGAACATGCGAACAACTGTTCAGACAAGAATGTCCGCCACCGGCGGACATCAAATTCATAAAAAAAGGTATTGACAGCTTAAAGCTTGAAATAATTATTGAGCTGGCATTTTATATTGCCGTTATAGAGCTTCGTGCGCTTGTCTGCCTTATGGCCGCAGGCTCTTTCAAACGTATCGTCAGGCGAGATGACAGAAAGCCTTATTCCCTTTCTGCACTTTCCTTCCGCTGTCAGATATGTTGAGGCTATGCCCCTGTAGATCTCATCAGCTTCTTCGGGCGTCATGAGCCTTCCTCCGTAAGGAGGATTAGTGATGACCAGCTGACGGTCATATCCGGTGATCGTCTTCAGTGATTCGGGAGTTCTAGTAAACGCATCAGCGGTCGAGAACTTTATAAATCCCCCGACTCCCGCACTCTGAGCATTCTTCTTTGCATCAGCTACAGCCTTCGGATCGATGTCGCTTCCGAAGTAATAGCAGTCATCCGGCGGTGTCATATCCTCTTCATCGAGAGTCTCCTCTACGGCACGGAGCCTTGCCTTCTCCCCGATATACGGAAGCGATTCATATGCAAAATGCCTGTTCTTTCCGGGAGCCGAATTGCATGCCATAAGAGCAGCCTCGATAAGTATGGTGCCCGAACCGCAGAAAGGATCGGCCATCGCCTCATATCCGAAGGGCTTATACCTTGACAGCGATACCATGCCCGATGCCAGCGTCTCCCTGATGGGAGCTTCATGAGTCAAGGGCCTGTAGCCTCTCTTATGAAGGCCGTCACCTGACGTATCTATCATTACGGATACGATATCGTTTACTATTCCGAACCTGATGTCGACGACGCCTTTCGAGCGGTCTTCGGATATGATGCCGTTGTCACCGAGATTCCTGGCCCTGCATAAAGACTTTACAGCAGCCTTCTTGATAAGGCTCTGGCATGCGCTTATACCGAACAGCTTCGACTTTCTCGAATAACCGTTCACCGTAAAGGCATATCCCGCAGGTATATAGTCGTTCCACGGCAGCTTTGAAGCCTCATCGAAAAGCTCCTCAAACGCCTCCGCACGGAATGAACCGATCTCGAACAGGACCCTCTCTCCCCTTCTGACCCACATATTGACCCTGGCAACATTTCCCGCCAGAGACACTTCGGAGTCGGGGATATCGAGAGTGACAACGCCGTCAGAGACCTTTATGTCCGACGGGTCGTAGCCTGCAAGTTCCAGATCCTCCCTAATGAGGCTTTCGAGGCCGAAGAGCGATGTAACGACTATCTTCATCTGTCAGGATCCTCACAGTACATATGTCGAGTTAGGCATGAAGCCGGCGTCGACACAGCGTCTGCAGAACTCGGGCGAATAAACGAATCCTTCGAATATCTCGAGCTTCGTAGCGCCGGAATTCATCTTATCGAGCCAGTAGTTGAAGCCCTGTTCATCAGGAGCCCTGTCGAGATAGATCTTATAAAGCCTTGTAATGAACTCCTCATTCGACAGGCCGAATCCCTCCATCTCCTTCGAGAAGATGAATCCGTAGGATACGCTGTAACCGTTTCCTGAGCCGTTCATGAGAGCTCCCGTCCAGTTAGCAAATCCGACATCATCGGGCTTTCTTCCGAGCGCCAGTTCATAGAGCCTCGTAACGAAAGCATCCGTCTTGGCCTTATCGGGAGTCAGGCCCTTTGTCGTCGAAGACACGTATGCCTTCTGTGAAAGACCGTACTTATTGCAGATGCCGAGGAATTCCTGTGAATTGACGAATCCTGCGACTATATATTCTCTCGTATAGTGATCCTTGAGCTTGGCGACCCATGAATCGAGTCCCGCCTTATCGGGCTTTCTTCCGAGGCAGACCTTATAGAGCCTCGTGACGAACTCCTCATCCGACAATCCGAGGGATGCCATCTCCTTCGAGTTGCAGAAGCCTGCAGCACACTCAGGACCTGAGACCTTGCCGGCCGCGAGATTGGCGATCCAGTCGCGCAGGCCTGTCCTGTCGGGGTCTCTTGCAAGGACTCCCTGATAGAGGCTCACAACGAAAGGCTTTATATTCATGTGCGAATCTACAAGGTCATCGCTCTGGTATGTGCCGACGTTAACGCTGTAAAGGCTTATCCAGTCATGGCACTCCTTGCTGTTGATTATCTGGGCGAATACACCCTTACGGCTGTATCCTTCCGCCATATAATCCTTCCAGTGCTTTATATCCTCCTTCGTCGCATTCCTGTTGAGGAGAGTCGTATACATGAGCTTTATGAAATCCTCATCGGAGAGCTTGAGCTTGTCGAACTCCTCGGAGATGATAAAGTCTGCAATGACACTTCCTGCTGATCTTCCCGAAGACAGGCTCGCACAGTGGTTGGATATCTCGAGTGCCGTCGCCTCCCTGTTCAGGAGCTTGGAATAGAGCATCTTAACGAACTCTGCATATGCATTGTTCGATGTGGGAAGAGGGCTGGCCTCCGAAGGCATCGAATTGTATACGGGGATCCTGAAGGTGATCTTTGAATTCATAAGATCAGCCTTCTTGTAGGCCTCGCACATTCTCTGGGACTCGGAGAAACATGATGCCGTAGCAGTCATATACTGATGACGGCAGAGTGTCAGTGTCCTGTTCGGGGATGTGTTGAATCTCATGTAATAAAGGGTATACTGGCCTTTCGCCGTGTAATTGTTATAGATCCACTTTCCGCCGTTTACGATCGAGAGCCCGGGTGTATTCCACGGGATCGAATATGTAGCATTGAACTGGGCATCAAGTCCGTTCTGGGCGAGCTCGAGTCCGTGGCGCGAAGCATTGACAGCATCGGAATATGCACCGATGTTATAGAAGTTGTAATAACCTGTCGCACCGTTCGAGGAGGCGCTTCCCCTCGTTCCGCACTCCTGTATGGCGTGTGTCGCGAGGAATACGGGGTTTATCCCCTTGCCCTCGGCTGCCGCTTCGTTGCCGGCAATGGCAAAGATCTCCGCATATGACTTCGGAGCGGCGGGATCAGTATAAGCAGCCGTCGCCGGCGCATCCATAAATGTTCCCTTCAGGATACCTGCGATATTCGCTGCACTGATGGCATTGTCAGAATAATTAAGATCGAGGAACTGGAATATACCCTGTTCAGACAGGCCGTTCCTCGGATCGAGGTAATATGCGACGATACTCCTTGAGGCATTAACCCAGCGTCCCGAGTCGACGATCTGTGTATAGGACTGGGACTGCCATGTCTTGTCTGTCGTATTCTCGACGAGCGAAACGCCGTTTGCAGTCTCCTTATCGAGTGCCGTCTTCCATGCAACTCCCGTATTCTCGGCTACAAATACCCACGAAGGATACTTGGCATGGAGCTCACGAAGATACGGCTTATATGAATCGGGGAAAGCCGATATTGCCTTCTCAAAATCAGGATCAGACGAATTCTGCTTGCTCGGGGCATCCTTCTGGATAAACTTGGAAGCAACATATCCGTTGACTGTCGTACTTCCGCTCAATGCCTTTATCTTATACCATGTTGAGCATCCCGATGTGTCTGATGAATCAGCCTTGACCTCCTCGAGGATCTCGACCCTGGTGCCGAGAGACAGCGAAGTCACTATGCTTCCGGCTGTCGACGGCTTGTTTCTTACATTTACCGAAGAATTGACATTCGTTACGGTAGCATTTGCATCTGCACGTACATACCTGTCACGGGGCACGGCCGTAATCACGGAGGCCGCGATCACGACAGCCGCCGCAAGCGAGATCAACTTCTTCATGACCGTTTTTCTGTTCATCATCCTTATCCCTTATCTCAGATTATGTTCTTTATCCCTTCGCAGATCCTTCCTGCGACTACGGGATTATTCATCGTATAGAGGTGGATACCGTCGCATCCGTTCGTCAGAAGATCTATTATCTGGCTCGTCGCATATGCCATTCCCGCATCGAAAAGAGCCTCTTCCTTATCACCGTATCTGTCGATTATCTTCCTGAACCTCTCAGGCAGGACGGCACCGCATGTCGTTACCATCCTGTTTATGGTCCTCGCCGACAGGCAGGGCATGATGCCGGGCGTTATCGGGACATCGATACCGGCTATCCTAGCCTCCTCGACAAAGCGGTAGAAATGATCATTCTCGAAGAAGAGCTGTGACAGGAGCACCTCGGCACCCGCATCCACCTTCTTCCTGAGATTCCTTATATCCTCGACCTTGTCCCTCGAATCGGGATGGCACTCCGGATAGCATGCACCGGCTATACAAAGGTCCGTCTTCGGCCTTATATATCCGATGAGCTCACTGGCATGGTTAAAGACGCCTTTCGAAGGGGCATTGGGATTGACATCGCCCCTTAGCGCCAGGATATTCTCTACTCCGGCAGACTCGATCTGCTTTACGAACTCGTCGATCTCGTGCTCGTCATAAGAAAGACATGTCAGATGGACCACGGGCTCGACCCCGTACTGCTCCTTTATCTTCCTTGCGATCTGTATCGTCTTGTTGTTATTGGATGATCCGCCTGCTCCGAAGGTTACGCTTATATAGTCGGGCTTGAGGTCGCAAAGGATCTCGAGCGTCGCATCTATATTATTGAGTTCCTCCTCGTGCTTGGGCGGAAATATCTCGAAAGACAGGACTGTCTTATCCTGCTCATATATCTGACTGAGTTTCATATAATCCTCACTTATGCTTCTTTTTCGTCCCTTTGACGATTATACTTAATTATACATATTAAGTCCGTAAATCAAAAAGGAATCGTCAAAAATGCCCTTTACAGTTGCTTTACCATTCTTTGACCCTTACAAGATCGCATTGAGCGGTCAGGCTTTCCGCATACATCCAATAGACGATCAAAGGACAGAAACTGTTGCAATGGGGCGCTATCTCCAGATCGTTTCTCTGGGGGATGACCGCTTTCTTTTTTCCTGCAGCAAAGACGAATTCGAGAAGATATGGAAGGGTTATTTTGACCTGGACCGCGACTATGAAGACATCGTCCGTTCCATAGACCCCGAAGACTTCTATCTCAATGAAGCTGCCGCATTCGGCCGCGGTATAAGGATACTCAGGCAGGAGCCCGTGGAGACGATAATAAGCTACATTATCTCCCAGAGAAGATCGATACCTTCGATAACGACATGCGTTGACAGGCTCTGCGAGCTTTGCGGAGCAAAGATAATCCCGCCGGCCCTCCCGGAGCCTTTCGCTGCCCCCCTGAAAGACTGCTATTATGCCTTTCCTTCGGTTGATGCGCTGAAGACTCTGACGACAGAAGACCTTCTGGGGATCGGAACGGGCTACAGGGCGCCCTACATAATGTCCGCGATAAACGACATCTCTTCGGGCAAGCTCATTCCCGAAGCAATGGCGGAGCTTTCAGACGATGACCTTTATAAGGTCCTTACTTCGATGTACGGAGTCGGAAAGAAAGTCGCGGACTGCGTCATGCTCTTCGCATTTCACAGGACAGGCCGCTTCCCCATAGATGTCTGGATGCAGAGGATCTGCGACAGGTATTATGACGGGCTTTTCGACGTGTCTAAATATCCCGGCACGGCTGGGATAATGCAGCAGTTCATGTTCTACTACGAAAGGAACAGGAAGGACTGATATCAGTGCTGCATCCCGCAAGCGAAGACAAAAGCCCCAATGCCAGAACGGCATTTAATATCTTCTTATGCATCTTCATCCTTACTTCTTCCGGATATCTTAAATAATGCGCACGAAACGGCTATGAGTCCTATGGCGGCATATACGGATGACGCCATTCCTTCACCTGTCGCGACGGCCGCATTCTTCGGCGCTTCAGTCGGTGTCGGAGTAGGTGTCGCCGTCGCCGTCGAAGTCGGGGCATCTGTCGGGGTTGTGGTCGGTGTCGTCTCCGAAGAATCATCACCCTCCGGAGGTATCGTCTTCTCTTCTATATGTGAAGGATCATTAGAGCAGACCCGCCTCATGAGGCCTTCCTCTGTAGCAGTCGCAGGCTTTACGATTTCCCATTCGCTCCAATCATGGTCTGTCGCGGGGATGACGAGATCATTTTCGGAAAGCTCGTTCGTCAGATACATATCATCATATATGGTTTCTTTTCCCTCATCGCGAAGGATGTAGTACTCGACTGTTCCGTCTTCCGTGCATGTCTCCGGTACGGCATCGACCCTGGTGATATAGTGGTCGTCCGTAGTATTTCTCCTGACTGCCCTTGCCCATGCTGCATAATTCTCATTGAAGTGGGAGGGCGCTACGATATGGGCATTCCCGATGACGCCGAGCGCATTCCTCAGATCGGATACCGGATCGTAGGCCTCACCCTCGGTATAGAACAGGAATGACGTGATCAGCAATCTGGTGATCGGGATATTATTCTTTATAGTCTCTATATGACCCACAACATCGTCATGATAAGCCTGTCCGTACAGCGCAGTCGTCCTCTCGGCCATCGGTCCTAAAATACTGTCGATCATGATAGGGAGTTCCCCGTTCGCCGCATCGGTCAGGTTGTCATACTGCCTCAGGACATTCTTATCTTCATCCTTTATCGTCATGAGTTCCTTAAGGATCGCCGCTACTACATCTTCGAACTTTCCGTTTCCGTAGTCAACCGCACCCATGATCACGGGATAATCCGGGCCCATGGCTAAAGCTAGCAGTCCGATGACAGCAGCCCTCATATCTTTTGCCGAAGTATCAGACATCGCAGACCCTTCCGCTCCGCCTTCGGCACATGCGATTATCAGGGCTTCAACGCACTCCCTGACCGTGGCCTTCTTCTCAGGGTTAAAATAGTCCTTCCCCGGAACCACACCGGTAAATACCATCAGGAACATATCCTCATAATCCGCAGGGATCAGACCCGAAACTGCATCGACAGCCTTATTGAACATTTCGCTGTCGCGGTTTGCCGCAAGATAGACCGTCAGGTCTTCGAAGAAATCATTGAACGTATAATTCTCAGGGTCTATAGCCTCGCCGGTAAAATGAGTTATCAGCTTCTCGAAAACGACCGCGCTCGCCTTCTTCTCGTCATATGTCGGATTCTCCGCGATGATCCTTTCCGTTGCATATGCAAGATATGTAAAGAGTGCGGGTCTCAGATAATCGGAAAGGCTGTCGGTATTTATCGTATCGAACAGCGGAAGGAGCAATCCGTATATGCCCGCGATAGATTTCAGGACATTCTGATATCCGCCGCTTACATATTCGGCATTCGTCCGGGCAGGATGGATAAGTCCCGTAAACCTTTCAAGGAACATCTTCTCCATCGAACCGCCTTCATCGTTGCGTTTTACGATCGAAAGCGACGGAAGATCGAAATCATATCCCGAATAGTCGGAAGGATTTCCTCCGGTCTTCGTATATTCATATGCATAGGGACTTATTGTCTTAAGCTCATCCATCATGTCCTGATATGATGCATTCTCCGAATCAGGAGGAATGACCTGACCGTAATAACCGAATCCCCACGCCTCCGGCGGCAGCATCGTTATCATGTCATACGCAAGAGGGTAGTTCCTGATACAGTCGAATACTTCGGAACCGGTATCTGTCGTTCCGGTGGCGGTCGAGACATAAGCCTCGCCGGAGGTGTCGTTGGGATGATCCGCACGCGCGCCCGATACGCTCAGAGCCTCGGCTCTCGAAGCTCCGTTCTTTATCGTCCTCGGAGTCGCATATGTATAGCAGTAGACATCTTCGGGAGCAACGGACACGCTGTCGCCGAGGTAGGCTCCGCCTCCGTCGGCAAAGAATCCTCCTACCATATTTGCCATGGCGGCACCTCTCGAATGACCGACAGTCCAGATCTTAAGATCTCCCGTGATCCCGTTATCCGCGATATATTTCTTGACGTATCTTAATATCTCGTCCCTTCCCTGTTTGAAACCGTCATGGATATCGCCGGAACCTACGGTGAAGTTGCCGGCCCATTCCTGCTTATAGTTCGCGCTCCTCGGGACGACAGCCAGGAGCGTATAAGTCTTGCCATGAGCCTTTATGGTCCTCATACCGACGGCACATCCGCATGAGTTCTCGAGCTTTTCGAGCGTGTAATATTCATTGGTGGATACATTCTCGAATCCCATATCCGAGAGGAGCGTCATCACGTTCTGCGCATTATCCGAAGGATCCTTCTCGTCCTTATCCTCACCGTTTCCGTATCTTGAAGCGGAGGACAATGCAAGCGATGCGGAAAGCTCTTCAAGATGACAGCATCCGAGATAGGATGAACGCATAAAACAGTCATCCCTGTAGGTAAATGTATCTGTCGCCTGCTTGTTGCTGCCTTCATTCGACGTATATTCATATGTGCCTTTTGTCACATAGACGTCGTCTGTATCCTGCGGGTCGGCAATAACAAGAGGGGCATATGACATGAGTACGCATCCTGCCGTGATCACCGATATTGCTCTTCCGGCTAAACTCTTCTTCATGTTCACCCCTCCTGATGTTGTCAGTTATTCAATTGTCTTTATCAGCCGGCTGCTCTTCCCTTCTCGAAAGCGGAGATATTGCCGGGGATCGTCTTCGGCTTTGAAGCGAATGCCTCTTCTATAGCTTCCTTCCAGAGTCCTTCATCTACTCCGAGATAGTTCGAAAGTGCGCCCATCATAACGATGTTGACCGCTTTGGATGTTCCGACCTCCATAGCGATATCCAGTGCATCGATCTTGACTATCTTAGTATCGGGACCCGTTGCTGCCGCCCTGAGGGAATCCTCGATATCCGAAGGATACTCGACCTGTCCCATGAGAACGGGAAGCGACTTGATCTTCTGGGAATTGACGATCATGACACCGCCGTCCTTAAGGAGCGATGCCCATCTGACAGCTTCAACCTCTTCGAAAGAAAGGACAAAATCTGCACATCCCTCTTCGATGATCGGGGAATTGACTTCCTTGCCTATCCTTACATAAGTTATTACGGAACCGCCTCTCTGGCTCATTCCGTGGACCTCGGAGACCTTAACGTCAAGACCGAGCTTCAATGCCAGTATGCCGAGGAGCTTTCCCGCTATGAGCGTTCCCTGTCCTCCTACACCTGCGAGTACGATAGAGCTTTCAAGATTACTCATTATGCCTCGCCCCCTTTCCTGAGTGCGCCGAACTTGCACATATTGACGCACAGTCCGCAGTTATTACATGATTCGGTATCGATAACGGGGGTCTTATCCTCACCCATTACCAGCGCGGGACACATTATCCTGCCGCAGGCACCGCACTTCTTGCACTTCTCGAAGTCGACCTCGACATTGATGCCCTTAACGGCACGTCCCGTAGGGATAAGTGCACAGGGTCTTCTGGCGATAACGACAGATACTGTCTCGCGTGCGAGTTCTTCCTTTATGACCTTCTCGGTCTCATATGTATCTACGGGATCGACGACCCTTACAGCCTCGGGAAGGACACCGACCGACTCGCAGAGCTTCTCAAGGCTTACCTGGGGAGCCGCTTCAAGACGGATATTCTTACCCGTGGAAGGATTCTGCTGATGTCCTGTCATACCGGTGATGGAATTATCGAGGATAACGAGAGTCATCGAGCTTTGGTTATAAACGGCATTCATGAGATTCGTGATACCGGAGTGAAGGAATGTGGAATCTCCGATGACACCGACCGTATTTCTCGAATCGGCACCGTCAGTTGCCTTGTCGAATCCGTGAGCCATTCCGACGGATGCACCCATGCAGATAACGGCATCGACTGCCTGCATCGGGGGAAGCGCTCCGAGCGTATAGCATCCGATATCACCGGTAACATTGACCTTGAGTCTCTTGAGTGCAAGGAAAAGTCCCTTATGAGGACATCCTGCACAAAGTACGGGAGGTCTTCCGGGAGGCGTCGGCAGAGCCGACAGATCGAAAGCCTTCTTCGGCAGCGGAAGATCTGTAAGAGCAGCCCTTACCATCCTTGTGGAATATTCGCCGAGCAATGTGAAGAGCTCCTTGCCCTCACACTCGATGCCCATAGCCTTGATCTCAGTCTCAAGGAAAGGATCGAGCTCCTCAACGACAACGAGCCTGTCGACCTTAGAAGCAAAATCCCTGATAGTCTTCTCAGGAAGCGGCCATACCATTCCGAGCTTAAGGACGCTGGCATCCGGCGCACCGTCCCTTACATACTGATAAGCGGCACCTGCGGTAATGATACCGAGCTTCGTGTCCCTCATCTCTATCCTGTGAAGACCTGTGCCCTCAGGATCGGCATCGCAGTCAGCTATGATCGTCTTTGTCCTGTTCTCGACTACAACATGCTTGCCGATAGCATTGGCAGGCATCATGACATACTTCTTGGGATCCTTCTCATAGGACCTGATCTCCTGCGCCTTAGGATCCTCTGTCTCCGTTACGCTCCTGGAGTGGGATACTCTCGTATGGAGCCTGATGATAACGGGCGTGTCATACTTCTCGGAGAATTCAAAGGCATATTTAGTAAATCTCCTGCACTCATCGGAATCCGACGGCTCGAACATCGGGACCTTGGAAGCCCTCGCGTAGTGCCTCGAGTCCTGCTCATTCTGCGATGAATGCATTCCGGGATCGTCAGCTACGCAGAATACGAGTCCTCCGTTGACTCCCGAATAAGAAACTGTAAACAGCGGATCGGCACAGACATTCATTCCGACATGCTTCATACATGTCATCGCTCTTCCGCCTCTTATGGAACAACCTATTGCCGATTCGGCGCCGACCTTCTCATTGGGCGCCCACTCACATGCAACTTCCTGATACTTTGCTATCGTCTCCGTGATCTCGGTACTGGGTGTTCCGGGATAGGACGACACGAACTTGACACCGGCTTCATAAGCGCCGCGCGCCACGGCTTCATTGCCGAGCATGATCTCTTTCATCTTCGACTCTCCTGTAAGATTAAAAAATATTCTATTAATTATAGCATAGCCACCTCGAAAATCACACTTGACACCCTCAACACCTCAAAGTATAATAATCAAGCTATTACGGCATGCGGCCGTGGCGGAACAGGCAGACGCGCACGTTTGAGGGGCGTGTGGTTAACCCCATACGAGTTCAAGTCTCGTCGGCCGCACCACATAAGGGTTGTCTCTTAAACAGACAGCCCTTTTCTTTTATCTAAAATAGCCTGATCTGTTTTCGGGTGCGGTCTGACGGGCTTTTTCATCCGTTAAGGACTTGTTAAGAATTTTAATGGTAAAACTGTTCCAACAACGATAAATCACAGGAAAGGATCAGTCATCACATGTTTTTCAGGATACTTAAAAAAGATCTGAAACGGAGAAAGACAATGAACATCATACTTCTTTTGTTCATTATCCTCTGTTCCATGTTCGCATCGGCGTCACTTAATAATATCTACGCCGTTAACGGGGGTATCGACCACTTTTTCGAAGTGTCCGATGCACCCGACATCGAAGTAACTATCTCCGACACAGGGATCAATGACCCTGACGGAAAGATCGAGGCAGCGTTCCGTGAGCTTCCGGGGGTCAGGGAGATCAGGACAGAAAGGATCCTCATCTTCTTCAGTTCCAAATACTTCCAGTACAAAGGCGAGAAACTCGATACATTCGTTAATCCCGCATACGCGGCATCCGACAGCGAGATGGGTATGAACTATTTCGATGAGGACAATAATGTCATCGAGCACGTCGAAAAGGGTTATTTCTACTCTAACTCACCCTTCCTCCAGAATACGGACATCAAAAAAGGTGATGAGGTCACCATAGCGGTCGGCGATCTCAACCTTAAACTGACATACGCAGGAAGGCTAAAGAGTGCTTTTCACTCCAACGAGGATTCGGCCAATGCTTTCCTTCTTTTGAACCATGAAGACTTCGAGACCGCGTCAGTTGAAGACATCCTCCATATGCAGGATTATACGGTCATGTATGTCCATACTGATGATGTTAAGGCCGTAGAAGATCTGGCCAAGGACTATTCTTTTATTTATCTCTCAACACAGGAATCGATGAGAGGAAACTTCCTCTATGACATGCTCGTTGCATACGTCCTGATGGCCATAAGCATCGTACTGATGATCACGGCGTTTGTAGTACTCCATTTTACGATCAGCTTTACGATCGGCGAAGAGTTCCGTGAGATCGGTATCATGAAGGCAGTCGGAATAAGCAATACCGAAATCCGTAAACTGTACATCGTCAAATACCTCGCTATAGCGGTCGTGGGTGCAGTCATAGGTTTCTTCGCCTCGATCCCGCTCAATAATATGATGCTCAGGTCGATCTCCGGAAATATGGTCTTCGGTGACGACGGCGAGACACTTACACTCGGTATCATAAGCTCCGTTATGATCGTCATAATCGTTATGTTCTTCTGCTACTTATGCACAAGAAAGATCAAGAAGCTCTCCCCTATCGATGCAGTAAGGAACGGCGAGACCGGCGAAAGATTTAAGAGAATGTCAATAATGCGCCTCGGCAGGTCCAGGCTGCCCTCGACGGTATTCCTCGGAATGAACGACGTAGCATCTGCTCCCGCCAGATTTACGATCATCACGATCGTATTTACACTCTGTATCATCATCATGACATCGATGTCCTCGATCGCCACAACGCTCCAGAGCCCGTCGCTCCGCCGCTTCTTCGACATTCCTGATAGCGAGGCACACATACTCGATACCGAGATGCTGGCCCGGTTTATGATGGATAAGGATCCTGAGGGACTTATAAGCGATATAGAGACAAAGCTCGCAGATAACGGCATTCCCGGTCACTGCACGATCTCGGTCAACTTTGTTGAGAATATCACACACGGCGAAAAGACGGCAACTGTTTCATTCACAAGCCGAAAGGGATATACAGAGAACAGGCTTCAGTGTGACGAAGGATCGGCTCCCGTGAACGATTCGGAGATCGCCATGACAAAGACAGCCATGGAGAAGATCGGCTGCGGGATCGGCGATAAGGTCACGGCGCAGATCGACGGAAAGACCCGTGAGTTCATAGTAACGGGATCTTATTCATCATTCGTCTCACCCGGAGTCTGGCTCTATGAGGGCTTTGACCTTGGAGAGCAGAACCTTAACGGCTGCATCGGATTCAACATCCATTTCGACGGCAACCCTACAGATGAAGAGGTTAAGGATAACATCGAAAAGGTCAAGGATATCTTCGATACCGAGAAGGTCTTCTCTACATCCGGACTGATCAACTACTTTACCGGAATGTCTGAGACCATCACCTCGATCAAGCAGATGATGATGATCCTGACTATCATCGTAACGGTACTTGTAGTCGTCCTGATGGAAAGGAGCTTCATCTCCAAGGAAAAGAGTGAGATCGCCCTGATGAAAGCGATCGGAATATCAGACCGCGACATCATCAGACAGCACACATTAAGGTTCGCGATCGTATCGTTCTTCGCGATCATCATCGCATCAGTTGCATTCCTGCCGGTATCTAACCTGATAATGAACTTCGTCTGCTCCATGATCGGCGATGTCCAGGGCATAAAGTGTGACTACGCTCCACTCGAGGTATTCGTGATCCTCCCTGCGGTACTGCTCTTATCAGCAGTGATCGGATCATACCTGACGGCACTATATACAAGAACTATCAAAGCTTCCGATACGGCAAGCATCGAATAATCAAGAATATAAGGAGGAAATAAAAATGAATACAGTATTACAGACAAAAGGGCTTTGCAAGACATACATCGTTAACAAGAGACAGAACAACGTCTTAAAGAATGTAGACCTGTCGATATATGAGGGCGAGATGGTTGCCGTCATGGGACCTTCCGGTTCCGGCAAGAGCACACTTCTGTACTGCGTATCCGGTATGGACAAGGCGACAGCAGGCCGGATCGAATTTAACGGCAGGGATATCGCAAAGTGCAAGAATAAGGAGATGGCTCGTATAAGACTCGATGAGATGGGCTTCATCTTCCAGCAGATGTATATGATGAAGAACCTGTCGGTCCTCGACAACATCATCCTCCCTGCCGTCAAGTCAAAGAAGAATAAGGACAGCCGCAAGGTCAGCGAGGAAAAGGGACGCGCCCTCATGAGAAAGCTCGGAGTCGATGAAGTCGCTTCCAACGACATCAACGAAGTATCCGGCGGACAGCTTCAGAGAGCCTGCATCTGCAGAAGCATGATCAACAATCCGAAGATGATCTTCGCCGATGAGCCTACAGGAGCCCTGAACCGCTCCTCCTCGGATGAGGTCATGAACGAGCTCATTGCCCTGAACCGCGAAGGCACGACGATAATGTGCGTAACACACGATCCCAAGGTCGCAGCAAGATGCAGCCGTGTTCTCTACCTTGTCGACGGTACGATCGTAGGAACAAAGGAACTCGGCAAGTTCGACGGCGACGCAAATGAACTGCGCGAGCGTAAGAGGATCCTCAACACATGGCTGATGGAACAGGGCTGGTAAGACAAACAAGGAATTGAATTATGTCCCCCGATATGTTTAAGTAAGATTGGTGGTGATCATATGACAGATATTCTTATAGTTGAAGATGATAAGGAACTCTCAGGTCTCCTGACCGACTTCCTTAGAGCAGAAGGATATGTTGTGTCGAGTACAGACAACGGAGAACGTGCTGTCGAGCTTTTCGAGAAGTACGGTGCAAAGTTGGTGGTGCTCGACATCAACCTGCCCGGCATAAACGGATTTGCCGTATGTTCCAGGCTCCGTGAGAAAGCCGATACGCCGATACTGATCGTAAGCGCCAGGACAGACAAGGAAGACAAACTGAACGGCCTGGATATAGGTGCCGATGATTATATCGAGAAACCCTATGACATCGATATCCTTATCGCCAAGATAAAGGGCATCTTCACCAGACGCTATCAGCGTAATAATATCTCTGCAAGCGGTGTTGTCCTGAACCTCATAGACAGGACTGCAACGATAGACGGAAAGGCTGTCGACCTGACGGCCAAGGAGTTCGATCTCCTTGCGCTCCTGATCGAGAATCAGGGAAAAGCCCTGAAAAAAGATTACCTGTTTAATACAGTCTGGGGCTCTGACAGCGACTCTGAGTTCCAGACACTTCATGTACACATCAACCGTCTCCGCAGTAAACTCGGCGACGACCCCAAGAATGCCAAACGTCTCCTGACTGTCTGGGGTGTGGGGTATAAATTCGTATGAAGGCATACCGCAAGCTGTTCATCATAGTTATTGCCGTCTTCATCCTGACGTCAGTACTGCTCAATCTGTTCCTGATGCATAAAAAAGAAGTAGCCCAAGGCGAATACCGTGTCGAGGCCGCCAGACTTACCAGGGACATAGAGTCGACAGGAGATGCGGATCTGTCTAAATATAAGCATCTGACCGGTATTTTTACAGAGGAGGACGGTGACCTGTACTCTTCCGAGGAACACTATCTGATCATTGAAGCAGCCGGAAAGACATATCGCGTTGAATACCTGATCGAAAATGACGATCACTCTCTTATCACCATGAATGTCATACTGGTCACGGTCTTCATCCTCGTGGTCCTCCTGATGCTCTATATCCGCAAGCATATAGTCATTCCTTTCGACAGGCTGAATGACGTTCCGTCCGAACTTGCGAAAGGCAACCTTGCAGTCCCTATCCCCGAGGAGAAGAGCCGCTTCTTCGGAAAGTTCACCTGGGGCATCGAGATGCTCCGCAATAATATCGAGAGCGGACGCAAAAAAGAGCTGTCGCTCCAGAAAGAGAGAAAGCTCCTTCTCCTTTCTCTGTCCCATGATATCCTGACGCCGCTGTCAGCGATCAAGCTCAATTCCAAGGCACTGTCCAAGGGCCTATATACCGACGAGGATAAGCGCCGTGAAGTCGCTGAGAGCATCAACTGCCGCGCAGACGAGATCGAACAGTACATCCGTGAGATAACAAAAGCCTCGACAGAGGACTTCATGACGTTTGAGGTCAATATGGGAGAAGAATATCTCGATAATATCATCAGCCGCATCACAGCCAGATATGCCGTACAGCTGGAGACATACGGGACAGCGTTTGTGGTCGGCGATCACGACAACCCTATCCTCTCATGTGACCCCGACCGTTTATGCGAGTGCATCCAGAACCTGATCGAAAATGCCATGAAATACGGCGACGGCAAAAAGATAGGGATAGACTTTGAAGTTACTGACGGTTTCGAACTCATCACTGTATCAGATACCGGATGTACTCTCCCCTCTTCCGAGCTGCCTCAGATCTTCGACAGTTTCCATCGCGGGACCAATGCTTCGAACAAACCCGGAAACGGTCTCGGTCTGTTCATCTGTAAGAGACTGATGAACATGATGGGCGGCGAAGCATACGCCGATGTAAAAGGCGGAGAATTCCGCGTAACACTGGTAGTAAAGATCGCATAACCAAAAGTGATATGTATGCTCTCACTCGGTCCTCGTCGCCGCTAAAGCGGCTCCTGCGTAATCGTTTGAGCATACATATCACTATTTGTGTTTCCTGTTACCTTTTCGACCGGTTACCTTTATTACATCTCAGCATATAAAAGTCCCGCTACCTTATGGTAACGGGACTCTTTATATTGAGATTATGCTTAATCCTCCGATTCCTCTGCAAACGGCAGGCTGTTGGTGATAATGTCCTCACCCTCGAAACGGATTACCTCAAATTCTGCGTTTTCATATATCTCTTTCATATTATCTCTATTCCTTTCACAGACCTGAGTGGTTGTCAGCATAATCGCCGGCAGCACTGCCGTATTCATAGAATGCTCTCATCAGCTCCTTGAGCACGGTCTCATCCTGGAACTTCTTACCGTTGATGACCATGTAAGAATAAGAGAGCGGGCTGTATTTGAAGAAGTACTCTCCATTATTGATATTAACAGTTACCCAGCTGCAGATCTCAGAAGCATTGACAGGTACCGAGAGTACAAGATAGCCCTGTGATTCGGACTTCTTGATCTCCTTGCCTTCAACGCTGAAAGTATATATATGATCATCGAGAGTACTGTCGATAACGTCGGAAGGTACCCCTATGTAGATATTGAGAGTAGTCTCGGAAAGGAGTACCAGACTGGAACCTGCAACCCTGATATCAGAAGGCAGGTTTGCAAAGCTTGATATCTTCTTGGCATTGGACCAGCCGTAGCCGTTGATACTGTTGTCAGTAGACTCGGAATAAGGGCATGAATATCCTTCATCTACAAGCCACTGATTAGCCATATGCTCCGTATTGTAATCGAAATACTCCTGAGCCTTTGCTCCGTAGAAGAGCATGCTTATGATAAGGCTTGAAAGGTAATGATCGGAATATGTCTTATTCTTGAGGATATATTCTGCATAATCCTTTACCGAGTATGTATAGTCCATACCGACAACATTATCAACTACCATGTGAGCCGTAATATCATCAGCCATCTCCTTGGCAGTAACCCTGTATGTGAAGACCGTATACTCTTTGCCTTTAAGAGTCTTAGTCACAGCATCAGATACAGGTATGCGGACAGGCTCATTCCTGCCTTCCTGCAGGAATTCCATATAATCGGTATCCTTAAGTCCCTCTACTGCTGACAGATCCATATAGAAGTTGATACCTATCGTTCCGTCGAGAGTCAGTGAATGACCATAGAGGAGAGCTCCGTTATCATCACCGATGAGCGCCTTGAGCATCGTATCCTCTTCAGCCTCATCCGCGGTGAAGATCAGCATCCATCCGTTTGACGACTTCGTAATGGTACCGTTATCAGTAACGATATCAAGGACATTACTTCCTTCGGTATGCCTGATCATTATCGGATTATTAGCTGTAAAGGCATATCTCGAGATAGTATTGACTACATCCGGAATGGATATGCCGAACAGGCTCGTACAACCGTAGAAAGCGCTATTTCCGATCTCTGTAACACCATCGGGTATATTGACTGACGCAAGAGCACTGCATCCGCTAAAAGAGCTTGCAGGAATCCTTGTAAGGTTAAGGGGCAATACTGCGGCCTGAAGTGACTTACAATAATCAAATACACCCTCTCCGAAAGAATCAATGGATTCA
The DNA here is from genome assembly GCA_017529925.1 of Clostridiales bacterium. Lineage (GTDB taxonomy): Bacteria > Bacillota > Clostridia > Saccharofermentanales > Saccharofermentanaceae > Saccharofermentans. The sequence continues at coordinate 36,959 of JAFXMZ010000030.1, forward strand.
GGGAATTTAGCACCTGTAATTGCAGTATGGGCAAATGCACTGTCTCCAATCGACTTGAACGTAACCGGGAAAACCAGCTCACCACTAAGGCTGCTGCAGTTGTAGAAAGCATGACTGCCGATCTTTACGAGCGTATCGGGGAATGTAACACTCTCAAGTGTACTGCACATCTGGAAGGCATAATCGCCAACGCTCGTAACTCCGGATTCGAGTACAAGGTTCGTAACTCCAACACCCTCGAAAGGAGAAGGATTACCATATCCGTAATCATACATATCTCCTGTTCCAGAGATAGTGATCGTATCAAATGCACCATTAGAGAAACCTGTAGCAGTATATGTAAGGTTATCACCGCAAACGCCTGTTGCAGTTGCCGTAGAGGGAAGTTTCAGTTTTGAACATCCGTAAAAGGAAGTGAGAGCAAATGTAAAATCATTGCTCAATACTGTCAGGCTCGACAGGTTTGTGTCACCATAGAATGCTCTTTCACCGATAGTTACCGTAGCAGCATCAGGGCCTGATGCACCGAGTACTACCGTCGAAAGGTTGGTCATATTTGCGAATACGCCCATTCCTATACCCGTGATCCCGGAATCGATATTAAGGACTGTGACGGGAGAACCCATGAAAGGAGGCATCTGCGCACAATCATCTATAACTCCGGATCCCGTAATGTTCATGGTCTGGTATCCGCCGTTAGCTGCGCTGAAACCTGTAATCTGATATGTTACGGGATTTACTGTGCCGTATGTTCCCGTAATATCAGGGATAAGTGCAACCGTATCAGCATCAAGAGCCGTACAACCGGTGAATGTATTTATATCTACACTCATCGACTTAGACAGGCCTGTTACTGTCGTAAGAGAAGTACAGCCATAGAATGCCCTGTCACCGATGGTTGTAAGTGTTGAAGGGAGCGTGACTGTCTTGATGTTCGTCATGTTGGCGAAAGTGTTGGCTCCGATCTCTGTAACACCTTCCTCGATCACGATATTCTCGATATTGGCAGAATTCGGATAACCTGCACCCATGGAGTAGGATGTTCCGCCAAGAACGCCTGTTCCGGAGAAGATTATGGTCTTGAAATTATCATCCTTCTCGAGCTTATATGAAATGTTCTCTGAGAGAGATCCTACAATATCACCATCAAAAGCAGAAACACCAATACTTGTTACAAAACTGGGAACACTTACTTTAACATTCCCGCTTTCATCGCAAAGCTTAGTGCAATTTCCGAATGCACAATCTCCAATCGAAGACAGCTTGCCATTTGAAGGAAGAGTAACTGTTTCAAGGTTTTTACACTCGTTAAATGAATATGGTCCGATCGTTTTTACTGTATCAGGAATGCTAATCGAAGTGATGCCCTTACAATTATAAAAAGCATACTTTCCTATAGATTCTATGCCGACATTACCAACTGCACCTTGAGGAGCCTCATTGACAAATTCTATTGAAGTCAAATCATCTTTGTTTGAAAAAGGGCTATCTGAACCGTTTAAATAATCCGTCATGGGACCATATCCGGTGATGGTAAGCTTGTCATATTTGCCATCATCATTGGTCGATGTAAATTCATATGTTAAGTGTTCACCACATGAGCCGGTAGTTACTATTTCTTTCTTGCAAACAATAGTAATAAAGAAAAATGTAGAATCTGTAGGTGTAGTAAACGTATAAGTATTAGCGTCAACCTTAGTTGCATTAGATATAGAATCTACCTCATATCCTTTCTCAGGAGTTACTACCATAGTAACGTCTACTCCTAAAGGAATGTTCAGACCACTAATCAATGTATCACTGCTTGTAACGCTATTATCGCCGTAAGTAAGTGTTATCTCACTTACAGGAGTAGAGTTACTAATATAAACTTGTGCAACCTGCGGCTCGTCCCCGATAGCCAACACCGTAGCCGGGATGATACCGACCAGCATAACGACACTGACCAGCATTGCTATCCATTTTCTTAACCTCATAGTATTACCTCCTGTTTATTGTCAAACAGACCTATTACCACATAATAATATAGATTATTTTACAAGGGGACCCCGTGAAATATCAATATGAGGACTGACGATTTAATACTTTTGTAACGGATTATAACTATGCTAAACATAAAAAAACCGGCATTACTGCCGGTTTTCTGTTCTAAATCCTTAGCAAATGGCTTTAAACTCTGTCCTCTGCCTTCTTCCTGAGTGCGAATACGCCGGCGGAGATAAGGAGCATGATTACAGCTGCCATCGTAGTTACGGGAGCTTCCTCGCCTGTAGCGGGAACCGTAGTCTCCTCACCGTCTGCAGAGATAAGGATAGGAGTCTCTGTTACTGTTCCGTCTACTGCCGTTGTCTCGACACGGTGCTTACCTGCTGCAAGTGTCCTTGTAAGCTCAGGCTTCAGTGTTACGTCATTCTCTTCAGTTACATTGTAGTCTTCAGGTGTGATCTCCGTACCGTCTACTACAACCTTCGCAACTGCAGGCTTAACAGGTGTTTCCTTCTCAGGTGCCTTCTTCTCAGGTGCAGGCGTAGCTGCTGTATCCTTCGCATCGACTTTCGTCTCGGGAGAAACTGTTACCTTCTCTGTAGGAGCAGGTGTCTCTTCTTCCTCTGCAACTGCAGCCGTAGTTACCTTTGTAGGTGTAGTGCTCGGTGTCTTTGCAGTAACGGGAGTCTTAGCAGCAGCTGCCGTAGGATCAGCAGGTGCAGGTGTCTCCTCGGAAGTTGCGGGAGCTACTGCTGCCGCAGCGGGTGTCTCCTCTGCAGGTGCAGGTGTAGTTGTCTTTACTGTCGATCTGAGTGCAGGTGCAGAAGTGGGCTGAGAAGGAGTAGTTGTCCTTAATGTGCCTCTTAATGCAGGTGTAGGATTTGAGGGAGCAGGCGTAGTAGCCGGCCTGGCATCAGCCTTCTGCTTGAATCCAGCCTGATGGATCTCACCGCTTACATTCTCTACATTCCTTGCCATTACATTACCGGAGTGAGTCGTAGCGATCCTGACTGTTCCGTTAGGAGCGAGGATAACGCCGTTCTTGATGCCCTCACCGAAAGTAGCCGTTCCGCCGAATGAACCGAGGTTCCAAAGAACGCTCATCGTTCCGTCACCATTGATCGTTCCGTCCTGTGTCCTGCCGTTGAACTTTACTTCAAAGCCGCTCGTGAAATCAGCATCACCGGGGATATCAGTAACGTTGATGATTACGGAGGATACTGAATCGTTATAGATGATATTGGTATTGCCGGATCTTAAATCGGAATACTTTATGTTATAGACGACATTTCCTTCGGGAACATTAACATCCCCAGCCTTGATATTCGTCTGATTTGACGTATTCATATAGTTATTGGCATAACCTGCGAGAGAACCGAGAGCGGAATCAAAGTTGATCCTTTTCGACTCGGGAAGATCATTGACCGTAAGGAGCTTCCTGTATGATGTGATCTCATTCTCCTGATTGTAGTTGATGATGGCATTGCCGCCCTTAAGGAGAGTTACGCCGTTGCCGTTGTTGTAATTGAAGTCGAAGCTGAAATCTCCGGGAAGGACGATCGTATAGGGATTGCCGCTCGGAGCAGAACCCTTCTCCCAGCCCATGTGGGAAGAAGCGGATGTATCGATATTCTCAAAGTAGTAATAATAGCTTGAAGACATTGCATTGGCAGCAACCTTGTCAGTTACGCCGAAGTTATTTCCCTTGGGATGGAATGTCCTTGCTGCGATAGTTCCTTCCATGTGTGAAGGATTGGAGAAATCACCTGCAAATACAGCAAATCCGCCGGCTGTACCGAGGCTGGTCGAAGAAGCATAGGAAAAATCGTTAACTCCCGATGTGTCGAGATCCGCAGGCCTTTCTGCCGCATATGCTACAGGCGCCAACAGATTGATCGCCATGATAGATGTAAGAGCCGTCGATAAAAGTGATGCTGTTCTCTTGCCTTTCGTTCTCATAATACCCCCCCTGAAAATACGGTCCGATTCGTTTACCATGGCCATTTTACATGGAACAGCGGGATTTATTAACAAAATATGAACATTTTATTACACAATTTTTAAATCAAGTTTTTGTGATATATGCACAAGAGGATTTGACATTTTGCTCAAATCACAAAAATATCGCACATTTGACTAACATTAATAATAAAATACTAATATTTTGTCGTGATGCAAATAGCATCGATTTATGAAGAATAAAAATGGAACTGCCTCATTTCTGAGACAGTTCCTTTGAATGTTGATTCAGTTTTTCTGAGGATCAGCCCTTATCCTCTTTCTTGTAGAACTTCCTAATTGCGAATACGAATACGGAAGCTGCGATCATGATCATCGCCAGGAGGAGTGTCGTAGACAGAGCAGCCTCACCTGTAGCGATAACATTGCCTGTTGCATCCTCGCCGGAGATCAGGACCTCCCTTTCGGTGGATGTTCCGTCAGCATATGTGACAACTATCCTGTGACGTCCTGCCGAAAGCGTTCTTGTATACGAAGGTGTCAGGCTGACTGCGTTTGTTCCGTCCACCGTATACTTGTCGGCACCTATCTCCGTTCCGTCTACAGTAACCTTGACTACTCTCTTATCAGGAGCATTAGTAGGTACAGGTGTTGAAGTAGGCGTAGGATTGGGCGTCGCCGTCTCTTCGGGAGTAGGCTTATCCGTAGGAGTAGGAGCCTGTGTCGGAGCCTCGGTAGGTTCTTCCGTAGGCTTGGGAGAAGGCTTATCCGTAGGAGTAGGCTTATCCGTAGGCTTATCCGTAGGAGTAGGCTTATCCGTAGGCTTATCCGTAGGCTTAGGGCCGGGTGTAGGAGTAATGAGCGCATACTTATTCGCAAATCCTACAACTGCGTCTGTAGCGTCATCTATCGTAAGATTTCCTGACTTATTGCCTTCGGCTCCGTTAACGGTAGTAGCGCATGTATACTTCTTGGAAGCATTCTTCGTACCGTTTGCCGTCTCCGTAACTACATATGTTCCGAAAGGTACGGTCTTCCTGTATACATATACACCGTCTTCATTAGTCCAGCCGGTCAGGTTCTTATCGAGAGTTACCGTATCGATGACCTTTCCTTCGCTGTCAGCGATCGTGAAAGTGATGACTCCGAGGTCGCCTATGGCAGCACCGCTTATCGTCTTCCTTATCTCGATCTCGCCCGTCTGCTCGGTTGATGTATATGTATTCGTTATTGTAGCCTCTATGTCCAGATCGTCAGATGCGAGCGTTACGGCAACACCGTTATCTCCGGATACTGCAAGAGTGTAACCGTCGATAGTTGCGCTTCCGCCTTCTTCTGTTCCGAGCTCGGTGACTGTATACTCACCTACCCTGAGATCATGGATCGTGACCTCGGTGGTCTCATTCATATCGATATCGAAAGTCTTATCATATCCGTGAGGTCCCGTGACCCTGAACGAGTATGTCTTTACAAATGCATCATCAGGAGATCCCGGAGGTACCTGCTTAACGATCTTGAGAGATCCTGTATCACCTACGTAGGTGTTCTCGACAGTAAATGTAAGATCCTTCGCTGCATCGTCATTTACATCTATAGTTCCTTCGATATCTTCAACATCAGCATACCCCGTAAGTCCCGTAAGATCCTCATGAATCGTATAAGATAATCCGTCAGGGATCTTTATGAGCTTTGCAGACTGTCCCTTCTTGAGAGAGAAGGTCCATGTGTCACCGGAAATGGTTCCGCCTGCATAAGTTGCATCAGGATAATCGATAGTCGCATCGGAAGTTGCAATATTCCCGTCAAACGTTACTGTGAACGAGAACAGCTGATCGTCAGGAATAGGATCGGATCCGTCAGACTGTGCCTTGGTTATCTCGATGCTTCCCGTTGAAGGTTCATTGTACGTAAACGTATTCGTGATAGTAACGGATGCGCTGTCCTTGTTATCAGCCTTGAGCTCAATGGCATCAGCCGAGTAGGAAGCCTCGCAGGAATATCCGGCATTAAGGCCTTCAACATCCTTCTCGACTACAGAATATGTCTTTCCGAGTTCAAGTCCGCTGACGGTAGTACCCTCGTCACCTTCACTTACGGTAAATACTGTAGCGGTTTCCTCAGAATCGACCAGGCTGTAGCCGGTTGTCTCCGTCTTGACGAACTTCTCACCGCACTTTACATAGAACTCATACTGTGCAGGCTTGCCGCTCGTTACATAGCTTCCTTCGAGCGCCTTCAATACCTTGATCGATCCGGTAGGAGCCGTGTACTTATTATTTACGGTTGCCGTAACAGAACTGTTCATGGGTATCGTTCCCGTTCCGTTCACGATATCACCGTTCTGCGAATATGCATCGTCGTCAGGAGCAGTCTCAGTTACTACATATTCGACGTCAGGATCGATACCGAAGATCGATATCGTCTCCCCTGCCTTGATCGTAAATGACTGTGGTGTACCGCTCGCGAATGTCACTTTCGAGGTGCCATCGGAAGTAGTTACATCATAGGTATCGTTAGCCATGATCGTAACGTTGACCGTGAACTCCATATCCTCATCATATCCGTAATCGCCGTTGGCAAATGTGATTGCCTTGGTGATCTTCAGTTCGCCGTCATATCCCAGATTCTTGTTCGTGATCTTACATTCGGATACTACACCGGTCGCGATCGTTCCAGTATCACCCGTAATAGACTGCTGAACATACTTATCAGCCGAATGATCAGCTTCCACAACAGTATATGTGGTGCCTACAGGAATACCCGATATCGTTACAGGTGTTCTTGCACATACCTTAAGGCTTACTACATTATTTTCGATAGTAGCACCGGTAGGAAGAACGATATCCTCAAGATCCTCTCCGTCCGGAACAGTCAGTGTAACTGTTACATTGAAGAGCTTGTCCGGATCGACATTTCCTGCAGACGATACGAGCATCTTCATTATCTTGAGCGAACTCGTCTTAAGGTGATACTCATTGGTGAAAGCTACGATATAAGGAGTTGATGCCGTATTGCTGTCGGCTACCTCGAAAAGATCCGTCTCCTCTTCATAGGCTGTATCATCTCCGCCGTTGAGCTTATAAGTGATACTTACTTCCTTATCATTATTGACATCGTAGTTCTTCTCAACAACATAGTACTTGGTTCCGACAGTTGCCTCAAACTTATCCTTCAGCGAGTATGTACCGTCGCCGTCAGTGTCCTCAAAGTCATCGCCGAATCTGAACGATTCAACAGGAGTATCGTTTCCGTCCTCATAGAGTTCGAATACGAGGTTGCTGAAATCATCACCTGTCACGTTTCCGCCGAATGTCTTCGTTATGTCGATATAGACAGGCTGAACTCCATAATACTCGTTATAGATAGTCGAGCCTAATGTCGATCCTGCTGATATCTTGTGCTGTGCATTTCCGTATGTTATCTCGGTGCACTTGTAATGATCAGCGGTATAATCGTCCTCCGTGACTGCACATATCGTACCATCAGGAATATTATTGAATACAAGCGTCTGGTCTTTCTTGATCGTTCCCGTAACAACGTTGCCGTCTATGGTTGCGCCCGTGGGAAGGACTATATCATCAAGAGACGATCCTGCGGGTACAGTAAACGTTACATGGTATGTAAATACCTTATTAGGATCATATCCGTCAAGACCCGCTGACGTTGACAGTCTCTTTGTCAGTTCGAACTTACCTACCATATAGGCATTATCGACAGAGACCTCCGTAACTTCGGGATCTGCATACATGACTGTTCCGTCGATATCATTTACAGCAGCAAAGTTTGCCTTACGTGCTTCACTTACTGTATAGGTAGTTCCTACAGGAAGACCCGTGACTGTGACCTTCTCACCCACCTTAAGCGTAGCCGTTACAGTACCTGCTGTCTTATCGAGAGTACCGTTAGTTGCTGCTGCATCCGTAAGATCCGCATCATCATCAAATGTTATCGTGATATCGAATTCCTTATCCGCAGGGATATCGACACTTGATGCTTTCTGAGCCTTGGTTACTTCGAGAGTTCCCTTAGGGAGCTCGTAGTAATCCTTGAGATCAAGGGTCAGCGTACCGGTAGCTGTAAGATTACCACCCTTATCAGTCACTGAAGCATTTGTTCCGTCAGTAACGAGGGTATAGATCTCATCAGTTCCGGGGATCCTTATGGCAGTATTTGTTTCTGTGACTTCGTAATAGCCGGGGGCCATGTCATAGAATGTCGCTGTCCATGTCCTTGACTCCTCGTCGTAGCTCCACAGATCAGATCCGTCGCTCCTCTTTGACTGAAGGGTCAGGACAGTTTCCCTGTTTACGAGATTTCCGTCAGCATTTACGCACTTTGAATCGTCAAAGTCATTCTTCGTAATGACAAACTTCAGGGCACCTGCTGCCTCTTCGTCCGTAACATCACCGCCGACCGTCTTGGTGATCGTCAGGTTAACCTTCTTGGGAGAATAGGTATTAGTGAAGGCAACAACATAAGGATTTGTATCAATGTTTTCCTTAGCTACCTCAAATCCGCCTAAAGTGGTATTACCGTCATTCTCAGTTCCGCCGTTAAGCTTATAAGTTACCTTTACGTTCTGACCTGTTGTCGAATCATAGTTTGTCTCAACGACAATATAAGTCTTACCGAGCTCGGCTTCGAACAGCTCGTTGAGATTATATGTTCCGTCGCCGTCTTCATCGTTGAAGTGAGTACCGAACTGATATGTCGCTACGGCATCTTCCTCACCCTCTTCATAAATGTTGAAAGTAAGATTCTCGAAGTCTTCCTCGGAGATGTCTCCACCGAATGTCTTCGTGATGTCGATATAGACTGGTGCAGGTGTATACGTATTAGTAAATGCGACTACTGCAGGATTCGTTGCCGTATTTGCATCAGTAACTGTGAATTCCGCGGTCGTGTCGCCGGTCGTCTTATTTGTTGCACCGTTGATACTGTATTCTACCTTTACGCTCTGGCCCGTAGTAGAGTCAAAGTTCTCCTCAACTACATAGTATTCCTTATCCACCTCGGCCTTGAACTTTTCCTTGAGGTTGTAGGTTCCGTCACCGTCGGTATCCTCGAAGTTGCTGCCGAAGGTATACTCAGCCTTCGCCTCATCTACACCAACCTCATAGATCTTGAATGTAAGGTTGGTAAAGTCTTCCTCGGAAACATCTCCGCCGAATGTCTTTGTGATGTCGATATAGACAGGTGCATATGTATTTGTAAATGCAGCTACTGCAGGATTTGATGCAGTATTCTCATCTGTAACAGTGAATTCTGATGTCGTTGCACCAGTCGTCTTCGTTGCACCATTGACGCTGTATTCTACCTTTACGCTCTGACCGGTCGTGGAATCGTAGTTCGACTCAACTACGTAGTATTCCTTATCCACCTCGGCCTGGAACATTTCCTTGAGGTTGTAGGTTCCGTCACCGTCAGTATCCTCGAAGTTCTCGCCGAAGGTATACTCAGCCTTTGCCTCAGTTACACCCTTCTCATAGATCTTGAATGTAAGATTGGTAAAGTCTTCCTCGGATACATCTCCGCCGAACGTCTTCGTGATGTCGATATAGACAGGTGCAACAGGTGCAGGAGTATACGTATTAGTGAATGCTGCTACTGCAGGATTTGCTGCCGTATTTGCATTAGTAACAGTGAATCCCTCAGTTGTATCACCCTCATTCGAGTCTCCGCC
>JAFXMZ010000031.1 GCA_017529925.1 Clostridiales bacterium
ACGAGTGGTGGAAGTACCAAGACTTATTCACTCACACTGACCTGTGATGACTCCGGTAGCTTCAGTAGCTATTGATAGAAAGGTAAGAGACTGATCAGATACTGATTAAGGGAGGTACGGACCAATGGGAAACTGACATGGCTGTACTTGACATAAAAGAAGCCCACATCTGGCAATGTGAGCCTCTGGTCAAATACAGCAAGGCGTAGGAGCCTCAAGCCAGCATTAGAAATGCATATCAAGGATATCATGTGTCGGGATTTGAGGCAAGGAATTTGTCGTTTTAGCGACTTTATCAGACGAGGTATTAAATATGAAAAAGAGGTTCATTAAACTATTGTCTTGTTGCATGGCCGTCATTTCTTTTGCTGGAATGTCAGTGTTCGCCGACCCCATACCTGAACAACCGGAACAGCCGATAGATATAGTGGAATCAGCTGTATACAGCAAAGTGGTGTCGTTTAACTTAACACAAGGTCACTCCAAAACCACTAGTGTGACGTGTGCAGGAACACCTGCTTTTGTCTCATATTGGTCATGTAATGTAGGGAAAGCTAACATCACCATTAAAGTGAATAATGTAACACAAGGTACATACACAATACCCGAGACGGGATCAACGACCATAAATATTCCTATTTCTTGTTCTGTAGGAGATACCATAACTTGTACAGTCTACGTTGCATCCGGCTATTATTCAGCTCAGGGAAGCTACACGATCAATTATTAATAGTCGTGTCATCAGCTTTCAGCCTCGGTCATCATTATGCGTTTTTGCTTGGTGATGACCGAGCTTTCTAATAAAGATGGGAAGTGTGGTTATAATAAGTATGAAAAAGATAGCAATTCTTTTAATAGGAGTTCTTTTGCTCTCTTCTTGCAGTCGACAAAGCGAGGAAACAGAACCCAAAGATACAAGGGATATATGTTTTGTATCTGAAAGCTATTCGTTCTCAAATGCAGACCGAATAGACTGCGTATCTAGGTCAGATGAGGATTACTATATTGTGACGAGTTCTGTAGATTACACATCCGACAGGAATACTTACGCAGCGTTTAAATTATCATCTGATGGTTTGTCTGAGATTCTCGAGACGGAAGATGACCGGGCTGTCTATGCTATGACGGATCATAACAAAATCATTCTTGTTACGGTTAGTGGGATTCGCGTTTACGATATTGAGAGCGGAGATATATTTGATTCGGAACTTATTAACGAGATCAATTCCGATAGCGGATACAATGCATCCGGCATCTATTTAGACAGCAGGAGTCAGGGATTTGCGATGTATAGAAACGGGACATTGTATTTGACAGATGATGAATTTAATATTATATCCGAATACACTGTTGAAGAGGATGCAAGCCCAAGAAAGAATGATTTCTTTCTCGAGCGGGAAGGGAATGAGTATATCCTTGCAGGAATCGGCAGTTCAACAACTTATTATCAGCTGGATAAAGACGATGGCAGCCTGACAATAGTTATGGATCTGACCGAAATAGATAATGCAGGCTTATCGTATATTTCGGACGATTACATGATCGGAGACGATAACAGTATTCAGCGGATAGATATCGGAACAGGAGCGCTACAGACGTGCGTGTATGGAGACAGGATACTGCTTGAACCTGCATTCAAGGATGACTGTGAAGAACAGATATATGCATTTGACGATGAGCATTATGCTATAAGCAGGACATACTACGACTGCCCTCCTGAGTTGTTGATAGTTGAAGCAGATGCTACTCTGGATCTGAGCAACAGGGAAGAGATAGTACTGAGCGGGGATCGAGTCAGTGACGATATGATACTGCAATATGCGATCTACCTATATAACAGATCTCAGAATGAATACTACATTACGACTAAGGATTACGACATCGTTGGCAGTACCATAGAGGAGATGACGGTATCCCGTTTGGAGATGATAACGGATTTTATTAACAACGACACACCAGATATGTTCTTCGGTAACAGTATGGACTACAACTATATGGGAGATGCGGGTCTGTGCGTTGATCTCTCTGATTATCTGACGGATGAGAATTACTCCGAACTGCAACCTTGTATCAGATCTACTGTAATGAATGGAGACGGAAGTAATTATCAGTTTTATACCGGCTATTCTTTGCAGGGATTCTACGGGAGAGGGATCGATTTCCCAGATAACGATATCAGTATATCTGACATTCGGGAGACGGATTCATCCGACAGAAGCGTCTTCGGATATATCTATGCGTATGAATTGCTTCAGTCTGCAGTATGCTTTGATCCCGATAACATACCCGATACCGATGATCTGGAGACGATGATCAACTACTTTAACGAAGAAGGGATAGCATACGGCGAACAGATAGACGGGTTTTATACCGAAGAAGATCTGTACAATGGGAATATTATGCTTATGAATAACTTGTTCCTCGGTAATTTCAGAGACTTCAGGATTGCAAACAGCAACTGTGACGGTGGGCTCGTCTTTGTGGGATATCCTTCTGTTGACGGTTCTTTACATGTTGCCGATCCGTATGGAATGGTCGCGGTATCGTCTTCTTCTTCTCATGTTGATCAGTGTATAGATTTCATACGAATCCTTATGTCTGACGAAGTTCAGAGACGAGTTGTTTATCAAGGATATTACCCGGTAACAGCGGATATCCTTAACGAATACTTGGATTATATGCAGTCTCCCGATATGATTCCCGAAGGCATGGCATATTACATTACACTTGCTGATCAATGCAGAGACCTGTACGGCGTAGAAAGTGAAGATGTAAGTGCTTCGGAAATCGAGAGCTACAGAGAGATGATAGAAAGCGTCGATACTGTAGCTCTGTATGACTGGGGTGCTTTTGGAATAGTGCAGGAAGAGATGTCTTTGACAAATAAGCCTACGGAAGATATAGCAGAATCTCTGTACTCACGATTGTCACTTTACGCAGCAGAAAATTATACATAAGACCAAGGAGGTTGATGTCGGCACACAGATATTCAAGATTACTGTAACGGGAACATTTTCATATTCCACAGGTACTTGTACAGCTCTTTCGTGCGGAGGCAGCTTTACAAAACCGTTCTACAGTACATGGACCAGCACGCCATCCCTCACTAAAGGGAACATCAATGTTAGTAAGGCATATGCCAGGATTTCAGGGACAGCTACGAGTGGTGGAAGTACCAAGACTTATTCACTCACACTGACCTGTGATGACTCCGGTAGCTTCAGTAGCTATTGATAGAAAGGTAAGAGACTGATCAGATACTGATTAAAGGAGGTACAGACCGATGGGCTATTTACATGGCTGTACTGACATAGCAAGACCCGCATCATAGGCGGATGCGGGTCTCAAGTCAGATACAGCAAAGCGTAGGCGCTTCAACAACGCATCATGAACACGTGAATAAGATAACACAGGTGTATTGTTGGAGCAAGGAACATTACTATTACACAGTTTTTGACAACCATATATAGAGGTGTTTTATGAAAAATCGAGTTTCTAGGCGATTGGTATCTCTGTTGATGTGTGTAACGCTTATTCTGGGATATGCAACCATAGCAAATGCCAGCTCACACTATTCCACAACATCAACCAGTAATGGAAGTAAGATGGCAAATACACTTACTCAGGAGACAGTTCACACCGGGAGTCATACGTACAGGATTCAGCTTCAGGGAGTTTCCTTTTACGGCGGTCAACCTGCCAACACATTTCCGTCAGGTGGAAGTGTAACAATTTACATAGAGAATACCGGTGTGAGTAGAACATATTATTCTCTTGATAAGCAAAATAAGACAGGGACCTATTCTGTTTCGAGCAATGTGACGGCTTATTCAGCGATATCTGCATCTGCAGGCGTGACAGTTTACTATTATTGGGATCCAAACTATTGATATAATTGGATTATGAGACCTCGATCGATAATAGTAATAGTGTTTTTGGGAATAATACTTTGTTCATGCAGTTCTGGAGAGACATCGGGATCTCTTGCCGATTCCGATGTCTCTACGGAGACTGTTCTTTCAGATGTAATCGATGTATCGGATGTGCCGGATCAGCCAACGGATACTTCTCAGAATACGATCAATACAGAAAATGATATTTTTTCCGAAGATTTCAGGGTCTTGAATTCCGATATCACGGAAGCAGGCATTGTTACCATAAAGGGATCTCCAGAAGGCATTTCTATATCCACAGACAGTTTGGAGCCATGGTACGACGGATCAAACGGATATATCTATTATTACATTGGTCAGAAGATTTATCTGTCTGACGATCCTAATGATTATGTTCAGGCAGATGAAGATGTTGTTTGTTCTGTTGCCCGTTCGCTTTGCCTGGTATCAGAGGATGAATTGTCAGATGAGTTCGCGACGATCCTGCAGGACGACAGTATATGCAGTAATCTTTATCCGTACGTGGCGGAGATATCTTGTGAATATATAGACAGTGCTGTTGGAGACCCTGCAGATGTACTGGTAGACAGCTCGCTGTTCCCGGTAAGCTCATTTTATATGCGTAATGAGTATAATGGGATCCCGGTCGGTCAGATCAGAGCTTTCCCGATGGGGCAGACAGTATTCGGTGCCAATGCGGATGTAAGATACAGGTGTTATCCTATTGTGGAGCGTGGTTTTACATCACTTTTCGATGGGATAAATACATTCCTTTATATTGACAAGTATGATTATGAGATAGTTGATGTTACAGCTACGGTTGATGTTATTCCTGCAACAGAACTGGAAGATGAGATCCTGATCGCTATGGAGAATGCACGCAGTCTGCATCGAGGAGTCGATCTGGGACGAATAAATGCATTTGCCGCGGAATTGTGCTATATCCCGTGTTATCCCACAGATGGATATAGTCTTGATCCGACAGATGATAACGGCATGCTGATCCCGACATGGGTTGTCTACTGCACCTCATCGGAGACCGGAATGATAACCCTGTTTATAGATCCTGCTGACGGGAGCGATCTTATCATGGATGGAATATGATCATGAACAAGAGAAGTATCGCATATATAACGATAGCTGTGACGGCAGCCGTTACTCTCATATCTTGTTCCAGGAAAGAGAGTGAGAATGGCTATACAAAAGTAGAACAGTTGAATAAGTGTACCACAGAAGAATTCGAACCGTTCTATCATGAAGGATATAATTCATATCCGCTGAATGTTGTCTGCCATGGCAATAAGTATGTAATACTGGTTCAGCAGTATCCGGAGAATACAAGAGATTCGGATGAGGCACTTCATTACCGGATCGTCACCTATGAAAATGGAGCAATAGTTTCTGATAAGTTGATCGGTTCGATGGACGGTTTATATTGTGATGCAGCATGTTTTGTAAATGATGACACCGTTGCAGCCTGCTTTGATTCAAGTATGGACTTTATCTCGATATCTGAGGATGAGATTATCGATCATGTGGATACAGGCAGTCCGATCTACAGTATTCGGCCGGCAGATGAAGGAGTCATCCTTTTATTTCATGATCAGGTCGGTTGTTATAGTATCGGGAACAAGACAATGGACAGTGTTCCACTCGGAGATATTCAATGCAATGATGATTCATGCAGTGCATACGAGGTCGACGGAGGATATTATCTGACGGCCGGAAGGGAGTCTGCTCACGACTACTACATGATCGACTTTGAGAATGACAGGTTCGAGAGACAGTTATCTGAATCAGATACCGGATATGTTGGTTCTCTCTCGACGGATAACTACCTGAATACTTCGACAGGCATGACAAGGATCGATTACGCAGATCGAGAACTGGTGGAGTATATCAGTTGGAATATGATAGATATCAGGCCTGAAACAAAAGATCTTCAGGAAGACTACTACTATACTCTTGGAAGAGATCTGATGATCATACATAAGTATAATGACGGTTCATTTGACTGCCAGCTGATAAAGAACAGCAATGAAGAACCCAAGACAGATAAGATGCAGATCACTGTTGGCGGTTATGGTGTCAATGAAGATCTTGCCGTTAAATGGGCAGTATATAAGTATAATACTACGCATGACGATCAGCGGATCGTACTTGTGGATTACGGGGATGATTATTCATACAGCAATGCCGCCGAAGCGCAGGTTCAATTTGCATCTCTAATACAGCGGTTTAATAGCGGAGATGCTCCGGACATCTACTACGGATTTAACTTTGATCACGGGTATATGTATCGCAACGGGATGATCGGGAATTTGTCGGGTTATGATCTTGATCCGTCCCGATTCAGCGACAATATCTATGATCTTTTCTGTGACAGGAGCGGAGAGCTGTATGTTGTTTTCGCCGGGTATTATCTTAACGGGTACTTCGGGCTTGAAGATATCTTTGAGGATGGGGATATAAGCTGGCGTGAACTTGAGGAGACGTCTGAACGGACAGGGATCACTCCTCTCACGAGTCTTGAGAGCGGGAATATTGCCGATATCATCATCAGGTACGGGTTCGAAGATATGGTTTATGGCAGCAGCGGACATGTGATCGATACGAGCGAACTGACGGATATAATTCAATTCTCGATCGACCATGGAGTTCCTGCCAATTCACCGGATGTTATGCTGTCAGGGTATCGTGAGATATACAACAGACAGTATCTTACGTATCTTGGTTTCCAGCGCGACTACGGTTTTTTCCGTGATATGGAGTCTGAATGCAACTGCAGCTTTGTATTTTTGGGATATCCTTCGATAGAAGGTTCGGTACATGTTGCGAATCCGATCGGTCTCCTGTCAATGTCATCCGGAACGGATCATCCGGATGAATGCTGGGATTTTATGCAGATTGTTTTCGATGATGATATTCAAAGGATAATCAACGATAACGGGAGTATCCCGGTATGTGAAGATGTTTTGGAGGATTATATAGCTGATCTTAAAGCTGAAGGTGAGCCGCAGTGGATATTAGATGATTATATGGAAATGATCGGATCTGTCGATTCGAGGGCTACGTATGATTGGGGACTGTATAGTATAATCTGGGAAGAGATCAACTCATATGATCTGGCAGGTAAGACACCTGAGCAGATAGCAGAGTCGCTTCAGTCGAGACTGGATCTATATGCTGCGGAGAATTATACATGAAACGGCTGGCTGCATATAATCAGACATATATCCTGGTATCACTGTTTCTGGCGGTAGTGAACCTTTTCGCGATGCCGGGGACGGTGGAAGACGGAATGAGCTTTGGCGATATGGACGCTTTTTTCCGCGTTTGTCGAAAACCATCCTTCGTATGACCACATTGTCAGATACGACACGACGGAGAGTATGGCGTATGAGTTCCTGCCGTTCCTCCTGCATAAGGCATACATGACTTCAGATTTATCGGAGGGTGATATCTTATCGTTTATGGAATTCTGCAGTGAAAACGGATCAGCTCCGTATTCAGAGACATCGGGTGTTGCAGTGCAGATGGCAAACGGGGAGCTGATGTTCGTTGAACCGTATGGCGGAATAGGCAGCTTTCTCCAGTATGTATTGATGAACGAATACACGGGCGGCGATATAGATTATGTCGGATATCCGTTTACGACCGCACCGATATTTCAGCCGGATTTCTTTGTTTCTGTTATGAACAACAGTAACGATCCAGAAGGAGCGGCAGTAGTGTTGAATTATCTGTTATCTGATGAGTCGCTGACATCTGATACGAACTATAGCATACGTTCACTTCCGATATCGCAAGGTGTTTGTGAAACCAATATCGATACTATCCTGGGATACTATGAAGAGAACCGTATTACCGATATAGAACTTCATTTTGCCAACAATTCCGGGTCGGGCGGGATGATGCTGCCTGTAATGCTCCAGTCCGAAGGAGACGGGGATGTCTATAGTGAACCGAGCTACGATCCTGATAATGTGTACCAGCGTGAGTACGGACCTGCCGGACGTGTGCTGATCGATAACCCAGGGGACTATATAGATAGTTACTTTGAGTCTATCGGTTCTGCCGAAGGAATGCTCGTGTACGACCAGGGGATACAGAATATCTGGAATGAAGAGATCGGCGGATTCTACGACGGGTCGAGGAACCTGGAAGACGTGTGTTCGGTGATAGCGTCGAGGGCCCAGCTGTACATTGATGAGAATCATTGAAGGGGGAAGATATGAAGATTGAAATAGTTACCATTGGGTGTTACGTGGGCTGTCCAATATCCCGAGAAGGTTTTTAAACGTATAGATGAGCAGATACGAAGCGTGGTGCTCTGTCAAGATAACGGACAGTGATTTCACAAAATTAAGCGCTTAATGTTCTCTTGAACTGGATGTCATAGTTCTTCTCGTATTGAAATGGCGACAAGTAATCGCAGTAACTGTGTATCCTTCGGGTATTGTAAAAGGCATCAATGTACTCAAATATCAGGTTGTATGCCTGGGTGTAGTCTCTTATGTGGAATCGGTTAAGCCATTCTCGCTTAATCAGGGCGTGGAAGGATTCAATGCATGCGTTATCCCATGGTGTGCCTGGAAGTGAATAGCTTTTCTCTATCCCGCTCGTAAACTCGTTGTATTCCTCTGATGTGTATTGTACTCCTCGATCCGTGTGAATAATCTTGGGACGCTGCCCGGTCGTCTTTATTGCCTTGAACCTTGAAAAGTGAATAGATTATCTGACAGTTTAAGTGGTTGTTCAAGATGGTCTATTCGCAAAAGAGGCAATGTGATGAGGAAATGGAAATTGTATAGTGAGTCTTATTATATCTAGGGATTCGGATAATTACGCATGAAGAAAAGGTGTAGTATGAAAATTACAAAACAAATAAATAGTAGTTGCAATGCTTTGGGGATTGGAATTAGAATAGTGACTTTTTTGCTAGAATGAATGGAATAGATAAGTATAAACTGATATCGTTTGAAAAACTGATCGATTATCAAATCATAATTAACTAAATTGTAATAAAATAATCCATCTTTTTTTTGATGATTATAGTAGAATTATTATGTTGGATTTGATTGTTAATAAAATGGAGTTCTGCATGAATACGCCTTGCTTTAGACCTAAGTATAGTTCTTATTCATTTGTAAAATGTTTATTTGCGGCACTAGTTGAGACTGGTAAGGTTCTCATTGACCTTCCTAGTGTCGTCAGATTGGTATATGAATTTAAACAGAAACACCCAGAGTACAAATATATGTTTGACGATATAGAGTTTAGAAGGGGTACAGACTATATCGTTTCAGATGATATAATAGAGGGGATTAGCCGGCTACAAACATATAATGCTGTTGGCAAGTTAAATCCTAAGTACGAACGACTGGTTATCTTTATAACCGAAGAGAGAGCTAAAAGTATTCTTGATGAATGCGAGCTGGATGATAGGAAAGCTTATATTGAACTAGCACAGAGTTTTCAAGGGAATATAGTTAATGCATGACATTAATACAATAATCAATTCTGATGAGTATAAGAGAATTGAAACTGATGTTGAATCATTTGTTGAGAAGAGATTAAAGCATTATCGACCTGTTGCCTCTAATGGGAAGACAATTCACGATCCAGTGTGGGGTTCTATCGAATATCAAGGATGGGAGATGCAGATAATAGATTCTCCTTTATTCCAGCGATTAAGGGATATTCATCAAGTTGGATTGGCTATGCTGACGTATCCAGCTGCTAGGCATTCAAGATTTGAACATTCATTAGGGGTCGCGTCTGCGGCCAAACTAATGTGTGACAGGATTAATAAGGCCAATGAAAACGATAGCATTCCAGATGATGTTAGGAACTGTATAGTACTTGCTGCGTTGTTGCATGATATAGGACACTGTTTTTATTCTCACCTGTCCGAGTCTGTTTATGGTGAGATAATGGGATTCCCAGAACTAAGAAGGGTATTCACAGAAGAATTAGAATTAAAGCCTAAACCGCATGAAATCCTTTCATTTATTATTATCAATTCAAAAGCCTTTCGCCTTTTTTTCACAGAGAGTATTGCTTATCCGT
Source organism: Clostridiales bacterium (assembly GCA_017529925.1). Classification (GTDB taxonomy): domain Bacteria; phylum Bacillota; class Clostridia; order Saccharofermentanales; family Saccharofermentanaceae; genus Saccharofermentans. Next base: position 9,966 of record JAFXMZ010000031.1, read on the forward strand.
TAAACGAGAAAAGTGTTGATGGTCTTTTAAAAGATGTTGGATGTATGATCATTGGTGAACCAATTACAAAAGACGGTATAGTATTGTCTTATCAAACATCGATTATCAATGGTCCTTTCGATGCCGATAAACTTGATTACATTAAGCGAGATAGTTATACAGCAGGATTGGCTTTGCAATATGATATTGAACGACTATTCACTAAAGTTAGAATTCATCAAATCAAAGACGATAATAATAACATAATAGAAAAACGGCTAGTTATTGATATTAATGGGATAACAGCAGTTGAGGAACTGACATTCTGCAAAATAATGCTATTTAGTTATATATATTATCATCAAAAAGTCCTCATTTCAGAAAGCCTGATAAAAGATATTGCATATTCTCTGTGCAAATTGGGTGTTATTAGTTCTTTTTCTGGTTTTCTAGAGAACACTGATTCGGAGTTCCTTCATTTGGTTGAGCGAGCGGAAGGGCAGCCGTTCGAAAAGTATGGGAATATCAATTTAGCAGAACTAGTAAGAAATATTACTAACAGAAATCTTCCAAAACGCTGTTTTGAAATATCCCAAGCAAATATTGTTCCATTATCGGACGTTGAAAAGGATGATGAAACTAAGTATTGCACCCAAATGCTTCAAAAGATAAGAAGCGATTCTGCTTATGATATTGATAGTTTAATGAGTGATATTATTAAAATTGCTCCCAATTTGATAGGTGGGAAAAAGATGATGGATATAAGTGATATTATTGACCCATATCAGAATCTTTCTTTTGAGGAAATGTTGGCGAAAAGACAAGTAATATACAAGGCTTTGACGTTGGCATATGAAGAAAAAGGGAAAAGTATTGACTTTAGTATTTTTGATGTTCATATAGTATTTCCCAATTTGGTCAATTATGGATCTATGGCTGAAAAAGTCGTGTTGGGTAAAGATCAGCAAAACTTATTGACAATTAATGATTTTGTAAAGCTTAATGATTGGGCTGATAGTTTTAATTCTAACAAATGGAGAGGCTATGTTTTTGTTAGTGAAAAAATAGATATCAATATAGCATTTCGCGTTTCTGAAAAGATAATTCTAGGCAATAAAGCTAGGCTCCGTAATCCGCAGGCATATCTAAAGGGATTGGATTGTTAGTTCAAAACGTGAGGATTTGACCAACATTTTGACCACAATTAGACCAACTTTGCAGTATAATAAAAACAGAAAAAGTGGGATGACCGAGAGATAATTGCTGTTTTTATATATCAAAAGCGGCTATTTTAGAACTATTTGGCTGAGACGGGTGATATCGAACTGGTTCGAATCCCTCCTTCTCCGCCAGAACGCAGGAACGGATACTCGGAAGAGTATCCGTTTTTGCGTTGTGATGATAATAAGAGGGATTCGGACCCGCGAGGGGACCGATCACCGGAGAGGACCATCCGGGGGATGGTTCGTGTGATCGGGCGGCCGCAGCCGGACGAAGTCAGGCAAGGTCACAGACAGCTAGCGCAGCGACGCTGTCGGTCGAATCCCTCCTTCTCCGCCATTTTTGGTTTTCTAAGACCCTTGAAACGCTTGAGTTTCAGGGGTTTTAGTTTGTTTTGGAGCCTTCGTTTGACCAACATTTTGACCACAATTACGAAGAGTTCCGGTGGGTTTTACGAGACTTTATTGATAAATCTCTGCATATTCATTGCAGATCTTTGCTTCAAAATCGGCAGGTTTTTTCGACTCCCTTTTCCCAGGGTGTCACCTCAAAAATAACTTTCAAAGCAATGAAAATAAAGGATTCCTTCTCAAAACCTGTCACCTATGTGACGGCGATTTGTCACTTGAAAGAAGTGATCACGTATTTCCCCTAGGTGAGATGTACTGCAATGAGGGTAAATTTTGACAGCAATTATACAGCAATTTTACAGCAATTATAGTGCATTGATCCCCGGGAATGCCCGTAAACAGTAGGTTTTAGTGTGCAACATCACTTTCTTGAGTGTTTGACGGAGTATGATAACCTTTATAAAATAAAAAACAATCGGGGGCGCAGAATGACGGGAAAAATATTGCAAAGTACAGAGAAGACAACGGGATCTCTCAAGTGGAGATGGCAGAGAGATTGGGGATAGCTCCGTCAACTCTTTCGCGCTGGGAACTCAATAAGACTGCACCCAAAGGAGAAGACTATGATCGTCTGAAGGAGATGATCGGAGAAGAGTACCTGACTGATGATGATCTGTCTGAGACAAAAAAGACGATACAGACAATAAGCGAAGTCTCTGACAGAGTAGACAGTATCCTTTATCAGGTGACGAAGATAGAATCCAATCAAAAGCAGTTTGAAATAGAAGACAATAAATCTGCGGCAAAGCATAGAATGATCAGGACAATTGCTGTGGTAGGGACATGTATATTTATCATTATCGTTTTTCTGTACACTTGGTTCCACATTCTTAATCATGGTATTCGAGATGAGGTTATAGAGGGATCTGCAGAAATGGGAACACCATCGTATTTTGAGATCGATGATGGACAATAAAAACGGAGGTGAAAGAACATGAAAAAATTATTGGCAACGCTGTTGACAGTATCGACGTTTTGTGTTGTAGGTGGGGCATCTAACCCTCCGGATCAAGGCTCGGGAACTGGCTTCAGCCTTATCAGCTACCTTGAGACACATGAGATAGATTCTTATGAAGAGTTTATCGATATAATCAGGGAAGTCTCACCAGAGTCAGTTGATCCTGAAGAAGATGTTGACAGTGTAACAACTATAGAGCGGAGGAATAATTGAACAGATTACGATCCTACGGAAAGACCATCTCGATAGTATCGCTATTTCTGGCCATTGTCGCAACGGTTCAGATGCTGATATTTGATGATGTCTTTTTTGATTATACGAAAGAGCTGCGACGTCAGAAAGACAAGGGAGCGAGATATGAGTTCATTATCGTTCCGTCATCGGAAAGTGATTTCCTGCGCTTTATCGACGATATGCCCGAACAGCTCCGTGACTATAAGGATGTCACGTTGGTGGGAGTTTCAAGGATAAATACGGACAAGTGCAACCTGATCACATATTATCCGACTCCTGATAAGAACAGGTCATTTCAGGTCATAAACGGAAAATCGATCGGGGAACTGGCGAGCGGTGAGATCGTATGCGATGAACTTCCGGGGAATGTGATCGAAGAAGGGGATAAGAAATCCGTTAAGCTCAAAGATCATTTTTATGAAGTGGTCGGAATCGGAAATGGAATGGAGATATATCGGCTGTCAAGTGAAGGAGATCAGACACTGCCCCGCATATATTGTTCTTATCCGGACTATTTTGACATTACTCTTTATGTCTACGAGCTGGTGATCCAGTATCCCGAGCCGCTCAGCGCAAGAGGGGCTTCGGAACTTAACGCATATATCAGCGAGAGCCTCGGTATCAGTGAGTACTTTGCGCCTGAAGGCATCACTCCTCAGAACAGGGAGCGGTTAACAACGAGACTGATGTTCGTTATCGCTGTTACGTTGTTCGTTCTTATTCTCAATCGAAGCATTATCGATTTTATGTTCTTTAAGCTGAAAGACGAATACAGGATCAGATCGATATGCGGAGCTACACCTGCAAGGATATTTCTCACAAAGTGCAGGGACCTTTTTGAAGTCGGTATCATCTCCTTCTTATTATCGGTTCTGGCATATCAGGCAGTCCTTGCCACTTTGGGCGATCTTCATCCTTTATGGGATTCGGTCATTTTTATTGCGGGGAATATGGGCATCTACACGATATTGCTCTTAATAGTTTCATTGCCGGGAGGTTTAATATGGAATACTCGATCGAGATAAGCGGTCTTCACAAGAAATACGGCAGCAGAAGGGAAAAGGGAGCGAATGCTCTGAACGGAATTGATCTTAAGATCGAGAAGGGGGACTATGTGGCCTTGTGCGGAGTGTCAGGATCCGGCAAGACCACGCTTCTTAATCTGATAGCGGGACTTGATGTTCCCACATCAGGAGAGGTCAGGGTTGACGGTATCGTTATGAACGATCTGTCCGAAGCGAAGAAGGCAAGAGTCCGTAACGAGAAGATAGGATTCGTTATGCAGGATTTCGGTCTGATCCCGTACAGAACGGTCTATGAGAATATTGCCGTACCGCTGTACTTCTCGAGAAAGAAGATCGAACATAAGCAGAGCATCAAAAAGGTATTGGATGCGACGGGGATAAGAGGTCTTTCTTCAAAGAAGGTCTGCAAACTCAGCGGCGGCGAAAAGCAGCGAGTAGCGATAGCTAGAGCCCTCGTAAACGACCCGGATATCATACTGGCAGATGAGCCCACGGGCGCTCTTGACTCGGCGACAAAGCAGGAGATCATGGAACTGTTCGGAAAGATAAACGGAAGCGGCAGGACGATCGTAGTCGTAACACACGATAAGGAACTTGCCGATTCTGCCAAAAGGATCTTAACTCTGAAAGACGGTATATTGAAATGAGATTTCTCAGAAAGACGGAACTTTATATCTGCATGATATATGAATCTTTTTTCAGCCATTTGCTCCTGATAATACTTGTGGCGGGAATGACGTTGTCGTCGGTCTTTGTAATGTCGATCTTCTCTGAGTACTATTCGGTGATCCATCTGGCCGAAAAGAACGGAGTCGGCGACAAGATCGTTTACTATAATTCGGAGAATACCGCTTTTCCGCCAGACTGCGAAAGCTCTCTTATCCTGAAGAACCGGATTGAGGAAGTTCCGGGAGTAAGATCCGTATCATACTTCGGAGATTACGGTGTGCAGTTCAGGTGCGGCGGTACTCTCCAATATGCCTATGTTTATGATTATTCATCGGTAATAAACGGAGGCTTTTCCTTTGATGTGGAAGAGGGCCAAAGCATAGATGCGGGATCCGTCAATCAGGTGCTGATCAATCAGAATGCAGCCTCTCAGTTTAAGGCGGGAGATAAGATCAGGATCACACTGAATGATTTCGGATTATATCATTCGCCGGAAGGAGACGAATACTATTATGATATTTCCTCCGTCGGAAGGGTAACGATCACCGTAGATATCGTCGGAGTCGTCAATAACGATGCATATGCATTATCCGCTAATGTAAGATCATTCCCTTCAAGACTTGATGATCTTGTAAGACCTCTATCCGATTTTTATACGGAAGAAAACGAGGCGGTATTTATCTGCGGAGATCTTCAGGATGATGAGGGAAGGACCATAAGGATATCATCTCTTTCGAATCTCCTTATAACGGCTGACCCTTCGTGTTCTGCCGAAGAGGTAAAAGAGAATATATCGTCGGCACTTAATACGAACGGAAATATCGTTACATACGGCGAGATGAAGGCGAATTATTCCGCACTTAACAGGTCGTTACGGAACACATCCGCAAAGTATATGATCTGTATCTTCCTTCTTACCTTTATGGTATATGAGTCAGTTCTTTTCATGAAGTTTAACAGGAGAAAGGAAGAAGTGCTGTCGTACTATCTGTGCGGCGGGACATGGCGGTGGTGTATCTTATCCTCGTTTGTCATGTTTGTTCCGTCCGTGATACTCGGTTCGCTGTCAGGCTGGGCACTGCTTGTCAGATTCAGGGACAGATTCCCGTATTCGATAAACGAATACTTCCTGCAGGGCAAAGTGATCCTTATTACCGGATTGGTATATATTGCCGTTTCATTTGCCGTCATGCTCCCCGTATTCTTATATCTGAAGGATAAGAGCTTGAAGGACTATGAGAGGGGAGAATAGACATGAGAAAGAAAGTGACGGTAATTACAGCGTGTCTCCTGATACTGTCGGTCTCGATCTTTGCGCTTTTCGGTAATCATGAGAAAGCAAGCGAAGGGCTGGAATTCACGGCTCTTGATGACAATACCGCATCAGTATCCGGTATAGGCGAATGTAAGGATCAGGATATAGTTATTCCGTCAAAGACCCCTGACGGCAAAAAGGTTACCGCCATAGCCGACAATGCTTTTGAACAGAACCGTGATATAAGGAGCGTGGTCATTCCGGATACCGTTACCGATATAGGGCAGATGGCATTTAAGGATTCGTATATCACGGATGTCCGTATGTCAGACAGCGTCACTTCCATCGGCCATGATGCATTCAGGAATTGTATTATGCTTCATAACGTTACCCTGTCCGGTTCATTGACCGTGATCGCGGACAGGACCTTTGCCGACTGCAAGGATCTTCGGACCATAGATCTGCCGCCGAATCTGATGGAGATACGTTCCGGAGCGTTTATGGGATGCGCTATAAATGAGATCACCATCCCCGATTCTGTTCAAACGATAAGTTCAGATGCTTTTTACACAAATCCCCTCATGATCATCAACGGAGAAGACTCTCTTGAATGGTGTGAGAGAACGGGATTTCATCTTAACTGGATCCATTACGTGAATGAGGACGAAAAGCCTGATATCGAGATCATCAGCGAGTGAAGGAGTATCAAGATGAAACGAAAGTGTCTTTCTGCTGTTATGTGCATGATAATGCTGATGTCTTTGGTATCCTGCAGTAAGGATAAAAAGGATAAGGAATTAACATTTGAAGGTGTACCCGATCAGGTCTATGATTGTACGCTCATGCCGAAAGAAGATGAAGAGAACTTCCGTTCGCAGTATGGTATCGATTCCGGGGAGATGATCGAAGATGTTGACGGTATCTCATACAATGACATGCTGATCACTTCCCTGGCTCACGACAGTTCCGGAAAAACATATGCTGCCGCGATAAAGGATTACGGTGACGGAAATGTCCGGCTCTATGTGACGGAGGACGGCAAGGAGACTGACAGTATACTCCTTGACGGCATTAAAGATAACACGATGTGTTTTGTATTCGGGAAAGAACACGGATATAGTGACGGTATCCGTCTCTATAAGGACGGTATCCTCTACAGAATGGATATGTCCGGTATGACCTGTAAAGGAGAACTGGATCTTAACCTGGCGGGAATAGAGCTTTACCGCGGACCGATAGTTTATGAGAACGGCTCGTTCCTTCTCATGGGATCCGCCGGCGATCTTTTCAGTGATGAGGACAGTCAGTTCGGACTGTGGCGCATCACCGTGAAAAAACCCGGAAAAAGCAGAAAGACGGTCAAGCTTGGGATCTGCAGAGCCGAATACGATTGGATAGATGATGCAGTCAATGATTTTAACAGGACAAATGAAGAATATGCGATCGAAGTCATCCACTACGAGGATGATCCGCTTACCATGCGCACGGATATCCTGATGTCCGAAGGCCCCGACATCCTTCTTTACGACAATGAATACAGATCCGAACTCGAAGGATCGGGACTGTTCTCGGATCTCGACGGCATAATAACCGACACCGACAGGTTCTTTCCCAATCTTTGGGATTCCTGCAGGACTTCCGGAGGGGAGAGACTCTGGGTGACGCCGTTTGTTACCGTAGTGAACCTTTTCGCGATGCCCGGAACCGTCGGAGACGGAAAAGGGTTTGAAGATATGGGTGTTTTTGGTAATTATGTAATGACACATCCTTCATACGAGCATATCTTAAGATATGATACAAATGAGGTGTTTGTGCATGAGCTCCTACCGTTCCTTCTGAACAGAGCGTATGTTGATTCAGAATTGTCAGAGGGTGATATTTACGCTCTGTTGGATTTTTGTCGGTCAAACGCTTCTGCTCCTTATGACGAGACATCGGGAGTTGCTGTTCAGATGGCAGAAGGCAAATTGCTGTTCCTGGAGGTGTACGGAGGGATCGGCAGTTTTCTTCAATATGTACTGGTTAATGAATATACCGGCGGGGATATCGACTATATCGGATATCCGTACACGGTCTCTCCGATGTTCCGATCCGATCTTTTTATTTCCGTATTGAACGACTGCAGTAACCCGGGCGGAGCGGCGGCCGTATTGAACTATCTTCTTTCCGATGAGGTCTTATCTTCCGATATAGGCAACTGCATCATGACGTTGCCTATATCTCGGAATGTCTGCGAGAATAACATTGATCGCATCATGAGGTTTTATGAAGAAAATAGGATCACTGATACGGAACTGTACTTCTCAAATAATTCCGGTTCCGGCGGAATAAGTCTGCCGGTAATGTTGCAGTCATCTGGTGACGGCGATGTGTATAGCGAGCCTCGCTATGATCCGGACAATGTGTACAGGCGCGAGTACGGTCCGGCAGGGCGAATGCTGATAGATAATCCAGAGGATTATATTGACGACTACTATGAGTTTATTGCTTCTGCAGACGGAATGCTCATATATGATCAGGGCGTGATGAATATTTGCAACGAAGAACTTGGCGGTTATTATGATGGATCGAGAAGCGCTGAAGATGTCAGTAGCGTGATAGCATCGAGGGCGCAGATCTATATTGAGGAGAACAGTTGAAATAGGGGAAGCATTAAGAATGTATACCGTTAATGATATTATTTCTGATGGTTTTCTTAATGATGATGCAATAATCGTTAATGATATTCGGACGATGATAAAATGGTTGAATAAACAGAAGAATTTATTACTGTTTATTCCGTCAAGATTCTCCTTTGTCGTATCTATAGCAGAAGCCGATAAAAAAATGATACTTAGGGATGCGTTGCAACATGATGCATATAAACTGATTGAGCTTAGGAAAAAACTCTGTCCGCAATATGAAACATATTTATGTACAGTTTTGGAAGAACAGTTTATTGTGTTTAGGGATTCTGGTGATCAACTGGAGATTGCTGATGTTGTAAGTGTAGATCAATGTCCGACATACTGTCACCTGATGTCGTTGGTGATATAGCATCGAGCTCTAATTGAAATAAGATATGATTGCAACGGCAAACAGCGCGTAACTAGTTTTCAATTGTTGTTTAGATACCATTCTAATGATTCATCGATAATATCTCTAAAGAGATCATCCAGGTTATTATTATAAAAACCACGTTAAGCAGTATACGCTTTTTAGATGTGGTTTATTCATCCGGTAAAGTTTGATGAGGTTTTTGATTATATATCTTCGCATTGTGAATCAAATCAGAAAATATTCTTTGATGGTCAGATCTATGATGCATTCAGTCTGATCACATCTATAATCCGGAAAGCTTCAAAGGAGATCATTTTGATAGACGGCTATGCAGATATTGATACACTAAATATTCTTGCAAAGAAGAACGACGGAGTAGATGTAAAGATATATACATTTGCAAGCGCAAAGCTTACGAACAAGGATATATCGAATTTTAATTCTCAGTATCCCACATTAACTGTTAAGAAAACACCGGTGTTCCATGATCGGTTCATTATCCTGGATGGTCAAACGGCATATCATATCGGAGCGTCTATCAAAGATGCAGGGAAAAAGTGCTTTGGAATATCCTTACTCACAGATCCGAAGATGGTATCGGAACTCTTGAACAGGTTAAATGGTATCTGAGTTTGAATACAGGATTGAAGATGAATATAAAACTTGAGGTCGCAATTTGCGACCTCAAGTTTCCGAAAGGCTTCTAATTTCAGATGGTTTTGGAGTGGGCAGGAATACTATCGAGGTCAATAATTTTGACCTCCAAAAGAAGAAATCCTCAGTTGTTTGCAAATTGCAAACAACTGAAACTGATGGCGTCAGATGGTAAGAGATACAATACTGATGTTATCAATGATGAGATGTTCAATTCGCTGATGGTGATACTGAAGAGCCCCAAGAAGGAGATCTTCCAAAAGTGGATCACTACTACTACGAAGAAAAGTGATCATTTCGATGTATAAGGAATCGCAGATGTTCGTCGGTATTTGTGGTAAGAGATGTCAAAAGTTCGTCCGAAAAAATGTAATATCATTTGTATTTTCGTCCGAAAAAATGTAAAATCATAGTACGGAGGCGATACTATGGATAGATTAGCGTATGGAAAACTGGTTGAGTGGAAGAATAGTAACAATAGAAAACCTCTTATATTGAATGGCGCCAGACAGGTCGGGAAAACATGGCTTCTTAAGGAATTCGGATCCGAAGAATATGAGAGTGTTGCATATATAAACTGTGACGAAGATGAGGCTATAAAGGGGGCTTTTACTGACTTTGACACAGAAAGATTAGTACGAGTGTTTTCTGCCATTTCCGGTGTGGCAGTCAAGCCTGGCAGGACTCTTGTTATATTGGATGAAATACAAGAAGTTCCTTTGGGATTGACCGCGCTTAAATACTTTTGTGAAAATGCCCCAGAATACCATATAGCAGTCGCGGGGAGTCTGCTCGGTATTGGTATACACCAGGGAACGGGATTTCCGGTTGGTAAAGTTGATGAGATCGATCTTTATCCGCTTTCATTTAAGGAATTCTTAATGGCGCTTGGTAAGGAGATCCTTATTGATAACATGGAATCACATCGATGGAATGAACTGTCTTCTTTATCACCGACTTTTATTGAACTGTTGCGCCAATATTATTATGTTGGCGGAATGCCGGCTGTTGTTAAGTCTTATGTTGATGAGCAGGATATCTTTAAGGTTAGAAGGATACAAGATCAGATCCTGTCAGATTACAGGCGTGATTTCTCCAAACATGTTCCTGCGGATATCCTTCCTAAAGTAAATATGGTATGGAACTCTATTCCTGCACAACTCGCAAAGGAGAATAAAAAATTTATCTATAGCGCTGTAAAAAGAGGCGGTCGTGCTAAGGAATTCGAAAATGCTATCCAGTGGCTTGTTGATGCGGGTCTGGTATATAAGGTCCTTCGAGTATCAAAGGCAGATAAGCCCTTAAAGTTTTATGAGGATCCGGGAGCATTTAAATTGTTCATGTTGGATCTTGGGTTGCTTGGTGCACTGTCTGATGTAGATTCAAAAGATGTTTTAGTTAACAATACAGCGTTTACAGAATATAAAGGTGCTTTTACTGAGCAGTATGTATTACAAGAACTGAAGTCGACAGATAGAAAAATATATTATTACTCCAAAGAACGTTCGGAACTTGAACTGGATTTTATCATTCAAAAATACTATGTTTATCCGATCGAAGTAAAAGCCGAAGAAAACTTGCGCGCTAAGAGTTTAAAGTTAACATATGATGAAAATAACAGTTTAAGACCGGTTAGATTTTCTATGGCTGATTATAGAGAACAGGAATGGATGGTTAATATTCCGCTATATTTGGTCAGCGAATGGTTTGAATCAGCAGAGTAAAGCAAGATAGTGCGGGAATGTTCGTCCCCTTCCTAATACGCTGTATATCGAGGATTGACGGTTGACACAAGACCCGTAGACTTAGTGTTTACGGGTTTTTTGTTGCCTATTTTTGCGGTGGAGTCCCATTAATGGAGTGTCCAATATTGTATAATGAACATATATTCGCAAGGGAAATCAATTAGATATGGTTTTAATTGTTTACTACCGTTTGAAGTCACAATTTGTGACTTCAAGTTAGGAGGTTATATGGGACAGAAGAATGATGACAAGGATACAAACGGTATTACCGATCTTCTCGAAGCTCGTGATATCAAGAGTATGATTTACACGATCCGTGGTCAGCAGGTGATGCTGGATAGTGATCTGGCTATGCTTTATCAGGTTGAGACAGGAGTAGTGAATCGAGCGGTAAAACGTAACAAAGAGCGATTTCCGGAAGATTTTTGTTTTCAACTTACTGAAGAAGAGTTTTTGAGATGCCAAATTGGCATCTCAAAAACTGAAGGTACCGAGAGACGTGGCGGAAGACGATATATGCCATATGTTTTTACTGAACTGGGTGTATCAATGCTTTCGTCAATACTTAGGAGTGATATGGCGGTATTCGTTAGCATAGGTATTATGAGAGCCTTTGTTGAGATGCGTCATTTTATCGCGAATAACACTTTTCTCTTTGAAAAGGTGAGCAGTATGGAACTGAAGCAACTTGAATATCAGAAAAGCACTGATGAACGATTCGATAAATTGTTCCGATATATAGAAGATCATACTGAATCAGAACAGAAGCTATTCTTTGATGGTCAGATCTATGATGCATTCAGTCTGATCACTTCTATAATTCGCAAAGCTTCAAAGGAGATCATACTAATAGATGGATATGCAGATGTTGATACACTGAATATCCTTGCAAAGAAGAATGATGGAGTGGATTTGAAGATATATACATTTGCAAGTGCAAAGCTTACGAACAAGGATATATCGAATTTTAATTCTCAGTATCCTACATTAACTGTTAAGAAGACACAGGTGTTTCATGATCGGTTCATTATCCTGGATGGCCAAACGGCATATCATATCGGAGCGTCTATCAAAGATGCAGGGAAAAAGTGTTTTGGAATATCCTTACTCGCAGATCCGAAGATGGTATCGGAACTCTTGAACAGATTAAGCGGGATATGAGTTTGAGTTGAATAGAAATGAAATGGAATTGTTATCGAAATCACCAAATGTGATATCGATCCAAATACGCGGTTCAAAAAAGTAGAACCTTAGCGATTAGAGGATATAATAGTATCGGGTTTAGTATACTGTCCATTGGAAGCATATATGCATGAGGTAATAAATGAGCATTCGGACGAATTACGAGAAATGGTATGAAGGTGAAGATTACTACTGGGGACTGGAGCCGGGCCGTTTTCTTGAAGAACTGATAAAACTGTGTCCGCCGTCAGAAGGAAAGAAAGTCCTCGACATCGGTTGCGGAGAAGGGAAGGATGCCGTCTATATGGCTCAGCAGGGATATGATGTCACGGCATTTGATCTCACAGAGAACGGGATAAGAAAGACCATTTCCCTTGCCAAAGACAGAGGGGTCAATATCAGAGCATATGTTGATGATATAAATACGTTCAGCCTTGATGAACCGTTCGACATTATCTATTCCACGGGAACGGTACAATACCTTTTCGATGAGAATAAAAACAGATTCTTTGAGAAGATATCAAAGATCACAAGACCCGACGGGGTCGTACTCATTAATGTCTTTGTTGAGAAGCCTTTCCTGGAACTTCCGCCCGACTGGGATAAGGAAGAGAAGATGTGGAGATCCGGAGAGCTCTTTACATATTTCGCTGACTGGAAAGTCGAACGGATAGATGAAGTCATATTCGAAGATATGAGCGGAGGGATACCTCATTATCATTGCATGGATACGATAGTATGCCGGAAGATGCAGCAGGATGCGGATGATATGACAAGCAGATAATACCGTAAAATGACGGAGAAAAAATAAGTATGAACCTGATCGAGATAAATGACATAAATGCATCGGAGATAGATGTCTTTGCCAGGGTCACCGAGAGGCAGCTGAGAAGCGATGAAGAGAATGAAGAAGGACTGTTCGTAGCCGAGAGTGCATATGTGATAATATGTGCTCTGGAAGCGGGATATGAGCCTCTTTCGATGCTCGTTGAAACAGGGCGTCTTGAAGTTGAAGCGCTCCCTGTCCTCGATGCCATAGAGAAGCACTGGGGGAAGGAAAAGAGGGAGAGCATTCCCGTATATATCGCCGACCGTTCCGTAGTAGTCAACATAACCGGTCATAAGCTCGTGCGCGGTCTGTGGATGACGCTGAAGAGGAAACCTCTGATATCCTTAGAAGGGTTCTGCAGGGATAAAAAGCGGATCGCAGTTCTTATGGATGTCGTGAATCCGACAAATGTCGGTGCGATATTCAGATCTGCGGCAGCACTCGGAATGGACGGAGTACTCCTTACGCATCCTTCGGTGGATCCTCTTACCAGGCGCTCGGCAAGAGTAAGTATGGGAACGGTCTTTCAGATACCGTGGGCAAAAGCTTCTCTCGAGGAATCTGACGGACTTACGATGATGGGACTTCTTCATTCCTATGGGTATAAGACAGTCGCGATGGCCCTGACAAATGATTCAACGAGCGTCGATAATGATGAGATCAGATCAAATGAGAAACTCGCCGTCCTTCTCGGAACAGAGGGGACGGGACTTCCGAAGGATGTCATAGCGGCAAGTGATTACCGCGTCATGATACCGATGCATCACGGCGTAGATTCACTTAATGTTGCCGCAGCGAGCGCTATCAGTTTCTGGGAACTGATGAAATAGAACATTATACTTCCGAATTACTGAACAGTTCGGAGATCTCGATCTCAGTCTTTGCCGTAGAATCGTAATACTCTCCGGCGGGAGGTCTCCTGCCTACGGAAAGATTGCTCTCGTTATAGAGTCTGTTATATGAATCGCGTCTCTTGAGGAGCAATCTGGTTATAGGTCTTGTTAGAAAACCTGTAACTGACTCGCCTTTTTTTGCAAAATCAAGACTGATAGATTTTGTGAATATCCCCATCAGGAGGATAGGCGTTGCTATACATGCGATGACCAGAAGAACGAACATTGTCGAACCTTCAGCGACCATGGACATGAGAAGCTTATAAAGACCATAGAGAAGAAGGACGATAGGCGCGACCGCGAGAATAACACACAACGCATCCACAACCCTGTGAAGGATGAGCCGGAGTCTTCTCTTGAAGCGGTCAACGGGAAGGAAACCGTCGGTCTTGCCGGTCTGTCCGTTTACGGCGATCCTGTAGCTGCCGCCGTTATATTCATAGTTAAGGAACCAGATAGGATAAAGAGCATATGTCTGTTCGAGATCATGAGGCCTTACACTGCAGGCGCCGATACTGGCGGATTCATATTCATGAAGGGAGAGCATTGCGGTCTCACGTGCATACTCCTCCATCCTGACAAGGATCCTGTCGCTCAGATTGTCTGCAGTCAGATTGAATTTCTGCGCATAGAAGCCCTGAAGATACGATGTATTGAACGGTTTCCTCTCTGATACATCGAAAGGCTCGACGGCTTCCATGAGATTGTCGGCGATCTCGAGAGAACCGTCGAACGGAACGTTATTATATTTGACGTCAAAGTCGGACATCAGGATATACTTGTCGTGATAACCGACCTTCTTCTTCAGACCTTCGCCTCTTATGCTGACCTGACATCTTGAACTTACTATCCAGTATGGAACGTAGATGCCCGTGACCTTATCAAGATTTCTCTTCTTAAAGTAATCGCGCGGAACGTATCTCTTCTTCCTCGCAAATTCGACGAACTTGCTTTCCGCTTCTTCCCTGGTGATCTTAAAGGGGATGATGTAGTCGGGCCTGAACTGCTTGCTGAGCCTTCTGGTTATTATCGCGGGCGAACCGCAGAATGAACAGAAAGTAGATACGGTATTGTTATCTGTGATGAGTGTCGCGCCGCAGTTGTCGCAGACGATCTCGCACTTATCGTCTTCGTTCTCATCGGCATCTTCCTTATCGATATGACGGACCTCATCGAGCTGTCCGAGCAGTTCGAGCTTCTCGGGACTGTAGCTTGCTCCGCAGAAACTGCATGTAAGTTTCTGTGTATCAGGATCGAAAATGAGCTTCCCGCCGCAGGACGGACATATATGAGACTTGGATACACCTGTTTCAATGTCTTTGGCAAATATGTTTTCCATAGTTACACCTGATCGTAAGATGCTGCTGAAGGGTACCTTCTTATTCTATCTCAAAACCGCAAAAGATGCACATATAACGCGGATTGTGTATAATGAATTGACCACTGGTATTACAGAGGATACTATCTTTTCGATTGGATGGATTTATGAAGGTCGTACACTTCGAATGCGGTCTCGGCAATCAGATGACCTGCTTTGCGAATTATCTCCTGGTAAAAGAGAATAATCCGGATGAGGATGTCCTTATAGAGGATCTCGTCTACCGTATCGACCGTGAGGGTCTGGGATACAACCAGTGGAACGGATTTGAACTCGGTTATATTTTCGGATTGAAGTTCGATAATATCCTGGATGCGGCGCCTGACCCGGATGCTCTTCTCAGGAACATGAATGAGCAGTACAGGATCGATAAGGGTGCGGATAACAGCAGAAGTGCATATACGGCCTTGTCGAAAAGCGGGATCTGCCTTGATCTCGCCGGTGACTTCCAGCATAAGACCACATTTTCCGATTTTCTTACCGGATCGAGCAGCAATGTAATCTCATATTCTTTCAAGAAGTTTGCATATGGAGCTATGAGGAAGCTGAGGACGCACGACACTTCGATGTTCGGTCACAGGGAAGGAGACTGTTTCTATCCGCTCTCGTTCAACGTCATGAAGAACGGAAAGGCACTTGAAGCGATAGACGGGAAACTCAGATCCGCGCTCACGTTTCCGGAGATCCCGGAAGGAAAGAATATGGAGATATCAAAGCTAATCGCGGACTGCGAATCCGTATCTATCCACGCGAGAAGATCGGATTTTCTCCAGTATAATAATGACTGCTACAGATACGGCTTTTTCAGGAAGGCCGCAGATCATATAAGGAAAAATGTGAAGGATCCCGTATTCTTTGTCTTCTCGGAGGATGCAGCCTGGTGTAGGGACAACAGTGAGATCCTGGGTCTTACAGAAGATGACAGGGTATATCATGTCGACTGGAATCAGGGCACGGAAAGCTACAGGGATATGCAGCTGATGTCGATGTGCAGGCATAATATCATCACGAGGAGTTCTTTCGGATGGTGGGCATCCTATCTTAATCCCAACCCCGGAAAGATCGTTATCGCCCAGGCGTCGGAATACTGTTCGAAGGTATATTACTGATGGAAGAAAAAAGACCGGCATTATCGGTGATAATACCGCTTTATAACTCGGAGGGATTTCTTTCGGAGTGCCTTGATTCGATCCTGAAGACAGAGGGCTCTGAGGAACTTGAGATAATGATCGTAAATGACGGTTCGACAGACGGGTCCCTTAAGGTCGCGAAGGATCTTGAGAATGCACATGATAACATCACCGTATATGACAGACCTCACGGGGGAGTTTCGGATGCGAGAAACTATGGTCTCGAGAGGGCAAAAGGCGACTATGTCTTTTTCTGTGATGCCGACGACAAGGTCGTTCCTTCGTCTTTTTCCGAAGTGATCAGGACACTTCGAAAAGATGATCCTGATGTCATTATCTGGGACGGTGCCATGATCAGAGAAGACGGTACCCCGTCCGACGAAAAGAATGTATTCTGCATCCACAGGGGTATCACATCGAAAGACGTTCCCGTGTCCGGGAAAAAGATACTTGAAGAGCAGCTCATGTCATGCAGGGATCATCCTACCGTTATCTGGCTCGGTGCATATAAGAGGAGCTTTCTTACGGAACACGGACTGCTGTTTAGAAGCGGGATAAGACATGAAGACGATCTCTGGGTTCCGATGGTACTCATGAAGGCAGGGAAAGTAAGATATATCCCTTCGGAAGTCTATCTGTACAGGGTGCGTCCATCATCGCTCTCCAGACCTTCAGGACAGGATGTGAAGAGCTATATAGAATCGATCCTTTACATATATCCCTTCCTCTACGGATATGTCAGGGATAATGAAGGTGACGGACGGTTCAGGAAACTTATGGAAGGCAACCTGACACGTAAATACCTCCACTGGATATTCAGATACGGGATACATAGATCAGGATACGTAAAAAGTATCGATACATCTCTTCTTTGGAAGACATCGAACAGGATAAGAGACAAGATACGTGTGATCATTCTGATCATCAGGAGGAAGTTCGCCCGCTATGGATGACAAGAGAAGTCTGTCGATAGTAATACCGCTATATAATGCAGGTGAGTTTTTCTGCAGATGTATCGATACGCTCCTGGGAACTGAGGGCATCGAAGATACGGAGATCCTCATCGTCGATGACGGTTCGGACGACGGTTCCGGTGAAGCTGCTGAAAGGTATGCATCTTCGCATGATAATATCACCGTTATCCACAGCGAAAATAAAGGCCCCTCTGCTGCAAGGAACACGGGACTTCAGCAGGTTTCGGGAAGATATGTCTTTTTCTGCGATGCTGATGATCTTGTCGTGCCTGACAGGTTCGCTGAGATGATAAAGGCAGCTCGTACGGAAGAATGCGACGTGATCTTATGGGATGCCGATCTGATAGACAGCAACGGAAACATATCGGAAGAGAACGACAGAGGTTATTTTGCACACCGCGGACTGCCTAAGGAAGAGAAGATATACTCAGGCAGAGAACTCATCGGGACTATGCTAAAAAACAGCGGAGATTTTGCCGCGACCATATGGCTTTCCGCATACAGGAAGGACTATCTGACGGATAACGGATTCCTTTTCGAAGAGGGGCTTATCCATGAAGATGAACTTTGGGTGCCAAAGGTACTCCTCAAAGCGGAGAATATCCGTTATATCCCCGGGGTGGTATACCTCTACAGGATCCATCCGGACTCCATCATGAATCCCGTTTCTGAAGACAGGGAGCATAGCGTCAGATCGATGATGGAGATCTATCCGTCTCTTTACAGCTATTATGACAGCGGGATCGAAGACGATAAGCTCAGGGATATGCTGAAGACCAACCTGACACAGAGGTATCTTCACTATATCTTCAGGTACCGTTTCTGGCGCTACGGATACGGTAAGCAGATAGAAAAGAAAACGCTCTGGAACACATCAAAGAGGATCAGTGATAAGATCAGGGTCATCATCCTGTATGTGATCACCGCTGTAAGATGAAGAAGCGAACAGGAAAAACTAAGCCTTTTTTCTTTTCGTAAAGAAGCTTCTTAAACATCTCCAGAGATCATTGTTGGCGATCACATTAGCCATGAAGAATAACAAGACGGAGCAGGATGTCAGTATGACTCCGTAAAGGACAAGGCTTCCGAAAGAATCGATGCGCAGGTCGATACAGCTCCTGATGAAACAAAGAGAAGCGAAGAGGATCAGGTTCGTCGAAAGTATTCTCACTGTCTTTCCGATGCCGCGCTTAAGGATGATCCTGTCGGCCAGGAGATTACAGTAGATGACCTTGACCGGCAGAGCGGCTACGGTCGCATATAAAACGCCTCTGATCCCGAAGAAGGAAACGAGCGAGACGGAAAGGATGAGATTGATACAGACCTCGATAAGAGATACCCGGCTGACCTTCTTTGCATATCCTGCTATCCCGTTTAAGTGTTCTGCGACCATCCTGCACCACGACAGTAGATAGACCAGACAGAAACCGAGAGGAAGAGCGCGGTCTATATAATCTGCATCAGATATCCCTGACGTATAGAGAGTAACAAAGGGAATGCACAGATAGAAGGCAACGGCGAGAAGGGAGGAGACGGCTCCGATAAATACGGAGTTGAAAAGATCGTGGGTCTTTTTGTACTTTTCGACGTCGTCGTGATAGAGCTGTCCGAGGTTATATTTAAGGCCTGTAAAAATGGCATCCGTAACTCTGTTGATCGCGATAAATACCATACTGTAGATCGCATATACGCTGGCCGTCTTAGTCGAACAGAATACAGACAGTACTATCGCATCGGTCGCGAAGAAAACGGTCCATGCCACTTCTGTTATGATGTAGGGATTTCTGTCACGGAGCTTCATTCCGGTCACGTCGCAGCCGTAGTCTACCCATCCGTACCGCTTCTGCATATAGGATCTGTAGATGATGAGGATGACGATCGTGGCGGCAAGGAATCCAAGCTCCATAAACACGATGTCTATACCCGAAAGAGCGATCAGGATCTTCACGGAATAGATCATCACTTTGTAGAGAAGATCGATATTCGAGTTGATATACTGTTTTCCGTCGACTGCAAGAAGATTGGTATGGTTACGGATGAAATAAAAAGTGATTACACCTGAAGCTCCCTCGATCAGCGTTACGAGAAAGACCGTAAGATAGTCAAGATCGGTCTTTATGATGAGAGGCAGGACTGCCGCAAGTACCAGTATGCAAAGGAAATAGACCTTGGTCATCCTGCGGTAGGAATCCCTCGATACGGACATTACCCGGGATATATTCTCCCTGTCGAGAGTCTTTCCGTGGATATATCTGTACAGTTCGTTTCTCGTTGCCTGTCCTATTCCTGCTTCGAGCATGGCCATGTAAGACATTATCTGGGCGACAGTGCTCAGAAGCCCGTTAGTATCTGAACCGTATCCGGTCAGGATAAAGCGCGGAACGATAAGAGCAAGTCCGAGTACGGCTATCTGACCTGCCGTGACAAAACCGATATTCTTCAGTATGCCTTTCTTTTCCATTGCATCGCTTTCCCCGTTTTGATCCTTAAGGAAGATGCCTCAGTACCGGTGCGGCGCTCTTTGTGAAGAATGCTCCCGTGAGCATTGCCGCTTTCCTGAGAGGGCTCTGATCCTTATACATTATCCATCTGTAAGCATTCTTCAGCTTCTTTGATCCTGCCTCGGAAGCAAATCCCGCGAGAAGCCCGGGATCTATCTCCTTTCTTATCCGAGGAAGCTCATCCCAGAGATAATTGAACCTCGATAGGGATATGCTCCTCATCGACGGCATGAGCTTTACGGAAAGGTCATAGAACATCATATTCCTGATGAGGTTTTCGGTCTTTCTTCCGCTCGTCCAGATCCCGTCTCCGGTCTGAAGATAAACCGCCCGGTTCATCGGGAGATAGTAGATCTTCCCGTATCTTAAGGCGGAAAAAGTGATCATGTTATCGTTAAAGCTGTTTTCGAGAAGATCAAGATCGAGCTTCGGTATCACGGAGCTTCGGAATAAGATCGAATCTGTATGAAAATAAAGATCTCTCCAGTATTTTCTCGCGCTTATCTTTCCTTCCTTAAGGGACGGATCGCAGGTTGTCTTTTCCGTACCGTCCGCGGACACGATGGAGGTATTATGACCGCATGCAATGCAGTCCTGATTCTGATCCGAATCAAGTATATCGGCCTGTCTTTGAAGTTTGTCGTCTCCTGTAAAATGATCGTCACCGTCAAGGAAGATAAAGTATTCGGTATTGACATATTTAAGAAGACCGATCCTGTTTTTCGATGCACAGAATCCGGGAATGCGTTCTTCTTTTCCGGGAGCATCCGCAACATGAAGATCTATCCTTCCGGGATATCTTTCCATCCACCTTCTTACAGCATCGCATGTTCCGTCGCAGGAACCGTCGTCACCGACGATTATCTTCACACCGAAAACGGTCTTCTGGGACAGTATGCTCTCCAGGGCCGCATCGACATATCTTTCCTGGTTATAGAACGTGACCAGGACGCTTACTTTATCCTTCATCATGTTATCCTGATCTCCACGGTCTTACGGGGGGCTATGAGCATCTCCGTTACTGTTGCCTGTCCGTACTGATTCCTTATCGTGACGGTATCTTGGGCCTTGACTTCGCTGCCGTCGACTGTGATCAGTACGGAGCCTTTGAAGACGGGTATGTTGAGAACAGCCGGGTGTCTGTCTGTACGGTATGTGATCTTTATGCCGTCCGTAATGTCGATCTGCGGACGGTAAAAGACGGGATCGAACCCTCCCGAAGTATCTTTTCTTCCCGGACGGGAGATCTTCCTTATCAGGGATGAGGCAGCGGCAATTATGCCGTCATTCTCCCTCATCATCCCCATAAAGTTTTTCCTTGAAGCATCAGGGCGGATATATCTGTTCCCGAACAGTCCGTACCAGGGACCGAAAGACCCCTTGAATACCGTTCCTGACTCCTTTGTCCAGACCGCGGATATCACAGGACCCTTTTCGGCAAGATATTCACTTCTCCCGTCGAAAAGAGCTACAAACGAATCATCATTCCTGTATATGTGGAGACCGCTGTTCCCTTCAGGGATATAAGAGGGCACGACGGGCTTTTTTCCGTAGTCGCAAAGTGCCAGGACAAGCCACATGAGAAGATGGGCCGTATAGACGGAGCAGTAGTGATAATCCCACCACATGTATTTTTCTTTTCCCGCGTTGCTGTTCAGCATTATGTTGTTGTTCATGAGCATTACAGGAAGATATCCTTCGAGATAGGAAAGAGCACGGTCAAGCTCATCGTTAAGGCCGGCGGATGAAAGAAGATAGATCCACAGCCCCCAGCAGAAGACCTGGTTTGTGCCCCTGCCCATGTAGTTGATGTCTCCGTCCGGGCAAAGAGCATTGAGGAGCGCTCCCGTCTGAGAGGATATATCTATCTGTTCTCCGGATACTCTCAGGAACTGCATAAAAGCTGTCGAAGCAACATCATACTGAAGGGAAAAGCTCCTTCCCTTAGGGAGCATGTCGTCGATAAATCCGTCAGGAAAAACTGCCTCATCCAGCATGGACCTTATATCTTCGCAGATCTTTCCGTAGCGTTCTTCTCCAGTCCATTCAAGCCTTTTCCGGTTTACGTACCATCTCATCGGAAGCCAGTTCACCGTATTGAAAGATGTATCGTCCGTCTTCAGGACGGTATCCTTTATCCGGTCATGTGATCTGTCCGACAGGCCGTCGATGATGCAGAGCGCAAAGTTATTGAAATCATTATGGAAACCGGGAAGACTCTTCATATAGTCCCAGCGGTCAAGCAGGCTTCCGAGAAGGGATTCACCTTCACTTATCATGGAATGATCATCCTTCAGCTTGCCCAGGATGATAAGCGATGCAGCCATATGGGACGCACCGTAGTGGGCAGAGATCTCACATCCGTCGACAGGATCCTTAAAGAGTACGGATCCGTCTTCGGAAGTTATCCACGGACGGCATGTATCCATCGTCATGCCGATAAGATTTTCGATCCTGCCGGTAATTGAAGTCATCTCTCTTCGGTCCTCGCCGGATTTTCAAGGAAGTCCTTATAGGTCATGCGGATGCCGTCCTCGAGTTCTGTCTTATATCTCCATCCCAGGGAAGCCGCCTTGCTTACATCAAGGAGCTTTCTCGGAGTACCGTTCGGCTTTGATGTATCCCATTCGATCCTTCCTTCGTAGCCTACGATACTTGCCACGAGCTTCGTAAGCTCCTTTATGGAAAGCTCTTTTCCCGTGCCTGCATTGACGGTCTCATTTCCCGAATAAGTATTCATGAGCAATACCGCCAGTTCGGCAAGGTCATCCACGTAGAGGAATTCACGGAGTGCGCTTCCGTCCCCCCAGCATGTCACGCTCTCGTCGCCGTTCATCTTTGCCTCGTGGAATCGCCTGATAAGAGCGGGGAGGACGTGAGAATGAACGGGATGGTAATTGTCATTCGGACCGTAGAGGTTCGTCGGCATCAGGCTTATGAAATCCGTGTTGTACTGGCGGTTAAGATATTCACAGTACTTAAGTCCCGATATCTTCGCCAGGGCATATCCTTCATTTGTCTTCTCGAGTTCTCCCGTAAGGAGATACGACTCCTTCATAGGCTGAGGAGCCATCCTCGGATATATGCAGCTGCTCCCCAGGAACTCGAGCTTCCTGCATCCGTTTTCCATCGCGGAATGCATAACATTCATCGCGATCATCATATTGTCATACATAAAGTCGGCAAGTGCTGCCTGATTGGCTGCTATACCTCCGACCTTACCGGCGGCATGAAATACATATTCAGGTCTCTCGGAAGCGAAGAACTCCTCGACATCCGCCTGTCTCGTAAGATCGAGTTCCTTATGTGTCCTGAAGACCAGGTTGGTATAGCCTTTCCTCTGAAGCTCGCGGACTATTGCCGAACCGACCAGCCCCCTGTGTCCCGTAACGTAGATCTTTGAATCCTTATCCATCATCTCTTTCAACCTTTCCGTGACCTGCCGGGATCATCAGACCGATCACTATAAAGAAATAGAACTCGACATAGCTGACGCGGCAGCCGAAGAAAGATGCCGCCAGGTATCCCGCGAACATCAGGAAACATGTCCATGTTATCTTCCTGTCAGTATCGTCAGATGTGTTTATGATGCGCTTTACCGCAGCAACTGCTGATACGGTCAGGAGCGCAATGTAATTGATGAAGGCGAATACACCCTGTGTCACGAGCACATGCAGATATGTGTTATGTGCAAAACCGGTGTAGTAATAGTTATCCGGATCGAACCATCTCTGCTCGAGGAAACAGCGGTAGAGGTTTCCGTACCCGACCCCCGTTGCCCAGTGTTTGGGAACTGACTCAAGGCATATCTTCCAGATGTTGACGCGGTAGCTTCCGTAGCTTCCGATGCCTTCCTCACCGATCTCATGTGCCGTCAGCGAAAAGCGCTCGCCGATAAGACCCCTTTCGCCGGGATTGAGAAGTGCCAGTATGCATGCAAGAGCAATGATCAGGAGGGCAGCAAGATACCTCTTCATATAGATGCTGTGATCCTTCCCGAGGCGGTCTTTTCTTTTCATCACTGCCAGCGATACAGGGATGATCATGAGGATCAGCAAAAGGCTTACCCATGCAAGACGGGCCATCGAGCAGATGAGACAGTAGGAGGAAAGAAGGAGCAGCGATGCTGATATGACAGCAGTGATCTTTTTCCACCGGAATATAAAAAGCCCGAGAAGACATCCCGTGAACAGGACGCTGAGGCTTCCGTAGAAATTCGAGTTCTGGGTAAGTCCGTAGACTTCATATGTCGTGGGATGCCATGTTACCGGTGTAATGATCAGACCGAAGGACTGGAAGATACCGACGATCCCGTGAAGGATCGAGACACCCGCAATGGTCAGGAGTGATGCCGTCCTGTAGACTGACGATCTTATCCTGAATGCACAGAACATCATACAGGAATAGAGGATCCCGTATTCGGGAAGTTCGGCGACCTCCTGCGGGGCCTGCCTGTAGGAAAAGGGATCGCATGAAAAAACGATCGAGATCAGCAGGAATAGAATTAGCGTGACAAAGAATATATCTGACCAGTGACGTCCGAACGGAGCGAGGATCATGTTCAGGATGCAGATGAATGCTCCGAGAACGGCATATACGGTTATGACAGAGGCGCTTCCGAAGAACATGATACCGTTTATCTCGCCGATCAGTTCGGCGACGGGCACGAGTATCATGCATGAGATGACATAGAGCGCAAATAGCCTCTCATCCGATACGAGTTTTCCGTATTTCTGTCCCAGTTCCCTTAGCGCCGTCATTTGAGGTCTCCGGTCTCTTCAAAAGGCCTGCCGGACTTCATCTGTTCGAGGATCTTTGCATCGACGAGCGAACGGTACCAGCAGTGGTACATATAGTGGAAGATATAGCCTTCTTTCCCATCAAGGAAGCCGAGCCTGAAGATGTAATACCAGATGAACAGCAGCCTGCATCTCAGGAACTTCGGGAACTTATAGTAGATACCGTATTTCTTCGCGCGCTGGGACGATATCGTCTTATCGTTATTACCTTCGATAGAGTATGCGTTCTTATTCCTGATATATTCGACATAATCCTGCATCTCGCGCGTCGCATACCAGTTCATCTTATTTATCCAGTGCGTCAGATCCTTGTGGTCATCATGGATGAACCTCTCCCTGCATTCGACCGCATGACCGGATGAAAGAACGGCATGTTCATCCATCCTTCTGTCTTCCATCCGCCCCGTTCCCGTACGGAACATGATTATCTTTCTCTTGTTGCGGGTTCCGTGCTTTATCTTCCTTCCGAGGAAATAGAGCCACGCTTCTGCCGTGACGCCCGTGACGCTGTCGTCATCGTGCTCCCGCATGATCCCGCTGAGCTCTTCGCGGAGTGCGGGAGTCAGCCTCTCATCGGCATCTAGGCGCAAGGTCCACTTTGTCCTGATATCAGTGTTGTCGAAGCCCCAGTTCAGCTGTCTGGCATTATTCTCGAAAGGATGGACATAGAAGTCCGCACCCGAATCCTCTGCGATCTTCCTCGTCGCATCCGTGCTCCCGCTGTCGACTATGACTATCCTTTCCGCAAAACCCTTTACTGACTCGAGACAGTCCGGAAGGTTGATCTCCTCATTCTTGGTGAGGATAAGAACAGTTACGTCTTCCATGTTCACCCTCCGTTTCCGGCATCCCCGTCGGGGAAACCCTCGCTGCTGTCTTTCTGGAACAGTATCTTAACCGTCTCGAAAATGATCTGCAGATCGAGTATCAGACTGTAGTTCGTTATATACATGAGATCGAGCTTGAGCTTATCCAGGGCAGTCGTATTATATTTCCCGTAGACCTGTGCGAATCCCGTAAGCCCGGCCTTGACCTTCTGGCGGTATATGAACTCGGGGATGTCCCTGGTATACATCTCGACATTCTCTATCCTCTCCGGCCTCGGGCCTACGATGCTCATATCGCCCGCGATTATGTTGATGAACTGAGGCAGTTCGTCCATCCTGTACTTGCGGATGACCTTTCCGACCTTAGTGATCCTTTCATCCTTCATTCCTGCGGCGCGGGGTGATCCGTCCTTCTCGGCATCGACTATCATGGAGCGGAACTTGATTATCCTGAAATGCTTTCCTTTTCTCGTGACCCTTTCCTGCGTGAAGAATACTGGGCCTTTATCCTCCGCCTTTACCGCAATGGCGATCACGAGGAAGAGCGGCGACAGGACGATAAGCCCGAGGATGCTCAGCACGATGTCGATGAACCTTTTCGCTATTCTGTGGGGAAGGCTCATCTCAAGGTTGCGGTTGAGGTACAGGGGCGTATCCATGACATTGATATTCTCGGAGGACTTGAGGATGATGTCGGCGATCTTCGGAACGGCGTAGAGCCGTCTGTCCTTTTCGAAGCACAGCTTTATCACAGTGTGCTCGAACTCGGCGGGCACGTCGTATATGAGGACGCTCACGCTCTTTTCGATAAGGGAGGGAAGATCGAGCGAGGGGTCGTCATAATGGATCGATGTCTCGACCTGGTAATTCTGCGGTATAAGGTTCATCTTGAGCTCGAGATCGTTCCCGTATTCGCCGTATATCATGGTGACGGGAATAGGCTTGATGAGCCTCTTATAAAGGCTGAACATGAAGAACATCAGCACCGCCATAAAAACAGACTGGCATATGCACAGAAGTGCATACCTCCATGTGAAGTCCAGGATGGATCCGAAGTCATTGATGATGGCGGCCGATATCAGTATCTCAGTCAGATCGGTGATGATCAGTGTCATGATCATGCCGGCAGTCTGTTTGGCTATCCTCTCGATACCTATCCTGAAGATGTGCAGGAAGTTGCCTATGACATAAAACAATATCATGTAGAGAATAGACGAAAGTATAATGCTGCCGCGTCCGATCAGATGACCGGTGTGGCTGTGTCCGAAGACATAATCGAGCCACGCATAAAGGAACATGGATACCGCGACCAGTATCATGATCACAGAACAGATATGACGGTATATGTAGCGGAACCGGATCCTCTTCTTCTCTCCGGCCGCCCTTGCTCCTGTCTCCATCGTGTCCCACAGCCTCTAAAAAACCAGATTGGCTCTGCCGGTACGGCAGTGCCTGCTAACCTCTTATTATATCAAATTATCTGTGTCCTCTCATCTGCAGAAAGCGTATCTAATGAAGGCCCCGGGTCACTCCGAAAAGTCCGGTCTCACTCGGTAATGAGCGAATCGCTGTTTACCGGGAACGTGAAATACGTATCCGGATAGGGCTCGTCCTCGAGCGTAAAATGCCACCACTCCTCTTCGAGGGGCTTGAATCCGTGAGCCATCATGGCCTCGCGCAGGATCATCCTGTTCTCATACTGTTCGGGTGTAATGTCCGTATAGTCGGGATGGCTGAGCTCGCCGAAATAATCAAAGGTTCCGCCCATATCCACTTCCTTCTCGGTCTTCATGTCGAAAAGGGTAAGATCGACCGTGCTTCCGCGGCTGTGGCCGGAATGCTCGGCGATGTAGCCCTGAGGGAAAAGGACATCCTTTTCGAGCTCGGGGTAGAAATATTCCTTCATCTTTGTATCGTCAAAGTCTTCAGCCCACTCTACAAAATCCGTGACTGCCATCTGCGGGCGGTATGCATCGTAGATCTTCAGGCGGTAGCCTTTGGCCATAAGGTCATCACTTACCTCTTTGAGGGCCTCGGCTCCTTCCTTTGTCATGAAGGCAAGCGGTTCCTCATAGCCGTCCACGCGCTTTCCCATGAAGTTATATGTCGAATAATAGCGGATCTCCAGGATCGCATCCGGGACAGCGTCGCTCAGAAGGACAAAACCGGAGGGGTCATTTGAGAGCTTTATGCCGTCTTCACCCGTAACTACGGTGTATGACGGCTCTGTCTGAGCCTCCGTTTCCGCAGTCTGTGCGGAGGAACACGAAGACATCAGAAATGCCGAAACGAGTGCGAAGCTTATAAGTGGTCCAGTCTTTCTTTTCATTATGATGCTCCTTCCCGGGAAAGGGATGATTCTTATGATCATGATTTTAATACAACAGAAGACGGCGTTCAAATCCGGGAGGGACGGGCCGCGGGGGCATCCCCACAAGGCTCTCATAAAGTTGACCTGCGGGGCAAAAAAGACTAATCTCTATATGACAAGAACATAGGGATTTCCCTGTATCGTCAACCGCGGGCGGTATCTGTAAAGTGCCTGTTTACAACGGTTGCAACTGTCAGTTGACACATTTCCAAGCGCGCTTTATGGCAGGTAACCGACGGCTCGGGTATCGTATTGCCACAAGACAGGTGCACGGCCTTAAAGCAGCAAGCGGAATCAAAAAGACGATACTATGGAGGTAGAAAGAATGATCCTTGCAGAAAAGATTATCGATGAGAGAAAAAAGAACGGATGGTCCCAGGAAGACCTGGCCGACAAGCTCGGAGTATCGAGGCAGTCGGTAAGTAAATGGGAGGGCGCGCAGTCGGTGCCCGACCTTCAGAGGATACTCGAGATGAGCGAGCTTTTCGGAGTGAGCACAGATTATCTTCTTAAGGATGAGGAGACTAACAGGACAGATGATATCGAGGACAGTGGTACGACATCAAGAAAGCTCAGCATGGAAGAGGCCAATGAGTTCCTCGACCATAATAAGGTATTTGCAAAGAAGATAGCGGTCGGATCCATGATCTGCACATTGTGCCCCGTCCCCCTCATGATCCTTATGGCTTTCCAGAACGCCGGAAAGATCGGTCTTACCGAAGATCAGACGGGTGCGATAGGAATAGCCGTACTCCTGGCTATCGTGGCACTGGCTCTTGTATTCATCATCCCCGCGGCGATGAACGCATCGAAGTGGGAATGGCTCGAGAACGAGGTCTTTGATCCTGAATACGGCGTCGAGGGAATGGTAAGGTCAAGAAGCGACAAATACGGAAAGAGCTTTGTCAATTCGATCACATTCGGAACGGTTTCCATCCTCCTCGGAGTGATCGCCCTTATTACCGGAGCTGCGATCGATGAGAAGAACGAACCCCTTCTTATGGGTCTGACCGGAGTCATGCTCGTCTTTATTGCGGTCGGAGTACTCCTTATCGTCAATGCCGGCATCATCAAGGACGGTTTCTCCAAGCTCCTCCAGGAGGAAAGCTACAGCAGGACCGAGAAGACGAATAAGGCACTTAAGACGGTAGCACCCGTTTTCTGGATGATCGTCACCGCAGGATATCTCCTTTGGAGCTTCCTTACGAACGACTGGCACATCACATGGATCGTATGGCCTGTTGCGGGCGTCATCTACGGTGCGATCTCCGTGATCCTCAGAAATACGCATAAAGATTCATAAAGTGACATTTGTCATGTCATGATGTGATACGGCTCACTTGAGGCCTCCTTCTGCAAAAGCGATAATGTTCGTGAAAAACAGAAGGAGGCCCTGTTGTATGGCAAAAGAGATTCTGACCGTAAAGGAACTGGTAAAGAGATATAAGGAACTCATCGCGCTCGATCATTTCGGAATGAGCGTCAGGGAAGGGGAGATATTCGGACTCCTGGGCCCTAACGGATCCGGAAAGACGACGGCGATCAACTGCATCCTGTCGCTCCTCGAATACGATAAGGGCGACATAAAGATCTTCGGCAAGGAGATGAGCCCCAAGGCATACGACATCAAGAAGGATATCGGAGTCGTTCCCCAGGACATAGCCGTTTACGAATCGCTCTCGGTCTACGAGAATATCGATTTCTTCTGCGGTCTCTATATCCGGGATAAGGAAACGAGAAAGAAGTATGTTCAGGAGGCGATCGATTTCGTTGCGCTGAACGACTTTGTAAAGTTCAGGCCCAAGAAGCTCTCGGGCGGTCTCAAGAGAAGGCTCAACATCGCATGCGGCATCGCACACAAGCCGAAGCTGATCTTTTTCGATGAGCCTACTGTAGCCGTAGATCCCCAGAGCAGGAACAAGATCCTCGAAGGCATTGAAGAACTCCGAAAAGGCGGCGCGACGATAGTCTATACCTCCCATTACATGGAGGAGGTCGAGCAGCTCTGTGACAGGGTCCTCATCATCGATAAGGGAACTACGATCGCGGAAGGCACGATCGACGAGCTCAAAGGCATGATCAAGAAGAGCGAGATCATAACGATCGAAGCGTCCGGAGTAGACGAGAAGACGATCACATCCATAAAGGAAAAGAGCACGGTATACAACGTCGAATATGACGGAAGGGTACTCAAGGTCGAGGCGGGCTCAGGCAAGCATAATGTCATCGATATCGTTAATATCCTCCAGGAGGGCGGATACCGTATGAAGAAGATATTCTCCGAGCAGCCCACACTCAATGACGTATTCCTCGAGCTGACGGGAAAGCAGCTCCGTGACGAGTAAAGGAGAAGGATAAGATGTTCAAGTATTATCTGATAAAGACATTGCGCAACAAGATGGTCCTCTTCTGGACTCTCATCTTTCCTCTGGCGCTCATGACGGTCATGAAAGTCGCTTTCGGATCGATATATGATATGGAGAACAGTATCGATCCCATGAAGACCGTGATCGTGACGGAAGGTGAAGGCCCATATCAGGACGGTTTCAGGGATGTTGTATCAACGCTCTCCGATAAGGATTCGGACAACTATTATTTCGATCTTACCGAGGAAAAGGATCTTGCAAAGGCAAAGGATCTTCTTCTCGACGAAAAGGCAGAGATAGTCTTCTCCGTAAAGGCGGACAGCATCGAGGTGTTCCTGTCGGAGGATCATTCCGATACGGCAGCGATAATCTCCAAGTCAGTCGCTGATTCATTTGACCAGAAGTACACCATGATAAAGGATGCCTATATGAAGGATCCTTCGGCGGCAGCTTCGATCGCACAGGATATCTCCTCGATGACGGCGTCGACAAAGCCTGTCGAAAATGTTTTCGACGGTGATCCGGATCCGTATACGTGGTATTTCTACAGCACTTTCGTAATGGGCATCTTCTTTATAGCCATGATGGGAGTCGCTCTCGTCGGCGACCTGAAGGCGGATGTCTCCGCGGAGGCGATGAGATTCTCGCTGTCTCCTGCCGGCAAGGGCAAGATGATATTCTACTCATATCTGTCGAAACTGATCCCCTGCCTCATGATAACGGCTATCCAGCTCACCTACATGAAACTGGTACTGAATGTACCTCTGGGAAAGGATCCACTTAAGCTCTTCGCATTTACCGTATCCGCGATCATGTTCTCGCTGAGCTTCGGCGTAATATGCGGACTGTTCTTCAAGGGTACCGTATCACAGAGAGCGAACAAGGCGACCGCCATCATCATGACATCAGTATTCCTGAGCGGCGAGATGATAGGGGTGCTCCCCGGACTGTTCGAGCAGTATTGCCCGATCATCAACGACATCAATCCGGCAACGGTAATGAACATGACGTTCTACAACCTTACAGTCGGTAATTCGGTCTCGGGATTCTATCTCAACATCACGAAGATCATTGCTGTTGCGGCGCTGCTCCTTGTCGTCGGAGCCCTGGTTTTAAGGAGGGAAAAGTATGCATCTGTTTAAGAATTTCTTCAGACTGCTCAAGAATAACAGGACAGGCATAGTCATATACGGAGTTATCTTCATAGTCATGATCATCGGTGTCGTCGCATCATCCGAATCCATAGCGAAAGGGAATTCCGGAGACGCCAAGGTCGATATCTCCAATACCGCAGTAAGCTATGTGGATCACGACGGTTCCGCCCTTTCGAAAGGACTCATATCATTCCTTTCATCGAGGACTGACGTTACCGATATGGAGGGAAGATCAGATGACTCGATCCGCGACATGGTATTCTTCGGAATGAGCGGATACCATATGGACATCGGAAAGGGGTTCGGCGAAGGGAAATGTGAGATAACTTATCTTTCCGACTTTGCCTCCTCGTCATCGGTCGTATATATCGATAATCTGATCAATGACTATATCGGCACGGTAAGGACATACGAGAAGATGGGATATACCCAGGAGGAAGCCTGCAAAAAGGCTGAGGACCTCCTTTCCGGAGAAACGGAGATCAGCGTCGTATCGAAGGAAAAGACCGAGACATCGGGCGGAAAAGAGATGGCCGTTCAGATGATCAATCAGTATTACTGCTACCTTGTCATCGGATTCCTCTGCCTGGGTGTAGGTCATACCCTGATCGCGAACAGTGACAGGAAGATCGGCGACAGGATCGAGAGCTCTCCGGTCGGGAGGAAGAAGATATCACTGATCAACACACTCGGCCTTGTAGTGTCAGGTATGTTCCTGTGGATCGTATTCATAGTGATAAATATCGCGCTCGGATATGGAACGCAGCTTTTAGAGAAGTGGTGGTGGCTCATCCTGATCAACTCATTTGCAACGACTCTCGTCGCATGTGCCCTCGCTTCGCTCATAACATCATTTGAGATCACGAGCGACACACTGTCGATGATCACCAACATAGTAAGCCTTGGAATGTCGTTCATATGCGGTGTCTTCGTTCCGCAGCATATCCTCGGCAAGGGTGTGCTCGCCGTAGCCAGGTTCCTACCGATGTACTGGTCGGTATATGCCAACAACATGACATATCCCGGTGCACACACGGATTATGACTTCAGGATGTTCCTCATCTGCATCGGAGTCCAGCTGCTCTATGCAGCGGCTCTGGCAGCGATCGCAGCATACGTTAAGGCTTCGAGGCTCGGCAAAATCGCAAAATAATTATATAATCAGTTCATGGGCAGGAGACTGATCGATAAACTGATAATAGCGGCGGCGTCCGTCATTCCGGCACTCTTCCGTAACGGGAGGACACCGGGATGGACGGATGTCGTCTTTGTTCTGCTCCTGATCCTTATCGTATTCTTTACAGAGCTTCAGACATCAATGACGGTTAATCTCCTTCTGACAACGGTCATAGTGTCCGCTTCATTCGTGATGCCGTCACTGGTATTTGCTGTCCCGTGTCTTTTGTGCGGCGTTGTAACATCGGAGAAGACGGAGAAGGAGAACGGTATCGTGCTGATCCTTCTGACGGCGGTAACGTCGGCGGCTATCCTTTTCGCCGTGATACTGAACCCCGATGATATCTATTATTCCGCCGTGGTCCTCGTGCTCGGAGTGATAGCCGTATATCTGTCGTACAAAACGGTCGAGAGCAGAAAGACCGAGACTTTGATCAGAGAGAAATATGACAGCGCCAGGCTCGGCATGATAAATGCGAAGAGACTCGGCGAGGAACTCATGAAGAATGCCGATAATGAGATAAACATGGCACGTCTTCGCGAGCGCAACAGGATCGCCCGTGAGATACATGATAATGTCGGGCATATGATAACGAGAGTACTCGTCCAGCTCCAGGCAGTGAAGATAATCAACAGGGATGAGAAGGTCGCGAAACAGCTCGATTCTATGGGTGAGACGCTCGATCTTGCGATGACGGGAATGAGGAAGAGTGTTCATGAGCTCCATGAGGATTCGGTAGACCTGTCGATAGAGATAAACGAAGCTGCGTCAGTCCTGAAGGACAGGTTCGACGTTACGGTAAGAACGTTCATAGAGTCGCCGGCCGACATCACGCTCAAGAATGCGATCATCGGCGTCGTCAAGGAGGCCGTGACGAATATCTTCAAGTATTCGAACGGCGACAGTGTACTCATAGAGACCGTAGAGAATGTGACATTCTGGCGCGTTAAGATATATGACAACGGAAGCAATCCCGAAAGGGAATATGACCTGTCCGGGAACAGCGCGGCTGAAGGGGAAGGGATAGGGCTTCAGAATATAGGTTCGAGAACAAGATCGCTCGGAGGAAGAGCGACTGCGGTAAGCGACGGGAACGGGTTCACTATCGTGGCGACTTTCCCGAAGAACGGCCGGAGTGAACAGTGATCCGGTAAAGGAGGCAGAACAGTATGATCAGGGTATTGATAGTCGACGACGATCCGCTGGTATCGGAGTCCCTCGGGATAATAGTCGGGAATGAGGATGACATGGAAGTCATTTCTTCAGTTAATTCGGGACAGGATGCCGTAAAGAAGGCACTTTCCGAGTCACCGGATGTTATCGTGATGGATATAAGGATGGACGGGATGACCGGCATCGAGGCGGCCGAACAGATACTGAAGATGAAAAGCGATGCGAACATACTGTTCCTGACGACGTTCCTTGATGACGAATATATCAATAACGCTCTCAAGATAGGGGCGCGCGGATACATCCTGAAGCAGGAATGTTCATCGCTTCCGGCATCGATAAGGGCGGTGGCGACGGGACAGTCGGTCTTCGGAGGAAAGATCGTGGAGAAGCTTCCCGATATCCTTAACCGCAAGGAGAGGTTCGATCCGTCACAGTTCGGCCTTACCGACAAGGAGGTCGAGATGATAAAGCTCGTAGGTGACGGGCTGTCTAACAAAGAGATCGCCGAGAAACTCTTCCTGAGCGAGGGCACGGTAAGAAATACAGTTAGCACGGTACTTTCAAAGCTCGATCTTCGCGACCGCACACAACTTGCATGTTTTTACTATCAGAGAATGATCTGATATGTGGTAATATCAAGACAGATATCTTTTTGAAGCGGCAAAGGAGGTAACGCTTATGAAGAAGAAGGAAAGACTGGTCAGCATCATTATGGCGACGATCATATCGATAGCCATGGGTGCTCTCGCTGCATATCTCGTAAGGAGCGGAGCAGGAGCAAAGCAGCTTGAGAGCATGCCGCCTGCCCCCGTAATGTTCATAACGAGCATCCTCGAGTCGGTTACGGTCGGTATCATCCTCGTGCTGATACTTCCGATGGGCAAGTGGGGAAGGAATCTTGCAGCCAAGGCGGGAGCAACACCTCCCGGTGCAAAGTTCACTCTCCTGAACTGTCTTCCTGTATCGGTCATCTCTTCGATCCTTGTCAGCGCGGTCGTATCTTTTATCAGCATCGCGATGTCATATTCCAAGATAGGCGATCCGAATAAGCCGCCGCTTCCTCTGATGTGGCTTTCAAACTGGGGAAAGCTCCTTCCTCTGTCGATCATCGTCAGCTATGTCCTGGCAGTAGTCGTTTCTCCGTTTGTTGTCCAGGCAGTAGGTCTTAACCGTCCTCCCGTAGAAGGCGGAAAGCCCGAGTAAAGATCGCTTTTAGTTCAGTTTATAAGAGCCGGCCCGACGTTTGTTGAGCCGGCTTTTTATGTACCTGGGTATACTATTCTATATGTTTTTCAGATTTAGTATACCGAAAACCACATTCCAGTATACTATCAAGGCGTTTTTTTGAATCTGGTATACCAAATTCTCGGATTTGGTATACCGAACTATGAATTACTGAAAAATAGTATACTGAAGACATTATTTCGGTATACCAAATCAGTTATTTTGAAGAAATAGTATACAGGACCACGGCTGCAACGACAGTTCCCCCAAATGGGGATGCATCCTCATATGCTGATTATCCCGATATAGGATGAACTTTGCATGCCGCAGCGGCTGTCGAAGTTCCCGTTCATGACTTCGCGCGCGTATGATAAAATATAAGTTACGCAAAACGATCGAGGGAGAAGGGCCATGACAAGAAGACTTACCCCTAGAGGCAATATGAACGAGAGGATGGATATTGCCCTTAACAAATTCAGATCGAGGATGACATCCTATCCGCCCGGAATGTGTCCGCTCGTAATGTACAGATCGATACTCCAGATGTCCATGAACCAGTCATGCGGTAAATGCATACCGTGCCGTGACGGTCTTGTCGAAGCCGAGAGGCTGCTGGACGAGATACTCAAGGGGAACGGGACTGACGATACACTGAGGAAACTCGAAGATCTCTGTAAGATGATATCGGAGAGTGCTGACTGTGCGGTCGGAGTCGTTGCCGCCAATACCGTTCTCGACAGCATCAGGGAATTCGCCGATGAATATGAGAGCCACATAAAGAACAGGTGCTGCGTCGAGAACGTGGTCCAGACGGTACCCTGCCTGACACTCTGTCCGGCGCACGTTGATGTACCGGGGTACGTGGCGCTCATCAAAGAGGGTGATTACGAGGGAGCAGTCAAGCTCATCAGGGACCGTAACCCTTTCCCTACTGCATGTGCCATGGTATGTGAACATCCCTGCGAAAGGAAATGCAGAAGATCGATAATCGACCAGCCCATAAACATAAGGGGACTTAAGAAATATGCGGTCGACAATGTTCCTGCTGACAAGGTCCCTACACCGCCTAAAAATGTTTCCACCGGGAAGAAGATCGGTATCGTCGGAGGAGGACCTTCCGGACTTACCGCTGCATACTTTCTGGCACTTATGGGACATAAGGCCGTCGTATATGACGAGCATGAGAAGCTCGGGGGAATGCTCAGGTACGGTATACCGGAATACAGGCTTCCGAAGGAAAGGCTTGATGAGGATATCCGTGCGATCCTTTCCGCAGGCGATATAGAGGTCAGGCTCAACACAAAGATCGGCCGTGACGTTACGGTAGATGAACTCAGGGAAGAATATGATGCACTCTATCTGGGTCTCGGTGCCCAGCTCGGAAACAGGATGCCTGTAGAGAATGCGGACTGCAGGAATGTTATTCCCGCGGCTGATTTCCTCCAGGCCGTATCGAGAGGTGACGATATGGATCTTACGGGAAAGAACGTAGTCCTTATCGGAGGAGGAAATGTTGCTATGGATGCCGCGAGGACGGCAGTCAGGCTCAATGCTGAGACGGTCCACGTATTCACCCGAAAGAGAGACGATTATACGGCTCTCGAATCTGAGATCGAGAGTGCGATGCAGGAGGGCGTTAGGTTCAGGACGCTCCTTTCATTCCTTCACCTCGAAGCAGATAAGGAAGATCCGGAGATGATAGATGCGGTATGGCTCCAGCCGGAGATCGTTGCCGAGTACGATGAGCACGGTCTCGTAAAAACGGAGCATTCGAGTGCTTATCCCTACAGGTTCAAGTGTGATTACCTGATCCTCGGCGTTGGACAGAGATGTGACGTCAAGGCATTCGAGGATGCGGGCATTCCCGTGGAGAGAGGCCGTATACTCGCCGATGAGACATGCTCCGTAAGGGGCATGGAGAAGATATTCTCCGGAGGTGACTGCGTGACCGGTCCCTCGACCGCGATAAATGCGATCGCGGCAGGTCAGGTCGCTGCACATAATATCGACAGATATCTCGGTTATCACCACAAGATAGAATGTGAGGCGAAGGCGCCTTTCGCGATGCCCAATAAGTGCATCCCGACGGGACGTGCGGAGATAGAGGAGAGGGATCCTTTCGAGAGAAGGCGCGATTTTGAGCATGTGGAGATAAAGATGACTCCCGAGGAGGCAGAGCGCGAGGCAGGCAGATGCCTGCGGTGTGACCACTACGGCTGCGGAGCGATGGAGGGAGGCAGATGCGCATGGTAAATATCACCGTTAACGGAAGAGCAATAAGCGCACGTGACGGCGCGACGATCCTTGAGGCATGCAGGGAGAACGGGATAGAGATCCCCACCCTCTGTTTTCTCAAGGAGATCAACGATATAGGATCGTGCAGGATATGCATGGTCGAGGTCGAAGGCTATGACTATCTTCTGGCTTCATGCAGGACGAAGATATCGGAGGGGATGTCGATCATAACAGAGTCTGAAAAGATAACCCGTTACCGCAAGGAGATGCTCCGCCTCATCCTTTCAAACCATGCGGTCGACTGCATGAGCTGCCCCCAGAACGGAAAGTGTTCGCTCCAGGCGCTGTGCAACAGATATGAGATAAAGGATACGCCGTATAAGGGTTCGAGAGGACATATCGAGGACAGGCTCTCGAAGCTCCGCGACAACCCGTATATTGCTTATGACCCGGGGAAGTGCATCCACTGCCAGAGATGCATAAGTGCATGTAACCGTGCGGCGGTCAACGGAGCTCTTCAGAGTGGAAGGACGGGAGTATTCCACACGGTCAATGCTCCTTTCGGCGAGGGATGGAGAGAGTCCGGATGTGAGTCATGCGGAAACTGTGCGGCTGCATGTCCCACAGGTGCACTGACACTGAAGAGACAGGAGAAGTACAGGGACTGGGAGACGAGGAAAGTTCTCACTACATGTCCTCACTGTGCGACGGGCTGCCAGTTCTATCTTGTCGTGAAGGGTAATGAGATAGTTGATGTTGAAGCTGCAGACGGTCCTTCGAATCACGGACTCCTCTGTGTCAAGGGCAGGAACGGAAGCTTTGATTTTGTCCATTCGAAGGACAGGATAAGAACGCCGCTCATAAAGAACAGGGAGACAGGTAAGTTCGAGGAGGCGACATGGGATGAGGCGATAAAGTATACAGCCTCGCGTCTCATGGAGATAAAGGAGAAATACGGCGGAGAGGCTCTTGCGGGATTCGCATGCTCAAGGTCGTCGAATGAGGATATCTATCTCGTCCAGAAGATGGTAAGGACATGCTTCGGATCGAACAACACGGATAACTGTGCGAGAGTATGCCACTCCGCTACGGTCGCGGGTCTTGCGAAGACGCTCGGATCAGGAGCCATGACAAATCCGATCTATGACATAACGCACGATATCGACTGCATTCTCCTCGTCGGTTCAAATCCCGAGGAGGCTCATCCTGTCGTAGGAATGCAGATCAGGCAGGCCGTGAAGAACGGGACAAGACTTATTGTGGTCGACCCTAGGAGCATCGGACTTACATCGAGAGCGGACATCCATCTGAAGCTGCGGCCCGGCACAAATGTTGCTTTTGCCAACGGCATGATGCACGTCATCATCAAAGAGGATCTTGTCGATAAGGAATATATCGAAAAGTATACCGAGGACTACGATAAGCTCAAGGAACTCGTGAAGGATTATACTCCCGAGAAAGTAGGGGAGATCTGCCATATCGATCACGACAAGCTCGTGGAGGCTGCGAGGATGTATGCGACAGCTGACAAAGCGCCGATCATCTACTGCCTCGGAGTTACAGAGCATTCGACAGGTACGGAGGGAGTAATGAGCCTTTCGAACCTGGCGCTTATTACGGGCAAGATCGGAAGGAGCGGATGCGGTGTCAACCCCTTGAGAGGACAGAATAATGTCCAGGGCGCGTGTGACATGGGCGCACAGCCGACAGATTATCCCGGATACCAGAAAGTCGACAATGAGGAAGTCAGGAAGAAGTTTGAGGAAGCATGGGGAGTCCCTCTTTCTCCAAAGCCCGGACTCAAGGCGACTGAAGTATTCCCTGCAGCGATCGAAGGAAAGATAAAGGGTCTTTATATCTGCGGTGAGGATCCGATCGTTACAGATCCCGATACCGAGCATATAAAGAAAGCCCTTGAGAGCCTTGATTTCTTCGTCATACAGGAACTCTTCATGACAAAGACTGCGGAGTATGCCGACGTTATCCTTCCCGGTATCAGCTATGCCGAGAAGGAAGGTACTTTCACCAATACCGAGAGACGCGTCCAGAGGATCAGGAAGGCCGTGACGGTAGAAGGTGACATGAGGCCCGATACGGATATTCTGATCGATCTCATGAATGAGATGGGATATGAGCAGAAGTATATGACCCCTTCGGAGATAATGGATGAGATCGCATCCGTCACGCCGAGCTTCGCGGGTATTTCCTTCGAGAGACTCGATAACGGGGAGACACTCCAGTGGCCCTGTAAGAGCAGGGACAGCAAGGGTACCGCGATAATGCACGAGGGAGGTCCCGTCAGGGGAATGGCACTTCTGTATCCTGCGGTATTCACCCCGTCAGATGAGCTTCCTGATGAGGAATATCCTTTTGTACTTACGACGGGAAGGATACTCTATCAGTATAATGCCGCTGCCATGACGATGAGGTCGGAAGGCTTGAAGACCATCGCGGGTGAAGGTTTTATCGAAGTCAATTTTAAGGATGCCGACAGGCTCGGTATCGCGAACGGCGAGAGGATAAAGGTAAGGAGCAGGAGAGGTGAGATCACTGCGACGGCGAGGGTAGGAAGGAAAGTCTCCGAAGGTGAGACATGGATGCCTTTCCATTTCCCCGATTCGCCCGTAAACACGCTGACGAATGCAGCGCTTGACGAGTTCGCGAGGATACCCGAGTATAAGGTCTGCGCCGTAGATATATCTAAGATGTGACGGTAGGTTATATGGAGATAGACGAAGCAAGGCGCCTTATTTCTGATCATATTGAAGTCATCGACGAGTATGAATACGTACCCGTCTCAGCTTCATGCGGAAGGATCGTGTTTGAAGACATAAGGGCGCATGTTTCCGTTCCTCATTTTCCGAAGTCCGCCATGGACGGATATGCTGTCAGGGCGGAGGATGTCAGTGAGGCTTCGAAGGATACGCCTGTCACACTCAGGGTGATATGTGAGAAGGATGCGGGTGATGATCCTTCTCTGCCCCGGGAGGCTGGAGACATAAAGGGCACTGCGGTCAGGATAATGACGGGAGCACAGGTCCCCGAGGGATATGATACTGTCGTTAAGCAGGAGGACACGGATCTCGGAGAAGACGAGGTCAGGATCTTTACATCTCCTGCAAGGTTCACGAACTACTGCAGACCCGGAGAGGATATCAGGGAAGGCGACATCGTCATAGACGGAGGCAGAAGGATCGGCAGGATAGAAGCAGGTATCCTTTCGTCTCTCGGCATGAGCAGGGTCAAGGTCCTAAGGACTCCCAGAGCAGCTGTAATAGCTACGGGTTCCGAACTTATCCGACCCGGCGAAAAGCTAACTGACGGGAAGATCTACTCTTCTCTTTCGACGGTCCTGCGGATATCACTTGAGTCGGCCGGATTCGATGTCAGCGACTATATCGCGAAAGACGACGAAGAGGAGATATCTAATCTGATCG
Source organism: Clostridiales bacterium (assembly GCA_017529925.1). Classification (GTDB taxonomy): domain Bacteria; phylum Bacillota; class Clostridia; order Saccharofermentanales; family Saccharofermentanaceae; genus Saccharofermentans. The sequence continues at coordinate 50,805 of JAFXMZ010000031.1, forward strand.
AAAATGCTCTTATAGACTGCGATCTTGTCATAACGACAGGAGGAGTATCCGTCGGAAAGAAGGATCTTGTTCCTTTATGCCTCGATAAGGTCGGAGCCGTGAAGATCTTTGAAGGGATCGATATTCGCCCGGGAAGTCCGACAACAGGATCGGTAAAGGACGGTAAGTTCATTCTTTCGCTGTCGGGGAATCCCTATGCGGCGATAGCATGCTTTGATTATTTCATCGGACATATCGTATATGCGCTCACTGATTCGATCGATCTTATCCCCGTGGAGACCGGTGCGGTCGTAGAGGATGACTATCCCAAGGTCAGACCCGTAAGGATGCTGATAAGGGCATTCATGAGAAACGGCAGGGTCTATCTGCCGGCAAGGGACCATCAGTCTTCGGTCTTTTCAAATCTCAGGAGGTGCAACTGCTATATCGATCTGCCTGCGGGTGAGAAGCTTAATGCCGGAGACACCGTGAAGGTGATAAAGATCCCGGGAGGTCCGGCATGATCGTTAAGGAAGCGTCAAAGATAACTGTCGATATCGGCATCCTCGCAGGAGGAAAGAGCACCAGGATGGGAATGAACAAGGCCCTCCTGAAGTTTGGAAACGAGACTGTCATCGGCAGGCTGACAGATGAGCTCGGAGGTTTCGGAAAAGTATTTATATCCGCGGCTTCGAAAGGGCTTTACGAGCGCGACGGCGTAACTGTCATTTATGACGAGAATGACGATATCGGACCCATCGAGGGAATAAGAAGGGTCCTCACGGAATCATCCTCGGAATATGTCTTTATATGTGCGGCTGATATGCCGTTCATAAGCCATGAGATAGTCGAGTATCTGTCAGGTTATATCTCATCCGACTATGACTGTTTCGTGCTGTGCGACGAGGAACATGTCCATCCCCTCTGCGCTGTCTATTCGAAGCGGATACTTCCGGTCATCGAGCAGCTCATAAAAGAGGAGAAGTACTGCCTCAGGGATATCCTCGACAGGGTGAGGACAAGGTATATCGATCTTTCGTATACGAGATTTGACAGGAAGACTGTCTGCAATATCAATACGAAAGATGAATATATCAGGCTGTCATTCCCCGTAGTCTATGCCGTGTGCGGCCACAAGGACAGCGGGAAGACATGGCTCATCTGCGAGCTCATCAACGAGTTCATAAAAGAAGGACTCACGGTCGGAGTCATCAAACATGACGGACATGATCTGATATCGGAAACGAAGGATACGGATACATACAGAGCCTTCGAAAAGGGTGCGGCAATGACCGCAGTCACTTCGCCTTCAAAGACTGTCATCGGCATAAGGGGAGAGATGAGTCCCGAAGCCCTTATCGACATGATGAAAAGGCAGGAAACAGCCCCCGATATGATCATCCTGGAAGGCTTCAAGGGATCTTCATTTCCCAAGATCGAGATCCTCAGGCAAGGCGAAAAGGAAGTCTGTCCCGACCGCTCTTCGGTATTCTTTCAGGTTCACAGCGCCGTACTGACAGGTGCGGATATGAAAGCCCGCGAAGAAGCCGTAAGAGAAACAGTCAGGAATATAAAAGATCATTTCGGTCTTTGATCACACGGAGAATCTCATATGAAACTGATCGACACGACGGATGCCGTGGGACACGTGCTGTGCCACGACATCACACGCATAATACCCGGCAGGGAAAAAGGACCCGTTTTCCGTAAAGGGCATATAGTCACCGAAGAGGACATTCCGGTCCTTCTTTCGGTCGGCAAGGAGCATCTTTACGTCTGGGAGAAAAACGACGACATGCTCCACGAGGATGAGGCGGCATATATCCTTCGGGATATCTGCACCGGCGGCTCGGATGACATGACATCTTCGGAGCCGTCCGAAGGGAAGATAGAGATCAGGGCAGCTGTTGACGGTCTTCTCAGGATCGACACTGAAAAGCTCATGAAGATCAACCTCGAAGGCGACATGATGATCGCATCCGTAAAAGGGAATGTGCCCGTCAGAAAAGGAGATCCTATCTGTGCGACGAGGGTGATCCCTCTCGTCATCTCAAAGGAGAAGATGGAGAGGGCCAAAAGGATCGCGGGAGATGAAGCGGTTTTCAGGATCCTTCCTTTCAGGGATTTCTCATACGGCATCATCACGACAGGAAGCGAGGTCGCGAAAGGCCTGATAAAGGACTCGTTCGGACCTGTCCTTAAGGCCAAGGCCGATGAGTTCGGCGGACGCTTCATGAGACAGGCGATCCTGTCCGACGACATGGAGAAGATCACTGAAGAGATATTGAAGATGGCGGAAGAGGGAGCCGGTCTTATCATGGTATCGGGCGGCATGAGCGTCGATCCGGACGACAGGACCCCCGGTGCGATAAAGGCAACGGGTGCGGACATCGTAACATACGGTGTCCCGGTCCTTCCGGGCGCAATGTTCCTTCTGTCATATCTTGATCACGGCGGAAAGAAGATCCCTGTGCTCGGTATCCCGGGATGTGCCATGTACAAAAAGAGGACGGTCCTCGATCTGGTCCTGCCGAGGATAATCGCCGGAGAGATCCTGACAGCAGAGGATATCGCATCCTATGGAGAAGGAGGGTTGTGCATGTCATGTGATGTATGCACATTCCCTCACTGCAGATTCGGAACGTGAGGAGAAGACGAAATGGAAAAGCTTACACATATAAATGAGAAGGGCGAGGCAAATATGGTCGATATCTCTGATAAGGCCGTTACAAAAAGAAGAGCCCTGGCTTCCGGAAAGATATCGATGAACGCAGGTGCATTTGATCAGATAGTATCCGGAACGGCACCCAAAGGTGACGTTCTCGGCACTGCGAGGATCGCAGGTATCACTGCGGCAAAGAGGACTTTCGAGATGATACCTCTTTGTCATCTCATAATGCTGTCGAAGGTCTCGATAGAGTTTGTTCCGGATCCTGCGGAGCATGTGATCGAATGCACATGCGAAGTCCTTTCGGAGGGAAAGACGGGAGTCGAGATGGAGGCTCTCACGGGAGTCTCGGCTGCCCTTCTGACCATCTATGATATGTGTAAGGCAGCAGACAGAAAGATGACGATCGGCGATATCCGTCTCGAGGAAAAAGACGGAGGCAGATCGGGATCATACAGGAGAAAAGAAAATTGAAAAAGATGATAAAGATCGCGGCTTCGATAATGGCCGCGGCAATGATGCTTACGGCATGCTCTTCATCTGAAGACAAGAAAGATGCAGAGAGCACGGAGAAGACGGAGATAACGGTACTTGCCGCAGCATCCCTTACGGATGTAATGGGCGAACTCGAGACGAAGTATGAGAAGGATCATCCCGATGTTGACCTTATCTTTTCATTCGCCGGCTCAGGAGCACTCCAGACACAGATAGAGGAGGGTGCTCCTGCGGACATATTCATATCGGCTGCACAGAAGCAGATGACTGCGCTTAAGGACGAGGGCCTTATGAAGGATGATACGATCAGGGATCTTCTCGAGAACAAGGTCGTACTTATAGTTCCCGGAATGAACGGAGATACGGGCATCCAGTCTTTTGATGACGCTGCAGGCGATAAGATATCACTCATAGGCCTCGGTGAGATCGAGTCTGTTCCTGCAGGCCAGTATGCGCAGGAGATCTTCACATATCTCGGCATATGGGATCAGGTAGAGGCAAAGGCGAACTTCGGAACGGATGTAAGAACGGTCCTCTCATGGGTCGAGAACGGTGAGGTCGACGCAGGTGTCGTATATGCGACCGATGCATATTCATCCGACAGCGTAAAGATCGTCGCAAATGCACCCGAGGGATCGTGCAAACCCGTTATCTATCCGGCGGGAGTAGTCGCATCTTCCTCTGCCGCCGATAAGGCGGAAGAATTCCTCGAATACCTTGAGAGCGATGAGGCTATGAAGGTCTTCGAAGCCTACGGATTCGTAAGGGCAGAGTAATATGGATATGACGCCTCTGTGGATATCACTTCAGGTAGCAGTGCCGGCCGCCGCGATAACCTTTATCGCGGGGCTGGTCGCTGCTTGGGCTGTCTCGTACTGTGGAAAGGCAAAGCATGTAGCCGACAGTATCTTTACGATACCGCTCGTGCTGCCGCCTACGGTCGTGGGATTTCTGCTGCTGATCGTATTCGGAACGAATTCGACGATCGGCGGTGCCCTTCTTAAGGTCGGGATCAGACTTATCTTTACAAAGACCGGAGCGGTCATTGCAGCTTCGGTGGTATCATTCCCTGTTATGTACAGGGGGGCGCGCGGCGCACTCGATCAGGTCGACCGCAATCTCGTATATGCCGCCAGGAGCCTTGGGATGAATGAGTTTACGATCCTTCTGAGGATCCTCATTCCATGTGCATGGCCGGGCATCGCTGCCTCAGCGATACTGTCATTTGCAAGGGCTCTGGGCGAATTCGGAGCGACCATCATGGTCGCCGGGAATATCCCCGGAAAGACACAGACAATGTCGATCGCAGTCTATACCGCCATGCAGAGCGGCAACAGGGAAAAGGCATATACGTGGGTCATCATAACCGTCCTGTTCTCGCTGATGATCCTGATCGCGATGAACATACTTACCGACAGAGGGGCAAGGAGGCTTCGCCGTGGAACTTAATGTCGACATCGAAAAGAAGCTCGGGGATATGACCCTCAGATGCAGATTCAATACCGGAGAGGGAAGGTTCGCCCTCCTCGGAGCGTCGGGCTGCGGGAAGACCACGACACTCAGGCTCATCGCAGGGATAATGACTCCCGACAGGGGAAGGATCACTCTCGGAGACAGGGTCCTTTTCGATTCGAAAAAAAAGATCAACATACCTGCCAGAAAGAGGAATATCGGATATCTGTTTCAGGATCATGCGCTGTTTCCGAACATGACCGCGTATCAGAATATAATGTGCCGTGCAAAGGACAGGGACTATGCTGAAAGCCTGATCGAAAAGTTCGATCTTCAAGGGGTGAAGGACAGATATCCTTCAAAGCTGTCGGGCGGTGAGAGCCAGAGGACAGCGATAGCGAGGATGCTGTCGACAAAGCCGGAGATGATCCTGCTCGACGAGCCTTTCTGTTCTCTGGACAATTACCTGAAGACAGTGGCGGAACGGGAGATCGCTGAGGTGCTCGATGAATTCGAAGGACCTGCCATGCTCGTTTCGCACGACAGGAATGAAGTCTACAGATTCGCCGACACGATCGGTGTTATGGAGGCAGGTTCGGTAACAGCTGTCCTGTCAAAAAAAGAATTCTTTGACCTTCCCGGAAGTGCTTATTCGGCAAGGCTCACGGGATGTAAGAACATATCTGCGCTGCAGACGGAAGGCGGAACCGTCAGAGCCTGCGACTGGGGGATCACACTCGGGACTGCTGAAAGTCTTTCACTTTCCGGGGATATGAGATATGCGGGATACCGTGCGCATTTTTTCGATTTTGTCAGCGCGGAGGATGCGGCAGCTGACGACGATGCTCACATCATTGAATGCGAAACGGTCAGGGTGACTGAGGATGCGTTCTCGATGATAGTCCTGTTCAGGTCAAAGGGGAACACGTCGTCATCGCGGGACAGTATGATGACATGGATAACGGGAACGGAAAAATGGCATGAGATAAAGGATGAAGTGACATCCGGAAGATTCTTCCTCCGTTGGAAGAAGGATAAGCTGATGTTTTTCGACAGGTGAAAAGATGTTAGAGGACAGCTTTGGAAGAAAGATCGAATATCTTAGAGTATCGCTGACCGACAGATGCAATCTGCGGTGCAGGTACTGCATGCCCGCGGAAGGTATCGATAAGCTGAGACATGAGGATATACTGACGCTCGAAGAGATCGAACGGATCACGCGTATCCTCGTTGCCGGCGGCGTAAGGAAGGTTCGTTTCACGGGAGGCGAGCCGCTGATCAGGAAAGGCATGACGGATCTCGTAAGACGCATTTCCTCCCTCGACGAAAAGCCGGCCGTCTTTATGACCACGAACGGAACTCTCCTTGAGGAGTATATCGATGCTCTTGCCGCCGCAGGCCTTAAGGGGGTCAACATAAGCCTTGATACACTGTCGGATCAGTGCTTCGAAGAGATCACTGGAAAGGATATGCTCCCTGCCGTAAGAAGATCGATCGCGAAGGCTGCTGAAAAAGGGCTTGAGGTCAGGCTCAACACGGTCCTCATAAAGGGCATCAATGACAATGAGGCTGAACTTCTTGCCCTGATCTCAAAGGATATCGATGTCAGCGTAAGGTTCATAGAGCTGATGCCGATAGGGTGTGCATCAGCTCTCGAAGGGATAGGAACAGACGATCTGATAAGAAGATTTGATGCGAGGTTCGGGAAACATATAGAGGTCGAAGACGGGGCAGTCTCTTCAGGGCCTGCGAGATATGTAAGATATCCGGGGTTTAAAGGGAAGACGGGATTCATAAGCCCGCTGTCGCACAGTTTCTGCCGGACATGCAACAGACTGAGACTGACATCGGACGGAAAGATAAAGCCATGTCTGTGTTCACCCGTTTATCTCGATGTAAGGAAGCTGATGAGGGAAGACGCAGATGACGACATGATAAGGGATGAGATAAGGAAGATAATACTCGGCAAGCCTTCCGGGCACGATCTGACAAAGACTTCGGTGGCAGACGAAATGCCGAGGATAGGAGGATAACATGGGAAGAGTAGAAGCTGTATGCATCAGTCCTGAAAAGGGAACAGTCAAGAAGGACATAGGAAGCTGTCTGCTGAAAGAGGATCACGGTCTTGAGAATGATGCTCATGCCGGATCTGCAAGACAGGTCAGCCTTCTGTCAAAAGAAAGCGTCGATGCTTTCAGGGAAAGGACGGAAGGCAGGGTCGATCTTCCCGCGGGGGTCTTCGGAGAGAATCTCCTGATCAGCGGATTTGACTTTAGGACGAATCCCGTAGGAACCCGGTTCGGGATAGGCAATGTTGTTCTCGAGATAACATCGATAGGCAAGAAATGCCACTCCGGGTGCGAGATCATGAAAAAGACCGGCGACTGTATAATGCCGAGGGAAGGCGTATTTGCAAGAGTAGTCAGGGGCGGGACCGTCACAAAAGGGGATGAGGTCATCCTCGTGAGCATTCCGTACAGCGCTGCCGTTCTCACGGCATCCGACAGGTCGTATGAAGGGAAAAGGGAGGACTTGAGCGGCCCTGCGATAAGGGAGATCCTTGTTCAGAGAGGGTACCGGATCACGGATACCGTGCTGGTGTCCGATGACCGTGACATGATAGAAAGAGAACTTAAGAGGATATGTGATGAGGGGAAGACCGATGTGATCTTTACTACCGGAGGAACGGGCTTTTCGCCGAGGGATAATATGCCGGAGGCCACGAAGGCAATAGCCGATAAGGATGTCCCCGGGATCTCGGAAGCGATAAGGTCGATGAGCATGAAGATCACGCCGAACGCGATGCTGTCAAGAGCCGTGAGCGTCATCAGGGGAAAGACCCTGATAATCAATCTGCCGGGAAGTCCGAAGGCGGTGAAGGAGTGCCTGGAGTTCGTCCTTCCGCCTCTCTCCCACGGCCTCGGGATAATGAGGGGAGAGCAGGACGGATAAGCCTCCAAAGTGATGCCGGGGACCGGATGAGAAATAATTGTCCTTTTTGCCTTATTACTCTATAATATGAGATGGATCTGAGTATCCCCGATCATGGACGAGAGGAGGGCATGTCTTTTGAAGTGGATCGTTACAGATGCGGATGTTTCCGAGATGGATAAGGTCAATGAGCTTATCGGGCAGGTTGCAGAAGAGAAGCCCGTTCCGCCCAAGCCACTGATGCAGATCATGCTCGCAGTCGAGGAGCTCTTTGTAAATGTTGCCCACTATGCATATGACGGCAAACCGGGGAAGGTCAAGATCGGAGCGGGGATAGAATCAGCGCCCGCCGCCATGAAGATAATCATCGAGGATATGGGCAAGCCTTTCGATCCGCTTGCCAAGGAAGAGGCAGACGTCACGCTCAGCGCGGATGAGAGACCTATAGGAGGACTCGGGATATTCCTTGTCAGGAAGACAATGGATGATGTCAGATATGAACGTGACGGTGATACAAACAGGCTTACGATCAGGAAGCTGATCTGATATAAAAGGAATACGGGATAAGGGGAGAAGGAAAATGAAATTTGCAAGTCTTACATGCCCTAACTGCAGCGGACAGATCGTTAAGGACGGCGACAAGTTCGTATGTGCGAGCTGCGGTGCGGCATTCGTTCCCGACTATGACGACGCCGACGTGGAATATGAGAAGCTCCTGACCGAAGAGGAAAGGAGCGCCAGGGACCTCGAGCATAAGAAGGAACTCCTTGAGACGAAGTACAAGCTCGAGGAGGAAGCCCAGCTCAGGAGAGAGCAGAGGCTGAAGACCGAGCAGAGGAAGAAGGCTGTAAAGAAATTTATCAGCGGAAGGATAAGCGCCCTCATCGTCCTTGCGATATTTGCGTTGATCGGTTATGGTTCATACAAGGTAATGAAGTCCATGGTCGGCAATTTGGATAAGTTTACGGATATCGCGAAGAAGACCGAGGAGACAAAGCCTGATTATGAAATATCCGCGGACGATCTCACCGACGACTTCCTCACAGATGCCGTATCGAGTTCCATGAAGAAGTTCAAGAATGACAGGAACGAGGCTCTGAATACATATAATGACGGATGGGAGAATTATGATCCCATATCGGTCGAGTATATGGGTTCGTGGCTCATAACTGCCGAGGATGGCAACAGGTTCGTGACCATAATGAAGATCACATATATGCGCCGTGAGAACGGAAATCTGTCCTTTTATTACGACACGAGGGAGCTCCGCAATATAACCGTTACTGAAGGTGGCAGTGTCACGAGCGACTATGTCTCTCATGATCCTGATAAGAGAGGTACGATCGCAGGATGGCCTTTCGACATGTATGAGGATTATGACCAGTGCTATCTCGAGCAGATCAAGGCATTTGAATCTGACCACAAGGTAACTAAGGTTGATTATTCTCCTGCCGAGACGATCATCAATTACGAGACTGAAAGTACGGCACAGGAGTAAAGACATGGGCAGAAAGACATTTTACGGACTGGCCACGGCGGTCTCATGCATTTTTATGGCGATATGCGTTTTCCTGCCGTACATAGTCATTAACTGGGGCGGTCTGAGCGTCCTCGAGGGCGTGAAGGAGGAGACATACAGTCTCTGGGGTACATTTAAGGGCTTTGTCATACTCGGTCTGGCTGTAGCTGAACTGGCCACGGTCTTTATGGGACTGAAGAACAGGACGGCTATGGTCGCTGCCGCGGAGGCCGTCTTTACCGGATATACACTTGCCAAGGATGCGATGACGCAGGATTATTCCGCCTTCCAGATGAGCGGGCTCAACAACCTTATGGGAGAGCTCTATGGAACAAAGGGCGGCGATGTGACGATGGAATTCGGTTTCGGATTTTATCTTATGATAGTCGCACTCATACTTATGGTATTCTTCGGTGTGGCATATACGATAATCGAAGACTACTGACACCCCTTACGATGAGCTTTTCGGGATGACAGGGGAATATTGACCGGAGGAATTGCCAGATGAACGATAAGACACCGAGGATACTTGTTGCCGAGGACGACCAGGCCATCAATGATATGATCTACGAGGCCCTGAGGAAGCATGGATATGAAGTCGTCCAGGCTTTTTCGGGAACTGAGGGTATGCTCAATTTCAAATCTGACAGGTTCGATCTGGTCATCCTGGATCTGATGATGCCCGGAATGTCCGGCGAATCGCTGACGAAGAGCATAAGGGAGATCTCGAATGTTCCGATAATAGTTTCATCGGCGAAATGCTCCACCGATTCCAAAGTGGACCTTCTCGCCATGGGCGCTGACGATTTCCTCGGGAAGCCCTTTGAGATAAAGGAGCTTATCGCGAGGGTCGACGTGCAGCTGCGCCGTCTGTCATATGCGGACGAGAAGCCCGAAGAGGTCAAGATACTCGAGTTCAAGGACCTTGTCCTTAACAAGGATACTTTCGAGGCTGATCTGTGCGGAAAGGAGCTGTCTCTCACAAGGCAGGAGTTCAAGATACTGGAGCTCTTCATGCTCCATCCGACCAAGGTTTTCTCGAAGCAGGAGATCTATGAATATGCCTGGAACGATTTCTATATCGGCGAGGATAAGACGATCAATGTCCACATAAGTAATATAAGATCGAAAATGAAAAAGATCACCGACGATGAGTATATCGATACAATCTGGGGCATCGGATTCAGGCTTGCGAGGCCGAAGTAAAGGCTTCGTGCTGATACCCACCGCTGTTTTACCCCCCGGGTATACTTTTTTCCCTTTTTTTACGATTTAGTACACCGAAAATGGCGCGCCGGTATACTATTTTTCGATTTTTTGCGATTTAGTACACCGAAAAGGCCAAATCGGTGTACTATTTTTCGATTTTTTAAAAATAGGTATACCGGATCCTCGATTTTGGTATACTATTTTTCAAATAATAAAGAAATAGTATACCGAAGGTGTCGTTTCGGTATACTATTTTTGCATTTCTGCTGTTTTAGTATACTGGGACCCGTATCCTCACTGTCCCGGGTGCGTGTCAAGTGACTGGTCATATGATCCATCCTTTTTGCGGATCATTTGACCGCGATGCTCCTGTTGAGACGTTCCCCTTTAATATTTCTTTAACTTTTGTTGTCGATGAATGAATAAATCGCCCATATAATGGCACTATCAAAGAAAGGACGGAATGTTCAGATGGAAGAATTATTGCTCGAGACAAAAGGTCTGACCAAGAAGTATAAGAGCGTATCGGCAGTAGATAACGTCGATATCCATATCAAGAAAGGTTCGATCTACGGACTCATCGGAAAGAACGGTGCCGGTAAGACAACTATAATGAAGATGCTGGCAGGACTTGCCAATCCCACGAGCGGCTCGTTCAATTATGTCGGATTCGACGGAAGTGCGGATCAGGCATTTGCAAGGATAGGCGCACTCATAGAGGCTCCCGCCATCCAGCCGAATCTTTCGGCATATGACAATCTCAAGATAAAGTGCCTGGCCTATAACATAGGCGATAAGGAATATATAATGAACAAGCTCGAGCTCGTCGGACTTGGCAAAGTCGGAAAGAAGAAGGCCGGCAAGTTCTCTCTCGGAATGAAGCAGCGCCTCGGCATAGCTCTTGCTCTTGTCGGAGAGCCCGATCTTCTCCTTCTCGATGAGCCGATCAACGGTCTCGATCCCCAGGGTATCGTAGAGATAAGAGAGATGATCCTGAAGCTCAACAGGGAGAACGGCATCACGATACTTATCTCCAGCCACATCCTTGAGGAGCTTTCAAAGATAGCTACCGATTACGCTATCATCAACAACGGAAAGATCATCGAGGAATCCACGAGCGAGGAGCTCAAGCTCAAGTGCCGCGACAAGGTCGTCATCAAGGCGGCGGAGACATCGGGTATCGTGCCCGTACTTGATTCCCTCGGCTATACCGATTATCAGGTAATGGATGCAAATACGATCTATATATTCGAGAGACTGGGTGAGACATCAGCCCTTAACATGGAAATAGGAAAAGCAGGGATACCGATCGATTCGATCGGAGTTGAGTCGTCAGACCTCGAGGAATACTTCCTCAAGGTCACGGGAACCGTCGGCGGTGACCTGATCTGAAGGGAGTGTGAGAGGTATGTTATTTAATTTTGCAAGATCAGAGGCTTACAGAGCCTTAAAGATGAAGTGTGTATGGATCCTCGCGATAGTATTGTTCGCATTATGCGTTATTACAGGTTTCACATACACAAAGATCAGCACATTCAACATGATGGGTGTAGAGGATGAAGAACTCGAGCAGGTCATGGAGGATGCCGACTATGAGAAGGCAATGGACATTTCCGTTAATGTTGATGCAAATAACAATAACGGTGAGCCTTCCGAGACAGGCATCCAGACAGGAGTCACCGGAGCACAGGTCGACAGCTTTTCAGACCTTTTCGGTGAGGGTATGCTCTACAAGTCTACAGTAGCCAAGATGTTCAAGATGAACGTTACCGGAATGAATGCGTTCCTCATTATGGCGATCTTCGCGGGACTGTTCGCCGGAGATGTATATTCAACGGGCGTTAACAAGAACAACCTCAAGGGCATGAACCATAAGGGTCACGTACTTGCGGCACGCGTACTTGTCATAGCTGTATATGCTCTGTTCATACAGATCCTTATGTATGCATTCTCGGCACTGACGATGGCATGGTGGGCAAAGAGCCTCAGGTTCGGCTTCTCGTCAGGATTCGTTGTATATTTCCTCGTTACTTATCTCGGACTCCTGGCATTCTCCGTAATAGTATTCGCCATAGCGAGCGTTACGAGGAGCAAGGCAGCAGCTATCGCAGTCGGCGTGGTCATCTCCCAGGGGATCCTTACGCTCCTGTCTCTTGCGGTCAACCATCTTATCAATAAGACGCTCGGTTGGGCTGATCACTTCGCTCTTTCGGATTATATGCTCACGGCAAATATCCAGGGACTCAGCGTTTCTGACAGTACAGGTGATATAATCAGAGTTGCGGTGATAGCGGCGATCTACCTTGTGGTCGGATATGGTATAGCTCTCATCGTATCTAAAAAGAGGGATGTTGCCTGACGGATGTTTACAAACCTGGTAAGGATACAGCAGATAAGATTCTATAAGAGCAGGGCATTCCTGCTCGGTGCAGTCGCGACCGTGCTCGCGGCTGCATTTGTCTGGTTTATATCCTTCGGTATGTATGTGGATGCCGGCATCATCGAATCAGCATCAGAAGGCAACCATGTCTATTACCAGACATCGTCAGGCCAGATCTTTTCGATGATGCTTACCATATTCTGTGTCGTGAACATCACCTTCATGGTATGCGATTACTATAAGTACAGGACTATGGTCAATATCGCCGGAAGTGTCCACAACAGATTTAAGAGACTGGCGGCGGATATCGCGGGAGTATTCCTTACAGCTCCGGTCATATCGCTCTCGGTATTGCTCGCGATGGCTCTTGGAGTCATCGGAGACGGATGGCAGAATCTTTTTGCGAAGCTCTATCCCAGGGGCCTGATGTGGATCTACATAGGAACGGTGATCACTATGCTCTGTGCGATGATGAAGACTTTTGCCCTGTCAAAGATCTTCAGGAAAAAGGGTGCGGTCATTTCCGTCTACTATCTCATTAATCTTGCAGAGATATTTGCCATGGGAATCGCTTCGGGATTTTCGGAACCGGATATGACGGTCACAGTCGATTCCTACTATGAAGAGCTCATCTCGGCTATAAGTGCCCCCGGAACATATATTACCTATGAAGGTCTCGGAGTGCCCCATCTCTTTTCGATTCCGACACTGTTCATGTTCGCTTTCATTTTGATCGCTTTCTGGACCATAATAGCGACCGTTGCTGACGGGAGGAGGAACGAACTGTGATACATGAAGTACTGATACTTATCCTTGCGGTATGTCTTCTCGGTCTGATCTTTATAATCCTCACGATGTTCAGTGCGATCAGGAGTATCAGGCGGCAGGTCCACTTTATCGCGAAGAATGACACGAACAAGAAGGTAACGTTCTACGGCCAGTCCAGAGGCTTCAACGATCTTGCTGCCGATATCAACGACATCATCGACAGTTACCGGGCAAGGGAGATAGAGATCTCGAGACAGGACGCGGAGATCAAGGATACGCTCACCAACATGTCGCACGACATAAGGACACCCCTGACATCGCTCAAGGGATACTTTGAGCTGATGAACGAGACAGATGATCCCGCCGAAAAGGACAAATATGCAAAGATAATCAACGAGAGGATAGATTCCCTGAGTGAGATCCTCGAGACTATGTTCTTCTATACGAAAGTCTCCGGAGTCAACTATAAGGTGGATCTCGGAAATATCGACATGTCAAAGATCACTCTTGATACGCTCTTTTCGTATTACGATGATTTTGAGAAATACGGAATGGAGCCGGAGGTAAATGTCGAAGAGGGCATAAGCGTCATAGGCAATGAACAGTCGATAAAGAGGATACTCCAGAATCTCATAAAGAACTGCTTTGTACACGGTAAGGAGAGGGTATCGATCGATCTTCATAAGCAGGAACGCAGCAAGATGCAGTATGCCGTCCTTTCGATAAGCAACATGCTCGGGGAGGAAGCTCCGGACCCTTCGAAAGTCTTCGACAGGTTCTATAAAGGCGACACATCGAGACATGTTAATTCCAGCGGGATAGGACTTTCGGTAGTAAAGAAGCTCGTGGATGCCATGAACGGTATCGTTGAGGCTGAGGTAAAAGATCAGGATTTTGTGATAAGACTGTGGTTGCACACAGTCTGATGTGTTATCATTAACACGTTAGGAGGACGGAAATATGGAATCTATCGACCCCGAGAAGATGACGCCTGAAGAGATCATGCATATCGACAGCCTTGTGCTCAATACGATAAGGGAATTCTCATCTGATACAGTTTATTTTAAGGATCTCGAATCGAGGTTCCTGTGGAATTCCAAGGAACATGCGCTTCAGGTCGGAGTCTCATCCCCTGACGAGATGTTCGGAAAGACGGATTTTGATTTCTTCCCGGAGAGCTTTGCGCAGGCTGCAAGGAATGCCGAACTCAAGATAATCAGCACCGGAAAGCCCATCCTCAATCAGACAGAGGAGTGGAAAAAGGGAGACGGTGAAGACGGACTCATGTATTTCCTTGCCTCGAAGTATCCTCTCTATAATGAGGACGGACAGATCATCGGAACATGGGGTATCTCCAAGAATATAACAGCACAGAAGAGAATGGAGAAGGAGCTCGAGAGGTCCAACCAGAAGATGCAGAGACTGGCGAGGATCGATGAGCTTACAGGACTTTATAACAGGATCTATTTCTACGAGCTCATGGAGCAGATGATCGGTATCTACGGGAGAAGGGACGACGGGAATACATTCTCCATCGTTGCGATCGACGTTGACGATATGAAGCCGATAAATGACCAGTACGGACAGCCCAAGGGCGATGATGTATTAAGACATGTGGCTTCTTCGATCCGCATGTACTCGAGGAAGACCGATACGGTATTCAGGATCGGCGGCGACGAATTCGTACTGATGCTGCCTGACTGCGACAAGATGCAGGCTCTGGGGATCGCCAAGACGATAATGAAGGCAGTTTCCGACACGCCTATCGATGTCGGCGAAGGAAAGAATGTCAACGTGACTATCTCCATGGGTGTCGCATCATATGAGAAGGGCAATGATATATCTGAGCTCATCTCCATGGCAGACAGGAAGCTCTACAAGTCCAAGAGGAACGGTAAGAATCAGGCTTCGTTCTGATGTTGCGGTCATAATAAGAGTAATACACAAAGACGGCCCTGAGGGCCGTCTTTTCTATATCTGTAACAATGTTATATGAAGATCAGATCAGGTCATTCGTGTAAAAACCGTATACTCCGCGTTCTTTCCAGGCGGCGGCTTCCTTTTCGCTGTCGACAGTATTGAGATAGACTTTGATGCCGCGCTCGTTCAGGTCCCTGATGAAAGTATCGTTTGCCCGCTCGACGGACACGGTGACGACTCCGATGCCGTTTTCGGTAACGTAATCCATCACGTCGCCGTAACGCGTTCCCTCGGCGACCAGATACATTGTGTAGATCAGGGATCTCCATTCGTAGACGGACATTACCTCTTCTTTCATCTCAGGATAGTAGAGCTGAGGGATGATGCGGTCCAGAACGGAAGAGTCCTTTGCCGAAGCGATATCGCGTATTTCAGTAAACCGCCTGAGAGTATCCTCTTTTGTAAGTGTCTTCGTGTCGGTCACGATGTAGACATCGTCATGCTCGCTCATAAAATCGACGACATATCCGAAGTCCATCGTATGAAGGCCGCCCTTTATCTCCATCGAAAGGAATTCCTCCTCTGTCGGGAAAGTCCCGGTAAACTCCTCCGGAACGAGGTCATAGGTAGTAAAGCTGTGCCAGCAGACGAGCTTACCGTCAGCGGTCTCGAGAAGATCCACTTCAAAGATCCGGCACCCTTTTGCATAGTTTTCTTCGAGAGCCTCTTTTGAATTGGAATAGGATATCCCGTTTATCGAGCCGCATGCATGGGCGATATATCTGTTGTCTTCCGTCCAGGAATAGTCGAAAGATGTCACCAGGGAAGGTGCGCTCCCGCTGTCGCTTCCACTGAAAAGATAAATGGAAGCGGCCAACAGGCTGAGTGCAAGAAGGAGTACGAGAAGGAGCTTTTTCGTATTCATCTTACGTCCTCCCCGTCAAGATATCTCTTTATCTTTGAGAGGTGTTTCCTGCCTTCTTCTCTTCCGGTCTCATAGACTCTCGTCATCTGATCGGGATCCTTTTCGAGAGACCCGATATTAAGAGGCTCGGGAGGTCTTATGACATATACTTCGCCTTCCGCTTCCCTCTGCTTTATATAGCGTGTCTGCTCATTGTACATGATGTGCCTGTCCCTTATGGCCTTTACCGCCTCGGGATACTTGAGGAGGCTGACCTTCACGACCGGCATGATATTGTCATATGAACCCTTTACGAAATCATAAGGCTGAGTCGTGATAACGACATTCCTGTCAAAGCCTTTCTCTTCCATAAACTTCAGGGGAATGGAATCCGAGATCCCGCCGTCAAGATACTTACCGTCATCGATCTTTACGATCCTCGACGCAAGAGGCATAGAAGACGAGGCCCTGGTCCAGAGCATGTCCCTCGTTCCGCCGTCCGTAAGAAGTGTATATACGGGTTTTCCGGTCACGACATCAGTCGCCACGCAGTAAAACTGCATCCGATTCTCGCGGAATGTCTTCTTGTCGAAAAGGTCCAGCTCGTCGGGTATCTCCCTGTAGCAGAAATCCGCACCGAAAAGATCGCCTGTCAGTATGAGCGAACGGATGCTCCTGTAACGGTAATCCTTACAGAAGCGCCTGTTATAGCGGATGACCCTGCCGGGCTGCCTCGATTTATAATTTACGCCGAAAGCGGCTCCCGCAGACACTCCGACGGCACCGTCAAATTCGATGCCTTCCTCCATGAATACGTCCAGGATGCCTGATGTAAACAGGCCGCGGAGCGCTCCGCCTTCAAGTACAAGTCCTTTTTTCATGAGGAAATGATACTACACAGGTTGACAATGGACAATCAGATAGTAAAATATGAAAACAGTTCTCATTTTCAAAAGTGTCCCCGTCAGCGGGAGAAGGAAGAATACATATGACCATTAAGAAAGGTTATAACACGAGACATAAGGAAGAACTCCTCGAATACTTAAGCTCCATGCCCGGAAGGCATATGACGGCGGGCGAGATCTGTACATGCCTGAAGTCAAAAGGGAGCACGATCGGAACGGCTACCGTTTACAGGCAGCTCGAAAAGCTCGTGGACGACGGACGTCTCAGTAAATACATTATCGATGAAGGCACTTCCGCGTGCTATGAATTCGTTCCGGAAGAAGATCATCTGTGTGAGAAGAACTGCTACCACTGTAAGTGTGAATCATGCGGTGTGCTGATACATATGGACTGCAGCGAGATCATGTCGTTCGTTGAGCATATAAAGGAACACCACGGTTTTGAGATAGATCCCTACAGAACGGTCCTGTACGGCAAGTGCAGCGGCTGTATGGCAAAGGAAGGCTGACGATGGCTCTGCTCAAGTGTGAAGACTTAGTCCTCGGATACGATAATACGGTCCTTGCTTCAGATATCAATATCGAGATAGGGACCGGAGAGTATCACTGCATCGTCGGGGAGAACGGAACGGGTAAGACAACCCTCATGAAGACGATACTTGGTCTTAAGGAGCCCTTGTCCGGGAGGATAATCTACGGCGACGGACTGTCCAAGAACGAGATAGGATATCTCCCCCAGCAGACCGATGCACAGAGGGACTTTCCCGCATCCGTTAAAGAGATAGTCCTGTCAGGCTTTCAGGGCAGGCTCGGCCTTCGTCCTTTTTATTCTTCAGAGCAGAAAAAGGAAGCCCTCGCCAATATGGAGAGGATGGGGATATCGGACCTCAGGGACAGATCCTACAGGGAACTCTCTGGAGGCCAGCAGCAGAGAGTACTCCTTGCAAGAGCGCTTTGCGCAACAGAGAAGATGCTCTTTCTCGACGAGCCCGTTGCAGGTCTCGATCCGCAGGTAACCGTGGATATGTATGAACTTATAAACAGGCTCAACAGGGAAGATAAGACGGCCATTATCATGATCACTCACGATATAGATGCGGCCAGGAAGTATGCGACTCACCTTATAAGGTTCGAGTCGAACGAGGTTGTAACAGAATGTTTGAAAAACTGATCACATACCTCCAGTTTCCCTTCGTCAGATATGCCTTTATCGTAGGCATACTTATCGCTGTATGCTCCGCGCTACTCGGCGTGATACTCGTACTCAAGAGATATTCGTTTATAGGGGACGGACTGTCACATGTGGCATTCGGAGCGATATCCGTTGCGACGGTAATGAACCTTACCGATAATATGCTCTTCGTTATGCCTGCGACAGTGCTCGCTGCGGTATTCCTCCTGAAGGGCGGAAAGAGCAGGAAGGTTCACGGCGATGCGGCGATAGCCATGGTATCCGTAAGCGCTCTCGCGATAGGATATCTTCTCATGAATGTCTTCTCCGCTTCGTCGAATCTGACAGGTGATATATGCAGCACGCTCTTCGGATCGACGGCACTCATCACCCTTTCGATGAAAGATGTTATAGTCTGTCTTGTCGCGGCAGTGATAACGGTCGCCGTCTTCATCATCTTTTACAACAGGATATTTGCTGTCACTTTCGATGAGGATTTCTCGAAAGCATCCGGAGTCAGGGCCGAGAGATATAACCTTCTCATAGCCGTCATCATCGCAGTCATAATAGTCATAGCGATGAACCTCATAGGATCGCTCCTGATATCCGCTCTGGTAGTATTCCCCGCACTTTCCGCAATGTGCATCTTCAGGAACTTCCGCGCCGTGACGGTATGTGCCGTGATCTTCTCGGTCGTCTGTGTTCTCCTGGGGCTTATACTCTCGATAATCTTTTCCACTCCTACGGGAGCGACGATAGTAACCTGCGATCTTGCAGGTTATCTCCTGTTCCTGCTTTGTGGTAAAATCAGAACATGCGGATAAAAGGATCTATAAGGGACAGCATCAAGGAACTGGAAGTAAAGAAGATCTTTTTCATGGCACTTGCGGGCCTCGTGAGCGCCGTGGGTATCACTACGTTCCTTGCTCCTGTCAAGCTCTATGACAGCGGTATAGCCGGAACGTCGCTTCTCCTGTCACAGCTTACTCCCGGGTATCTGACGCTTTCTCTCTTTCTGGTAATCCTTAATATCCCTCTTCTCCTCTATGGTTACAGGAAGGAAGGATTCGCATTTACTTTCTATTCGGTCTTTGCCGTTCTCATGTATTCACTGTTCGCTTCCGTAATGGAGGCTTTTGTCCTGGATGAGGGCCTTACCTCATCACCGATAGCGGGCGCGGATCTTCTCCTGTGCGCCGTCTTCGGAGGCCTTATCTGCGGCGCCGGATCGGGTATAGCGGTAAGGCACGGCGGAGCGATCGACGGCATAGAGGTAATGGCTGTTATCTTCGCGAAAAAGCTCAACCTCACGGTCGGTTCGTTCATGATGTGTTATAACGTCATCCTCTATGTTATCTGCGGCCTGATACTTCAGAGCTGGACGCTGCCGCTCTATTCCATCGTCACATATTATGTTGCACTCCATACGATCGATTTCATCGCCGAAGGCTTAGACAGATCGAAATCCGTCATGATCATCACGGACAAGGCCGATAAGGTGTCGGATGCACTCATAAAGGAGTTCGGATCCGGAACGACAAAGATCCCTGCCAAGGGCGGATTTACCAATAAGGACAAGGCTATTGTGTATTTTGTCGTCAACAGGTTTCAGATATCCAGGATGAGAACTGTCGTGCACAGGGCGGATCCCCGTGCATATATCACGATCAGTGAGGTCGCGGACATATATAAATACCAGCCCGAGGACTGAGCTTTTGGCACATCTTGTCAAATATTTTTTTTGTAAAAAATGACAACTGTATTCCCCTCTTAAAGGGGGATATAATATTTTTGTGGGCTTTTATCCATTTGAGGCATTTTTCGAGGTCGTTTTCTTATGAACTGCAAGATAGGTGACACAATTGTATACGGCGGAAGCGGCGTATGCGAGATCGATGATATCAGGGATATCAGATACGGTCGTGAACGCCCCCAGAAGTATTATGTCCTGAGACCCCTTTTCGTGAAGCAGGCGATGACCGTTTTTGTACCCTGCAATAATGAGAATCTTACATCCAAGATGCAGCCTGTCATGACGAGGGATGAGGCGATGGATCTTATCGACTCCATCAAGTCCGTGAAATGTGACTGGATCGAAGACAGGAACGAGAGGAAGGATCTGTTTTCGCAGAAACTCTCGGGCGGCAACAGGAAGGAGATCGTGGAAGTCATTTCCTCCATCTCCGAGCACAAGGAGAGACTCGGCGAAGAAGGGAAGACTCTCAATATGCAGGATGAGAAGATGCTCTCGGATGCTACGCAGAGGATAAATGCAGAGCTGGCGGTCGCTCTCGATATGAAACCCGACCAGGTCGTCGAGCTCATAAGGGCAAGGAAGGCCGGCTGATATCCTCAGAACGTTTCCCTTGACACATGCCCCCTGTCAGTGTTTAAATAGACATTGATTTTTTAAGGAAGGCGATATCTGTCCCAATGAACAAGGGTTTTATCGGAAATGCATATTATTACTATTACTTTTACGTTGGCTGTTCAAAGTAAGAGTGGTTTGTGCATGACGGGATTCTTCCTTAAAGGATAAAAAGAAAAAGACTAAAGCGCCGCACGGATCACAGACCGGGCGGCGTTTACGGTTTAGTAAGGGGAACGTCCGCGGGCGCGAAAGGAGAAACAACATGATCGCAGTAATCAAGAGTACGGCAACGGAGAGTCAGATAAAGAATCTTATCGGCTGGTTCGAGAAACAGGGTGTCAGGGTCAACGAATCGAAAGGTGAGTTCTGCACAGTTCTGGGACTTATCGGAGATACAACAGGTATCGATATAGATCTTCTGTCAGGACTCGATATCATCGAGAACGTAACGAGGATATCGGATCCTTTTAAGAAGGCTAACCGCAAGTTCCATCCGGAGGACACCATAGTCGATATCGGAGGAGTTAAGATCGGAGGCGGAAACTTTGCAGTTATTGCAGGCCCCTGTTCCGTAGAGTCCGAAGAGCAGATAGTCGAGACTGCAAAGGCGGTCAAGGCAGCAGGCGCTACGCTCCTTCGCGGAGGCGCGTTCAAGCCCAGGACTTCTCCTTACGATTTCCAGGGACTGAAAGAGGAGGGATTAAAGCTCCTCATCAAGGCAAGAGAAGCTACGGGACTTCCCATCGTTACCGAGATAATGGGCGCTGACCAGCTCCACCTTTTCGAGGATATCGACTGCCTGCAGGTAGGTGCAAGGAATATGCAGAATTTCGAACTGCTCAAGGCTCTCGGAAAGAGCGGAAAGCCTGTCCTCCTCAAGAGAGGTATCGCAGCCACGATGAAGGAGCTCCTTATGAGTGCCGAATACATCATGGCAGAGGGAAATGAGAACGTTATCCTCTGCGAGAGAGGCATAAGGACATATGAGACATATACGAGGAATACTTTTGACCTTTCCGCGATACCTATGCTCAAGGAACTGACACATCTTCCCATCGTTGCGGATCCTTCGCATGCTACCGGTAAGGCAAGCCTCATAAAGCCCATGTCGATGGCATCAGTCGCATCGGGTGCTGACGGTCTGGAGATCGAAGTCCATCCCAACCCGTCGAAAGCGCTCTCTGACGGGGCGCAGTCGCTCACTCCCGCACAGTTCGAGGATGTAAGCGCTGCTATTGCAAGGATAAGGGCAGCCCTGTAAGGAAAGATAAGGAAAAGAGGTAATGACAATGGTCGTCGGAGTAGTCGGACTGGGACTGATAGGAGCATCTTTCGCGAAGGCATATAAGGAGAACGGTGAAGGTATTACCGTATACGGATGGAACCGTACGGAAACTGTTGCCGACATGGCGAAGATGCAGGGCGTCATCGATGATGTCCTTACGGATGAGAATATTGGAAAATGTGATCTTATCATCCTGAGCCTCTATCCGGAGGCTTCCATAAAGTGGCTCGATTCGAAGAAGGATCTTGTAAGCAAAGACTGCCTCGTGATCGATGCATGCGGAACAAAGAGGCTCGTATGCAGGGAATGCTTCAGGATCGCAAAAGAATCCGGATTCGAATTTGTAGGATGTCATCCAATGGCCGGAACGAAGTTTTCCGGAATGGGCCATTCAAGAGCTGATATGTTCAAAGGCGCTCCCATGGTCGTATGTCCTGACAGGTTCGACGATATAGAGATCCTGGACAGGGTCAAGAAGATGCTCGAGCCATGCGGTTTCGGATCGTTCTGTCCTTCACATCCCGAGGACCACGACAGGATAATAGCTTTTACATCACAGATGGCGCATCTTGTATCGAATGCTTATATCAAGAGTCCTTCGGCACTCGAGCATAAAGGCTTTTCGGCGGGATCATACAAGGATATGACAAGGGTCGCATGGCTCAATCCGGAGATGTGGACGCAGCTCTTCCTCGAGAATAAGGACAACCTCATTAAGGAGACGGATTATCTTATCGAGGAACTGAAGAAATACCGCGACGCAATGGAGAATGACGACAGGGAAACGCTGAAGGAACTCCTCCGCGAAGGCAAAGAGAGAAAAGAAGAGGTGGACGGCAAATGAAAGGCATCTTCGTAGGCACAAAGCCTTCATATAAGGTCATCATCGGCAAGGGTGCGCTCACGCAGGTCGGAAGCCTCATAAAGAAGAGTTCTCCCGAAGTCGAAAAGGTACTGATCGTAACAGATTCGAATGTTGCGCCGCTCTATCTCGACACTGTGAAGAAAGGGCTGGAGATCAGCAAGTTCGAAGTATCGGAATTCATATATGAGGCGGGCGAGCAGAACAAGAATATCGGAACTGTTTCGGACATGTGGGAGAAGATGGCTGAGGAAGGATTTACGAGGACCGATGCGGTAGTTTCGCTGGGCGGCGGAGTAACGACCGACATGGGCGGTTTTGCCGCGGCGACATTCCTTCGCGGTATTAAAGTATTTCAGGTGCCGACATCGCTCCTTGCAATGGTGGATGCAGCAGTCGGAGGAAAGACAGGGATAGACCTCAGAACAGGAAAGAACCTGGCGGGCGCTTTTCACCAGCCCTCGATGGTAATTGAGGATACGGACTGCCTTAAGACCCTTCCCGATGAGCTCATCAGAGAGGGAATGGGAGAAGTCCTGAAGCATGCTTTCATAATGGATCCCGAACTGTATGAGATGCTCGTCAAAAAAGCATCTGAGGGCGGCATTTCGTCCTTCAGGGATGACGATCAGTTTCTTGAGGCGATGGTATCGAAAAATGTTGCCGACAAGGTTGATGTCATCGTAGATGACGAACATGATAACGGAAGAAGACAGACATTGAACTTCGGGCATACGGTAGGGCATGTCATAGAGAGGAACAGTGACTTTAAGCTCCCTCACGGAATATGTGTCGCGAAGGGTATGGGCATCATTATAGATTCGTCCGTCAAGGCGGGAATGCTGGAGGCGGAAGAAGCGGGAAAGATGAAGGATCTATTAAGTGCATACGGACTTCCCGTCTCTGATGATATAACGGCAGAGGAAGCAGTCGACGGTGCAATGAACGACAAGAAGAAAAGAGGCGGCACCATATCGGTGATCGTCGTTAAAAAGATAGGGACTTCGGAGATAGTCAGGATGACTCCCGAAGAGTACGGTGAGTTTATCGCCGGGGGAAAGAACGGATGATAATAGACGGCAGGAAAGGACTTCACGGCGAGATCAAGGCACCGCCTTCCAAATCGGTGATGCACAGGGAGCTCATCGTAAGTTTCCTGTGTTCTGACAGAAGCCACCTCGATGATATGCCGGGAGACAGTGATGACATCAAAGCGACGAGAGCGTGCCTCCGCTCTGTGGCGCAGGCTGTCCCGGGGCAGGATGTGATCCTCGACTGCAATGAGAGCGGATCGACGATAAGGTTCATGATACCGGTCGCATGTGCGCTCCTTCTTCGCAAGGGACATGAGACCGCGTCGTCCGTAGTCTTCAGGACGAAGGGACGCCTTTTCGACAGGCCTTTCGATGAGCTTGCCGATGCCATGAGGCCGAACGGGATAGAGATAACAAAGGATGAGAGCACGAGGAGCATCATAGCGAAAGGCTCCATGAGTGCCGGAATATATACGATAGACGGAAGCGTATCGAGTCAGTACATTTCGGGACTGCTGATGGCGCTTCCTTTATTCGATGAGGAAAGCAGGATCGTGGTGACGGGAGACCTTAAGTCGGTCCACTATATCGGCCTTACGACGGATGTTCTTGCCAAATACGGCGCCCCCGCGAAGTTTGATGACAATGTATTCACACCTTCATGCGGCGGATATCCCGTAAGACAGCCGGGACCTCTTTCCGTGGAGGGCGACTGGAGCAACGGCGCGTTCCTGCTTTGCCTTGCAAGATACTGCGGCATAAACGTCACGGGTCTTTCGATGGATTCGAAGCAGGGGGACCGTGCGATACTGGACTTCCTGAAGCTCGCTGACAGCGCTTCTTCTGACACCTCCGCGGAATGGGACTGCACCGATACGCCGGACATTGCACCTTATATGGCGGTCGTATCTGCTTTTTCGTTCGGGAAGATGGTATTGAAGGGCACAGGAAGGCTGCGCATCAAGGAGTCGGACCGCGTCATGGCAGTCAGGGAACAGCTCCTGGCGGCCGGTGTGAAGACGGAAGATACAGAGGATACTCTCACCATTTTCGGATACAGCCGCACGGAAGGATATGAGGAGCCTTTAAAGCTTTCTTCATATCATGACCACAGGATGGCAATGTGTGCGATACTTATAGCAGTGATACTTAAGGTGAAAGTCGGGATCGACGATACGGAATGTCTTAATAAATCATTTCCTGAACTCCGGGAGATGATAGGGAAGGAAATGACTTAATGAGCATGAGGAGCATTTACAGAGGGGATGTGCTTAACATCGAGATCTACGGCCAGTCTCACAGCGAGACGATAGGCGTTTTCATTGAAGGTCTTCCTGAAGGAACAGAGCCTGATACGGAAGAGACGCGTCTTCTGATGGAAAGAAGGGCGCCCGGCAGGAATGCATGGTCGACGCCCAGGAGCGAGAAGGATGAAGTCCGGTTCGAAAAGGCGGATGACGGAAGGCTTCACGGTTATATCATCAATACGAATACAAAGCCGAAGGACTATGCTTCGATAATGAACAGGCCGAGGCCTTCACATGCCGATATCACGGCAGGATTCAAGTACGGCAGCGAGGCTTCGAAGAGCGGAGGCGGCATCTTCTCTGGAAGGATGACGGCACCTCTTTGCATAGCAGGTTCGATAGCTCTTCAGCAGCTCGAAAAGAGGGGCATCAGGATCGCGTCCCACATAAAGGAGATAGCGGGACAGAAGGATGATTCATATTACGATCATGCTCCTTCTGACGAAGGATTCAAAAACGGGCTTCTCGGTGTATGCAAAAAGGAGTTTCCCGTAATAGACGATAATGCCGGAGAGAGGATGAAAGAGAAGATCGAAGAGGCCAGAACGGATCTTGATTCCGTAGGAGGCATCATCGAGACATGTATCTTCGGTCTTCCCGAAGGGCTGGGCGGCCCCCTGTTTTACGGGATAGAGGGTAAGATCGCACAGATCCTTTTCGCGATACCCGCAGTAAAGGGAGTCGAATTCGGAAACGGATTCGAGGCCGCAAAGCTCAGAGGTTCCCAGAATAACGACCCTTTTGTTATCGACGGCGAAGGCAGCATAAAGATGGAGTCCAACAGGAGCGGCGGCATCCTCGGAGGCATCAGCGTCGGAGATCTGGCACCGGTAGTATTCGACTGCGCCGTCAAGCCGACTCCTTCGATAGGCAAGAAGCAGAGGACGGTAGACCTTGAGAAGAAGGAAAATGCCGAGATAGAGATAAAGGGAAGGCACGATCCGTGCATCGTCCCGAGAGCCGTTCCCGTAACGGAAGCTGCCGCTGCCATAGCGGTATATGACATGATACTCTCGAATGAGAGGGGAGGGCTCTCATGAAACTCGACGAACTGCGCCTCAGGATAGATGAAGCCGACAGAAAGCTCCTCGAAGCTTTCGAGGAGAGGATGAATATCTCAAAGCTCATAGGAGAGGATAAGAGGCTTTCGGGGAAGGCCGTATTCGACCCCGCGCGGGAGAAAGACAAGATAAGTAAACTGACGAAGAAGGCGGGATATGAGTCACGCCCTTATGTCGGCGAACTCTATGAGAAGATCTTCGAGATCTCGAGGAAGCATCAGGAGAAGCCTCTCTTTGCCGTACTCGGAAAGTCACTGCCACACACATATTCTCCCATGATCCACTCGATGCTCACGGACAGCTACACATATACTGTTGCCGAGAGGGATGAAAGCGGACTTGACGATATGTTCAAAGGCGGAGTATACGGCGGATTTAACGTTACTATCCCCTACAAGAAGGAAGCGGCCGCAAGATGCAGTGTGCTTTCGGACGAAGCGTCGGCAACGGGTGCCGTCAACACTGTCGTGTTCAAAGATGACGGCAGGGCATACGGATACAATACGGATGTTTTCGGATTTGAATATATGCTCAGGGATAAGGACATAGATCCTGACGGAAAGAAGTGCCTGATCCTGGGTCACGGCGGAGCTGCCGCTGCAGTTGAATATGCGCTCAGACAGATGGGTGCGGAAGAAGTCATTTTCGCTGCGAGAAGAGATGAGATCAACTTCGAAAATGTCTATGACAGGTGCCCTGATGCAGAGCTTATCGTCAACTGTACTCCTGTGGGGATGTATCCGGAAGTCGACGGCGAGGTCGTTGACCTTGAGAAGTTCCCCAGGTGCGGTGCCTTCGCGGACCTTATCTATAATCCTCACACGACGCGTATGCTCATGAAGGCCCAAAGGCTCGGGATGAAGACCGCGGGCGGTCTCATGATGCTCGTTGCGCAGGCATGGAAGGCAAGCCGTATCTTTGAAGGAAAAGACACCGCTATTGATGAGAAGGAAAAAGAAAAGATAAGGTCAGTATTTGAGGCTGTCAGGAGCAGCATGATGAACATCGTCCTGATCGGAATGCCCGGATGCGGAAAGACAACGCTTGGAAGAAGGCTTTCGAAGATCACGGGAAGAGACTTTATCGATCTTGATGAGGAATATAAAAGAGTATTCGGCGAAAGTGCCGCTGACACCATAAGGAGCAAGGGCGAGGACGAGTTCAGGAAGAAGGAGACAGAGGTCGCTTCGAAGATCCTTCCGCTGTCGGGAAAAGTGATATCCTGCGGCGGCGGTATAGTCACGAGAGATATAAACAGATACTACGTAAGATGCAATTCCACGGTCGTATGGCTCAAAAGGCCGCTTTCCGTCCTTGCGGGAGAAGACCGTCCCGTAACGGCGGCAAAGGGCGTGGAGGCCATCTATGAGGAAAGACGCGCTAACTACGAGAGCTGGAGCGACATTACCCTGGAGGAGGATGCCTTTGAAGATAAGGAAGGTTTCCTCAGGGAAGCAACGGACAGCCTCAGGCAGAAGCTCGGATTATAAGGAGGGATGATCATGAAGATACTGATAATCAACGGACCAAACCTGAATATGCTCGGAATAAGGGAACCCGATATCTACGGGAGGAAAACATATGACGATCTGGTCGAAATGATAAAGGAACATTGTTACAAAGTGAGTGTTGAAGCGGATTTCAAGCAGAGCAACCACGAAGGTGACATAGTCGACATGATCCAGCAGGCATACTATGACAAAGTCGATGGGATCGTGATAAACCCGGGTGCATATACGCATACATCAGTGGCAATACTCGATGCATTGAAGGCGACGGGCATCCCGACTGTTGAGGTCCATATCTCAAAGGTCGACGAGCGCGAAGCATTCAGGCAGATCTCATATGTCTCCTATTACGCAAAGAAGACGATCACCGGCAAGGGATTTGACGGATATATAGAGGCTGTTGACTTCCTGGTAAACGGGTAAAGCATATATTTCATCCCGATCCTTCAGGTTGAAATAACGGTCATCGCCATATAAAATACATGAGGCAGCAGGTCTGTCAGTAAAAAGGATGATAACGGCACACTTCAAATATGAAGATAGACAGTACGGTTAAGAAGGAAACGGTCTTTATAGCAACTTCCGTGGTTATCATGAGCATGCTCATGGAAGCCGTCTTTCTCGTACTCCGTAAATGGGAACTGTCTGTCCTTCTCGGCAATCTGCTCGGAGGCACGGCGGCCGTACTCAATTTCTTCCTCATGGGAATAACACTGCAGAAAGCTCTCGGGAAGGATCCTAAGGATGCGGGCACCATGATGAAGTTCTCGCAGACTTACAGGATGCTCATGCTGCTGGCGGTCGCAGGCATAGGAGTCCTCGTTCCCGTCTTTAATGCAGTTGCGACGATCCTTCCTCTCTTCTTCCCGAGGATAGCCATAGCCGGAAGGGTCTTTACCGATTCGAGAAAGAACAGGCTCAGGAATGAGTCCGTTGAAGAGGCATCAGATGAGTAAGGCCGGGATAAGATTCAGGATAACGGATATATTCCTCCTTTTCATGACCATCCTGCCCCTGGCGGCGGGAATAATCCTTAAGATACTGTTCGTTCCCGCTTCTGACGGGATAAAGATCACGGGTGCCCATATATTCTTTAAGATCGCTCTCCCGCTCGGAGGACTTCCCATAACGGAAGCACAGGTCAATTCATGGCTCGTCATGGCCGAAGTCCTGTTCTTCTGTCTTTTTATGACTCACGGGATAAGAGCGAAGGTCTATACGAAGCGTCAGGTGCTTGCCGAATGGGCTGTCGAGAAGGTCGAGGGTCTGGTAACGGAGAATATGGGCGAGTATTTCAGGGGATTTGCCCCCTTTATCGCATCGATCCTGGTACTGTCCGCGCTGTCGAGCCTTATGAGCCTGGCGGGACTGTTTCCGCCGACTTCGGATCTCAACATAGTGGCCGGGTGGGCTATCCTTGTATTCTTCCTCATAACCTTCTACAAGATGAAATGCGGTCCTTTGAACTATATAAAGAGTTTCGGTGAGCCCGTACCTTTCCTGGCACCGCTCAATATCATAAGTGAAGTGGCTACACCTATATCGATGGCTTTCCGTCATTACGGAAATATCTTGTCGGGAACGGTAATATCGGTGCTCCTTGCATCGGCACTCGGCGGACTAACGTCGCTCCTGCTCGGATGGCTCCCGGGACAGCTCGGGGAGTTCCCTTTCCTGAGGGTAGGACTTCCCGCCGTGCTCTCGATCTATTTTGATGTATTCAGCGGATGTCTGCAGGCATTTATATTTGCCATGCTGACGATGCTCTACATAGGAGGCGCGTTCGACTATGAGAAATATCTCGAACGCAGGAAACAGAAACAGGCAAGATCAAGCTAAACAGAATAACGGAGGAAACAAAAATGTTGGAACTTGCAATCGGAATCATTCTCGGCGGATGTGCACTCGGCGCAGGCTGTGCCATGATAGCGGGTATCGGCCCCGGTATCGGTGAGGGAAATGCAGTTGCAAAGGCATGTGAGGCTATCGGAAGACAGCCCGAGAGCAGAGGTGCGGTAACGACGACGATGCTCATGGGATGTGCTGTTGCGGAGACGACGGGTCTTTATGCACTCGTTATAGCGATACTCCTGATCTTTGTTGCACCGGGAAGATTCGTTGACATACTCATGGAAGCGGTCAAGTAAGAAGGGATCTTTATGAATTCACTTGATATCATTTCGGTCAATATCTGGCAGACCGTAATATCACTTTTGAACCTCGTAATACTCTTCCTCATCGTGAAGAAGCTTCTCTTCAAGCCCGTGAAAAAGATGATCGCGGAAAGAGAGGAGAAGGCAGCAGCCGTCCTTAAGGATGCCGAGGATTCGAAGGCCCGCGCCTTGGAGACGGAGGCGCAGTGGGATGCGCGCATGAAGAGCGCAGAAGACGATGCCGGAAAGATCATAAAAGAGGCAAAACAGACCGCAGACAGAAGATCTGAAAAGATACTCCGCGGAGCCAAGGAGCGTGCCGACGATATCGTAAGGCAGGCAAAGGCTGACGCCGAGCTCGAGAGGGCGAGATCGGAGGATGAGATGAGACATGAGATCATAGATCTTTCATCCATCCTCACTAAGAAGATGCTCAGGCGTGAGATTAACGAAGACGATCATAAGGAACTGATCGACGATTTCATACAGGAGATTAGCGACATATCATGAACGGACGCGGAAAGGAATATGCGACGGCTCTTTTCGAGCTGGCTGCTGAAGACGGAAAGGATACTCTCGAGGAGGTCAACGACAGCCTTGACTTTGTCACGGATGTGATGAATGACGTTCCGCAGCTTCAGGACTATCTTATCTCTCCCGCGATACCTGTCGATACGAGGGTAGGATCGGTGGAGGATGCTTTCGGAGGGGAAGTGCATGACTATGTACTGTCTTTCATGTGCATCCTTACGAGGAAGGGACACATAAGGGATCTGGGAGAGACGGTGAAGGCCTTCAGGGAGATCTATAAGGAGTATACGAACAGGTCGGATGCCGTCGTTACGAGTGCGGTCGAGCTTACTTCCCTTCAGAAGGATAAGCTTCACGATGCTCTCGTTAAGAGGACAGGCAGGGACGTCAACATGACGTTCAAGGTGGACAGAAAGCTCATAGGCGGGCTTACTGTCGAGACGGAAGGTACGCTTCTTGACGGAAGCCTTGTAAGAAGACTGAGCGACATAAAGGAAGTAATGGAAAGATGAGTACGAGACCCGAAGTTATAAGCAATATCCTCAAGGAACAGATCAGGGGATACAAGGACAAGGTCGAGATGAGCGAGACGGGAACCGTCGTAATGGTCGGTGACGGCATCGCGAGCGTATACGGACTCCGCGAATGCATGGCGAGCGAACTCGTCGAATTCGAGGACGGAAGCTCGGGCCTTGCACAGAACCTCGAAGACGAGACGGTATCGGTAGCCATACTGTCAGACAATAACAGCATCAGGGAAGGATCAATGGTCAGAAGGACGGGAAAGGTCCTGTCGGTACCTGTAGGAGAAGCTTTCCTCGGAAGGGTCGTAAATGCCCTCGGAAAACCTATCGACGGCAAGGGACCGATCGAGGAGGCAGGCTTCAGGCCGATCGAGGCAGAGGCTCCCGGAATCCTTCAGAGACAGAGCGTATCAGTCCCTCTCCAGACTGGCATCAAGGCCATAGATTCCATGATCCCCATAGGAAGAGGCCAGAGAGAGCTCCTGATCGGCGATAGGCAGACAGGTAAGACGGAGATAGCCGTTGACACGATAATCAATCAGAAGGATTCCGGAGTCATATGCATCTATGTTTCTATAGGGCAGAAGAGCACTTCGGTAGTAGGACTTACAGGAGAGCTCGCCAGGGCAGGAGCCATGGAAAATACGATCGTCGTAGCCGCATCTGCTTCGGAGAGCGCACCTCTCCAGTATGTTGCACCTTATGCGGGATGCGCGATGGCGGAATACTTCCGTGAGCAGGGCAAGGACGTCCTCATCATCTACGATGACCTGTCCAAGCATGCGGTCGCATACAGGGCGATGTCGCTGCTCATAAGGAGACCCCCGGGACGTGAGGCATATCCGGGTGACGTATTCTATCTCCACTCAAGGCTCCTCGAGCGCGCCGCATGTGTGGCCCCCGAATTCGGAGGTGGTTCGATAACGGCCCTCCCGATAATCGAGACACAGGCAGGAGACGTATCGGCATACATACCTACAAACGTAATATCGATCACGGACGGACAGATATTCCTTGAGTCGGAGCTCTTCCATGCGGGCATAATGCCGGCTATCAATCCGGGTATCTCCGTCAGCCGTGTAGGAGGCGCCGCACAGCTCAAGGGAATGAAGAAGGTTGCGGGAACGCTGAAGCTGCTCTATGCACAGTACAGGGAGCTCCAGGCATTTTCGCAGTTCGGATCCGATCTCGATGCGGATACAAAGGCGAGACTGGCGCTCGGCGAGAGGATCGTTGAAGTATTGAAGCAGAAGCGCAATTCGCCAATTTCGATGGGATGCCAGGTCGCCATCGTATATGCGGTCATCAACGGTCTTCTCGATGACATCGAAGTAAAGAGGATACCGGAATTCGAGACGGCGCTCTATGAGAGGATAACAAACGATTATCAGTACTATCTCGAGAGGATAGAGGAGAACCAGTTCGAGGATTTCGATATCGAGACCATCGAAAAGGCGGTCAGGGAGACTAAGGAAGAATTCTGATATGGGAGCTGACACAAAGGCACTTAAGGCAAGGATAAAGAGCGTTGACTCATCGCTTCACCTGACGAAGGCGATGGCTCTTGTCGCGTCCTCCAAGATAAGGAGGGCGGGCCTTGAGATGAAGAAGAGCAGGGAATATGCTTCTGCCCTTCAGGCTATAGTGGATGACCTTAAGATCTCTCCCGAACTGAAGAAGAATCCGTACTTAAGGAAAGCTGAAGATCAGGACGGATCGAAGACGAGGCTCATAACGATAGCGGGTGACAGGGGACTTGCAGGAGGATATAACTCGAATGTCTTTAAGCTCGTCTCGAATTATCCGAAAGCACAGATCATCCCGATCGGAAGAAGGATATGCGACAGGATCGATCTCCCGTCTGTTTCCTCGGAATACTACGGATATGAGGACGCGATAGGACTTGCGAAGTCACTGTGCGAAGACTTCAGGGAAGGAAAATATGACAGGCTCGGCATCATCTGCACGAGATATATCTCCATGATGGCTCAGGAAGCAGAGATCAGATGGATACTTCCGCTTTCCGCAGACGGGGAGGAGCAGGAGCGTCATAAGAGCGGAATGGTCTTCGAGCCTGATGAGGAGACAGTCCTCAATGAGGCGATCCCGGAGTATGTCGCAGGGATGCTCATCGCGGCGGTCAGGGAGAGCTTCGCGAGCGAGGTGGCTGCCAGGAGGATGGCAATGGATTCGGCGCAGAAGAATGCCGAGCAGATGATGGAGGACCTGGAGCTCCGGTACAACAGGGCAAGACAGAGTTCGATAACTCAGGAGATAACAGAGATAGTCGCCGGAAGCGGCAAGTAAGACCTTAAAGGGGTAAGCGAAATGGCAGACATGAACACGGGAAAAGTAGTACAGGTAATGGGTCCTGTAGTAGACGTAAGGTTCGAGGAGGGAAAGCTCCCTTCGATCGATAATGCGCTCCTGATCAAAAAGGGCGATAAGACCCTTACCGTAGAGGTCGCGCAGCATATAGGAGACAATACCGCGAGATGCATCGCGATGGCTTCGACCGACGGACTAAAGAGAGGCACCGAGGCAGTTGATACGGGACACGCGATCAGCGTTCCGGTCGGAAAGGAGACCTTAGGAAGGATCTTTAACGTCCTCGGAGATGCTCTCGATGACGGACCTTCGCTCGAGAAGTGCGACAGGTGGAATATCCACAGACAGGCTCCTTCCTATGACGAGCTGTCAGCGGGAACGGAGATACTCGAGACGGGCATCAAGGTCATAGACCTTCTCTGTCCCTATTCAAAGGGCGGAAAGATAGGTCTGTTCGGAGGAGCCGGAGTCGGCAAGACAGTCCTTATAATGGAGCTCATCAATAATATCGCAAAGCAGCACGGAGGCATCTCGGTATTTACGGGAGTCGGCGAGCGTACAAGGGAAGGAAACGACCTTTATAACGAGATGAAGCAGTCCGGAGTCCTTTCGAATACGGCGCTCGTGTACGGACAGATGAACGAGCCGCCGGGAGCACGTATGAGAGTTGCTCTCTCAGGCCTTACGATGGCTGAGTATTTCCGTGATACGGAAGGCCAGGATGTTCTTCTTTTCGTAGATAATATCTTCAGGTTTACACAGGCAGGCTCGGAGGTGTCGGCACTTCTCGGAAGGATGCCTTCCGCAGTCGGATACCAGCCTACTCTCGCAACCGAGATGGGTGCTCTTCAGGAGAGGATAACCTCCACGAAAAAAGGATCGATCACGTCGGTCCAGGCAGTATATGTTCCTGCCGATGACCTTACTGACCCTGCACCTGCGACGACGTTTGCGCACCTTGATGCCACGACGGTCCTGTCGAGGAGCATTGCCTCACAGGGCATCTATCCCGCTGTCGATCCTCTCGAGTCGACGAGCCGTATCCTCTCTCCCGAGATCCTCGGAGAAGAGCATTACTTTGTTGCCAAGGAGATCCAGAGGATACTCCAGAGATATAACGAGCTCATGGATATCATCGCCATCATGGGAATGGACGAGCTGTCAGACGAAGATAAGGTCCTCGTCGCAAGAGCGCGTAAGATACAGAGATTCCTCTCCCAGCCCTTCTTCGTATCGGAGAAGTTTACGGGTATCCCCGGCACATATGTGCCGCTGTCGGATACGATAAGAGGCTTCCGCGAGATAATCGACGGAAAGCATGACGATCTGCCCGAGTCGGCGTTCCTTTTCGCCGGGTCGATAGATGAGGTCGTCGAGAAGGCCGGTAAGACCAATGAAAAACAGTGATCCCGTATTTGAACTGACCGTTACGACTCCCGGAGGGAATGTCTTCACGGGGGAAGCTTCGGCAATCTATGTCAGGGGCGCCGAGGGAGATCTCGCGGTGCTTGCGGGACATATACCGTTTGCGACGGCAGTAAAGGCGGGAAACTGCAGGATAGAAAGACCTGACGGCAGCATCCTTGAAAGCGTTATCGGAGGAGGCCTCCTGTCGGTAGGAAGTGACAGGGTGACCCTCATGACGGGCAGTTTCAGCGGGAAGTGATATCAGTCTGCTGCTGAAGGTCCGTTATACAGAAGAGAGAACATCGTAATATCATCGAACTGGGGAGCATTGCCTACAAAGGCATCTATCGCTCCCCTTATGTTCGCGTCGAGGTTCTCGATCTTTCCGTCTATGGGCATGTTGAGGGCATCGAGCATCCTCTCGTTGCCGAAAGCCTGAAGCTCCTGGTCCGTCGCTTCGGGTACGCCGTCAGTATAGAGATAGAGGATGTCCCCGGGTTCGAGGGTGACAGACCTTTCCCTGAACATGAGGCCTTCCATCGTTCCGAGGGGTGGTGAGTGACGCTCCTTTATAAGTTCGAACTTTCCGTTCTTCCTCTTAAGTGCCGGATATTCATGTCCCGCACTCGCATAGCGAAGTTCGCCCGTCGATATAGTAAGGACTCCGAGCCATGCAGTGGAGAACATCTCGGCGACATTTCCTTCACACAGCTGGTCATTGACCTTGCATAATATCTCGGATACGTCACTGTAGTCGGAAAGCGCCTGGTTCTTGACGAGTGTCTTTGTGACCATCATGAAGAGTGCCGCAGGGATACCCTTGCCGGATACGTCCGCGATCGTGAAGACGAGATGATCCTGATCTGCAAGGAAGAAATCATAGAAGTCTCCGCCGACCTCTTTCGCAGGGGTCATCGATGCATAAAGATCGAATTCCTTCCTGTCGGGATATGCGGGGAAGATATTGGGGATGATATTCTCCTGTATCCTCGTCGCGAGATGCAGCTCGTTCTCCGCCAGCACCCTCTCACGGTTACGGAAGACGTTGAGGATACTGTACATCAGGAGACATACTACCATTATCGACGGTTCCTCGAGTGAGATGCCGTAGCAGAATACTCCGATCGATCCGACGACCGCCGGGAAAAGAGCATAGATGATAAGTATGACCACCTGATAGGAGCGAAGCTTTACCCTGGACGAAAAGACTATCAGGAGAGTCGCGATCAGCGCCAGATAGATATAAACATTCGAGAGCATAAACAGTTCTCCCCTCGAAAAGACTCCTTTATCGTCAACCGTGAAATACCATCCCGTAAAGAAGCTCAGCGCACGCATCGCGATGGCAGCGATATATCCCCAGAGAAACAGCTTTTTGAACAGGCCCAGGAATCTGTGCTCGACATTGAAGAACGGGATGATATACAGCCAGAAGAGGAATGTTACCGTCGGGGTGATCATGTAGTAGAGCGTATTGACGAGAAGGTTCCAGAAGGCAAGGTCCGGATTTCCGTCAACGAGCCATGCGATCTCATCGAGAAAACTTCCGAATCCTACGGTGAATACCAGGAGCAGGAACGTATTGAGCGTTTTGCTCTTCTCGCCGAGAGGGTCTATGACGCAGCATATGAATATGACGAATCCCAGGAACATCGAAAAGATCTCTGCGGTCACGTTTATCACGCTGGTATATTCGAGATCCGCGGGATTCCTGAGTATAAGGAATGCGACTCCGAGTGCGATTATGAGGACGAAGAAAAACGAAGCGAGCAATATGCTGAGGTCTTTTTTATCCCTGGCGTTCATATCATCCCTCCCTTGGTTTATTACAGCCTTATTCTATCACTGAAACAGGCCTGTTTGTTTATTTGATTTTACGGGAGTATCATAATACCTGTCACAAATAAAAGCGGGGGAGATATAATCATGACATTCAGTTCGGTCGTGTTCCTCTTTATGTTCCTGCCGGTCACGTTTATACTCTATGCGCTGATCAGACAGAAGACAGTCAGGAACTTCATCCTGGTCGCAGCCAGCCTGTTCTTCTATGCTTTCGGAGAACCTGTCGCGGTCATGCTGATGATCATATCCATAATCTGCAATTACATATTCGGTCTGGCCGCATCGAAGGAAAACAGGGGAAAGCTCGCCGTTTTCCTCGCCGTGCTCATTAACATAGGCCTTCTCACTGCCTATAAGTACACGGGTTTCTTTGCGACGGTCTTCAATGACATTACGGGACTGTCGATACCGGTACCCGATATCAGGCTTCCCATAGGTATCTCATTCTTCACTTTCCAGGGTTTAAGCTACGTTATAGATGTCTACAGGGACAAGAAGCTCGTGCAGAGGAACTTCTTCTATGTTCTCCTCTATATCTCATTCTTCCCCCAGCTCATCGCAGGACCTATCGTAAGATATGAGGATATAGCAAAGCAGATCGAAGAGCGTGAGTTCACGGCCGACCGCGTAAGCCGCGGAGTAAGGCGCTTCATCACGGGCCTCGGCAAGAAGGTCCTCATCGCTAACCAGATGGGCTTTATCGCTGATACGGTATTCTCGTTCGCTCCGGGCTCCATCGGAACGGGGCCTTCGTGGATCGGTGCAGTCTGCTATACTCTCCAGATCTTCTTCGATTTCTCGGGATACAGCGACATGGCTATCGGTCTCGGATGCATGTTCGGCTTCGATTTCAAGGAGAACTTCAACTATCCCTTTATCGCTCCGACCATCCAGGATTTCTGGAGAAGGTGGCACATATCACTTTCGACATGGTTCAAGGAATATGTCTATATCCCCCTCGGCGGCAACAGAAAGGGCAATGCCAGGACTACGGTCAACAAGCTCATCGTATTCTTCCTGACGGGCTTCTGGCACGGCGCGAACTTTACGTTCATCGTCTGGGGTATGTTCCACGGTCTCTGCCAGATGCTCGAGACATATCAGATCATCCCGACCAAAAAGAAATGGTTCAAACCCATAGGACATGTCTATACGCTGCTCGTGGTCGTAACGGCATTCGTTCTCTTCCGTGCGGATACTCTGTCGCAGGGATTCGGCATGCTCAGGAACATGTTCACGTTCAGGGCGGGCGAGGCTCCGGTCAATGCCGAGATAGTATCCTGCCTGTCATACCTGACCATAACTGCATTTATCTTCGCAGTCGTCCTCTCGACGCCCGTCTTCAGGAAGCTCCGCGAAAAGGCGCTCACCACGAAGATGGCTTCGACGTACGAATATGCTGCGTGCATCATGTCGCTGTTCATATTCCTGCTCGCGATCCTGTCGCTCGTATCGAGCAGCTATAATCCGTTCATATATTTCAGGTTCTGAGGAAGGAGGTAACGTAAGATGAAAAAGACATTCAAGATAGTTTATTCGGCGTTATTCTTCCTTATCTGTGCCGCTCCGCTGGCGCTGATGCCTTTCTTTAAGACGGATGCAAAGCTCGAGAAGAGGGAACTGACGCCCATGCCGGCATTCATGGAGAAGGGCAGGCTCAACATAAACTTCTCTGAGCAGTTCGAAAAGTGGTTCAACGACAGGCTTCCGTTCCGCGCGAACCTCCTGACATATGCTAATGCAGTGAAGGGTGAGTTCTTCCATGAATCGACATCCAACGTCATAGTCGGAAAGGACGGATGGCTCTTTTTCGATGAGGAGAGCGATGAATATATGGATACGAACGCCTTTACCGAAGACCAGGTCAAGGCGTTCGCGGTGACTCTGTCGCTTCTTCAGGAGGATGTCACATCGCACGGAGGAAACTTCGTATTCGTCTGCATGCCCAACAAGGCATCGGTCTACGGCGAATATATGCCTGTATGGTATACGAAGGCTCCGGAGAATAATCTCACGAGGGTCACATCGGCTATGGAGGAATACGGTATATCCTTCGTCGACATGAAGAAGATCCTGACCGAAAGAAAGGATGAGGGCCTTTATCACAGAAGAGACTCGCACTGGAACTACAAGGGTGCCCTTATCGGATACAATGCCATAATGGACGCACTGGGCAGGAAGCATGATACATACTCGAATATCGAGCCCGTCTATGAGAAGACATGGAGGGGCGATCTGGACAAGCTCCTCTATCCTGCGGGCGGCGTCATGGATTATCAGTACACTTACGATATCAGCATGAAGCCTTTCAGGTTCACGCGTCCTGCAGGGATCAAGGATACGAAGCAGGGTCTTGAGCTCATGATGAGCGATAAGGAGCAGGGTGATGACATGATAATCACCCAGAGCATGGCGATCAGAGACGGCAGCGACCTCTATATGGTCAGGGATTCGTTCGGAAGGGCATTCCTGCCGTATTGTATAAACAGCTACCAGACGGCCCAGTTCAGAAGGACGGACAGGCCTGACGTGACATCCGTTCATGAGGGCACCGATTATGTCTACGAGATAGTCGAGAGAAACCTTGGAAGGGTCATTGCAAAGGCTCCGTTCATGTATGCTCCAGTAAGGGACGGATCCGTGATACCTTCTGACCTTAAGGACGGCGGAAAGATAACGCCCGTGATCTCGGTCGAAGGATACGGCCTCAAGATATACGGTGATCTTCCCGAGGATACCGATACGGGCGACGGAAGGGTATACATAAAGCTTTCGGGGAACGGTCAGGAGATGGTGATCGAGGCTTTCCCGATCTATGAGGCGGAACTGCTTGAAGGTGAGGGCACAAAGGGTTATTCGGCGACTCTCTCCAAGGATCTCGGCCTTAAAGGTGAATATTCTGTAAATGTAGTTACCGGACAGACATCTTTCGACGGGGGCAGTGCTATAATCTAAAAGTGTCGGGCACATCTCCGGCAGGGGGGATAAGATGAAACAGACACTGTCTAACAGGAAGATCCTAAGAAACAGGCTCAGGGCATTCATATGCCTTGCGCTTGTTTTTGTTTTGCTGTCCGGTAATATATCCGCGGCAGATGATGGCGGGGAACAGCTCACCTCCGGAGGACATGATGTCGCATCCGATGTCGAGAAAGGGCAGGAGGACTACAGCGCCGTACTCTATGACAACAAGAACGGACTGCCCACCTCTGAGGCGAATGCCATCGCCGAGACCGATGAGGGATTCATATGGATCGGCGCATACAGCGGACTTATAAAGTACGACGGCAAGACTTTCGAGAGGATAGATTCAACTACCGGTATATCGAGCGTCGTCAGCCTCTATGCCGACAGCAAAAACAGACTGTGGATCGGCACGAACGACAGCGGCGTAGCCGTCATGGAGAAGGACGAGGTCAGGTTCTACAGGAAGGACGACGGAATGCCTTCGCTTTCCGTAAGATCGATAACCGAGGACCCGGACGGTAATATCTTTGTTGCTACGACGGAAGGACTCGTCTATATCGACGGCAATATGGACCTTCATCCCATGGAGTCCCCTGAGCTCCGCGAAGAGTTCATGTATGAGGTCAGGACGGGAAAGGACGGAACAGTATACGGCATAACGCAGAAGGACGGGATCTTTACGATCAGGGATCAGAAGCTCACAGGCTACTTCTATGCCGATAATTACGGGATCAAGAGCATAAAGACGGTTACTCCCGATGATAATGAGTCAGGATGCATTTATGTAGGGGACGAGAAGTCGAATGTCTATCATGTCCGTATCAGGGACGGCGAGATGACAGTTATCGAGGACATAGTCGTATATCCTCTGGACTATATCAATTCCATACAGGTGATCGGCGACATGCTGTGGATATGTGCCGATAACGGCATAGGCATAGTCCAGGACGGAAAGGTCAATATCCTCGACAAGCTCCCGCTCCTTTATTCTGTCGATAATCAGATGATGGACTATGAGGGCAATCTCTGGTTCACTTCCTCCAGACAGGGAGTAATGAAGATAGTCCCCAATCAGTTCATGGACTACAGCGGGAAATATGATCTTCCCGACACGGTAGTCAACACCACATGCTTGTACGGCGACATGATGCTCATCGGATCGGATTCGGGACTGACTGTCATCAAGGACGACAAGCCTACACAGAGAGTCCCTCTGAAGACGTGCACATCGGCATCCGGAGATTATATGAGGCGAAGTGACCTCGTGACGATGCTCACCGGTACGAGGATCAGGTCGATAACAAAGGATAATGACGGGAACTGCTGGATAGCCACATACAGTGATTTCGGACTGATAAGATATGACGGTGTATCGGCAGTCTGCTTCAGGGATGAAGACGGAATGCCTTCAGACAGGATAAGGACCGTATATCCGAGGAAGGACGGGACGGTCATGGCTGCCTGCAGAGGCGGTCTTGCAATTATCGAGGGCGACAGTGTAACCGGAGTCTATAATGAGGCTGACGGGATCATCAACACAGAGATCCTGTCCGTTGCCGAGGCACCGAACGGGGACATGGTCATCGGATCTGACGGCGGCGGCATCTATGTCCTGAGGGACGGCAAGACGTTCCACATCGGAACTGAATCGGGACTCGGCTCGGATATCGTTATGAGGATCAAGTACGATCCCGGCAGGAATATCTTCTGGATAGTAACGAGCAATTCCATAGCATATATGGATACAGACTATGACATCACGACCATATCGAAATTCCCTTATTCGAACAATTTCGATCTTTATGAGAACAGTCAGGGCGAGATGTGGATAATATCG
This sequence comes from Clostridiales bacterium, assembly GCA_017529925.1. GTDB lineage: Bacteria > Bacillota > Clostridia > Saccharofermentanales > Saccharofermentanaceae > Saccharofermentans. The sequence goes on from JAFXMZ010000031.1 coordinate 92,123, forward strand.
AGCAACGGCATCTATGTTGCCCGTGTCGAAGACCTCCTGAAGAATGAGACCATCCAGACAGTTTACTACGGCATCGAGAACGGTCTTCCGTGCATGGCAACGGCAAATGCGTACAGCGAACTCACGTCAGACGGAACACTCTATCTTGCAGGAAGTACGGGAGTATGCCGTGTAAATATAGACAGGCCTTTCGAGTCGGTGGATGACATAAAGCTCGCGGTGCCCTATATCGATGCCGACGACGTAAGATACTACCCGGATGAGAAGGGAAGGATAACGATACCTTCCGACGTCAAGAAGATAACTGTATACGGATATGTCTTCAACTATACGCTCATGGATCCCCAGGTCACCTTCTATCTCGAAGGATTCGACAAGGGAAGTACGAAGACAGTAAAGAGGAGCATGCTCGAGCCGATAGATTATACGAACCTGTCGGGTGGTAAGTATACATTTGTAATGAAGATCTCCGACTCCTCCGGCAATGGCAATAAGGAGATCAGGATAGAGATCGTCAAGGAGAAGGCTTTCTTCGAGAAGGTATGGTTCTGGGTACTTACGATCGCTGCTTTCATGGCGCTGGCAGGTTTCATCGTATTCCTCTGGTTCAGGAAGAAGACGAAGGCGCTCATAAGGAAGGAGCAGCAGAACAGAGCGCTCATCAGGGAGATCACAGAGGCATTCGCAAAGACGATCGATATGAAGGACAAGTACACGAATGGTCATTCCAAGCGTGTCGCAGAGTATACCGTCATGCTCGCGCGCGAGATGGGATGTGACGACGAGACCATTGAGAAGTTCTATAATATCGCTCTCCTCCATGATATCGGAAAGATCGGAGTGCCTCCCGAGGTCCTGAACAAGCCCGGAAAGCTTACGGATGAGGAATTCAGGATAATCAAGTCGCATTCGGCACTCGGAAAGAGAGTACTCAAGGATATAAGCATTATGCCGGAGCTTGCGATCGGAGCGGGACTCCACCATGAGCGTCCGGACGGAAAGGGTTATCCCAACGGCCTCAAGGGTGACGAGATCCCCGATGTCGCGAAGATCATTGCGGTGGCGGATACTTTCGATGCGATGTATTCAGACCGTCCCTACAGAAAGAGGATGAACTTTGACAAGGCTGTCTCGATAATCAAGGAGGTATCCGGAACTCAGCTCGCATCAGAGGTCGTCGATGCCTTCCTTAGACTCGTTGAGAAAGGCGAGTTCAGGGCACCCGATGATCAGGGCGGCGGATCGATGGATGACATAGACAATATCCATAAGAAGCAGAATGAGGATAGCGGTAAGGATACGAAGGACGGATGATACTGTCGGGATTGTTATACGGGCGGATATACATTATAATATAAATTGTTTTTGTGAACATATAACCCAAGGAGGTCAACGATAATGTTAAAGATAAATAAGACGAAGAATAACGACGAACTTGAGATCGTCCTCGAGGGAAGGCTCGACACGACGACATCCCCCGATCTTGAGAAAGAGGTCAAGGATGATATCGACGGTATCAAGTCGCTTGCATTTGATTTCACGGATCTTGAGTATATTTCCAGTGCAGGACTTCGAGTTCTCCTTTCTTCCCAGAAGATCATGAATAAGCAGGGAAACATGGTTATCCGCAATGCATCCGATGAGATCAAGGAGATCTTCGACGTTACGGGATTCTCGGATATCCTCACGATAGAATAAGACCAAAGAGCACTTCATCTCCTGCCATGATCAGTCGGTGAAGATGCCGGGAGATGAGTATGAAGAATAACGAATCAAAGCTTATATCCAGGATATTTTTCAGGATGGTTCCCATCCAGATCCTGCTTGTCGTAATAGGCGGTATCAATACTGTCATCGACAGTGCTTTTGCGAGCAATCTCATAGGACCTGCTGCCCTCGCGGTAACAGGTCTTTTTTTGCCTGCGATAAAGATGCTCGATACGATCAATTCACTCATGTTCGGAGGCTCGCAGCTTTTGTGCGGCAAATATATCGGAGCGAAGTCCGTCGACAGGTCAAAGAGTATATTCACTCTGGATATGCTGTCGATACTGTCGATATCGATGGTCTTCATCGCAGCCTGCGAGATATGCCCCGGAGTTGTTGCCGACGTCCTCGGAGCGAATAAGGATCTTCGGGCAGACCTGATCATCTATATCAGGGCAATTGCTCCCGGTATCCTTCCTCTTCTCGTATCTTCGCAGCTGACGGCATTTTTGCAGCTCGAGCATCAGCAGAAGAGAGGTTATGTCGGCATCGTATCGATGTTCCTTTCAAATGCGCTCTTCAACTGGTTATTCGTCGGAGTTCTCGACTGGGGCATATTCGGACTCGGTATAGCGACCACGGTCAGCGACTGGATATTCTTCCTTGTCCTTGCTTCCTATTATGTTGTCGGAAAGCCGACGATCGCCTTCAGCATGAAGAATGTTATAAAGTCAGATCTGGGAGATATATTCAGGAGCGGCATCCCGTATGCGATCGGAAATCTCTGCCAGGTATTCAGGGCATTTGCCCTTAACTCCCTGCTGCTCAAATATGCAGGCAGTGACGGATTGTCCGCATATTCGACGGTCATGAGTTTCGGTTGTATCTACTGGGCACTTCCTGCCGGCATCACTTCAGCGGTAATGCTGCTCGCGAGCGTGTACTCGGGCGAACAGGACAAGACCAGCATGAATACCCTTATGAAGGTCTTCCTGAAGAAGGGCGTAGGACTTGTATGTCTCATATCGCTCCTCTTCTCTGTATCGGCTTGGCCTATAACGAATATCTTCTATCAGGATCCTTCACTGACCGTATTCAAGATGACATTCCTCGGATTCACGCTTTTTCCTCTGTCGTCTCCGCTAAGTGCAGTAACTATAGGATTCAACTATCTCTACCATACGCTCAAGCATGAGAAGGTCGTAAATATCAACATGGTAGTGGACGGCATCGCTGCCATCACCCTGCTGGCATTTATCCTGATGCCTATATTCGGTATCAACGGTCTGTGGGCTGCACAGATACTGAACGGTGTCGTTACGGTATCCGTACTTCTCGTCTTTGTTATCTGGTACAACCACCGCTTCCCGAGATCCTTCGACGATCTTCTGTGTCTGCCGGAAGGTTTTGACATATCCGACGACCGCCGTATGGATGTATCGATAAGGAGCATGGACGATGTCATCAACATTTCGGAGAAGGTAAAGGGCTTCTGTGTGGATCTCAATGTATCGGAAAGATATGCCTACTTTACTTCACTTTGTGTCGAGGAGATGGCGGGCAATATCGTAAAGCACGGTTTTAATGACGGTAAGAAGCATAATCTGGATCTTCGTATCTCCGTACTCGACGATGAAGTCAGGATCAGCTTCAAGGATGACTGCAAGCTGTTCAATCCCAAGGAGGCACAGGAGATCATGGATCCCGAGGATATCACTCACAACATAGGTCTTCGCATCATCGGAAAGATATCGAAGAGCATGTCGTATCAGAGCACTCTGGGACTTAATGTACTTTCAATAGTAATCTGACATAAGATCGGAGGTCATCATGAAAGAAGACTATAAGGCAGCAAAGAAGAAGGCCGATAAGGAAGTAAGAGATGCGATAAGAGAAGGCGTATCGCCCTATCTTCCCGTACTCGATTCGATAGAGGAAGTAAAGCTAGCTGCAGGCCAGAGACATCTGGGACTGATGGAACTGCCGCTGGACAGGATCAAGGGCAATAAGGAGGTCGGAAGGAACAGTGCGTTCGCCAGGAACTTCATGCCCCTTTTCGCCGAGGATTCGGAATTCGCAATCAAGTGGTCGGCTCTTTACGATTCCTACAAGACCGAAGGCATCAGGGATGCGATCAAGGTCTACGAATACATGAATCAGTACTACGTTCAGGAAGGCAATAAGAGAGTGTCCGTATCGAAGTTCGGCGGAACGGAATATATCCTTGCCGACGTTACGAGGATCATCCCGGCGAAAAGCGATAATCCGGAAGTTATCGCCTACTACGAATATATGGATTTCTACAAGGTCACGAAGAACTTCCTGATCGTTTTTACCGAGCCCGGTGAGTATCAGAAACTCGCAGAGCTGCTGGGACAGGATCTTGAGAATCCCTGGCCCGATTCCGTCTGCTCAGACTTAAGATCCGCATTCTACAGATTCGGCAAGGTCCTGAAGCGTGAGCTCAAGGTTGATAATGAATATACATTGAGTACGGCATTCCTGATGTATATCTCGATATTCCCGCTCAAGACGTTCGAACAGGATTCCGATGACCAGATACTCAGGAATATCAGGCTTGCCCGTTATGAGCTTCTTGCACAGAGCGGAACGGAAGACATCGAATTCCTCGAGTCTGCTCCGGAGGAAGTCAGACAGGGCGGTCTGATGAGCATCTTTTCGAGAGAGAAGAAATATACGGATGCTTCTCCTTTGAAGGTCGCATTTATCTATGAATCAGATCCGGATGAGTCCAGATGGACCGACAGCCATGAGGCAGGAAGGCTCTATGTCGATGAAATGACCGGAGATAATGTCGTTACAGCAGCTTATTTTGCAAATGAGGCAGGTTCTGTGGCCGATGCGATGGAGAAGGCTGTCAGTGAAGGCAATGAGATCATTTTCGCCGTGTCTCCGGATATGATAATGGATTCGAGGAAGAAGGCCGTAATGCATCCTTCAGTCAAGTTCCTGAACTGCAGTGTCGGGCACAATAATCCTTCGCTGCGCTGCTATCACGGCAAGATCTATGAAGCGGCATTCCTTATGGGTATCTATGCTGCGGATACACTTCTTCGCGAGTACGGGAAGGATGTAAACAGGACGATAGGATACATATCCAGGGTAAAGAGTTCCACAGCGCGTGCCAACCTGAACGCATTTGCAATAGGTGTTTCGCTCGTCGATCCCGACTGCAGGATATCGCTCAGGAAGATCACGGCAGACAATCCCGATCCCCGCGGAAAGTGGGATGAAGAGGGCGTCGTAATGTATGCCGATATAGAGTATTCGACCGAATTCACATCCGAGACCCGTCCCGGCATATTCATGAAGAAGGACGGAAAGGATACATATATCGGAACTTCTTATTTCAACTGGGGCAAGTACTATCTGCAGATCGTAAGGAGTGTCCTTACGGGAACGTGGAATATCGGAGAGCTTGCCGAGAAGCGTCAGTCTGCGAACTACTGGTTCGGACTGTCGACGGGAGTTGTTGATGTCAGGATACCGAAGATCCCTTACCAGACCGAGAAGCTCCTTTCATTCTTCAGGGATGCGATCACAAGAGGAGATCTTGATCCTTTCTCAGGTGAGATAAGGACTTCAAAGGGTGAGAAGATCGACATGGCCGCCGCTTCCGGTGATGAACCGGAGGGCAGGGCATCGAAGAGCAGGATCCTTTCGATGAGGTGGCTCAACGAAAATATCGACGGCGAGTTCTGACCGAAAAAACAATTAAGACAAAACAGAACGGCTGTCTCATTCGCCAGGGGCAGCCGTCTTTTTATGTTCACGTAACAGATGCGATCATCAGGCCGACCACGCTTTCGAGGTCGGCGAACTCGTTGAGCGAGACGGCAGCATATGTGATCATCGTGGGGAGGAGGAACTGCCGGAACTTCTTTATGAGCAGGCGGTTCGACCTTGACCCCTGAAACAGAGCTTCATCACCGGACATCCTTTTCGAAGGTCCCTTTCTTCATTGTCATAATGTGAGTATACATCAGCCGCAGAGCCTGCTCCTCAAAGCAGCGATCTCGCTGTCGTCGAGTCCGCATTCCTTTATATAATCCTCGGCATAGACCGAAAGGTCACAGGTCTTAAGATCCACAGACTCGTCTCCTGTCATTATGTAGAGCATGGGCTCAAGGATGTCTGTCCTTATCGTCTCGTACTTAGCGGGTTCCTTTTCCTTCGTTATCCCGTAGTAATTCGCGTAGGTGATCATATAGTCATCCACGATCTCATCATATGACGCTCCGGCGAAAGCCTCGAGCAGAAGGAGGATGAATCCCGTTCTGTCCTTTCCTTCGGTGCAGTGGATGAGGAACGGGCCTTCTCTTTGTGCCATCTCCAGAAGACCGTCACAGACTCCGGCATTAAAGGTCTCGCATCCGAAGTGTGCATTCAGGCCGAGCATTATAACGTTATCGCCTTCGAGGAGCGAAAGGAAATAAGGGGAGTTAAAATCATCCGCCTCGATATAGGATGCGACCTTATCTTCATTGTCGGCAAGATCGATGATGCATCCGATCCCGGCTTCCTTTGCAAGAGCGTCGACATAAGATGCCCTGTTATGCTGGTTGTCGCAAGGCGATGCGGATCTGTAGAGAATGTCCTTCTTAAGGTTTCCGACGTTGACGCTCCTGAAATTGGCAAAGACCTCGTCACTCGGATAGTCTTCCCTCACGTCCGTATAGTGGATATCATGAGCCTCCTGGATATCCAGGTACTTGCCCTTTTCGCGAAGGGTTATCGTTGCGGTACCCGTGATCCCGACACCGGATTCAAGCCACAGGTCGTCGCCGAGGTTGACGCATGCCTTTATGTATTCGTATCCGGGGTAGGCTACGATGAGCGGATCGCCGATGACCGTATAGAATCCGTTATAGTAGGGGATGTCATCGAGCTTATATCCGTTCGAAAAAGAAAGGTCCACGCTGTCACCGTATTCATATCCGAGAGCGTTGAAATCATCTATTGAGATCTTTATATAGATCCCGCCGAATTCCGGCTCATGAAGTATCTCATAGCTCGTGATCTCTTCCGTGGAGGCCTCTGTCTCTTCCGTCTTTCCTGAACACCCTGTAAGAATGACCGGCAGGAATACCATGGTCAGGACGGTCAGTATACCTATGCTCCTGATGACATGCTTTTTCATGATCGTGCCTCCTTTTACTTTATCGAGTAAGTATAGACTTCCGATATCTCCCTGTCGTAGCCGGGATAGAAGCCGCTCGGCATCCCGAGTATTATCACAGCTCCCCTGTTGTACAGGAGAAGGAGTTTCCCGTTCTTCGCATCAAATGAGAGCCCTTCGATCTCGCCCTGCATCTTAACGTCATCAAATGTCCTTTCCAGCGTAACGGTCGCAAAGCTCTGTCCTTCAATTAATGTCGCCCTGTAAAGATGGTCGCACTCATCGTCATCGGCATTTCCGTCGTCTGCGGTAATGTAGATATCGCCTTCATGGCAGGCGATACCCTGGATCCACTGAGGAGGCATCTGAAGATGGATCTTTCCTTTATAGCTGCCTGTTGTCAGGTCGTATTCATAAAGATATCTGCCGCTTTCCTCTCCGACCCACGAGCACATATAGACAGAGCCTCTTTCAGGGTCGACGGCAATACCGGAGCACTCGGTCTGACCGCTTTCCGGCTCGAAAGGGAATGTCCTTTCAAGTTCGAGCGTCTCCGCATCGTAGACAGCTATCTGTATATCCTTTCCGATACCGTCCTCAAAGAACTCCACGCCTGCATAGATCTCGCCGTCACAGACATCTATATCACCGAGGTGGTTCCCGTCCCTTTCAAGCCCCTCGAAAGGGTCATCGTTGCGGACGATCTCATTCATATCACTATCGTATCTGATAAGGCATTTACTCCCGCTCACGATGATGAAGTCACCGGACACGGCGACGCCCTGGCGTCCTCCAACTTCTGACGATCCCTCAAGAGTATATCCGTGCTTTGGCATCATGACCGAAGGGTCGTCCTCTGGACGGAGGATACCCGCTTCTGTAGCGGTCTCTGTTTCAGGCGTGCCCGCTTTTGGAGCAGAGCATGAAGACAGCAGGAGAGCTGCGGATAATATCAATAGTATTATTCGTGCCGGACCTCTCATATTACTGACCATCCGTCAAAAACTGTAGCGCATCTCGACATATCTGTTGCCGCGCTCTTTGAAGCCCAGCTTCTTATAGATCTCATATCCGTTTTCTGTCGCGGAAAGGTCGATCCTTCCGAGTCCTCTTTTGCGGCCGTATTCGATAAGTTCCTTCATGAGGGTCGTGCAAAGCCCCCTGCCGCGGTATTCCTCCTCGGTAAATACGCTCAGCACTTCTCCGTAAAGCCCGTTCAGGAGAACAGAGTTGGCAGGCATCTCGACGATATGGAGATAACAGACAGAGACGATCTTCCCCTGGTCCCTTGCCGTAAAGGCGATGAGCTCGGTTCCGAGCTTCCTGTCAAAGTAGTCCTGAAGCTGTGATTCCATGGCTGTCCGCTCCTCTTCTGAAACGGATCCGAAATCATCCTTCATATAGGCGATCCTGAGCCTTATAAGCTCATCTATGTCATCTTTGCGGGCAGTATCGAATATGATATCCATTGTTTAACTCCTATTAATACTCTTATAGCGTAATGATATCACATTAAAAAATCGAAAATCTTTTACAACTAAGAGGACATAGATATGAAACATACTTGAAATAAATTGTTAACAAAGTATAATAAAATCATCTAATAGATTTTATTTTTAGACTAAGATATGGGGTGTAGGAAATGTCTGGTTTTTTGGATGTTTTTAAGGGAAAGACAGATGGGAAGACAGGGGATCCCGCGATAGAGGTTTCATCGTCCGGAGGAAGGCCCGGAAATGTTGTAAACAGCAAGCCTGAGACCAAAGACCGCAATTCGTCGACGGTCAATTCGCCTGCTGCCAACTATGCCAGGGAGCGTGCTGCAGCCGCTAAGGCGCAGATAGAAGCACGTAAGGCAATGGAAGCTTCGCGCAAGTCAAATGCCGCTAATCCGAACGGCAGTGAGAAGCCTGCCGAGAACAAGCCTGCCGAGAACAAGCCCCCTGTAGGACTCAAGCCCCCGATCAAGAGGCCTCCGTCTGCATCCATCAACAGGGCACAGGCTATGGCAGCTGCCGCTCAGAAAGCTGAGGGAGAAGGTGCCAAGGCCGAGGGTCAGGATTCCGCAGCAAGGAACCTTGCCAACAGGAATAAGACTGCTGCCACCATTGCAGCTGAGAAGGCAAAGGCAGAGCTCGAGCAGGCAAAGAGCCGCGAAGAGCGTGCCATAAAGGAAGCCGAGACAGCAAAGATCAAGGCTGAAGAAGCAAAGGAAGCTGTAACGAAGTCCGGCGAGGTCCGCGAGGCTGCTATAAAGTCTGAGGAAGAAGCAAACAAGGCCGCTAAGGCTGCAGAGGAAGAATATAATACTGCTCTTGCTGCATCAGAGGCGGCTCAGGCAGAAGCCCAGAAGGCAGAGCAGCTCGCCAAGGAAGCTGCCGAGAAGGCAAATGAGCTCGCTAAGAAGGCAACTCAGAAGAAGACGGAGCATGATGCGAGACTTGCTGCAGTGAAGGCCGATGAAGAAGCCAGGAAGGCTGCAGAGGAATTCGAGCAGGAAGCAAAGAATGCAGCTCTCCATGCAGAGGAATTCGTAAAGAGCACGCTCCAGAAGGCTGAAGAGGCCAAGGCTGCAGTGAAGAACGCCGAGGAAGCATACGAGCTCGCCAACAAGAAGAAGGCCGAGGAAGACGAGAGGATCGCTACCGAGAAGGCTGAGGAGGAAGCAAAGATAGCAGCTGCCAAGGCACGTGAGAGAGCAGAAGCCGCCGCCAAGAGAGCAGAGGAGGCAATGGCTGCCGCACGTAAGGCCGAGGAAGAGGCAAGAGCTGCTGCCGAGAAGGCTGAAGAGGAAGCAAAGAGAGCAAAGGAACTTGCCGAGGAGAAGGCAAAACTCGAGGCACTTGCATCCGAAGCTTAAAGATAACAGGAAGGGGCTGTCTTCAGAAGGCAGCCCCTTTTTATGACATACAGACCGTTATCCTTCACTGACCTGAGGCGTTTTTCTTTGTCGTCAAATATCTTTTACTTTGTCGGTAATTGTCGGAAATTCGGTCCGCAATTTGACATTTTTCTGTGCTATGATGTCTGCACTTGAGAAGTAAAGCGCTTTACCTCCGGGAATACTAAACACTACGGAGGACCTGATAAT
>JAFXMZ010000032.1 GCA_017529925.1 Clostridiales bacterium
CGCTCAGTTTTATTGTACAGCATACGTCCTCCTTGTAGATAGATTTTATATCTATGTCCACACATCAGCCGTACTGCCGGCAGTACGGCTGATGTGTTTCCTTTTTTGAGAACGTGTCTACTTTTACGTTACCACTTCACTCTAAAACAATATTGATGTCTGGTGGACAGGATCGTTATCAGTGGTGCAGGGCAGTAACTCAGACATCAGGCTATCTTAGATGTGGCAAAAATGTGGGTTTTTATCCCTCATTTACCCACACTTTTATCCACATTATGCCGAAGTTGGCAAAAATGTGGTTAAACATGGCCTCAATACCCACACTTTTAGCCAACTCTAAAAGATATTTGATGTTCGTGCGAGTGACAGCAGCATTTGCCTTCCGCGCCTCTTTTCGAGGGGCTTAAAAACCGTGGTCTGCGGCAATGTCAAAAAAAGTCAAAATAGTTGTTGACAAACAAAAACGGCAGTACGATAATATGATTGTCAAAGATAGTCAAAGTCAAATTGAAGGCGGAGACAATGTCAGGAACACCGCAGCCGGAGCCGGCGATAAAGGAACGGAACTGCGGTATATGGGAAGAGAGGAGGAGATCTGATGGCAAGGCTGGTAGACGTCATCGAGATGATGATCAAGGAGATGCTCGATGAGAATAACGGAAGTGCTACCATTAGCAGGAGTTCGCTCGCCGAGAAGGCAAACTGTGTACCGTCCCAGATCACATACGTCCTGTCTACGAGGTTCTCTTCCGGGAACGGATATATAGTCGAGAGCAGGAGAGGCGGCGGAGGACAGATCACCATTACAAGGGTGCAGCCTCTGAGCAAGAGGGATTATATCAAGTCGGTCATTGATGAAGTCGGGGACGATCTGACACAGCAGCAGGCGAAGATCCTCCTGCAGAATGCAGTTGGATGCGGAGCAATAACGGCGAGAGAGGGAACGGCTGTTATGTCGGCCGTATCCGACAGGGCTCTGGCAAGGATAGATACAGACATAAGGTCCGTCGTAAGGGCGGATATATTCAGGAATGCGATGCTCGGGCTCATGCTCGACTGATGAGAAAGGAGAACGGATCATGAGATGTGAAAGATGCGGAGGACCGATCGGCAACAAGCTGATCAGGTTCAACGGAAGGACGATATGTGAGAACTGTGCAAGAGACCTTAAGGTGGACCGGATGTTCAGGAGCCCGACAGATCTGTTCGGGGAGTCGTTCCCCATACTCGGAGAGCTGACAAATGCCATTCTCGGCGGAGGAGCTGATCTTGAGTTCTCTAACACAAAGATAAGATGCCCCAGATGCATGACGACACTCCGCGATATCGAGAAGACGGGAAAGATCGGATGCATCGAGTGCTACAACACGTTCAACGAGACGATACTCAAGGATGTACTGAGAAGACAGGGCACAGGCGAGTATAAGGGGAGAAAGCCCGGCGAGGAGATCGATATCGGAGTGGATACGGATACGGCTGCCGGTGCCGGTGTTGCTGATGCACAGAAGGAGACATCGTCTGCTGATAAGAAGCCTGCTGACGGTGCCGTGAAGAAAGCACCCTCAGGAGCATCGAAGAAGAATGATGATATTCTCGAGAGGATAAAAAAGAGCGATCTCGGGATGCTCAATGACGAGGAACTGGAGAAAGCGATGAAGGAGGCTGCAGCGAAAGAGGATTACGATCTTGCGATAAGGCTTCGTGATGAGATAAAGAGCAGAAAGGAGGGGAACTGATATGGCATGGTATGAAAGACAGACTGATGACACGGATGTCGTACTGGCTACAAGAGTAACGGTTTCCCGTAATGTGAAGGGCTTTTCGTTTCCCGTGAAGATGAACGACGGGGAGAAGGAAAATGTCATGGGCATGATCCGTCAGGCTGCGGGCGGTTCCGATCTGACTTTCATAAGGACAGACGAGACTGACGATAATGCGAAGAAGGATCTTTACGAGAAGTATTTTGTTGACAAGAGGTTCGCCGATTCAAACGACAAAAAGGGAATACTTATCAGCGGAAAGGATGACGGTCTCTGTGTCCTCATCAATGATGATGATCACATAAAGATCAATGCTTTTTCTTCGGGAGGAAACGTAAGAGAGACATTCAAAAGAGCTGATGATGTAGCCCAGATCTTTGAGAAGAATATGGATATAGCCTTTTCGGACAAGTTCGGATTCCTGACATCCGATATAAGGAATATCGGTACTGCCCTCAAGGTGTCATTTCTGATCGCCGCACCCGGTGTGGAGATGACAAATAACGCTTTCGCCGTGATAAGCGAGAGGGCGGACAAATACGACTGGCAGATCACTCCCGTGATAACGGGGGCCGGGATCAAGCAGAACGGTCTTTACATCATGACGAATATCGCGACACTTGGCGTAACGGAATTGGAAGTACTGAAGCGCGCCGAGAGCATACTCAAGGATATGGTGACGCTCGAGAGATCGTGCCGTGATGCTATCTTCAAGAAGAAGAAACTGATCGTTGAAGACCAGTACTACCGTTCATATGCGGTGCTCCGTCATGCAAGGCTCATGGAGAGCACGGATGCGCTCAATTTCCTGAACTGGCTCAGGCTCGGGCTTGGCCGCGTCGAAAATGATGAGACGGGTATCGACTGGAAGACGGTAAACTATCTGACACACAGGATAAGAAGAGATTACTCCGATACGGAGGATAAAGGAATGAGGACTCCCGGAAAGGCACAGAACCGTGCAACAAAGATAAGGGAGATCCTGAAAGGAGATGATGAGAGATGAAGCTGACACAGGAGACAACACAGGTCATTGCATATGCCAAGAGGATAGCCGAGTCTGCGGGGAACCGCATGATCGCGACCGAATCGATACTCTGTGCCATCGCAGCCGTCGATACTCCCGCGAAGGAAATCCTTGCGAGGAACGGGATCGAGATCTCTGACATCGCCGATGCAATATCCGCTGACGAGTCGGTAGTTGAGATGCCCGTTACAGAGTATGAGATAGAGGAAGGACTCAAGTCATTAAGGCTCGAGAGCAAGAGGCTCTTTGCGGATGCGACTGACCTTTCGAGAAAGGTCGGGATGCAGGGGATAATCAGGCCCGAGCATCTGCTCTTTGCACTCTGCACCAATAGGGCGTATACGGCAAACAGTCTTCTCGTAAGGAGCGGTGCCGATATCAACGGCATCATCGATGAACTGTCTGCGGACTTTTCGAGCGATGTCCCGATGGAAGAGAGAGGCGGTGCGCCGATCGATGCGGATGTAGGTTCGATCTTCGGAGGATCGTCAGACAAAAAGAAGAAAAAGGGCGGAAGGAAGACTCTCGACCAGTTCGGAAAGAACCTTACGGAAGCCGCTAAGGAAGGTAAGATCGACCCCGTCATCGGACGTGAGGAGGAGATCAACCGTGTCATGCAGATCCTTGCGAGAAGAACGAAGAACAATCCCTGCCTCGTCGGTGATCCCGGTGTCGGAAAGACGGCGATAGCAGAGGGCCTTGCGCTCAAGATCGCCGAGGGCGATGTTCCCGACATACTGAAGGGCAAGACAGTCTACACCATCGACATGGGCTCTATGGTCGCAGGTTCCAAATACAGGGGCGACTTTGAAGAGAGGATCAAGAATGTCCTGACGGAAGCATCGAACGACGATAACGTCATCCTTTTCATCGATGAGATCCATACGCTTATCGGCGCAGGCGGATCGGAAGGTTCGCTCGATGCGGCCAACATCATGAAGCCGATGCTGACAAAGAATGAACTCCAGATAATCGGCGCTACAACGCTCGATGAGTATTCCAAGCATATCGAAAAGGATTCGGCGCTCGAGAGACGTTTCCAGAAGGTCATCGTAAACGAGCCATCGACGTCGGAGGCGATCCAGATCCTCAAGGGACTGCGCCCCAAGTATGAGGAGCACCATAAGATCAAGATAACGGATGAGGATATCGAGCAGGCGGTCATGCTCTCTTCGAGATATATCTCCGACAGGTTCCTTCCCGATAAGGCGATCGACCTGATCGACGAGGCTGCCGCAAGAAAGAGGATAAACTTTGCCGATTCGAAGGATATGAAGGATATAGAGGACCGGTTAAAACAGATCGATGAGGAGAAGAAAGCTGCCGTCGAGAAGCTCGATTTCGAGAAGGCCGAAGCTCTTAAGGAAGAGGGAAAGAAACTCGGGGAGAAACTTGATGCTATAAAGGGCAGGAGCGCTCCTGATAAGGAAGGGTTCACGGGAACTCTTACGGTCGATGATATAGCGGATGTGCTTTCGAAATGGTCCGGCATCCCCGTATCGAAGATCACCGAGAGTGATGCAGAGAGGCTCAAGAACCTTGAGGATGAACTCCGCAAGAGAGTCATCGGACAGGACGAGGCTGTAAAGGCTATCGCGAAAGCCATCAGGAGGAGCCGTCTGGGCCTCAAGGATCCCGGCAAGCCCTCAGGTTCGTTCATCTTCCTCGGAACAACGGGCGTAGGTAAGACAGAGCTCGCCAAGGCTCTCGCAGAGGTAATGTTCGGCAACGAGAATGCTCTCGTAAGGATCGACATGTCCGAGTATATGGAGAAGCACGACGTCAGCAAGCTGATCGGATCTCCTCCGGGATATGTGGGATATGACGAGGGAGGCCAGCTGACCGAGAAGATAAGGAGACATCCATATTCGGTCGTCCTTTTCGATGAGATCGAGAAGGCGCATCCCGAGATATTCAACTCGATGCTCCAGGTCCTCGATGACGGCCGTCTCACAGACGGTAAGGGAAGGGTCGTTGACTTCAAGAATACGATCATCATCATGACGTCGAATATAGGTGCGAGGATGCTCACATCGGCTGCCGGAAGGAAGATCGGATTCTCCTTCTCAGACGAGCATGACGAGGATGAAGCCAGCCGCGAGGGACTCTACGGCGGCAAGAGCTACGACGAGGCAAAGACCGTTGTCATAGACGAGCTCAAGAAGGCATTTTCGCCGGAGTTCATAAACCGTGTCGACGAGATAATCTTCTTCCGTATGCTCGGTAAGGATTCGCTCATAAAGATCGTAGATCTTCTGACGAAGTCAGTCGCCGAAAGGATAGGCGAGATGGGCATCGAGATAAGGCTCACACAGGAGGCCAAGGAGCTCCTTGCGAAGAAGGGTTACGATCCCCAGTACGGCGCAAGGCCGCTTAGAAGGGTCATACAGTCCATGGTGGAGGATAACTTCTCCGAGGCTCTTCTCGACGGTGTCATCAAGCCCGGCCGCATCGCGCTCATAGATGCGAAAGATGATGAGATCGTGATCAGCGATGACGGACCTGTAAACGGCGGCGCGGATGAAGGTCTGAAAGATGGACCGGAGGCGGAACAGGATGAGACGAAGGCAGTCTCTCCCGCCTGACGCGAAAGGGCCTGTCCCGTAAAAAAGGGCGGACGGAAAAGATGAACAGAGGGACGTTTCAGATACTGAAGCGTCCCTTTTTTATTGCTCTTTATTGGTGTAAAATAAGTCGCGTAACAGTCAAGATTATTTTACCGTGACAGGAGGCAGTATGAGAAAGATCAGGAGTATCGCGGCAGTTCTTTTAACGGCAGTATTGATGACGGCGCTGCCGGTGTTGCCGGCCGGAGAAGTCGAAGCAGGCGGTTACACTGTCAAAATAAACGAAGACAATTTCCCGGATCCGGCATTCAGGACTTTTGTAAAGACTAATTACAGTCCCGATAACTGGGTACTGACTCCGGAGGAGATCGAAAGCGTTACTGTCATGGATCTCTATGACAAGGGCATCCAGAACATCCAGGGCGTTAATTACTTTGTCAATCTCGAGACGCTCATATTAAACAGCAATCCTTTGAACTGCACCCTGAACCTGTCCTATAACAAAAAACTGACATATCTGGCGGCAGGCAACTGCGGACTTAAGGGGATCAGTCTCCTCGCGAATCCTGATCTGAGGGTGCTCGACCTGGATAACAATCCCGACCTCCATTCGGTCAACGTATCGAACCTTAAGGATCTTGAATTCCTTACTCTCAATAATACATCGGTCTCAAAACTGGTAGTGACATCGAACACGAATCTCCATCAGCTCACCTGTCAGAACTGCGGCCTTTCCGAGCTCGATGTATCGAAAAATACGAAGCTCGAATATCTGGACTGCAGCAAGAACAGCATAGACAGCCTGAACGTCAGGAACTGTCCGGATCTTCATACGCTCTACTGCGGATCCAATCCCATGACTTCGCTCGACATCAGCAAGAATACAAAGCTGTACAGCCTGTTTATCTACGATGTTCCCCTCAAGGATATCGATATCACGAACAGCCCTATACTCTGTGACCTCTACAGGGACGGCGTCAAGGAGACAGACTATAACGTGACAACATATTCATATGGTCTTCCTCATGATAATGACAACCCTAAGACGTGGTACAGGATGATGGTCAAGAGCAGTACTGTAGTGCTTATCACCAGGACCATAACCGTAAAGTGGTCTTCGATCGACGGGAAGAAGGTCAAGCCGGACAAGGTCTACAAGATAAGGGAAGGCAACACTTTCTCCAACTGGTTTTACGACCACGAGGAGGAGCTGGACGAATATTTCAAGACAGACGGCTACTATCCCATGGATAATTATCTGCCGACATCTCCGATGACCGCATTCAAGGACAGCGACGACTTTAATCACAACGTCAAGTTCCCGGAATACCTCGTAAATAAGGACGTGACAGTTTATTACTACATGCTCAAGCCTTATGACAAGGTATCGCTTGAGGTGGATTCCCCCGTCTGCGGAACGGGCACTTCGTCCGGCAGTACAGACCCCGTACTGATCAGTGATCAGATCGATGACTATGTTTCATTCTGGAAATCCGCGAAAGACACAACCAAGTCCTATGAAGGCAATTTTGAGGCCGGAGGGACCTATGTAGCGGAAGTCTACGGTCACATTAATTACGGATACTGCCTCGATAAGAAGACAAAGATCGACCTTAATGGTATGGAAGTCGTAAAGGCACCCGCATTCTCTGACGGTGATGACGAGATCGGCGGAATGTTCAAGGTCAAGGGAGATCATGACTGGGGCGAAGCTTCCTACAGCTGGTCTTCCGGCAACTCGAAAGTGACGGCAACGGCAGCATGCAACAAGCATAAGGACAAGACTCTCAAAGAGACGGTCAACACCACCTCGAAAGTGACCAAGCAGCCGACAGCATCTTCAACAGGAACGAAGGTATTGACGGCGACGTTCAGCAACTCCCGCTTTGCGACACAGACAAAGACTGTAACGATCCCGTCGCTGACGCCTACACCAAAGCCTGATGCAGCAGGAGTCGGAGGATTCGTCGACAGGCTCTATCAGGAGGTCCTGGGAAGAAATGCCGATCCGAACGGCAAGGCTGACTGGATAGACCGTGTCATGACGAAGGGAAAGACAGGAGCCGATATCGCCCTGGGATTCCTCTTCAGCCCCGAGTTCCTTAACAAGAATATGGATAACGGAGATTTTCTCGAGATCCTCTATAAGGTCTTCTTCGACAGGAAGTCTGATCCTGCGGGCAAGGCAGACTGGCTGAACAGGATGGCTAACGGCTGGACAAAATCGCAGGTCATCTGGGGCTTCATAAATTCGACCGAATGGGCTAATGTATGCCTTAAGTACGGCATCCCTTCCGGAGGTACGGGAATACCGAATGCGACCATCGAACCGAACGAGAAGGTCATCGCTTTCGCAACGAGACTCTATAAGACCTGCCTCGGAAGAGAACCTGAACCTGAAGGCCTCAAGAACTGGTCGCTGCAGCTTGCCAACATGAAGGTATCGGGAACAGCGGCAGCTAAGGGATTCTTCTTCAGCCAGGAGTTTATCAACCATAACTATTCGAATGACGAATTCGTAAAGAGGCTCTACAGGACATTCATGGACCGTGAAGCAGATACTGCGGGATATAACGACTGGATGGGCAGGCTTGCCGCAGGAGCGACAAGAGAGGATGTCTTCTACGGATTTGCGAATTCGCCCGAGTTCCAGAAGATCTGCGCAGATTACGGGATCCTGAGGTGATATGGGACTGCTTTCAGGCGGAAAGGGAACATTCTGGATAAAGAGAACGCGCCTTTTCGGGAAAGATACATTTGAATGCTCGGGATGCGGAAGGTCTTTCACGAGGCCTTCCGCTTCGTGTCCCGGATGCAGGGCGAAGATGAGGAAGATCAGGACTGACAGCGGATGGATCGATGATATCGAGATGCTCGACGCGATCCTTGACGATTGACGGTAAAATGAGCCGTGACTATAATTATCTTATGCTTATTATGAAGCGCTAAGGAGGATCATCATATGGATTATTCTTTCACACTGGATCTGTTCGGGATCGAAGATATCGAGTTTCTGGGGATCTTGTTTCCACCGGTACTCCTGATCGCAGTCGGAGTATTTCTCCTTGTCGCGGTCATCTTCCTTCTCGTGTTTATATTCTCCGGAAAGCCGGTCGAAGAAGAGCCGGCAGTTTCGAACAGGAAGGCTTCATCAGAACCTTCAAAGGCTATAGGAGAGACTCTTTATGAGAGCGCTCCCGTGCGTGCGCAGATACCCCCTATACCCATGACGATCCCCGAGGCGCCGGCGGCACCCGCTGTTCCTGAGGTCCCGGTCATACCCGCGGCACCTGAGATACCGGCTGCGCCTGTAATTCCCGCGGTACCGGAGATCGTTCCCGAACCCTCCATTCCCGAGGCAGTTGATGTTCCTGAACCTGTTATCCCTGAAGTACCGGTGATAGCGGAAGCAGAGGAGGTTTCCGAAGAGATGCCGGAGATCATCCCCGAGCCTCCTGTTATCCCTGAGGCTCCGGAAGAAGTCATTTCAGTAGAAAGTACCGCTGATATCCCCATGAAGGAGGTACCTTCTGCAACTGACGATATCCCCGAGCCCATGGCCGAGAGCAAGACGGAAGTCCTGACGGACGATGACTATGCTCCTTCCCAGGGACACTTTATCGTGCTTCGCGACAATACTGATCCTTCGAAAGTCTATAAGGCATATATCACGAACTCGATAATCATCGGAAAGAGAGAAGGCGACATCATCATAGATGACTCATCTGTTTCCGGAAAGCACTGCGAGATAAAGGTCATCGGCAATGAGCATTCCGTCACCGACCTCGGCTCCACGAACGGAACGAAGGTCAACGGAGTTAAGATAGACGCTCCCGTTTACCTTGAGGAAGGCAATCTCCTCGAGATAGGAAGACAGCATTTCACTGTATCGTTCGAATGATAAGAGAAGTCGCATCCGTTACGGATAAAGGTCTTGTCCGTAACCTGAACCAGGATTCGATACTGGTCAGATACGATCAGGATGAGGGGCTGTTCATCGTCGCGGACGGAATGGGCGGTCACAGTAAAGGTGAGGTTGCATCTGCAGCTCTCGTGTCGTCACTGTCCTCGTGGTGGGACAGGGAAGACCGTGCGGAGATGAACCTCACGGATCTTGCATTTTCGTGCATGGGTCAGATCAATAAGGTATCTTCAGAGATATACAGGGAGTTCTCGTCAGAGGGACTTCTCGGCGGAACGACAGCTGCCGTCATGATTCTCAAGGGCAATGAGTATGCGATCCTTTCGACGGGTGACAGCAGAGTCTACAGGTCGTCGGATACGGGCGGAGAGCTCATCCTGATGACGAGGGACGATGTATGGCAGAACAGTCCCGAGATAGCAAAGAAACTCTCGGAGGAAGAGAAGAGGAGAGACCCGAAGTTCGGGAAGCTCACCTCGGCGGTCGGGGCGATGCCGGAGATAAAGGTCAGCCTTAAGATCGGTCCTCTCGAGAATAAGCAGATATTCCTTTTGTGTTCAGACGGTATCTACAAGGCCTGTGACATGGTCAGGGCATCGAAGTACTTTACGGGTATGACTGCCGGCAGGAAGGCGTCGCAGATACTCGACAGGATAACGAAGGATGTCATCGAGGGCGGGGCGGACGATAACTACTCCGCGATCCTCGTCAAGACAAAAAGAAGTTAACGGCGGCAACGGATAATGGCAGAGATGTTTTTCGATGAGTATGCTAGAGCAAGGCTCGAAGGGACCTATACGATAATCGGTCCCCTGGGCAGCGGCGGCACGGCTTCCGTTATGCTCGCGCGGCACATAAGGCTACAGAAAGACGTCGTTATCAAGAAGACGAGAGCGTTCGTCAGAGACGAATCGAGGATGAGGCGCGAGGTCGATATACTGAAGAACCTCAGGCATTCTTATCTTCCCCAGGTGCTCGATTATTTCGTGATAGGCGGATATGCATATACCGTCATGGATTATATCCCCGGCAATACGCTCTTTTCGATCGTCTCGTCGAAAGGGCGCCTCCCGGAAGACAAGGTCATAAAATATGCGCGCCAGCTGTGCGAGGCGGTCAATTATCTGCACAGTCAGCTGGTACCGATAATACACGGCGATATAAAGCCGGAGAATGTGATAATCACTCCTGAAGACAACATATGCCTTATCGATTTCAATATCTCGGGCATATCGAAAGACGGCAAGGCCTATACTTACGGCTATACGGACGGATACAGTGCCCCTGAGCAGTATACGGCATTCGTGGAGCTTCGCGACCGCATCAGGAACAGCGGAGGGAGCTCATATCAGAGCTTCAATACGCCGGCTCCGGTCGCGCCTGTTTCGAGGCCGACTTACGGCGGGACTGAGATCCTCCCGCCCTCAGGATATGATGTCACGGAAGTCATCCCGGGGAATACTGTTCCCGAAGAGATCCCGTACAGCAATGAGCCGCCTTCGGGCTATGTCGAGTTCGGAAGTCCCGCTGCGGGAGAACCCCGCAGCTCATATGTAGAATTCCCTCAGGGGAGAAGCGCAGGATCAGGGGCGCCTGTTCCGGTCCCGCCCGCGCCGGACGTATCAGGTCAGGGCGGTATCCCTATAGACGTGCGTTCCGATATCTACAGTATCGGTGCCACGCTCTTCTTCATATATGCGGGAAGAAAGTTCGATCCGAATATAAATGTTACGCTGGGTTCTGATGCAAACGAGGGACTTATCCACATAATCAACAAGGCACTCTCACAAAAGCCGTCGGGAAGATACCAGTCTGCGGGAGAGATGCAGAATGCTCTCGACAACCTCTACAGGAGAGACGGCGGATATAAGAGCCTCGTCGTCGGATATAACATCAAGAGGACGATACTCGCCGTACTTATCGCAGTCGGTGTGATAATGATCTTCTCGGGATTATCCGTCATGAAAAAGGAAAAGCTCTCACAGTACGATTCGCTCATCAAGAAGATGGAGAAGGCAAGAAATACAGGTGACGAACAGGCTCTCGACAATGCATATGAAGAAGCGGTCTCGCTTTTCCCTGAGCGCGCTGAAGCCTACTATGAATATGCGGCTTTCTATTACGATTCGGGAAGGTATGATGAGGCGGCATTCTTCATAAGCGAAGACGTGGAGAGGATCAGGGATCTGGGCCCCGATGTCTATGTGGCTGATATTGATTATGTCCTCGGCGCATCGCTTCTTGAGACAAAGGATTATGAAGGAGCCGCAGAAGCTTTTGAGAAGGCGATAGAGTTGAATGACGGGGAGTCTTCATACTATACCGGTCTTGCATCTGCGCTGATCGCGTCAGGCGACGTGAAAGAGGCGGGAAAGATCCTGGAGGAAGCAAAGGATAACGGCATCGAGGATGCGGCCGTGAGCCTGATCGAGGGAAAGATCCTTTTCGAAAAGGGTGAATACAAAAAGGCGGACAGCGATCTTCGGTATGCCATGGAATATGCCGAAGATGACAGTATGCTCTATGAGGCTGCGGTGATGCTCGCGAAGAACGAGACATTTGCCGACACGGGCGAGCAGGGACTCAAAAGGAGCGTCAACGTGCTCGAGGATGCCTCACAGCAGCTCCCGGCGAAGTATACGGCGTCGCTCTATGAGAAGGCTGCGCAGAGCGCGATCGACGGATACGGCCGTTACGGAACGGACTGGTTTAAGGATCATGCCGTAAAGAACCTCAAAGGGATAATCGATCTCAAGATGGACTCGGCCGTCACATATGACAGCCTGATAAGCATCTATCATCTGGCAGGCGACTTCGATGAGGAGAGGTCTGTGATAGAGATGATGGAGAAGAAGTACCCCGGCGATTATGTCGTATACAAGCGCAAGGCGTTCCTGGAACTCTCGGTCCAGGGCGGAAAGGACGAGTCGCAGCGTGACTATGAACCTTTCAGAGAGTATTATAATAAGGCAAATGAGCTTTATGACGGAAGCGGAGACCCGGAGATGGGACTCCTTGATGATCTTTACGGCGACCTCAGGGCAGGCCGCTGGCTGAGCTGAAAGTGAGGGACGATCTATGATAAAGGCATGGCTTCTCATAATCGGCGGCGCGGTGCTGATCCTTGTTTCACTTCTTATCCTGGTCGCTGTAACGATCTCATTCCACAAGAGAAGGAACGAGCTTTTTGAGGGAAGATTCGGAGGACGTTCATGAAGATAAAGGAATTCATTTCGAAAAGGGCCAACAGAAAGACACTCATCATCATATCCTCGGCGGTCGCGCTTGTCCTTATCGTGGGAATAAGCGTTATAGTCCTGTCTTCCGGAAGCGGAAGATCCGATGAATACAGGAAGGTCATGAGAATCGCCAGGAAAGAGAGGAAGGATCTCGATTACGACAGGGCGATCGCCAACTACGAACAGGCGATAAAGATCGACCCGAAGAATCCGGACGCGTACAGGGAGCTCGCACAGCTCTACTTTGATGCCGGAAAGATCGAGAAGGGATTCGAGACGATCGACAAAGGTATAGAGAAGACTGCCGACGAGAAGCTCAAGGCTCTCAGGGATGAGGCCGAGAAGGCTGTTGAGGAAGGCACCATAAAGCCTTCCGAAAGTTCGACGCCCACGCCGACAAAGGCTCCGGATCCGATTGCAACACCTACTCCGACTCCGACGCCTGAGCCGACGGCAACGCCGACTCCTACACCCACGCCGACGGCTACGCCTACTCCCACACCTTCTCCGACTCCGGAGACTACGCCTGAGCCGACAGCGGAACCTACGCCTGAACCCACGGATGAGCCTGAAGGTCCCGGAGAGATAACGCCGGAAGAAAAGCTCCGGACTTTCGTAGTCGACGAGCTCGGAAAAGAGTACGGCATATCCTTCCTCGGAATGTCTGCTTTCGATACGGAAAGGGGACTCGACCCGACGCTCCTGGAAGGCATGGTCACGGTCGTTTGTGAGGATGTCGATTCTGACGGATCAGACGAGCTCCTTATACCGGTCATCACTTCGGAGAAGGACAAAGCGGTATTATCACTCAATGTCTACAGTCTGAATGAAGACGGCGGATTCGATAAGGCGGCAACTCTCAAAGGTCCGGAGATCACATCCGATACTGACGGAGCGTATGCATCGATCTATGAAATGAACAACGGAACGGATCATTTCATCTTCGTGAAGGAAGATGAAGACCCGGATGCGTATCCGAAGGTCTATTCCCTCGATATGGAGAAGGGCTTCGAGGAGATATCCCCCGACGACATAAGCGAGGATCTTGAGAACGGAACCGATCTTGCATCGGTAAAGATAACGGCCGTCGATGACACGAGAAGAGGTCTGATAGAGATAGAGACCGGATCTGATGACATAATCCTCGGAAGAAGAGCCGAGAGGTATGACGTTCTCGGTATCGAGGCAGTATCTCCCGAAGAGCAGCTTGAGGAAGCTCTTGCAGCCTCAGAAACTGACGCGGTGGATACCGCTGAAGATGAGGCTGTCCCCGAAGAACCTGCTGATCCCGGCGAGAGTGAAGAAGAGGAGACCGTCTATTACTGGAAGATCGTTCTCGATGAGGATACGGCATCACGCCGGAAGGATCTGACGGAAACGATCAGCCATATGAACGAGCGTTTCACATATGACAGTGAATACAATGTCGACGATGTGAAGATAATCAGAGCCGACGGCGAAGTACTGAGCTTTAAGGTCACATATTCTGACCTGAAGCAGGGCGGGACAACTACCCAGTACTACAACATCGATCCGAGGACGGGTGAGTTCATCACAAGGGATGATGTATTCGCACCTGAGGAAGTGACAGATGAAGAGTCACCTGAGGATACAGGTGAAACTGTCGACGAAGAGACACCTGAACTGACTGAGGAACAGGATACGGACGAATCCCCGGATGATGCGGATGAGTTCGAATGGTATATCGACAGGGAAGGCGTCGTCATACTGGCAGATGACGGAACGGTACGGGAGAAGATCATTTTCGGTGCGGCGGATAACGGACTTACGGATCTGTACGGAAAGACACTCGTTCCGTATATCAGCCCCATAACACCTGAACTCGTTGCCGACGTCACTGGAGACGGCAGTGCGGATGAGATAACCGTCGGTTATGAAAAAGGAAAGAAGACCGTGATAAAGCTCATGATCAACGATCAGACGGCGGAATATACGGTATGGGAGCAAGAGGAGACAGAGGATCCTGAAAAGCAGGAAGAGAAGTCCCCCGTGAAGATCTCGGACGTAAGGGGAGATATCCTTTTTACCGGCGAACAGTATGCGATCTATGTGACATACACGACGGATGACGGTGAGAAGCATCTCGCAGTATTTCCCATAAAGGACGGCGAGGCGGAAGATGCTGTACCGTCGGATGTAGTGGTAGACCTTGAAGAGGACTTTACAAACCCTTACTCTTTTGTGATCATCGAAAAGGCTGATGACGAAGAGGTACGCTATCTTTCTTTTGCAGGAGATGATCTTCTGCCGGTAAAAGATGAGGAGAACGTGATCGTCTCCACGGAGGATGAAGGGGAAGAGGATCCGAATGAAACACCGGAGGATCAGGACAAGATCCCTTCGGATGACAATGAAGAAAAAAGCAATTAAACATATCAGGAGGCAGTTATGAAAAAGTGTCCGTCATGCGGTTTTGAATGTGAAGATGGAATGCTCTTCTGCGGAGGATGCGGAATGAAGCTTCCGGAAGAGGTATCGGGCGTAGTATGTCCCGGATGCGGAACGGTCAATCCCGAGGGAGCGGTATTCTGCGGAGAATGCGGTAAGAACCTGAAGGCTCCCGCTTCGGAAGCGCCGGCAGCACCGATCGTTGCGGCGGCACCTGCGGCACCTGTCGTTCCGGCGGCACCGGCACCTGCTCCGGTTCCCGCCGTTCCCGCAGGGAATCCTTTCGAGCCGGCAAGAGTACAGGCTCCCGCCCCCGCAAAGGAGAGCGTGCCTGCCAAGGCGAAGAAAGAGAAGAAAAAGAAGAAAAAGAAGAACGTTACTGCGCTCATCATAGCGATAGTGTTCTTCCTGCTGACTGCTTTTGCGGTGACATCGATATGGCTCTATAACGACGGCGCACTTGATGATACGCTCGAGGACTGGGGCTGGAAGGAGAGCTCAAAGAAGTCGAAGAAGGACCGTCATAAGGATGATGACGATGAGGATGAGACCGAGCCATACGAGACGGAGCCCTATGTTACGGAAACAGCCGCTCCCACGGCTACTCCGACGCCCACACCTACGGCTACTCCCACGCCTACGCCGTCTCCGACGCCCACGCCTACGCCTACTCCTGTTCCTGCCGATCCTTCATACGGAATGACAGACATGTCCCAGTTCTATGAAGTTGCTGTACCTCAGGATCTGACAGATGCGGGATCCCAGTTCATCATATACGGCTTTAATGACGAATTTCCGGGTCTCGTCGACAAGTACTGGGGTGGTTCATATACCAAGGTAATGACCGAATCCAATTCCTATCAGGCCAAGCTCGATCAGGTACTGGCATCAGGTCAGGATGCTCCGGACCTTTTCGTATGTGATGCGGATTATGCAACGAAATATATGAATTCGTCTGACACCATTCCTGTCAACGAGCTCGGTATCTCATATAGTGAACTGTCTGACATGTATACATACACGCTCCAGTTTGCAGCTGATGATTCAGGTGTCATCAAGGGACTTGCATGGCAGTGCTGCCCTGCGGGTGTCTTCTATAACAGGACAGTGGCATACCAGACACTCGGTGTGTCCGAGCCCGCTGATGTTGCTCCCTATTTTGCATCATGGGATGCATTTATGAATACGGCCCAGCTCGTATCCGACAGATCGGGCGGGCAGAAGAAGATCGTCTCAGGTACAGATGATATCTGGAGAGCGATCCTCAATTCGCGTAAGACCGGATGGATCGTAAACGGCAGCGTCAATATAGATCCTGTCATGGGTCAGTATTTTGATATGGCCAGGACGCTCCATGATAAAGGACTTACATTTGAGACAACTCAGTGGGCTGCCGAATGGACGGCTAATATGTCCAACCAGTCCGTACTTTCATACTGGGGACCTATGTGGCTCCTGAACTTCTGCATGGGATTCCAGGACGGATCAAATCCCACCGCCGGTGACTGGGGTCTCGTAAAGGCTCCCGGTGACTACTTCTGGGGCGGCACATGGATGATGGCATCCAAGTACTGCGATAACAAGGCGTCCGCCGGGTCGGTAATGAGAGCTATCGCTCTTGACAGGTCCAACCTTACCGACATGACAAAGACAGGAGAGTTCGTAAACAGCATTTCGATCATGACCAGCCTGGGTTCTGACCCCAACTACAAAGTTTCTTATCTTGCAGGTCAGAATCCCGCGGCGGTCCTCGGAACGGCAGCGTTCCTGATAGATAACTCCACCGTAGGGCCCGACGACCAGGCTATCAATGACGCATTCCAGTCGGTAGTCACCTCATATCTTGCAGGTGAGATAGGGTCTGTATCGGAGGCAGAAGCGATATTTGTCCAGAATGTGGAAACACTGGGAATAGTATAAGAAAAACAGATGAGGGGAAAATGAAAAACAGAAGGATCTTAAGAACGGCAGCGGCACTTATTGCAGTCACTGCCATGGCGGTCGCGTCGGCCGGTATCACGGGCTGCTCCGGGAAAAAGAGCGGTGATGATCAGGCCTCGACCGAAACAGAACAGAGCAGCCCGGAGGTGACGTCTTCGGGATCAGGGGAAGAAACGCCCGAGGGAGCTCCTTTCGAAGTGTTTACTTATGATGAACTGATGGCTGCCTGCACCGATGCCGGAGTCTCGGAGGAAAGCATGGCAGAGATGGAAAGGAACGGCATACAGGGAATGATATCCGGAAGCATCTCGGACTATTGCATCGTATGGCGTGATAATACCCCGCAGGAAATGATCGACAAATATTATGATGAGTTTGTTGAGATCCAGGAGTCCGAGTACTTCAGGGGGATATGCAGGCACGATAAGGGAGAGAACTGGGGCTATGTCGCCTTTGACGGCGGTGTATATGACGAATCGGGAATCTCATACGGATGTTTATACGGGGGTCTTTACTATTTCTATGACAAGATCGTACTGATCGTCGATATTGACGATGTGGAAAAGAATCATCAGATGATAGACGATATAATCAAGACGCTGGGCCTTCCGATGCCTGTAGTCATAAAGGTCGGCTGATCCTTACAACACTGAAAAGGTCCTCTCGAGATGAGGGGGCCTTTTGTAGTATAATGGAAAGGACGCGGGGGAAGCTCCCGGTCGCTTTCGATCAGAAAGAAGATCTATTCAGGAGGAATAACTATGAAGAACAGAAAGATCTCAAGGCTTATCGTACTGCTCGTTATGATCCTTGCAATGTCATTTGTTACATACGGAGTCACAGGCTGCTCGAGCGACAAGAAGTCACGCGACAAGAAGCATTCCCGTGACAAGGATGACGATGATGACGACGATGACGACAACGACGATGATTTCGACCTCATGGAACTGCTCGACCTCAAAAACATGAAG
>JAFXMZ010000033.1 GCA_017529925.1 Clostridiales bacterium
ACAGCTCAAGGATAAGAAGGCGACGGGAGTATCGGTTGCTTTCGGATTCATCTTCTCGCCTGAGTTCCAGGGCAAGGGATATACGAATGAAGAATATGTCGAGATAATGTATTCCGCCTTCTTCGGAAGGAAGTCGGATCCTGCGGGCAAGGCGGACTGGTTGTCGAAGATGAACAATGGAATGAGCAGGGAAGACCTCTTCTTCGGATTTGCCAACTCGAAAGAATTCTTCAACCTGTGCGGAAGCTACGGAATCACATGCGGATGCTACATAAAGGGTAAGGACTTTAAGCAGACTGCGAAGGTCAACCTTTTCGTTGAGAGACTGTATAATGTGATCCTCGGAAGGTCGTGTGACCAGGGCGGAATGCAGGACTGGTCGAACCGTCTTTCGTCGGGAAAGATATCGGGTGCAGGGGCGGCTTACGGATTCTTCTTTTCGACTGAATATAAGTCAAAGTTCAAGTCAATGGAGGATTATATCGAGGACCTCTATATGGCTTTCATGGGAAGGAACTCGGACCCTGCAGGAAAGCAGAACTGGCTCTATGTCTATGCTTTCGGAAATACTGACAGGGATGTCTTCAACGGCTTTGTCGGGTCGCAGGAATTTACGGGTATATGTTCTTCCTACGGCATCGTAAGAGGAGATCCGGTAACGACCGGAGATACCGTTGCAAGAGGCGGCGTGCCGGTACCTGTTACGCCTACTCCGGAACCTACACCGGCGCACGGCGGTTATGAAGATGCATCGAAGTACAGCTACGAGATAACTCCGATGATCAGCGGGATCAGCTCCTGTTATTTTGTAAAGACAGATAACCCCGATCCGCAGAGCTTCAGGTTTATCGATGTCGATGCTCCCCATGTCTATGGCAACTACAGTTATTATGATGAGTATGACCTCATGGATGCATCTCCTCTCTCTATATCATGGAGTAACAGCAAATATATAAATGTCGATTATGAGGATACTGAAACATTGAGGGTCAACGGAGGATATATCTTCCATAATGACTCGTCCTGCTATTACTGTGATATAAACGGAGGGACGTTCAAAGTACAGCAAAGGGAGAACGGCAGCAGATTCAGTGATACGGGGATCACGGTCAAATGTGAGACGGTAAAGGATCCGATCAGTTATATCCTCGATCAGACGTCCGGAACTTTCTTTGAGAGACTGTCCCAGTACCAGGACAAGCTTACTTCGTTGTCAGTCTATCCGTTCTCCGTAGCTGACAGGTCGAGACAGATCGGCTATCCCGGCATAAGAAGGACTCTGAACGTTGACGGGTATCTGCCGAATGTATATGTCAGGGGTATATATGGAAAATGCGGTACATTCCTCGAATATGGCATTGATCCGTATGTATTGAGTTCTGCCAGTTTCCCGGCCATGGTCAAGGCAGCCGCATTGAGACTCGATCCGAACTGCACCATCACAAAGGGCGGAACGCATGAGATGATCAGGATCACTTCTGGCGGTGTCACGAGGTCATATGGAGGAGCAGGAAGAGGCTGGGAATATGGCCTTTGTGACCTGTACAAGGATCAGATAAAAGGAAAAGTCAGTCCGGCTTCTCTTGCAGGCTCGAAGATGGAGAACATTAGTGCGACTGTCTTTGCATATAAGCAGATGGTCGCAGGAAATGAGAGTGATATTATCGCGGAAGTCGAGAAGACTTACAAAAACAATGTATGGATAACACTTATGGAACCTGATCCTGACAGTGACGGACACATGATCGCATTTACCGGACGCGGTACGGGCATATTCTGTGATACATGGGTCGACGGCAGATATGTAAACAGTGATTACTACTTCTCGCCCGGTAAGAAGACTTCCTTCAGCGAGCATCCGAACTCGGACATCGTACTCACGGGAAAGACATATACTGATCAGGACGGAGTCAAGCACACCAACAGTACTCTCTGCTATAAGTATATTTCGCAGTGGGATGCGTGGGTAGCTTATGATCAGTATTTTACGAAGTGGGTAAACTCCACTGACCTGATCAATAAATATACGACTGCCAGCTTCCCGTCTGAATTCGTGCTGACAAGGTCACAGGCGAAGAGCCTTATCGATAAGGCGTTCACGTCTTCCAAGCCGTCAGTTATCTACAGGTATGACGGAGATGCCGAGCCCGGAACAAGACTCTGATACTGACAGTTAAGTTCATGAATAATGAAAAAATGGGGAGCCGCGGTGCGGACTCCCCATTTGATTTCAGTTACTGCCGGGTGTTATCATCTGCCCCTGTTCCTGTTGTCCTCGCTTATCCTGCTGCTCCATGAGCGGCCGAGCTTCTTCCCGTTCCTGACTGCTCCCGCTGCGGCGCAGACCGTTTCAAAGACGATCGCAGTTCCCTGTGAATCGCAGACATAGTCGACGGCATTTTCCGCTTTTATCCCGTAATGTGCGGCAGTCTCGACGGAGTCGATATTTGCGCCGATGAAGAGGAATTCCCAGCCTTCCTTTTCCTTCTCTTTGACCATCTTCCTTACCTGATCCGCAGTATACTTCCGGGAGGCGTTTTCCTTTCCGTCTGTCGTGATGACGAAGAGTGTGTGTTCGGGAACGTCCTCTGGACGGATGTATCTGTGGACGGAAGAGATGTGCTTTACGGCGCCGCCCAGTGCATCGATCAGTGCCGTGCTTCCGCTGACGGAGTATTCCTTTTCGGTCATGTTGCTGATCTCATCGAGAGGGAGCCTGTCGTGGATGACTTCGGAATTGTTGTTGAAGAGGACTGTCGAAACGAGACATGTACCTTCCTCTTTCTTCTGCTTTTCGATGAGGGAATTGAAGCCGCCGATCGTGTCCTTTTCGAGGCCGAACATCGAGCCGCTCCTGTCGATTATGAATACCAGTTCAGTGATGTTGTTTTTCATTTTCTGATTCCTCCTTTTGTTTTTGTTGAGCTCATTATAGAGCGTGAAAAGGAGGAAGTGGTCGCCGCAGAGGCGACATTTGTCAAAGCCCCAGAAGAGGCTGGTCGAAAGCGAACAGAGCTTCGTTTATATCGAGCACATTGTAGTTGCCCATGCCTATGAAATATTCGATTATAAGATCCGTCTTATCGCTGCCCGACAGCGTGAATCCCGCTTTGCCCAGAAACTCCCTGAACTCGTCTTCCGGAAGTTCGAGTGCGACTGCGAGCGCCAGTGCCGTCATCTTCTTGGGGTGATAGTTCAGATTGCTCCTTATCTTCGAAAAATGCTTGCGGTCGAGATTCGCCTTTTTGTAGCATTCGGAATCCTTCATGCCTTTCTCGTCGATCTTGCGCAGGAGCATCTGTGTAAAGCTCTCGTCGATCATGTCGATCCTCTTCGACAGCTCATCGAACCTGCCCTTTCCCTCGGTCGGTGCGGCGGCACATGCGGCCGAGAATATCGAAGGGGAGAAGGACTTCTTTTCCGCTGCGGCTCCAAAGGAGGGAAGACCATCTTCAGCCGGCATAGCTTCAGCAGACATACCGGCCGCGGGGGCTTCGGCATCACAGATGGATCCTCCTGCTGTTTCTTCAGACTTGGCGCTGCGCCTTGAACCCAACAGCGAAAAGCGGCTCTTCCGGGACTGGGGCATCCTGCCCTGTGGGGCGGATGAAGCTCCTCCCACACTGTAGTCGTAAGGCACGTTCAGACCGTCTTCCGCACGCCTGCTCACATAACGTGACAGGTCACGATATTTCCTGCTCTGGGGAGTTATCAGGCTCCTGTCGAAAATGACGATGGTGACGTCCATATCATGTTTCTTGAGGAAAGAACCGACTGCATTCATGGCGACAGCCATCGACTCGGGATCGGGACATCCGTAATGGCCCGTCGCGATAAGAGGGAATGCTATGCTCGTGCACCCATTCTCAAATGCAAGCTCAAGGGAAGACGTATAACATGAAGAAAGGATCTTCTCGCCTTCGGATATGTCTTCATACTCATCCCAGACAGGACCGACAGTATGTATTATGAACTTCGCGTCAAGTCCGAAAGCAGGAGTGATGACAGAACTTCCGGCGGGGCAGTGACCTATCTTTCGAAGTGCTTCTTCGAGTCCTTCTCCGGCAGCATCCGATATGGCGGCCGAAACACCTCCGCCGCTTATAAGGTCCTCTCCCGTTGCGCTTACTATCGCATCACAGGATATGGTGGTAATATCTCCGCCTTTTATAAGAAGAGGCATATCAGTACCCCAGTTCTTCTCCTACGAGGATGACCTTGATCCTTCCTTCGATCATGGAGCATCTTGTAACTACTATCTGTGCACAGATGGAATCCTTTATGCAGTTGCCGCATCTTCCGATCTTCGCGCACGGCGTATCGCGGTTCAGCCTTACGGTATTCGGCGGAGACGCAAAATCATGTACACGCCTGATACCGGACTCCCTGTCCGAAACGACCTTGTTCATTCCGGCGATTATTATGACATTCTCGGGACCGTAGATCATGTAGCTGACCCTGTTGCCCCTGCCGTCGATATTGATGAGCTCGCCGTCGAGCGTTATCGCATTCGTGCTCATGAGGAAAAAGTCGGAATTGACAGTCCTTGCCTTCATCTCCTTTATCTCTTCGGGAGTCTTTGCATCCTCTCTGATGATGAGCTCGTGGCCCGCAGCGGCTATCGCTTCCTTTATCCCTGACTCATCGATCGTCATTGATCCGCCGTATGCCACGGTCTTCTTTCCGCCGTCCATGAGCTCCAGGACCTTTGCCTTCGCACTCTCGATGTCAGGACAGTAAAAGCCCTGCATCTTGCGCAGTTCGAGCTTCTTTATAACAGATTCCGCCTGGTTCCTGTAAAACGTTTTCTTATGTTCGTTCATGAGCTGACCTCCGGATAAGAGATATAATGACGGCCTCATCGAAAAGACATGACCGATACAAATC
This sequence comes from Clostridiales bacterium, assembly GCA_017529925.1. Taxonomy (GTDB): domain Bacteria; phylum Bacillota; class Clostridia; order Saccharofermentanales; family Saccharofermentanaceae; genus Saccharofermentans. The sequence goes on from JAFXMZ010000033.1 coordinate 4,888, forward strand.
GATTATATCATGTTAAAATCTCTTACATGAAAAAGTTTATGATCGTCTTATTTTCTATATTGTCAGTGATCTACATGGCGGCAACCGTTTTCTGCGGAGTCTCCGCAGGGGCCTTTTTCGCTAATGGAGATGAGCTGGCCATGCTCGCGCTCATGTCCGGAGTGTTCACTTTTTTGAGCTCACTCATTTCAGGCGTTGCGATCTACAAAGTCCTGAAGGGAAGGCTCAGGGTCCCGCTGTCGGCTTTTCTAATGTCGGCGACGGTGCTGTTCCTCAGTGCCGGGATAATGTATATGTTCCCGCCGTTTTCGGATCCTGCCGCTTTTTTTATCTTTCTCTTTATAGGAGTGGCATTTGCCTTTATGGCGGTCCTCGCGGGAATAGGCGGCAAGGGTGTCTTCCTCAAAAAACAGGAGGCGGCCCGTGAAGCCGAAAGATACAGGAACGGTGAGATGTTCTTCCGCGGTTTTGTCTCTTTCAGGACGGCCGATCAGATCAAGGCTGCGACAGACGAATATGTGAAAGTGAGCGGACTTGTTCCGGAACCCGGGTTGGGTGCGGACGGTGGCGAGAGTTCCGTGAGCCTCAGTGAATATGATCTTAACAGGATAAAGGAATACTCCTGCATGCCTTTCGTATATCTTTTCGCGTGGCTCGTTTATAACGGGCATATGAGCGAAGCGTTCATGAGAAAGTACGGCAGTGAGAAGATCGGACTTCTTCAAAATAAGATCACGTCTCCTCTTGATTTCATGCTCGGTGAGATGAATGGTGAAGTCTCGCGTGCAGACATATCTTCTGATATTTACGCATTCGTCAATAACTATTGGGCGCTTCCTGCGAACAGGACAGCAAATGCCGGTACGAGATGGCTCGTCTTCGATTACTGGAAGGCGGCAGGGATGAGTAGCGGCGCCTATTACTGCAACGGCTTCTCGTGGGATATATCCGGGGAACTGGAAGAGACGATCAGCATGAGATATGAAGAGTTCAGGGAGGGGCTTTTCAGTGCGTCTTCGCAGGAGCCTTCGCGCCTGTCTTCAGTCTATGACAGGACCAGGAATTCGATCGACGCGGAAAACCTTCTTTCGGCAGGTGAGCTTCAGAGGATCACGCTGGGCCAAAAAGATCTTATACTGACTCCGGCTGCTGCCGGCAGGGCAAGGGAGGCAGCGGATCTGGCGGAGGGACTCGTGAGAGCCGGATATGCCGTTCGTGTTAAGGTAAAGCCCGTTTTCGAGGAGGGAAGACCTATTCCTCAGTATGTAAATATATCTGCAGGCAATGATACGCGTAACGTATTTTTCAGTAAGGTCGGAAACGAGGACGGCTGACGTGTGATGCATCCCCAAAATAGGATTTTCGAAAATGGGGATGCATTATCAGAGTGCGGATGCATCCCCAAATACGTTTATTCGAAAATGGGGATGCATTATCAGAGTGCGGATGCATCCCCAAATACGTTTATTCGAAAATGGGGATGCATTATCAGAGTGCAGATGCATCCCCAAATACGTTTATTCGAAAATGGGGATGCATTATCAGAGTGTGGATGCATCCCCAAAGTGAGTATTTTAAAATTGGGGATGCATTCTGGAATAATTCATTACAAAACATAATAAATAGGGGGCCATCTTCAGAAGACAGCCCCCGCATTTTATGCCTGGATCAATATCTCTCTTATCAGGCGTCCCAGTCGAGATCGATGTCGCCGTTTACGGTCTCGGCATTGATCCTGCCGTCTGCGCCGTAAGTCTTTTTGGGAACGGATACGTCACCGTTTACTGTGTCGGTATCGATCTTATATCTTCCGACAAGGGTTCCCTTGATGTCACCGTTTACAGTCTGGAAATCATTCTGGAGTGACTCGAGCTTTGTGAGCTTGATATCTCCGTTTACCGTATCGAAAGATGTCCTTCCGGCCTTGACATTGCTGATCGTTATATCGCCGTTGGTGGTCTCTGTCGTCAGTGCCTGGGAGATGATGAGATCCTTGATCTCGATATCGCCGTTTGTACTCTCGATCTTTATCTCGCGAAGCTCGTTCTTGGGGATGTAGATGATGACGCCGTTGTCATTCTCGTATCCGAAATTGAACCTCAGGTACTCATACCACTTTGTGTTGTCCTTCTGCTCGATAACGAGAGTGTCGCCGTCAACGGAGATATCGTGAACGATCTTCTCTGAATCGTAGTATTCGACGTGGCAGTCGTCTTCTGTGATCACAAACTTGATATCACCGTTGATCTCGTCGATGTTGATCGCCTTGATGTCTTCCTTGATCTCCATCTCGTGCTTCTCATACTTCTCTTTCTGATAGAGTCCCTTGAGCTTGAAGCCGTTGAGAGCGAAAGCCGTGAATAAGATAACTATTCCGAGGATCAGGACTATAGCTGCCGTGATCAGGATGCCTTTTGTAAATGTCTTCATGTTAGTTCCTTCTTTCTTGATTCTGTAATCTCTTTATTCTTTCGAAAAGCTTCTTTCCGGTCATCTTATAAACAGCTTCTTAACACCCTTGAAGATCGCCTTGACTCCCTTGAAGAGGAGATTCGTAAGTGCGATCGAAGGCACGAGGAGAAGAAGTGCGACCGAGAGCACTATGAGTGCTGCGCCGACGACGACCAGTGATGCGAGGCCCTGACCGAAGATCATTCCGACGATGCCTCCGAAGATGCATGCGACACCTGCGATGAGCAGTGCGAATACTACGATGACTGCCGAGAATGCGATCGCGAGGAGCGATACCGCCAGTGCGAATGCGACTGCGATCAGTGCTATGAGCAAGGGTCCCCATACGGGGAAGGAGAGGCAGATGAGAACGATCTCAAGTGTAGAGAGCTTTCTCGAGCTCTGTGCCTTTGCCTTTACGAGCTTCGGGATCGGCATGTCGACCTTGATCTGTCTTGCCGCTTCCTTCGGATCCGCCATGTCAGCGACGGCTTCCTCTTCCGTGAGCCCCATGTCTATCCTGTCGTTGATGCCTTCCTCGAGGAGCTCGATGGCATCCATTATGTCCTTTTCTTCAAGTCCTTTAAGTTCCCTGCGGACTGATGCGATGTATTCAGTCTTTGTCATTTTTTATTCCTCCCTGGTTACGTAATCGTATACCGACATTATCTCTTTCCACTCGCTCGCGAACTGTGCGATCTTATCTCTTCCCGTAGCGGTGATACCGTAGTACTTGCGAAGCCTTCCGTTATACTCTTCCGACCTTACCGTGAGCTGTCCCTGTTCTTCGAGACGGCGGAGGATCGGATAGAGAGTCGATTCCGATATCTTCATGTACGGCTCGAGATCCTTGATGATCTTATATCCGTAGGAATCGTCAAACTTGATCGCCGCAAGTACGCAAACATCTAACAGTCCTCTTTTAACCTGTGCGTCCATGTGCAATACCTCCTGTATGGATATACTATACGACGCGAGGTATTATGTGTCAAGAGGTATTTCGAAAAAAATTTCATTCGTTGTCAGATGCATTTTTATCGTATATATTTATATGCAAGGAATGAGAAATGCTGCCTTTGGCGGCGTCCGCGGATGGCTCCGGCGTATCTCTTTTTATGCTTCGCGGACAGCGGAGATACGTACGATCCGGTGTGATTAAGCATGCTTAATCCTTCAAAGCAGTTTCTCTTCCTTTTTTATTTGAGACTAATTATTTCGGAGAGTAGGGGAACGTGAAGATCATTGATCAGATAAGGGACGGGGATGTCTGGGAGGAGTTTCTGGGCTATAAGACCCGCGCAGGACACCTTTCCCGTGATGAACAAAGAAGGCTCCGCTCATATATAGATGAACGCATGTATCTGTCCGATACAGACCTTATGACCGGCGAACTTCCGCTTGCCAGGAAGGTCGTTATCAGCAAGATCGGCGGAAAGAAAAGGACAGTCTATATCTACCCCGAAGGCTTCGGCTATATCCTTAAGTTGATCACATATCTCCTTTCGAAATACGACGGCATGTTTTCTGATTCATGCTATGCGTTCAGACACGGAAGATGTTCCGGCGATGCGGTAAGAAAACTCCGCGGATCCGCTCTTCTTTCGATGTATGCGGTCAAGGCGGACATACATGATTACTTTAATTCGATCGACCCCGTAAGGCTCCTCGGCAAGCTTTCTTTCCTGAAGGAGGAAGAGCCTGAGATCTATGATCTTTTCGAAAAGATCCTTCTGGAAGACCGCGTCATCTTTGAAGGAAAGGTAATAACGGAAAAGAGAAAAGGTGCGATGGCCGGCATCCCCGTATCGGCATTCTTTGCGAATGTATATCTTTCAGATACCGACAGGTTCTTCGAAGGGCAGGGGATACCGTATTTCAGATATTCCGACGATATACTGCTCTTCGGAAAAACACGTGAGGAAGCTTTGGAGAGGCGTGATATCCTCTACGAAAGGATCGCCGCGGAGGGACTCGAGATCAATCCCGGGAAAGTCGCTTTCTACGAGCCCGGTCAGGGAGTCGAATTCCTCGGATTCAGGTTCAAAGGGAATATGTGTGATGTTTCGTCCGCGACGCTAGGCAAGATAAAGGCTAAGATAAGGCGCAAGGCGAGGACCATGAGAAGGTGGGCCTACAGAAAGGACCTTTCATCCGATAAGGCGGCTAAAGGATTTATCAAGGCGATGAACTACAAGTTCTTCGACTGCGGTGAGGATGACAGGTTTTCGTGGAGCAGATGGTTCTTCCCGTATATAACAACGGCTGATTCTCTCAAAGTGATCGACAGTCATATGCAGGAATATATAAGATACTGTGTGACGGGAAGACATTATAAGGGGAACTATAAGATCTCATATGACACGATGAGGGACTGGGGATACAGGAACCTGGTCCATGAATATTACAACTTTGACACATCCGGCGGACATGAGGGTGACAACTGTTCCTTATAATGATCACATGGGGAGGTGTGATGATATGAAGAAACTGATATCACTCTTTACAGTATCTGCCATTATCCTGATGTTCCTGCTGACAGGATGCTCGGGCTCAAAGGACGTGCCTGCGGAAACTGTCCTTCCCGGGATCCCTGCTGAGATAACGGAGGATTCCCTGTGGTATTCGTCGACCAGGCGTGAGATCCAAATCGGAGAGGGATACGGCCAGATCGGATTTGCTCCGGTTATGACTGATGATGAATTCGTATATATCCTCGTCGATATCTGGCAGCCTGCACTCACGAAAGAGGAATACGAGAACGGCGGTGAGAAATGGTTCCAGAAGCTGATGAAGTATTCATACCGCGAAGGCAGGACAGTGTGGGAGATAAAGCTTGAAGAGATGTCGTCCGTCATCCCCATTGAAGACGGGATGATGATAATGACTTCCGTTCAGGATCCGAAGACATACCAGGATAAAAGGTCGCTCATAAAGATCGATACGGATACAGGCACGTTGGGGGAGACAGTATCCGACAGCAAGATACTCACCTATTTAAATGCACTTCCGGGAGGAAGCAGTATATCGTCCGTGATCCCGCTTTCGTCGGGTACCGCATTCTGCGTCTGCAAGAATAATATGGACGGGACATATACGCCCATTATCTATCTCATGGATAAGGAAGGAAACGTTACGACTAAGAGCCTTGCCGCCGAGTGCAAAAAGCTCGTCATGAAGAACGGGTTCGAATTCTATAAGATCGATGACACGAGCATCGCTGTCACCGGCGCGAACTGGATGATGTATGACGACGACAGTAATGACATATCGGGCTTTATCCTCGACGTCGAAAATGATACCTTCACTGAACTTGAACCCGGCGGCCCGCTCCTTACACCTGATGACGGAAGGGGAAATTTATGGAGATACTGCGGCAACGGTCTTTACTGTTCCGATAATTACGGTATAAACAGATATGACGAAGCGACTGATACAGAGAGCAGGTCTTTTGATTTCAACAACACGAATACCGACAGGGCCGAATTCATGCATGACATGGCGCCGCTTTATTCGGATGACACCACCATTGTCACGGGCGGAATGTCATACTATTCGTCTAATGACGGAAAGTTCGTCATATATATTTTCGATAAACAGGATAAGAATCCGAATGCAGGGAAGAAGGTCATCACCGTTGCCGACACTTCGGAGGAATTCAGCAGTGAGCTTTCCAAAGCCATATATGAATTCAATGAAGCAAGCGATGACGTCTTTGTCGTGATGGATGACAGATACTGCCTGGGCAGATATGTTGAAGAAGACGAGCGGACCGAATATCAGAACAGATATGCGGATGAATATTTCAATGCCCGTTCGATGTGGGAAAGGAAAATGTCGGAGAGGATGACAGCGCAGCTCAGGATGGATATCTTAAGCGGCAAAGGTCCCGACGTGATACTCAATGCATCATCATATTCACAGCTCGATAACGGTGATGTCTTTATCGATCTTTATGATGATGTCATGTCGTCAGACCTCGATCTTTTTGACAACATAATAGATGCCGCGCGGACGGGCGACGCTCTCTACCAGGTGCCACTTGTCTTTGCCGTGTCGGGCATGACCGTACAGACCTACGGACCCGACGGTCCCATATATGATCTGCCTGTCGAAGGAAAGCGTGAGATGACTTTCGATGAGTATAAGGAGTATGTAGAAGACGAGTGCGGCGGATATGATTTTTTCAGCTTTTACTATTCACGCGACGAGCTGTTCATGCTCCTTTTCAGGCAGCTCGAAAATGACCTCATAAAAGACGGAAAGTTCGACTGTGATACGGAGGCATTCAGGAAGAGCGCCGAGTATGCTCTCGAGAACGCAGGAGAACTTCCGTATGAGAAGGTCCTCGAGGACGCCGGCGACTATGAGGAGCGCGACAGGTTCTACAGCATGTGCGGAGTATTCTATTCATCGTCCTATTCTTTCCCGAGGACCGAGATAGCAGGTATACCGTCAGCTGACGGCAGCGGGCCTTCGGCGTCGCCGATCTTTTCGATAGGTGTTGCGGCAGACTGCCAAGAGACACCGGCCGCGAAGGAGTTTGTGATGTTCATGCTCTCGGACAGAGGGCAGATGTGTCTTCTCAATGAACGCGGTCCGTACTATTCTATCAACAGGAGATCGATGAAGAATATGGCATACCGTTATGCAGAGAATGTCCTTACTCCAAATATAGGACAGTATGCATATTATCCCGGAGAGGAGACGGATATTACTCAGATGCCTCCCGATCCGACAGAGACCGAGATCACTCAAAGGGCGGAAGAGTATATAGGAAAAGCGGAACCTTTTGTCTCATCGCTTGACGTTTATCTGAAGGGAAATACCGAGATAGAATCGGTAGTGAGAGAAGAGATCGGAGCATACTTTGCAGGGGATAAGACACTCGACGAGATAATACCCGTTATCAACAACAGGGTGAATACGATAATCAATGAACGAAAATAGTATTTTATTTTTGTTATTGTGTTAAAATGTACTTATCCAAAAACAAAACACGGAGGAAAATGTTATGGATGTAAATCAATATAATTCCAAGAGTTTCCTGAAGTGGACGGGACTTATCCTGATAGCATATTATGTCTACAGATTCTTTAATCTCGTCAGCCTTCAGGCAGAGTATGGAAAGTATGGTAATGTAGGCGGATGGTCATGGGTTTCCGTTATCTTCAGTGCACTCCTTGCAGGTGCTCTCCTTATCGGAACGAAGATGGAGATCTGCGCACTCGGAGCACTCGGAGGCTTCTGGATCATCTCTCTCGTCAATCTGTGCATCTTATTCTCGGTCGGTGATCTTTTCGAGCTTCTCTTTGTTGAACTGCTCATCGTATTCTTTGCACTCGTCATGATGGGTCTCGTTAAGGAACTCGATTTCCTCAAGACTTATATCCGTAAGTTCTGGTGGGTACCTGCAGCGATCTTCTTCGTACTGCAGTTCATCTTCTTCTTCGTATATATGCCTGACGGATTCGGCGGTGTATGCAGCCGTTTCACATGGAATGTATTCCACATGGGAATCGTTCTTTTCGAGTCTCTCTGGATCAAGTATGCACTTGATTCCCAGGGTGTATAAAGACACAGTTGATTAATGCGAGTTAAACATAAGCAAAACAAAATTGTTTTTTAAGTTAGTGCATATTGATATATAAAAAAACTTGACAGTATTGGTAAGTAGAATTAAATTATCTATGTACTTTCAAACCACAATTTTTTGGAGGAAAATAACATGGCTACAGTAAAGAAAGCTGTTGAAGCTACTAAGGAAAAGATCGAGGCTAAGGCTGCTGAGGTAAAGGCTGCTGAGGTTAAGGCACCTGTTGCTAAGAAGGCACCTGCTGCTAAGAAGCCTGCTGCTAAGAAGCCCGCTGCTAAGAAGGCACCTGCTGCTAAGAAGCCCGCTGCTAAGAAGCCTGCTGCTAAGAAGGCTGCTAAGAAGCCCGCTAAGAAGGTTGTTAAGAAGCTCGGAAAGATCATCTTCGAGTTCGACGGCCAGCAGATCGACTTCAAGGCTATCGAGAAGAAGGCTGCTAAGCTCGGCGGCGACGTTTATGTTGTTGCCGGCGAGAAGAAGATCTATGATGCAGAAGGTAAGGCTGTAGACCTCTTCTGATCCTGATCGGTCAAGCTTAAAAGAGAAGATACCGGAGCTTCGGCTCCGGTATTTTTTTGCTCTTCTTTTTTGTTGTATACTTGTCGCATGGGAAACTCTTTTTACTTTATCTTTGAACCGGAAGTGATCATATTTCTCCAGCGTATCCTGGGAGAAGCGGAAAAGTATATCGCGACATTCCTTACTTATCTCGGCGAGGATTTTTTACTGGTCGGTATCCTGATATTCATGTACTGGTGTATCGACAAGAGATATGCCAGGAACATAGCACTTCTCGTTATCGCAGGTACTGCGGCGGGACCGATGATAAAGAATATCGCGAAGAGGAGAAGACCTTATATGGTCCACGATGAGATAAGCTGTTTGAGACCTCCCTCATCCGGTGATATAAACGACATCTCGATACAGGGTTTTTCATTCCCGAGCGGACACAGTACCAACTCGACACTGCTCTATGGATCACTTGCACTTCGAAAGGGTATGAGGAGGATACTCAGGATAATCCTTATTATCATCCCGTTGCTCGTCGGACTTTCAAGGATCATACTCGGAGTTCATTATCCGACTGATGTACTCGGAGGATATCTCCTCGGCATCATCCTCATCATCTTTAATTCGCTCCTGAGAAAAAAGATAAGGAATGAACACTTCATATTCCTCATCTATACTCTTCTCTTATTTCCCGGATTCTTCTGGTGCCATACCGATGACTACTTTACAGGCTTCGGGATGCTCTTGGGATTCTGGGCTGCATATGCATTCGATGAGAAGTATGCCGGAAGTGAAGTGACGAGAGATCCGCTAAGAGCTTTCGTCAGGATCTCGGGCGGACTCATCATTTTCGGTGTGCTCAGTTTCCTATTGAAGATGCCTTTTACTGAAGAGTTCCTGAAGGAGGATTCGCTTATCCCTCATCTGATAAGGAGCGGAAGGTATGCAGTCATAATGTTTGCCGTCCTGGGCGTGTATCCGTTGTTTTTCGGAAAAATAAAGGCAATCGCACGTTAAGTCTGCATTTTGAGCTCTCCGGATGTTATAATCTTAGGGTAAATATTGCCCGGAGGTTCGGATATGGGAAAGACACTTATCGCTTTTTATTCCAGAGCAGGAGAGAATTATGCAAACGGCTCGAAAGTAATGCTCGAAGTCGGTAATACGGAAGTAGCCGCACAGTATATCGCGGGTTTTGTTGAAGCCGATATGTTTAAGATCGATCAGGTCAAGAAATACTCGGAGGACTATACGGAATGTACGGCTCAGGCGAAGATGGATCAGAGTATGAATGTCAGGCCTGAACTTACACAGTATCTCGACAGCATAGATGAATATGACACTATCTATCTCGGATTCCCGAACTACTGGGGAACGATGCCCATGGCAGTCTTTACATTCCTCGAGAGATATGATTTTACCGGGAAGACGATCAGACCCTTTGTTACTCATGAAGGAAGCATGTTCGGAGATTCGATAGAGGACATTAAGAAGCTCTGTCCCGGTGCAACAGTCGAGGAGGGACTCTCCATCCACGGCGCAGACGTAAGGGGATACAGGTTCACTATAAAGAAGTGGGTCAACAGATGAATTCCAGAGAATCAATGATCGTAAAGACGAGCATTGTAGGCATCGTCACCAACATTATACTTTCCTCATTCAAAGCGATGGTCGGTATCATTACCGGTTCGATCGCAATAGTACTCGATGCGGTCAATAATCTTTCCGATGCATTGTCATCTACGATAACGATAATAGGAACGAAGCTCGCATCGAAGGCACCCGACAGGAAACATCCCCTCGGTCACGGAAGAGTCGAATATATAAGTGCCGCGCTCATTGCCATGATCGTTCTTTATGCGGGTCTTACTTCTCTTATCGAATCGGTAAAGAAGATAATAGATCCCGTTACCGCAGATTATTCCGCAGCATCACTCGTTATCGTTGCTGTGGCTGTCGTTGTAAAGATCTTCCTCGGTACATACTTCATCAGGCAGGGCGGAAAGTACAGATCAGATTCACTTACCGGTTCGGGTAAGGATGCTCTTCTCGATTCAGTCGTATCGGCTTCAACACTTGTTGCTGCCTTTATATTCATCCTTTTCGGTGTGAGCCTTGAAGCATATCTCGGAGTCCTTATTTCACTCGTTATCATCAAGGCGGGTTATGACATGCTCAGGGATACGGTCAGCAAGATCATCGGCGTGAGGGTCGACCCCGAGTTCTCGAAGGATATAAAGAAGACGATAAGCGAGCATCCCGATGTCAGCGGAGCATATGATCTCGTTATGCACAGTTACGGTCCGGACAGATATCTTGCCTCCGTCCATATCGAAGTAAAGGATACACTTACTGCCGCGCAGATCGATGTCATAACAAGAGAGATCCAGGATAAGGTCCTTGAGAAGCACGGCGTTATCCTGACTGCGGTCGGCATCTATTCGGTCAATACATCGGATGACGAATGCGCGAAGATAAGGGAAGATATCTACAGACTTGTCCTTTCGCACGATCACATAATCCAGGTGCACGGTTTCTATGCTGATATGGAAAGGAAGAAGATCTCATTTGATTTTATCTGCGACTTCACGGCGCCCGATATGAAGGAGATGTATGAACATATCCTTCAGGATATCAGGAACAGATATAAGGATTTCGACGTCAGGATAACGATGGATGTTAATATCACCGATTAAAGAGAGGAGAGGACGGATGGATTATCATGCACTTACTACAGACATTATCACCGAAAGCGAGAAGGCTCACCTGAAGACAGTCCGCGAACGTGCGGGGGAATGCGTTGTCGTCCTGAAGAATAACGGGTTCCTTCCAATAACTTCGGAGGGCCCCCTTGTTGCTCTTTTCGGAAGGGGCGCACGTCATACCATCAAGGGCGGTACAGGTTCGGGCGACGTGAACTCCAGAACGACGGTTACGATAGAACAGGGACTGATCAATGCCGGATTTAAGATCACAGGAAATGTGTGGCTCGACAGGTTCGACACTATCTTTGATGAGCATATCAGGGTGTATCTGGACAGGATCGGCAGGAAAGCCGAAGAGATGGGTATACCTCCTGCAATGGTAATGTTTACCGATGCTCCCGGAGAGCCTGTTGTCCCGGGTATCAGCGATGAGGATATCGCCTCTTCCGCTGCGGATACTGCCATCTATATCATATCGAGGAACTCCGGTGAGGGCGGTGACAGATTTTTCGAGAAGGGTGATTATCTCCTGACAGATACGGAAGTCTCCGACATAAAGAAGATCAGCTCGTCTTATGAGCATACAGTTGTACTCCTGAACGTGGGAGGCATCATCGATGCAGCTCCACTCATGGAGATAGACGGAATCGATTCCATCCTCCTCGTAAGCCAGCTCGGAGCGGGCGGCGGAGACATAATCGCCGATGTCCTGACAGGCAGGTCGGATCCTTCGGGAAGGCTTACCGATACGTGGGCAAAGAGATATGATGATTATCCCGGAGCGAAGGATTTTTCGCATAATAACGGGGATACGGATGACGAGTACTATAACGAAGGGATCTATATCGGATACAGATATTTTGATTCATTCTCGGTAGAGCCGCTGTTCCCGTTCGGATTCGGACTCGGGTATACGGCTTTCGAGATGACGTCATCGGAAGTTGAATTGAATGGCAGCAGGGTAACGGTAAGAACGACCGTACTTAACACGGGAGACCGCGCAGGCAGGGAGACCGTTCAGGTCTATGTCAGTGCGCCCGAAGGAAGGATCGACAAGCCTTATCAGGAACTGAGGGCATATAAGAAGAGCCCCTTGATAAAGCCCGGCGAAAATGCTGTAGTCGAGACATCTTTCGATATGAAGGACTGTGCTTCATTTTCGACAGGGGACGCCGCGAGGATCCTCGAGAAGGGATGCTATATTGTTCGTGTCGGCAGGAATTCAAGAGATACTTCTGTCGCAGCCGTTATATCTGTGGGAGAGGATATCATTACCGAGAAGCTTTCGAACCTCCTCAGACCCGATGCGGATCTCAATGAACTTAAGAATCCCGGAAGGTACTGGGATGATGACATCAGCGGTATAAAAGTACTTGAACTCGACGCTTCTTCTGTAACTGCATATACTGCATCATATACACCGGGACGTCCCGGATATGAGGATAAGAGGGCGGGAGAGTTCATCACGTTTGATGATGTTGTCTCAGGCAATGCGACTGTAGAGGAACTCGTGGCCCAGCTCGATCCGGAGGCCTTGGGAAGGATCTGCTGCGGAGAGTTCGAATCGGATTATCTGTCTGAACTGAATATCGTCGGATCTGCATCGCTCCTCGTTCCCGGAGCTGCCGCAGAATCGACATCGAAGTATGAAGATGACAGAAAGATACCGAAGATGATACTGGCTGATGGTCCTGCGGGACTGAGGCTCCAGCCTCATTTTATCGCTGACGGAAACGGCGAGAGGATAATCGGAGGAGAGATATTCGGATTGTGCTTTAATCCTTTCCCCGAGAACCTTCCGGAGGATACGGCGCATTACTATCAGTACTGCACTGCGATCCCGATAGCGACTGCTCTCGCGCAGAGCTGGGATCTTGATTATATCGAGGATCTGGGAAGGATCGTCGGTGAGGAAGCGAATCAGTATTTTGTTCATTTCTGGCTTGCACCCGGCATGAATATCCACAGGAATCCGCTCTGCGGAAGGAATTTCGAATACTATTCGGAAGATCCTCTCATCGCAGGAATGTGTGCAGCATACGATACGAAGGGTGTTCAGTCCCATAAGGGCGTCGGAACGACGATCAAGCATTTTGCATGCAACAACCAGGAAGATAACAGGATGTTCTCCAATTCGCATGTTTCGGAGAGGGCACTGCGCGACCTTTACCTCAGGGGATTCGAGATCGCGGTAAAGGAGTCTTCGCCCATGGCTCTCATGACATCCTATAATCTTCTTAACGGCATCCATACCGCGAACAACAGGGAACTCATTACGAATGTGCTGAGAGATGAATGGGGTTTTGACGGTGTCGTAATGACTGACTGGTTTACGACGCAGGACGGAGACTTCCAGGGAGAGATGACTCACAAGTATCATAATTCCACTAGTGCCGAATGTATCGCCGCCGGCAATGACTGGATAATGCCCGGAATGAGAAGAGACGTCGACAATATCAAAGATGCCCTCGATAACGGTAAGCTTAAAAAAGGAGAACTGCAGTTCTGCGCCGCGAATGTACTTCGTGCTGCGCTCAAGTGCTTCGGCTGATGGAAGAGATATTTGAATCGGATAATTACAGGATAAGTTATGAGAAGGAAGTAAACAGCACTTTCCTTCAATGGATAAAGTACGAGAAGAGAGATGAGTTCAGGACTCCGCTGATGCATGCTTCCGACATGATCAGGAAGCACGGATGTGAATCCTTTATCGTCGACAGGAGTGAAGATCCCTCCCCGGATATAAGCGAGTCTGACCTTCGCTGGATCGGGAAGGTCTTTATCCCGTCACTCGAGAAGAACGGGCTTAAGAAGATCATCCTCATAGGTCCTGAGAATGTCCATTATCCCGAGAATATCACGAGCAGGAAGATCTCCGTAATGAGGGCAGATTCATATGAGGATGCCATAAGGAGCCTGCGCCCCGCAGATTTTGTCCCGGGTGACATAAAGAGCCTTTCGAGGCAGGAAGCTGTCCTCAAGATGGGGCTTGCCGCAGACGCCAATGATTTTGCGATCGATGAGAGATTCTGGCAGCTTTCGAAAAGGTACAGAAATGATCATGATATGCCTGAGAGTGAGAAGGAGCAGAAGCTCGCCGAGATATCGGCCCTCTACGATATAGCTACGGGAAAGCGTGATGAGCGCAGACAGAAGGAGCAGCAGAGGGAAAGCGAGAAGAAGTTCCTCGGAAAGACGGGCGCTGAGTGGGGGAACCATTTCCATTATTCATGGTATAAGTATCTGATAGCGATCGTCCTGATATTCGTAGCATCGAGCCTGATCTACAATATCTTCATCAAGCCCAAGACTGACTGCAGCATCATATCGCTCGGTCATTTCAAATATGACAGCACACCCGTGATGACGATCCTCGAAGAGGATCTCGGATTTAAGAATCCCTACATCAACAATATCGATGTAGTGGCACCTAATGAAGAGGGACACCGCGAGAATATCTATTCGGAACAGTCTGCGGCAACGGCTTTTTATTCGGAGCCGAACGTTCTCATAACCGATATGCAGAGCCTGCCGTTCTACTATTCCGAACTGACTGATATGGAGCTTTACTACAAGGAGCTCGAGACGATACTCCCGCCGGGACTCTACTCGAAGATAGAGCCTGTATATATGAGCGAGAGGGAAGCTTACAATGTAGCGCTCGAGTATGAGAAACAGCAGCATATGGATTCGATCATAACGGACGAATCCGGCGAAAAGAGCATCGAGAAAGTACTTGTGGGACTTGCGGTCTACGACAGGGAGTATATGGAGAAGATAGGATATATATCACTGTGGGAAAAGAGCGAGCCCGCGATAGTATTTACGATACCTTCATCGACTGTGAACAGGGATGATTCCAAGAAGATCATCACGGAACTGCTCGAGCAGATGAGAAAGTCAGAGTCCGACTGAGGTCTTTATCGCTCTTTCCTCTTCGGGAGTCATCTCACGGATCATCCCCGGCTTTTCTTCAGTCAGGACGAGAGGTCCGACCGATACCCTCCTCAGGGTTATAACTGACCTTCCGAAATGGGATATTATCCTTCTGACCTCATGTGTCTTTCCCTCGCGGAGTACGAGTTCGCATGTGTTCTTATCCGTCAGGATGAGTTCACATCCTTTGAGCTTTACGGGTGTATCAGTATCGGTGAGAGTTATACCTTTCTTTGCCTCACGGACGTTGTCTTCCGTCAGTTCCGCGCCTTCGTAAGTAACCGCATATCTCTTCTCCAGATCATAGACGGGCGATGTGATACGGTGGGAAAGCTCGCCGTCATTAGTGAGTATGAGAAGTCCCGTCGTGTGGTAGTCGAGCCTCCCGACCGGTGACAGCCCGCGCGTCTTAATATTCTCCGGAATAAGATCCGATACTGTCGGGAGACGCTTATCTTCCATTGCCGTCAGCATATTTTCGGGTTTGTCGACTATATAGTAGAGATTCTCCCTGTGTGATACGGGAGTGCCGTTAACAGTTACCAAGTCGTCTTTTGTGACATGAACTGAAGGATCTGATGCAGCGACACCGTTTATAAGGACGCTACCGCTGCGGATGATCTTTTTGACATCCGTTCTGGTTCCGTATTTGCAGTCGGCCAGGAGCTTATCCAATCTCATATGAAAATTATACCCTACGGGGTGTATAATTGGGGAGTAAAGATTTTCACGGGAAGGACCTTCTTTGATATGAAGATCATCAACCTCGAGAGCGGAATGCCCGACGTTTCCACGGCGCTGTCAAGGCTTCAGAACGGTCTTTATGCCGCACGTGCGACAGGGGACAGGCAAGCCAAGATAATCCACGGATACGGGTCTACGGGAAGGGGAGGCGCCATAAGGAGCGCCGTGAGATCAGAGCTCCGTTCCTACAGGAGAAGAGGAGTGATCAAGGCATTCTGTCCCGGAGAGGAGTTCGGCCCCTTTTCGCAGGGGGGAAGGGATATGGTCTTCAAAGATCCCTCGCTCAAGAATGACAGGGACTGGGCAAGGTCGAATGACGGGATAACGATAGTATCGTTCAGGTAGGAAGATGGACAGAGAGTTTCTTGAAAGATGGAAAGCATTTGAAGAGGAGTGCAAGGCCTGCAGCCGCTGTCCCCTCCGTGCTTCCGCGTCCAAGACCGTCATCTACAGGGGATGCAAGAAAGCCCCGCTCATGATAATCGGGGAAGGCCCGGGCAATGTCGAGGACAAGACAGGTATACCTTTTGTCGGTCCTTCGGGATATCTTCTGCAGAATGCTCTGACAGCATGGGGATTCAAGGACAGGGATTTTCATATCTGTAACATTGTTAAATGCCATCCGCCGGAGAACAGGCGCCCCGAACCGTCAGAGATAAGCCAGTGCAAGAGGCTTCTAGCTACCCAGTTCAGGCTGGTGGAACCCAGAGTGATCCTTCTTTGCGGATCTACAGCCTATGAAGCTTTCTATGGCGAGCGTCCCGTAATGCGTGACGTCAGGGGGAGATTCGATGAGAAGAAGGGATACTACATAATGACCACATATCATCCTGCGGCCCTCCTTCGCAATGACAGGCTCAAGATACCCATGTTCGAAGATCTCGGTAAAGTGCGTGCAAAACTCAGTGAACTCGCACTTATGGAGCCTCTTTCTCCGCTTCATCACTCCTGATCGCAGCATCACTGCAAATGGGTGTTGATTTTTGAACTTTCCTTTGCTATACTCATGTCCGTTGATCGGTAACGGTCGATATTGCCGAATTGTGTAAGGGTAGCACTCCGGTTTCTGGCACCGTCTGTCTGGGTTCGAATCCTAGTTCGGCAGCCAAAAAGACACCTCGTACGAGGTGTTTTTTTTGTTCTGGTCAAAACCTTCACAGTGATCTGCGTGTGTTTGGGGGTGAAAATTTGGATGGCTTTTCATCCCACAAGGGTCGTTTTTCGCGATTTGGGATGATTATTAGGAGGGCTGTTCATCCCAAAGGGGTGTTTTTCCGCGATTTGGGATGATATTGAGGAAGATTTTTCATC
>JAFXMZ010000034.1 GCA_017529925.1 Clostridiales bacterium
GCTCCGAATGCTTCCTACAGTGTTAATTCCGATTATTTCTGGTATGAGATCGGCGATATCGTATCGATCGGCACTAACGACTGTCTCTATTTTTGCTTTCCTAAGGAAGGCGATATCGTCGCAAAGACCAGGATCGCTGCAGAAGAACTATATAAGCTTTCCAAAGGAAAAGGATCTTCGGAAAAGGACTGACATATGATCAATTGGATAATGAAGAAATCCGGAGAGAAAGCACTTAAGAACGATGTAGGCAAACTGGATCTTGCGCGTCTCCCCAAAGAAGTAACAGAGATAAAAGACGTCAGCTATATCGACGATAACGATCCTGCTCATAAGATGGATATCTATCTGCGTAAGAACGGCTCGAAAAAGCCTATCCTCATCGATATCCACGGCGGCGGTTTTATTTCCGAAGATAAAGCTATGAACAGGCTCTTTGGGAATTACATGGCCAAGCTCGGATTTGTGGTCTTCGAACTTAATGTCAGACTGGCATATCCTGAGTGGACTGTTTTCGACCAGATCGAAGATATCGATAAAGGCGTCAGATTTGCCTTAGAACGCGCCGGAGAGTATGGAGGTGATACGGATCAGCTTTATATCGCCGGACACTCCTCAGGCGGCGTTCTGGCGTTTACAGAGTGTATGCTAAGCGAATCTGCTGAGATGAGAGCCGATTTCGGCCTTCAGGAGCGCAGTTACAGATATAATGGCCTTATAACCGATTGCGGACTGATGCATTTTTATAAGAGCAGCATCGCTTATTGGGGCATGCGTAAGATGATCTTCCCCAAGGGGTATAAGCAGGATAAAAGATATAATTATCTGACAGCAGAGAACAACGAGTACATAAAGAGACTCCCAAGGGCAGCGCTTCTTACGAACTCGAAGGATGTCCTGAAGAAGATGACTTATTATTTTGACCGCGTGCTTATGGAAAAGAATGTTGAACACAAGCTTTTCGAATACGATAAAGTCGGACATACAGGCATAATATTCAAGCCTTATACTGAAGAGAATATGTCTGTTTTAATGAAGGTCAAAGATTATCTTCTGAACGGCTAGTATCTTCCGGATCCTCAGATCCTTTTGTTTTAGCCTTTATCCTCTTAAAATGGTATTTGAAGTATCCGCCAAATTCTTTTTTGAATGATCTTACACAGAAATAGATCCATATGATAGGACAAAGTGAGATAGCGATCATCACGATAAGACCATATAGATCGGTTTCACCTGAGATGTATTGAGATATAGCAAGTGACGGCAGTATTATCATAATCGCTATGCCAAGCAATATGCAGAACACGTCAATAAACATCTGTCCATAAAACTCGAACTTCCCGGAACGCTTCTCATTCGAAGAGCAGTACGCAAGGAATCCGAAGACGATCGTCCAGACGATATATATCCAAAACATCGTGCCGAAATCAGCGGTGTAGATCTGATATCCGATGAAGAATAAGCCTATCAATACACAGAAGATGAATACTCCGGTTATGAAATTGAGCTGAAAGCGGGAGGCATGCTTTTGGGACCCCTTCCGGGATTTCGGTTTGTCAGCGATCTTTGTGCCGTGAAGATTCTTCTTAAGTTGTTTAATATTCATGATTCCCAGTCCCCCTGATGGTCTTATGTTATCACACATGTTATTCCGTTTGCACTCCGCAACAGACGCTAAATTATTGTGGATTGACCTGTGTTAAAATGACCATAGAATAATCGTTGCTGAGAGGAAATAAGATGGTAATCCTTATAACCGGAGCTTCCCATACAGGAAAGACTGTCCTGGCGCAGAAGCTTTTAGAGAAATATCATTATCCGTACATATCGATCGACCATCTGAAGATGGGCCTTATCAGAAGCGGCAATACGGACCTTACACCTGAAGACGATGACAAGCTTACGGATTATCTTTGGCCTGTTGCCAGAGAGATGATAAAGACAGCGATAGAGAACTGCCAGAATCTGATCATCGAAGGCTGCTATATTCCTTTCGGCTGGCGTAAGGATCTTGATGAAGAGTATCTCAAGAATATCAGGTTTATCTGTCTTGCGCTGACGGAAGAATACATCGATTCAAATTTCGAGGTCATAAAAGATCACGCCTCAGATGTTGAGAAGAGATTGGATGAAACATATTTAACTCCCGAATGGATAAAGGCAGAGAATCTGAAATATATCAATGGTTTTGAATCTGCAGGTGAGAATGTCATCCTGATAGATAAGGACTATTCTTCCGCAATCGATAAGTTGTCCCATTAACGGGGCGGCACTTGTGTTAGTATTATCCAATCAAGATGGGAACAGAAGGGATATATACGACAGGAGGAGCAAGATGGATAACAGGATAATCGATTTTCTTATCAGGGCAAAGAAGGCAACTTATGCAGGCAAGGGTGCGGAGACTGAATCCTCCAGACCCGGATCCCATGACCTTATATACCGTGAAGATGACCTGATGTATTACGACACTTATCTGGGCGGCAATAAGTTTGCCGGAGAAGAAGCATTGTGGATATCGGATAAGCCGTACTGGAGCATGAATTATGCCGGCCGTGTTACGGGAGATAACTTCAGCGGAGATTTCCTTAAGGAAGCCCTGCTCAATGTTCCCTCCGATAAGCCCTTCAGAGGGCCGGATCTTTATACAAACGGTGATTATACATTTAAGTGCGATGTCACCGGCACTTTCGAATGGTTTCAGGGTTATGAGAACATCAGTTTTAAGGGTAATGTTATCTATGAGTGCCATTTCCATGGCGGGATCATAGAATAAGGGTATAATGTTCGGAATTACTTGATCAGGGGAGACCGGAATGCTTAAGAACCTTAGAAAACTCATAAGCTACTATAAGCCTTACATAGGAACATTCCTTCTGGATATGTTCTTTGCTGTTGTGGCTTCTGCGATAGCCCTGGCAGTACCGCTCATAGTCCGTTATATAACTTCTGATGTGGTCTACATGCAGGAAGGCGCGAAGGAGAGGATCATAAGTCTCGGTATCCTTCTGGTGGTGCTGGTTATCGTGCAGTTCCTGTCCAATTTCTATATCACGAACATCGGACATGTCATGGGCGCGAAGATGGAATACAACATGCGCGCCGAGATCTTCGAACACTATCAGAAGCTGTCGTTCTCGTTCTTCGACGACCAGAAGGTCGGACAGCTCATGAGCAGGATCACTAATGACCTTTTTGATATTACCGAGCTCCTTCATCACGGACCTGAGAATATTGTCATATCGCTCATTAAGATAGTCGGTGCGTTCATCATCCTGATGGGAATAAGTAAGCATCTTACCGCGGCTGCATTCATAATGCTTCCTTTTATGTTCATATTCGTTTTCTTCCTTAACAAGAGGATGAGAAGGGCATTTAAGGAGAACAGGAAGAAGGTTGCCGAGATCAATTCCAGAGCTGAAGACAACTTGTCCGGCATCAGAGTCGTTAAGTCGTTTGCAAATGAAGATATTGAGATAGAGAAGTTTAAGGAAGGCAACGACGCTTTCCTGAAGACCAAGAAGAACAGCTATCTTTATCTTGGCCTGTTCCAGTCCGGCATGACCGCATTTATCCTTTTGGTCAATATCGCCGTCATCATTACGGGTGCGATACTGATCTCTGAAGGCCTGGTTGAGATCCCTGATTTTATTGCATTCCTGCTTTACATAAATACGTTCACTGAACCTATCAGAGTCATCGTTGACTTTACCGAGCAGTTCCAGAACGGTTATACGGGTTTTGAGAGATTTACCGAGATCCTTAATATCGAACCTGACATCAAGGACAAGGAAGGCGCTGTCGAGATGACCGATGTCAAAGGCGACATCCTTTTTGAAGATGTATCGTTCAAATACAAGGACGGTGCGCACAGAGTCCTTCGTCACATCAATCTTGATATCGAAGCAGGTTCTTATGTCGCATTGGTCGGATCTTCAGGCGGCGGCAAGACGACTTTGTGCAGCCTCATTCCGAGATTTTACGATGTAACGAACGGATCCATTAAGATCGACGGCACGGACATCCGTGACATCAAGCTCAAGAGCCTCAGGGATCACATTGGCATCGTGCAGCAGGATGTATATCTTTTCGCAGGCACGGTAATCGAGAATATCAGCTATGGAAGACCGGGAGCAACCAGAGAAGAGATAATCGAAGCGGCTAAGCTTGCGAATGCGCACGACTTCATCACGGAACTCCCGAATGGTTACGATACCGATATCGGACAGCGCGGCATCAAGCTCTCGGGCGGCCAGAAGCAAAGGCTCTCTATTGCGAGAGTGTTCCTGAAGAACCCTCCTATCCTTATCTTCGATGAAGCAACAAGTGCTTTGGATAACGAGAGCGAGAATATCGTAAAGGAGTCTTTGGAGAAGCTCGCGAAAAACAGGACTACCATCGTAATCGCACACCGCTTGTCTACAGTAAGAAATGCAGAGCGCATTCTTGTCCTTACCGAGAACGGAATTGAAGAGAGCGGCACCCATGATGAACTCATGGCTAAGAACGGAATCTATGCAGGACTTTATAAGTGGAACGCGTGAGGTATAAGTATGGATACCTATGTAGACGAGAGAGACTATAAGCTGTTAGATCAGGATAAGTATACATTCTCGGTAATGTCGAGGATCATCAGAGGCGACCTGGAACTCTGTCTTACTGATCATGAACGCCTCATTATCTGCTTTAGCGGACAGCCATATCCTGTCTGGATATGGACTCCTGACGATGCATCAGAAGCAGATATGGAGCACGCTTATCAGATTGCCAAAGAAAATTCATTTATGGACGGCGGGCATCATTTCAATATCAAGTATGAGCTTGCCGAATTCTTCATTAAGAGAGCTGCAGAAGAAGGTCTGGATCTTAAGATCACGACGAACCTTTTCGCATACGACTGTCCTGATCCTATAGCTCCGGCATCTGTCATTGACGGCGAGCTGCATCAGTGTAAGGAAGAGGATGCGGACGTGCTTGTCGAGTTTTTCGATATGTTCCATACCGAGCTCAATATCGATCAGGAGAGCAGGGAAAAGTATAAGGTTTACGTTGAAGACGGCATAAAGA
>JAFXMZ010000035.1 GCA_017529925.1 Clostridiales bacterium
CATGGGACGTGAACCTGATCAGGGCGGATTCGATTACTGGATGAGCAGATTCGATCAGGGAGCATCAAGGATGGATGTCTTCAACGGATTTGCACAGTCCAAGGAGTTCGGCGAGATCTGCGCATCTTACGGAATCCTCAGGTAAGGTGATTGATCAAAGTGGTCATTCTTTCGAGAAGACCGGTCTTCGGGCCGGTCTTTCTATTTCCCACAAGTGAACTCCGCCTCTCAGCGTGATATAATCCATAGTATAAAGATCCTCAGTAATTTGCAGATCAGATGAACCCGGAATAGATTTCCGGTGTCATATGGGTATATCGATAAAGCGGAGGTGTTTGTCATGAAGAAGTTCATAGCCTCGATCCTTACGGTGGCATTGCTGTTTTCATGTGCGGGAGGACTCGTATCTGCGGCGGGAGAGCCTGCTGTAAAAGGATCAAGTTCAGTTGTATCGGATGTATCCGTTGATCAATTCTCATTTGCCCAGGTCAATGAGCAGGGTATTACCGATTTCGTCACGAGGATGTATCAGGTATGTCTCGGCAGGAAACCTGATGCGAACGGTCTTAAGGACTGGACAGGTCAGCTGACCGGCGGGAAGGCGACCGGTATATCCGTATCTTTTGGATTCATATTCAGTAAGGAACTTCAGGAGAAGAATGTTTCTAATGATGAATATATCGAGATCATGTACCAGGCTTTCTTCGGAAGGAAGTCAGATCCTACGGGTAAACAGTACTGGCTCGATAAGATGAACGGCGGGATGAGCAGGAGCGATCTTTTCGCCGGGTTTGCTAATTCCAAGGAATTCTATGATCTGTGCAGAAGCTACGGCATCATTGCAGGTACATATGTGCCGGGGCAGGACAGGAACAGGGTCGCGCAGGTCAACCTTTTCGTTGAGAGGCTTTATAATGTCGTTCTCGGAAGAACGTGTGACCAGACCGGTATGGAGAACTGGACGAATAACCTTCTCAAGGGAAAGATATCGGGCGCGGATGCGGCTTACGGTTTCTTCTTCTCGCCGGAGTATGAGGGGAAGAGGAAGACATATACCCAGTATGTGACGGATCTATATAATGCGCTGATGGGCAGAGGTCCGGATGATACGGGCAAAGGTTACTGGCTCAATCAGATGTACGCGGGAACGGGATCGAAGGAGCATGTCTTTAACGGATTTGCGCAGTCGAACGAGTTCAACGGCATCTGCACGAACTACGGTATCGTCAGGGGCGGCCTCATCTCGGAGTCGAGGGATACTACATATACCCTCATCAATGATAATCCTTACGGTGCAGGTAATAACGGCAACGGAGGAAACGGTGGAAATAACGGCGGCAATGGCGGTAACGGCGGCAACGGTTCCGGCGGTAACGGCGGTAACGGAGGCAGCGGCGGAAGCGGCACGGCAGTCGGTGACTATGCGAACCTTACACCCGAGCAGACGGCGAAGGAGTATAAGTATGAGATAAGGCCTGTCTTCTCTCCGCTCAACAGGATGTTCTATCTGAAGACGGACGACCCGTTTGTTTTCGATATGGAGCTCGTTGACTATTCGAGTGTCTACTATGGTAAGGATTCAGAGCCTGACGTGCTGACATTCTGCAATTACACATTCTGTGATGTTGCATATGAGAATGCGTCTGCGTTCAGGGTAAAGGGCGGATATCTGTTTAAGACATCAACCTCACAGACAGACGGCGGAGAACTGACCGTCAGGATCAACGGCGAGGATACGTCTGTAAAGATCAACTGCCCGAAGGTCGTGGATTCCGTTCAGTATCTTATCGATACATACGGCTCGAAGGATAAGAGCTTCTTTGAGAATATGGATGCCGTTCAGAGCGGTCTTTATTCGATCGCGGTCTATCCGCGCGGCATAAGGAATTCGGCTGATATGTTAAGTCCGTATCCATGCTATGCGACATCACCTTATCCAGAGCTGAGCCTGAATCTGCATGTTGTCGAGATGTTCGCTTATTACGAAGGTCACTTCATGCTGTCGGCTGTCTTCCCGTATATCCTTGATTCACTCGGATTCCCGGGCATGATGTCGGCTGTTGCAAGAAGGCTTGCTCCTGACTGTACTGTCGAGAGAACGGGTCTTCACTATATGGTAAAGGTCACATATAAGGGCGAGTCGAAGTCATACGGTGGCGCCGGTGCCGGCAATAATGACTTTATAGATCTTAAGGATGTCACGAAGCTCTTCAAGTTCGACGGTTCAAAGAATGATTTTGCTGCGAACTGTTCCATCGAGCTTATGGCAAAGACCTATAGCGGATATCCCCGAGAGGTACTCACGAAGTATAAGAAGATGATCACCGATGCATTTGCGGCACTTCCTAACGGTACATGGATCCGCACGGGAACAGAGGCTCTGTTCGGAAGCGCAGCCGTATCTTATGCATATGTCG
Organism: Clostridiales bacterium; assembly: GCA_017529925.1. Taxonomy (GTDB): domain Bacteria; phylum Bacillota; class Clostridia; order Saccharofermentanales; family Saccharofermentanaceae; genus Saccharofermentans. Next base: position 2,418 of record JAFXMZ010000035.1, read on the forward strand.
CAAGGTACTATCCTGACGGCAAGAACTTCTCTGTAGAGAATGTCTGGGTCGACGGAAGATATATCTCCACGGCCAACAGGTTCGTCAAGGGCGCCCACTTCAGCGACTTCCCTACGGCTGACATCATCGTTCCTTCCATGGCATATAAGGACAGGGACGGCGTATCGCATACTGCTCCCGTATACTTCGTTTACGATGAGTCATCGGGAACATGGATAGCCAACCAGGCATGGTCAAATAAGGATTGTTGGTATGGAAATGAGACTCCTACCGATGATCTTGTTCTGACGGTCGATGAGGTCAAGGCTCTGAAGGTCGACCGCAACACCGACAAGGATATTACTTCCGGATATATCTTTGACGGTACGGCTGTTCCCGGAACGAAGTTCAACACATCGGGTTCTTCGGGAACGTCCGATAAGGTCATCCTGACCGCGATCGATGATAAGGCATTCCCCGATGCGAATGCGAGAGACTGGGTAAAGCAGTATGTCGATTCTGACGGCGACGGAAAGCTCTCGGCCGACGAGAGGGACGCTACGACTTACGTCGTCTTTTCCAATATCACCACGTCAAAAGGCCTCGAATATTTCACCGAGGCTCAGGAGATCCATCTGTCGGGCAAGGATCTGAAGAATGTCGACGTATCGAAGAATACGAAGGTTCTTCTTCTCGATATCTCCGGCAGCGGAATAACGAAGATCGATCTGTCGAAGAACAAGGCCCTCATTAAGCTCGAGCTCGACAGCAATGCGCTCACCGCTCTTAACGTAAGCGCTCTTACGGAGCTTCAGTACCTGTCGGTTAATACCAACGCGTTGACTTCGCTCGATCTGTCCAAGAATAAAAAGCTCAAGTACCTGTCGGCGACAGGCAATCAGATAAAGACGCTGAACTTCACGGACTGCACGGCACTCGAGCTCGTATTCATCTCCAATAACCAGCTTTCATCTCTCAATGTATCCAAGATGAAGGACCTCAAGGAGCTGCGCTGCTACCATAACAATATCAAGTCTATCGACATATCGAAGAACTACTACCTTAAGGAAGCATTCACGCATGGTAAGATCGGCTCCGGCTGGGAGAAATCCTACGTTATCGATTCCGTTAAGTATGAAGTAACGTTCTCGCCTCTGAACTTCCGCATCCAGGTCAATGACAACATGATGAGCCTGAACAGGGGCGGCTCGGCGATGATGCTGAAGGGCGGATATCTGATCAATGTCGATAATGCGGTCAAGCTCTATATCTGATCGTATGGTTGTGGGGTGACACTCCGCTTCTAGTGTTATTCAAAAGGAGCCGGCTTTATGAGGCCGGCTCTTTTTCGATGTGGGGGAAAACGTGCGGGATGTGAAGATAATCATCCCCCAAAGGCGTTTTTTCGCAATTTGGGATGATTTTTATGAATACTATTCATCCCAAGTTGACTGTTTTTCGCGAATTGGGATGAAATCCTAGAAGACTTTTCATCCCCAATGGGCGATTTTTCGCTGTTTGGGATCAACTCTCAGAAAAGTTTTCATCCCAAGGGGGCGATTTTCCGCATTTTGGGATGAATTCGAAGAAGATTTTTCATCCCAAACCAACGGTTTTCCCGTTTTCGGGATGCATTGGCTCTATACATTAAGGAAAGAATGCGGTATTCAGCGGCCGCCGAAGGTCAACCCGTGCTGCTTAGTCCTTTTCGACGTCTGCAGAACCTGATCCGGCGCCCTCGTGCTCGGTTATGGCTTCGGGCTTTTTCATGAAGTTGGCGAGGACGCGCGAAAGGAACGACATGAACTTCTTGTCGATCTCAAAGACCTTCAGTGTCTCGAGGATTATGATGAGTACTGTAGGTCCGAGGAGGAATCCTGCGGCGCCCCAGATGAAGACGCCGAGAGCCATGCCGAAGAGCATGAGAAGAGGATGGATCTTCATGGACTTGCCGAGGATCGGCGGCTCGATGATCCTGCGGACAACAGTCATTATTGCCATCGCTACGATCAGGATGATGATCGCAGTGTATTTGCCCTTGATCGCGCACCAGATCATGACGGGGATCATGGTAGCCGAGATGCCGAGGACGGGCAGGAAGTCGATGACTCCGGTTACGAAGGCGAGGACGACGGCAAAGTCGACGCCCGCGAGCTTGAATGCGATGAGTGCTTCAACAAATGTAATGATGAGCAGAAGCAGATATCCGCCGAGTACCCTGAAAAGCGTGACCGACAGGTCGTTCAGGAGCTTGAGGGATTTGTGGCGGAAGGACTTGTTGGGAACATTCTTCATGTAGAACTTCATCACGCGGTGGGCGTCATTGATGAAGTAGTAGCCGCTCAGGATAACGCAGATGACGACGAATATGCCGTAAGGGATATTTCCGATTATCCTCCAGATCGATGCGAAGATCGCGGAGATGATGGCCGGAGCCTGATCCGCCAGGTTCGCAAAGATGCTCGCGAGGTTCGTCTTGATGGTCTCTATCATGGAGTCTGACAGGAATCCGCCGCCGTCCTTGGAGAAGCGCTTCGCAAGGTCATCCCCGAAAGTATTAATATCGAATTTCGATGCGGCATCCGAGATCATGTTGATGAGCCTCGAGCACTGGGCGATAAATGCCGATATGCCCCAGATTATCAGTATCGTGATGATGATAAGGAGGATGACGTAAACGACGAGCGCGACCCTCCTTTTCCTGGTCTTTATGGGGAGCTTCCCGGGCTTGTCGTCCTTAACGAAAACGCCGGCGATCGCATAGCTCGTCTTGGCGAGCAGGAATCCGATAAGGAAGGGAACGAGGATGGCAATGATCTTGGTCGCAAAATAGCATCCGGCGCAGATTATAAGCACCATCAGTATGAACTTGACCATGCTGATGACTGATGCCTTGTTCTTCTCGTATCTTTCCTGTTCGGTCATAGATGTGCCCCTTTAAACAGCGCGATCCATATCACGGCGAAAATGACGGCCGCCACTAAAAGTGCGGGATTTACCCCGTCAACAAAGGCAGGAATGCTCCTGTCTGCCTGCGCCGTTTCCTCCGTGTGAGATGTGTCGCCGTGTGATATATCAAAATACATGTAGTAGAATTCTCCGAGCATCCTCATGAAGAATGAGAGGAGCACGATCCCCAGGAATGCCGCAGGAACCGACGAGTAGAAGAATGTCGAAGGGATATCCGAATATGTCATTACCGATGTTATGTCGACCTTCTCGAGAACGGGAGTGAGCAGCATGCCGGAGATGCCAGAACATATAAGGCAGAGCATGGGTCCTGCGATATTCCCCGTCTTGGTACGGAGATATCCGCACCATACGCCCGTAATGCACAGCGGCAGGAAATCGATCGCATCGAGGCAGAAGAGTGCGAAGAAGATGCCTGCTATATAGTAGCCGATGCGCCTTTCGCTGCTCCTGAAGCGGGTCCACATGAATCCGAAGAAGAAAAACGACGCTCCGAATGCGGGTATTACGGTCTCAGACATTATCGCCAGGATCTGGCCCTGAACGCTGTCAGTTCCGCCGAGATAGAAATAAGCGGGGAAGACCATCTGAAATCCCATACGGAGCCATGCCCAGGAGATCAGGTTATGAAACGAAGTCCTGATGAGAATGATCGGAATGCCCGACAAAAAAGCCATCGCGAGCGATCCGGCGCCCGTATATTCGCCGAGGATCCTGCTGCTGTTTCCTTTCGAAAGGAGTATAGCGGGGAAGATAAGGCATACAACGGTTATGACCGGGATAAGTGCCGAGTATCCGAGGAGAGAGGTCGCCGGGACGGACAGATGCATGTCGTTGATGATGCACCTGAAAAGATAGAGGATGCCCGTCGATACGGCGAGGATGAGAAGGGGATAGCCCCAGTTCATTTTCGCCGGGATAAAAAAGTGCTTCTTAAGAAACCGGAGTACACCGTTCATATCAGAAATATACTCCCAAAAGCTTTATGAATGACTCGAAATAGTCGAAGAAGAATTTCTCAAGGCAGAGAAAAACGCCGGCACCGATCGCGAGGAACGGCCCGAAAGCGAGATAATCGGGGTCATCCGCATAGTGGATCTTCGCCTTGCGCTGTGCGATCTCGCGTCTCTTGGCAACGGGGTCGGGGCTGTTTTTGATCTCAGCCTTCTCTTTCCTGATTCTTATGTTCTTCCTGATGAGAAGCGGGATCGCGAAGAAGAGCGCCGCGAAGACTGCAACATAGACCAGGATGACCAGTCCGTAGCAGCCTACGAGGAAGCCGGCGGCGCCGAGGAGCTTGATGTCACCCTGTCCCATGCCTTCCCTGCCGAGGAATGTCTCGCTCAGGAAAGCAATGAGGAAGAGGAATCCGCCTCCGACGATAAGTGCGATCACTCTGTTGAGGATGGGTGCAAACCATGCAGCCTGCTCAGAAAACCATATGGAACCTTCGATATAGTCGCCGGCGAGCGCTATTGCGCCCATGATGAGCAGGAATATAGGGCACTGATCGGGGATTATCCTGTTAAGACGGTCGCTCATGACGACTATCATGATGACCGGCACTGAAAGTGCAAAGACGACTGAATGGATAGGCCTCAGGCCCCCTGATGTCATGAAGAACCAGACGTGTACACCGTAAAGGACAGCGCAGCAGAGGGCCGCGAGCAGTCCGTGGGGAACTGTCTTCATTCGTTTTGCCTGCCTGAAATCAGGCGAATTAACGTCATAATCGTAGTCCTGGAGCCATGATTCCGGAAGGATCGAGAAGATATAGGTAAGAAAAAGACCTACAGCGGCGCCCGTAAGTGCCGCGATTGCAGTATATACAGCGTTTTCCATCATTTGTCCTTGCTAAATTTAATAATAAAAGTTTAATATATGCCATGATTTTTATCAACCTTATAAGTAATAAACGGCTCTCATTAAATTGACCTGACGGGGCAAAAACTGATAGAATTGTTAGGATGTTTCAAAGGAGGGACGCAAAGGCGTCGTTATTTGATTATGGCTAAGACTATTACGGCTAAGATGCTCGAAGAGAAGATGCAGGCCCACGTAAAGGCCGAGACAGGTCTTTCTCTTGAGAATGCTACGGCAAGAAACTACTGGACAGCCCTTTCGAAGAGCGTTGTTGAGATAATCTCAGACGATCTTCAGGCTACGAGAGAAGCATATTCCAATGTCCGCCAGGCTCACTACCTGTCGGCTGAATTCCTCGAGGGACGTTCTCTCCTGAACAACCTCGTTAACCTCGGTATCTACGATCAGGCCAAGGAAGCTCTCGCTACATTCGGCTACGATATCACGGATATCCTCGAGCAGGAGACTGACCCTGCACTCGGAAACGGCGGTCTCGGAAGACTTGCAGCATGTTTCCTCGATTCATGCGCTACACTGAACCTCCCCGTTAACGGATACGGTATCCTCTACCGCTACGGTCTCTTCCGTCAGGTGATCGAGAACGGATTCCAGAAGGAGTATCCCGATTCCTGGATGGAGAGAGGATATCCTTTCACGCTCGCACGTTATGACGAGAGAGTAAAGGTCCACTACAACGATATCGATGTATGGGCAGTACCTTATGACCTTCCCATCACGGGTTACGGAACGAAGAATATCAACCTGCTCCGTCTCTGGAAGGCAGAGCCTTCACAGGATTTCGACTTCAATCTCTTCAATTCACAGAGATTTGACGATGCTGTTATCGAGAGAAACAGGGTCAATGATATCTGGAGAGTTCTCTACCCGAACGACACATCCTACGATGGTAAGGTTCTCCGTGTAAGACAGCAGTATTTCTTCGTTTCCGCATCCCTGCAGGATATCGTAAGAAAGTATAAGAAGGTCCACGGCGATGATCTTAAGGATTTTGCGAAGTATAATGCTATCCAGCTCAACGATACACACCCTGTTATCGGTATCCCCGAGCTCATGAGGATCCTCGTTGACGAGAACGGGATCCGCTGGGAGGATGCATGGGAGATCGTCAAGGAGACATTCGCTTATACGAACCACACGATCATGGCTGAGGCTCTCGAGAAGTGGGATATCTCCATCTTCCGTTTCCTCTTCCCCAGGATCTTCGAGATCGTAGAGGGAATCAACAACCAGTTCCGTGCTCAGATGTACGAAGCAGGTCTTTATTCCGAGCTTATCGACAGGATGAGCCCTCTGTCCGACGGTAAGGTCCAGATGGCATGGATAGCTATCTACGGTTCCAATTCCGTTAACGGCGTTGCTGCTCTCCATACTGAAATCCTCAAGAACGAGACTCTCAAGGACTGGTATGAGATCTATCCCGAGAAGTTCTCCAACAAGACTAACGGCGTAACGCCCAGAAGGTGGCTGCGCACATGTAACCCTGATCTTGCTGCCCTCATCACTGAGCTGCTTGGCGATGACAAGTGGGTAACGAAACTCGACGAGCTCAAGAAGCTCGAGAGCTACAAGGACGACAAGGCTGTAATGAAGAAGCTCCTTGCCATTAAGAAGGCTAACAAGAAGAGATTTGCTGATCACCTCAAGAAGAATTACGGTGTCGAGCTCAATGTTGATTCCGTATTCGATATCCAGATCAAGAGACTCCATGAGTACAAGAGGCAGCTTCTTAATGCTCTCTATGCTCTTAATCTCTATGACAGGATCAAGGAGGATCCTTCTCTTGATCTGCCTCCCGTAACGATCATCTTCGGTGCCAAGGCTGCTCCCGGATACTTCAGGGCAAAGGCTATCATCAAGTTCATCAACGAGATCGCCAAGCTCATCGATTCCGATCCTGACATGAAGGGCAGGCTCAAGGTCATCTTCGTTGAGAACTACAACGTTTCCAACGGTGAGAAGATGTTCCCGGCTGCTGATGTTTCAGAGCAGATCTCCACAGCAGGTCTCGAGGCTTCCGGTACAGGTAACATGAAGTTCATGATGAACGGTGCCGTAACGCTCGGTACTCTCGACGGTGCTAATGTCGAGATCGCAGAGGCTGTAGGCAATGACAATATCTACATCTTCGGATGCCGTTCCCAGGATATGGCTGCAACGAAGGCTTATTACAATCCCCAGTGGCAGTATGAGAACATCCCCGGCATCAAGAAGGCTCTCGACAGGCTTATCGACGGCACTTTCGACGATGAGGGAACAGGAATGTTCAGGGATCTCTACAACGGTATCCTCTACGGAACAAACTGGCAGCCCGGCGATCCTTACTATGTACTCGGTGACTTTGACGATTACAGAAAGACAAGAGACCGTCTCTACATGGATTATAAGGATTCTTCCAAGTGGGCAAAGATGTGCTGGATCAACATCTGCAATTCCGGCAAGTTCTCTTCCGACAGAACGATCGCAGAATATGCGAAGGATATCTGGAAGGTCAAGGCCTGCAAGATCAAGTGATACAGATCACGGTTATAGACTGATTAAAAGAAGTTGTCTCAAAAGTGATTAGTTCACAGCGAGGCAACTCCTTTTCTTTTGTTCAAAACTCTACGAAATAAGCAGCCAAAATCGTCCGAAACAGATGTTTAACAAGCATTTTTGTAGATAACTCCATTTCAGGGCATGCTAA
>JAFXMZ010000036.1 GCA_017529925.1 Clostridiales bacterium
CATGGGACGTGAACCTGATCAGGGCGGATTCGATTACTGGATGAGCAGATTCGATCAGGGAGCATCAAGGATGGATGTCTTCAACGGATTTGCACAGTCCAAGGAGTTCGGCGAGATCTGCGCATCTTACGGAATCCTCAGATAAGTGAGGCAGTTAAGGTCGGGCTGCGGGGTTCTGCGTGACCTGCACAGACCTTACCTGAGATGCAGGATTAGATTAAACAGAAATGGATGCCTCACGGGTTCCGTGGGGCATCCTCTTTTTGTATATGTCTTCTTAAGAACGATTGCATCCCCGATTTGGGAAAACGCATATTGGGGATGCATTTTTCTGTCTTCTATGCATCCCCGATTTGAGAATACAGGATTTGGGGATGCATTTCTCTGTCGTCAATGTATCCCCGATTTTAAAAACGGGATTTGGGGATGCATATTCCAGTCTTCTGTGCATCCCCGATTTGAGAATACAGGATTTGGGGATGCATTTCGATCATCTGTGGAGAATAACCCATCTACCCGCTACGCAAAGATCACAGCAGGCGCTTATATATCTCGAGCATGCTGCCGGTCTGGTAGCCCAGGAGCCATGCTGCATTATTGTACTCGGGGACGGATCTTATAAGCTCCATGAGTGCGGGATAGTACTTTTCTGTTTCGCGGATCATACGGATGGTACGCTCCCGCGAAAGCCCCCACGCCATCGAAGTGATGTTGTTGCATCTGTCGATATATTTAACGAGCGCCGCCTTGGGGTTTGTAAGTATCCCCTTATAATAGGCGTCCATGATGCATTCGCGGTCCTCATCCGAGGTCTTCTCATGAGTAAGGAGCACCACGATATTCCGGATCTCATTGCTTACAGGAAGTTCTTCGGCTGTCTTGCCGCAGTCCTCGATGACGTCGTGAAGCAGGCACGATGCGATGATCTCATCATCGGTGATACCCATCGACAGCGCATGACATGCCATGTTGAGCGGATGATATATATAAGGCACCTCAGACTTCTTGCGCTTCTGACCCGAGTGGACCCTGACCGCAAAGTCGACGGCCTTCAGTGTGTTATCAAGTCTCAGCGCCTTTGCCGTCGCCTTGACAAAGGTCTTCATATGCTCCCAGTTGTAAAGGGAATCCCTCTTCATGAATTCGCCGGTCTTCTCTTCGACCAGTGCCGATACGGACACATCGAAAAGGGCAGCCAGCCTTATCAGCTTATCCGTGTCCGGCATATACTTGCCGCGCTCCCAGGATGAGACAGCCTGAAAGGAAACGCCGATCCCTTCGGCGACCTGTTCCTGTGTGAGACCGAGATCTTCTCTGTGTCTCCTGATGTTCTCTCCTAAGGTCATGACAGTTCTCCCTGTGATCGATTCACTCCGCCAGCGAGGCGGAGGATATTATGCATATATTGTAGCGGGGAGAGGTTGAAGTTTCAAGGAATTATTCAAGTGGAGCTTGAGTGCAAGAGCGCCGGGTTCAAGTCCGGCTGTAGTGGGATCAGGTCGTGCCCGGGGCGACCGGGGGCCCCGGCGTAAGATGGTCGAAGCATAAGAATACCCTTGTCCGACAAGTTCCGCAGGTGCGAAGCACCGAGGACCCCGGCGTGAGATGGTCGAAGCATAAGAGTACCCTTGTCCGGCAAGTTCCGCAGGTGCGAAGCACCGAGGACCTGTCGCAGCCGGACAAGGGTATCTTTATGCGTTTTGGTGGAGACGGGGAGGATCGAACTCCTGACCTCTGCAATGCGAATGCAACGCTCTCCCAGCTGAGCTACGCCCCCATGCAAGAGAAAGTATAGCACGATTGGGGCGCCGTGTATACGGATGCCTTTCGGGGTGGGCGCTGATCGGAAGCGGGCAGATGCCGGAGCGGCCCGCGCAGTGGCAACCCCGGGGGGCGGCAGATGCTATCTCAGTAGACGGTGACGTCGTATTTTCTGACGCGGCGCATGTTGAGGATGACCACGGGGATGACGACCACGAGGTTGCATACAAGCATGCAGATGATACCGATCAGAGAGACCTTGAAGAAGTAGAGGCCCCTGGAACGGAGGACGAAGTTGATGATCAGTATCGCAAGCCCGTTTGCGGCAAGGCCGGAGAGGAGGCCGATCGCGTCGAGGATCAGGACTTCGCCCAGGACTTTGCGGAATATCTGACCGTCCGTGAAGCCCATCGCCTTGTAGATCGAGAATTCATATCTGCGCTTGTCATAGAGGGCGGAGAATGCCGCATTGATCATGATCGAGAGGACCAGTGCCATGATCGCCGTAACGGCCCATAGGATGACATTCATCATCTCGAGCTGGCTTTCGACGAGCGCCATCCACGTAGCGTCTGTATCGATCCTGACATGGGGATAATCCTCTTTGATCTTTGCCACAGCGTCGCTGATCCTGCGGTCGATCGTGGCGTCATCATAACCCTCGGCATCAGACGGTTTGTCTGCCATGGCCATGAGATAGTAGGACTTCTCCGCATAGGTACTGCTTACGCCGAGCATGACGATCCCGGGTGTATCGGTTATCGCAGCAACCTTCAGGGGCCCCCTGGTTAATCGAGCCTTTTCCCAGACGCCTTCCTCGTACTCGAGCATATCGCCTTCCTTTACGCCCCAGTTGCCGGCCAGGTCTCTTGACAGCATCACTTCGCCGTCCTTCAGAACGGGCAGTTCCCCGACGGTTCCGGTGACCTCGTTGAACTTTTTGAGCTCATCGTAGTCGCCGAATATATATGCCATCGTGTCGTTCTCGAATCCCATTATCGAGTCGTAATCCACAAATATGCCCGGGACGTAAGTAACAGTAGTAACTCCTTCGGGAAGATACGAGTCGATATTATCCTTAAAGTCCTGATATTCGTCCCTGATCTCGAGGCTGATGCCTGACGGAGATATCAGCATAAAGCGCTGCGGGTGGTCGTAGATGAGCCTGTACATTTCGAGAGGGTGGTCGACATACATACCGCCGATGAAGCAGACGGTGATGCATGCCATCATGAGGCAGATGACCAGCGATCTTGCCTTATTGGCTGTTATGAACTTCCATGGCGAAAAAGGTCTCATCTTCACCCCTCCGTGCGCTTAACGTTCGAGACAGTTCCGTCCCAAACTTCGACTGTCATATCGGCATCTTTGATGATGCTGTGGTCGTGTGTGATGACTATGACGAGACGGTCCTTCGAATATTCCTTGAGCCTTGCCATTACGAGGAATGCATTCTCGTGGTCGAGCGATGCTGTAGGCTCATCGGCGAAAAGGACCTTCGGGCTGTTCATCATGGCTCTCGCGATGGCGACGCGCTGCCTCTGTCCGCCTGACAGCTTTGCGGGGTTCTTCTTGAGCTCGCTTTTCTTGAGACCGATGTCCAGGAGTATCTCCTCGGCCCTTGCCGCGGCAGCCGCGGGGGAGTCGACAGATGCAAGGACCGCATTTTCGACGGCGGTCATATAGGGGATGAGATAATGCCTCTGGAAGACAAATCCGAATTCCCTTCTGCGGAGCTCCTGACGCTCTTTATCGCTTATCGACGAAAGGGAGGTCCCGTTGTAGATGATGTCGCCGTCAGTCAGTTTCTTCAGCGTGGACATCGTGTACATCATCGTCGATTTTCCCGAGCCGGATGGGCCGATTATGCCGACCAGTCCCTTGTCCGGAAACTGAAGGGAGATCGATTTCATCGCATATACTTTTTCTTCCTTATCCATGTCATATATCATGGTCGCGTTCTTAAGTTCAAACATCTTGAAGATCCTCCTTATTCGATCTCGTCAACAGTAGTTATCTTTCGTATCTGCAGGAAGAGCGGTATCTGGCAAAGGCCGAATACTGCGGTTATCATCAGCAGCACGAGTATTATGTCGTCAGGTCTTATCATCGTGACGCTTAACCCGAGAGGCGCCATCAGGAAGCAGTCCAGAAGCGCGAGTGCGCCTGCGGTAAAGACCGCTCCGAATGCGAGTCCTGCCGCGAAACAGATCAGGAGTTCCCTGGTCGCCAGGAGCCATATCTCTCCCGTCGGGTAGCCGATCGAGCTGTAAAGGCACCATTCCTCATGTCTGTCCCTTATATGTATCGAAAGGATGACCATGATGCAGATGCAAAGGAGCGATGTTCCTACGGAGGTAAAGATAGCCTTGATGTCGTCTACGTAACCGGTCTCATTTTCGAAGGATTCCTTCTCCTGGGCGAAGTTGCTGTAATATGCCAGATCCCAGCCTTTTTCCTCCAGCTTCTTTACGACATCATCACCTTCACCGTGAAGGATGACCAGCATATAGTTATTCTCTACGCTCAGCGATATGCCGCAGAATGTGTAAAAGGGTGAGTCGGCAAACCCTACGATCCTGTATGAGCCGCTCAGGCGGCTGAGGAGGCCATCACCCGAATTCCTGTAGAGCCTGTTGCTGACGATGAGTTCGCCGGGCTCCTGAGGCATCCTTCCCGAGGTGAGCTCCATACCCATGTGATCGCAGTATGTCTTAAGCTCGGAGGGGTTGTCGAAAAGGGTTACCGGGACGCCGCTCTGGCCCATGACGCCTTTCATGACGGCGTAGGTCTGCCTGACGATAAAGACGTTGTCGTTCCCGAGATCCTTCCTGGCCTTATCCCTGGATTTTTCCATGACGGGGCGGATAAGCGCATCCCACTCCTCGTTAGTCTCATACTCACCGAGCTCTATGTTCTCGCAGACGAATGTCATTCTTTCGTATGCTCTCGAAAGGCCCTCGTAGAACGGCTCGGAAGTGGATGCCAGGATATATCCGAAAAGATAGATCATCGAGGCAAACAGACCGAGGCTGACGATGAGCGTCAGCGTCCGTCTTTTGTTGTTCTTTATATATGGTATCGGCGAAAGCGTTGCCCTTGCCTTACTCATCTTCGATCCTCCGATCTTCTGTCTTGTATCATCATGATACAGAAGACCGTGGCACCGATTAAGTGACCGCGGTCATGTTATCCCATATGACCGGAGTAATACCGTTTTTGTGGGGAGGGAGAGGGTGCAGCCTTTAGCGGTCACCCTTTGAGGAGCAGCGCGAGCTTTGCCCTGTCGTGGATATCGAACTTGTCGTAGATGGAGGACATGTAATTCTTTACTGTTCCCTCGGAGATAAAGAGTATGCTCGCGATCTGTGCATTAGTGCATCCCTCGGCTATCAGCTCGCAGATCTCGATCTCCCTTTCGGTCAGATCCTTACCTTCATAGATATCGGTATTGTCCTTACTTACTGGCGCTGCCGAGCTCACCATCGCCGTCAGCTTTTCCATGACCTTGGAGTCGAGAACGCTCTGTCCCTTGAGGGCCCTGTCGACGGCGCTGACGATGGCGTCCTTGCCGGAATCCTTAAGGAGATATCCTGCCGCGCCTCCCGCGATCGCCGCCGAGATATTCTTCTCGTCGTAGAATGTCGTAAGGACTATGGTCTTGACGGAAGGGTACAGCTGCCGCACCTTGCCTATGAGCTCGATACCGCCCATCCGCGGCATATTGAGGTCGGCCATCATGATGTCGACTTCCTTCGAGGCGAGGATCTCCAGCGCCTCCACGCCGTTTTGTGCCTTTCCGACGATCTCGTGTCCTCCCGACATCGAAAGGATGATCTCAAGGCTCTCCGTCAGCAGCGGTTCGTCATCTACGAGCAGTATCCTGGCCATATCATGCCTCCTTATCAGCTATCGCATTCCTGGGGAGATCGATCGTCACCATAAACCCGTCCGATCCTTCGACAGTCATGTCGCCTCCCTTTGACCTGGCGTGGTCGCGGAGCTTCCTCAGCCCGAAACCGTTCGCCATCAGCGCCTGTTTTTCCGAATATGAGATGTCGCCCCAGCCGCGGCCGTTGTCCTGCACCTTGAGCATTATGTGGGACGCATCAAAAGACAGGACCACAACGAAAAGCGTCGCATCCCCGTGCTTCATCCCGTTGGTCAGAAGTTCGCTCAGCGCGCCGCTCAGAAATGCCGCCGTACCCATGGCGATCCTGCCGTCATCCCTGATGCCGTCCAGGTTATGTCTGACCTTTACATCGGTATCCATCGTGAATTCATTTACCATCTGCTTAAGTGACGCGGCATAGTCGCTTATCATGACAGTATCGTCATCCGAATCGAGTGTCCTTACGACTTTCCTTATGGAATCGATCGCATCATGGACCCTTCCGTTTGCCGTGTCTATCTTCTCTGACGCCAGAGAAGGATCGTTTCCTACGAGGAGCGACGCGGCATCGAGCGTGACGGATGCTGCCGAGAGCGTATGTCCCACGGAGTTGTGGATATCGCGGCTGATCCTCTCGCGTTCCTCGAGCCTGGCATTCTCTTCACCGAGATCCTTATTCCTTGCAAGCTGTTCGCGGAGCTGCCTTTCGCTGAGGTTGTCGAGCGAAGAGATCCGGAGGATCCTGCCGACTTCGGCTTTGGCCTGGGAGTACTTTTCGATGAAGAGGACGGAAAGCGTCAGGGCAGTATGGAAAGCGAGGAGTATGAGGGCGAAGATGATGCACCTTTTGGGAGTGAGGGAAGAGGACGATGCCGCGAAGACGAATGCGCCGGCTTCAAGTGCGAAAGCGATAAGGCTCCTTATAGAAAGGCGGATGTTCATCATCAGGAGGGAAGGGACCGCGAAAGATGCAGCGGCATACCATCTGCCTGTTACAAGTACGAGCGCCGCCGCAGCAGCGAACATCAGAATGACAGATATCTTATGTACGGGCGTGTCCTTATCCCATACCGCATTTGCAGTTGTGAGGATGAGAGACGAAGTCATGAAAATGACCGCGGGAGCAGTCTTTCCTTCCGCCATGAGAAGGACCGCGCAGGAAAGCGTAAGTGCGGCAGATATTATCCAGAATATGAGCTTTGTATCCGAATCGTCCCTGTTCATCCCCCTGATTATAACCCATATGGGCCAAAAAAGTCCGAAAACGCAAACTTTTAGAAAGCCTTACTACTTTACGCCCGATATCGAATCTTTTATAATCTGTGGGCTTATATGGAGGATCAGACATCATGAAGACAAGTTTTTCGACATTGGCATGCCCTGACTTTTCCTGGCAGGACATATATTCCATGGCAAAGGATTTCGGCTTTGACGGCATCGAGATCAGAGGCCTCGGCGAGGACATCTTCTCTGTAAAGGCACCGCCTTTCAGGGACGAGAATATAGACAAGACAGTAAGCAAGCTAAAAAGGCTCGGACTTGAGATCTCGTGCCTTTCTTCGGGCGAGCCTGTCAATAATGTTGACACAAGGCAGAAGGCGATCGACGAGATCACCGCATATGCAAAGCTTGCCAACAAGGTCGGTGCGAGCTTCATAAGAGTCCTGGGAGACAGGAATCCCGCTCCCGAGGGAGAGATCGACGACGAAGTCGTTATCGACACGATGAAGATGCTCGTTCCCGTTGCGGAGGAGTACAATGTAACGCTGCTCCTTGAGACGAACGGCGTATATGCCGATACGGCAAGACTCAAGAGAGTCATCGATGCAATCGGAAGCCGTAAGGTCGCAGCCCTCTGGGATATGCACCATCCCTACCGTTTCATGAATGAGGCTCCTTCACAGACAGTCCTTAATCTCGGCGAGTATATCAAGTACACGCACATCAAGGACAGCGTGATGGGTGAAGACGGCAAGGTAGAATATAAGCTCATCGGCACGGGCGATCTTCCCGTTAAGGAGTTTTTCGATGCGCTCGATTCGATCAACTATCAGGGATATGTAACGCTCGAGTGGGTATACAGATGGGCAAGGAATCTCGTTAATGCGGGTATCGTCGTGCCTCATTTCGCTTCATTTATGGAGCAGTACAAGCCTACTAAAAAGCAGGATCTTCAGGTGGATCAGAGAGGAACGGGATACTATCCCTGGCCCAAGGAGACACTTATCGATCTCACGTTCCCGGATGTGCTCGACAAGATCTGTGAGCTGTTCCCCAACCAGTATGCATTCAGATATACGGAGCTCGACTACACAAGGACATATCCCGAGTTCAGGGATGATGTTGATAATCTTGCGAGGGCATTCCTTGCGATGGGATGTAAGAAGGGCGACCATATCGCCATATGGGCAACGAACGTTCCCCAGTGGTATCTGACATTCTGGGCTGCAACGAAGATCGGATGCGTTCTCGTAACTGTCAACACCGCTTACAAGATCCACGAGATCGAGTATCTGCTGCGCCAGTCCGATACGTGCACGCTCGTCATGATCGACAAGTTCAAGGATTCGGATTATATCCAGATCGTCAACGAGATCTGCCCCGAGCTCGCTTCTTCCGAGCCCGGCCATCTGCAGGCTGCAAGGCTTCCTTACCTGAAGAATGTCATCACATGTGAGTCGCGCGTTCCCGGATGTTTCCACTGGGATGACCTTCCCGCTCTTGCCGAGGAAGTGCCCTACAGCTCTGTCGAGAAGATCCGCCGTACGGTAGATAAGAACGATGTCTGCAATATGCAGTATACTTCGGGTACGACCGGATTCCCCAAGGGAGTCATGCTCACCCACTACAACGTAGTCAATAACGGTAAGGCTATCGGAGACTGCATGGATCTGTCCACATATGACAGGATGATGATCCAGGTTCCCATGTTCCACTGCTTCGGAATGGTACTTGCCATGACGGCATCCGTGACACACGGTGTTACGATGTCTCCTATAACGGCATTTTCGCCCAGGAAGGGACTTCACTGCATCAACCAGGAGAAGATAACATGTTTCCACGGCGTGCCTACGATGTTCATAACGATGCTCGGTCACGAGAATTTCCCGAAGACGGATTTCTCGCACATGAGAACGGGTATCATGGCAGGATCACCGTGCCCTATCAAGACGATGCAGGAAGTCATCGAGAAGATGCATATGCCCGAGATCGTCATCACATACGGTCAGACGGAGGCATCTCCCGCAACGACGATGAGCAAGACGACGGATACGCTCGAGCAGCGTGTCAACACGGTCGGACCTTCCATCTTCGGAGTAGAGACGAAGATCGTCGATCCCGAGACGGGCGAGGAGCAGCCTGACGGTGTTCCCGGCGAATTCTGTGCACGCGGATACAACATCATGAAGGGGTACTACAAGATGCCCGAGGCCACTGCGGCAGCTATCGATGAAGACGGATGGCTCCACTCCGGAGACCTTGCCCTGAGACGCCCTGAAGACGGTTACTATAAGATCACGGGACGTATCAAGGATATGATCATCAGAGGCGGTGAGAATATCTATCCGAAGGAGATCGAGGATTTCCTCTATACCCACCCCAAGATCAAGGATGTACAGGTCATCGGCGTTCCCGATAAGGACTATGGAGAGGAGATCCTGGCTGCAGTTATCCTGAAGCCCGGCGAGGAGTCTTCCGAGGATGAGATCAAGGATTATGTCCGCACTCATATGGCAAAGCATAAGATCCCCCGTTATGTCGACTTCGTCGATTCATTCCCGATGAATGCTGCAGGAAAGATACTGAAGTACAAGATGCGTGAAGAGGCTACCGAGAGACACAACCTCGGCGATGCCGGCAGGATCGTGACGGCATAAGCGCCACTGCCACTGCTACTGCCACTGCCAATGCTACTGCTTCGTATTCCGGCAGTGATCAATAAATGAATAAAGATCCCGCCCGGCAGACCTTTGAGTGCGCCGGGCGGGATATTCTTTTCGGTGTGATGAGAGATGATAAGCGCCGCGCCGGAGTCTTTATCGGAAGAGATCCTCTATCATCCTGTCAAGGACGCGGACGTCAAACGGCGATGACGACGACTCGTATGTGAGGAAGAGCTTTTCGCCCTGGTGGATGCCTGCGAGAGCGTACCTGTTCATCCTTATGACCATGTCTTGGGAATACCCCGGGTCGTCCATCTTTCCGCAGTGCTCAAGGTAGAGTTCCTTGCGGTCGCTCATGCGAAGGATCGTGAAATCGGGGTGGATGATATCCTTTCCGACCTTGAGCGGGCATTCGTATCTGTAGGGAATCTTTTTGGCGTGGAGTCTGTCGGCGATGATCTGCTCTGACTTTGACCTGACGCGTTCGCCCCGGATCGTCTCATAGTATGGTGCGCCTTCCTTGAAGGGCTTATGCTCGAACGGCTTCTCCTCCCACTGGCGGATAAACTGGTCATCAGGGAGGATGATCGGCCTGACATGCTTCTTTCTCTCCCCATTCAGCTGGGCATAGATGTCTTCCGGCGTGGGGAAGGGATATCTTTTCAGGACTTTTCCCAGATAATCCGATTCGATCTCGGATGATCTTAAGACCTTCTGAAGATAGCTCTTTTGCATCAGATCTTCTATGAGGGCAGCATCGTCACTGCCGAGGGTTCTGATGTCTTTGCCGCTTTTGTCAACAAAGATATAGTAGACCGAATACGGATCCCTTTTTATCCTGATCCTTCCTTCGGGATAATCGCCGATCTTCTTTTTCAGCTGTTCCTGAAGTGCGGTCAGTAATCCGTATCTATCCCTGATAGTCTGACAGGTATCCTTCATTGTCGTTCCCCTCTCTTTTTGACCATTATACAATGGTATAGAGCTGTTTCCTGTACTAAATCTGTTTTTTTGATCGATTAGTACAGGAAAACAGGCCATTACATGTACTAAATGTGTGTTTTTTATGGATTTAGTACGGGAAAAACAGGATTACCCGTACTAACATGCATGTTTTTGGGGAAATAGTACTGGAAGACGCGTAATTTCCTGTACTTTTTTGCCGAAATTCAGAATTTAGTACAGGAGGCGTTGGGAGAAGCTTTGGTCTAGTCTGTGATCACGCAGGTGCCTGGACAGGTATTCAGACAATTTTCTGCGGATCACTTCGAAAAGAATGAGCTACGCCTCAGCCCTTAAGCATGAGCTTTCTTCCTACGGCGGCGCCGATCCTGTAGTACCAGGGGAGCAGAGCCTTGTCGGCCTCCTTGAGCTTCTCTCTTATCGGCAGCGACTGGGGGCAGTGCTGCTCGCATTTGCCGCAGCCGACACAGGCTGAAGCGCCGGCCGCTTCACGGCGCAGAGCGATCGTCTGGAAGTATTCCTGGCGGCCGGAGCCTTTGCTCTCGGAATACATGTGGTTGTAGCACGAGAATATGCCGGGTATGTCCACTCCCTTGGGACACGGCATGCAGTAACGGCACCCCGTGCAGTTGACCCTGGTGTTGGCATTGATAAGGGCCTTGATCTCTTCGATGACGGCCTTCTCACTATCGCCGAACGATCCGGCAGAGACTTCAGATGCGATACGGCAGTTCTCTTCTATCATTTCGATGGAATTCATTCCCGACAGGACGCATGTGACGCCGGGCTGGTCCCACAGCCATCTGAATGCCCATTCCGCTGGGCTCCATCCGTGAGGATCCTCCGATATCTTTTTCTTCGCTCCGGAAGGGAGGAGGTCGACGAGCTTTCCGCCTCTCAAAGGTTCCATTATCATCACAGGGATGCCTTTCTCGTAGGCGGTCTCGACACCTTTGCGCCCGGCCTGCGAGTTCTCGTCCATGTAGTTGTACTGGACAAGGCACATCTCCCAGTCGTAGGCATTCAGGATCTTCAGGAACATTTCCGTGTTTCCGTGGAAAGAAAAACCGATCTTTCCGATCTGTCCTGTTGCCTTCTTTTCTTCGATCCATTCGCGGATCCCCAGGGCGGAAAGCCTCTCCCACTGGGAATAATCGGTCATATGGTGGAGAAGATAGACATCGATATGATCAGTGCGCAGCCTCCTCAGTTCCTCATCGAAATACTTGTCCAGTCCGTCCCTGTTCCTGACCATATACTGCGGCAGTTTTGTCGCGATGGTGATCTTGTCGCGAAGGCCGTTCTTTTCGACGCACTTTCCGAGAAATTCCTCACTGCCGGGATATATATATGCGGTGTCAAAATATGTGACGCCCAGTTCATATGCCTTCAGGACTTCGGCTTCCGCCTTTTCGTAGTCGATCTTTCCTCCTTTTGAGGTAAACCTCATACATCCGTAACCCAGCATCGAAAAGCCGTTTCTGTATTGCATATCGTTCTCCTTTCGGGGGAATGTCATTTCCGTCATTTTTACACCAATTTGATTGTTGTAATAACCATATCCTTTATATTATTATACACTCGTTTGACTATTGCCTTTTGAGGCGCGTTAAGAGAAGGGAACAGCAATGCTTCAGCTTAAAGACATCAAGAAGGATTATCTGGCAGGTGAGAATACCGTTCATGCGCTGAAAGGGATCTCGCTCGATTTCAGGGACAGTGAATTCGTATCGATCCTGGGTCCGTCCGGTTGCGGAAAGACAACCATGCTCAATATCATCGGAGGGCTCGATCAGTATACCGAGGGCGATCTCGTCATAAACGG
This sequence comes from Clostridiales bacterium, assembly GCA_017529925.1. Classification (GTDB taxonomy): domain Bacteria; phylum Bacillota; class Clostridia; order Saccharofermentanales; family Saccharofermentanaceae; genus Saccharofermentans. Next base: position 12,326 of record JAFXMZ010000036.1, read on the forward strand.
AGTATCGACAAAGGACTACAGGGACCGCGACTGGGATACATACCGTAACCACTCGGTCGGATTCGTCTTTCAGACTTATAATCTCATACCTCACCAGACGGTCCTGCAGAATGTGGAGATAGCACTCACGCTGTCAGGCGTCGGCCCCGCCGAGAGAAGGGAGAGGGCGATAAAGGCGCTTGAGGAAGTAGGCCTGGGCAACCAGCTTAAGAAGAGGCCGAACGAGATGAGCGGCGGGCAGATGCAGAGAGTCGCGATCGCGAGAGCGCTCGTCAACAACCCGGAGATCATCCTTGCCGACGAGCCCACGGGAGCTCTCGATACGGAGACCAGCGTCCAGGTAATGGACATCCTCAAGAAGATATCAGCCGACAGGCTTGTCGTAATGGTCACGCACAATCCTGACCTTGCGAACAAGTATTCCACGAGGATCATCAGGATGCTCGACGGCGTCATAACGGATGATTCGAAGCCGCTGACCGAAGAGGAGAAGAAGGAGCTTCACGAGGCTGAGGAGAAAAGAGCCGAGGCTGACAGGGAGAAGAAGAAACCGTCGATGTCATTCAGGACGTCTTTCGGCCTGTCGCTCAAGAACCTCTTCACCAAGAAGGGAAGGACGATACTCACATCGTTTGCGGGCAGCATCGGCATTATCGGTATCGCACTCATCTTTTCCGTGTCGAAAGGCACCACGACCTTCATAGACGAGGTCCAGGAGGAGACGCTCTCGTCCTATCCTCTGACGATACAGGCTACGACGGTAGACGTAACGACGCTTATAGAGACGTTTACGGGAGCTGCCGAGAACACGGCGAAGCACGAGAAGGATGCAGTCTATTCGCAGTCCGTGATCTATGAGATGCTGAACGCTCTTTACAATCTTGAATCTACGGAGAATGACCTCAAGTCCTTTAAGAAATTTATTGAGGACGAGAGAGCTGATGAGGACAGTCCTCTTCACGATGCGCTTTCCGGAGTCAAATATACATACAACTATGAGTTTATGGTCTATACGAAGAATACGGACGGCAGGATAATAAAGTCTGATGCGAACGAACTCATTACCGAGCTCGTAATGGAATACTTCGGTATGGACATGTCGTCCAATTCCACATTTGCAAATCAGTCGAGCATGATGTCGTCGTCCCCGATGTCTTCAATGATGGCCCCCGGCGGCACAACGACCCTGTGGGTAGAGATGCTCGAAGGCAACAACGGCGAACTTATAAACCCCATAGTCGAGAACCAGTATGATGTTATCTACGGAAGGTGGCCTTCTGCATATAATGAGATCGTTCTGGTCGTGGATGAGAGGAATGAAGTCTCCGACAGTACGCTCTATGCACTGGGCCTCGTTCCCGAAGAGGAGATCAGGAACTCCTTCAATGCCGTCATGGCACAACAGCCTTATGAATACAAGCTCCACAAGTATACATATGAAGAGATCTGCAGTATGGACTTCAGGGTCATCCTCAATTCGGACTGCTATAAGCTCGATGAGGAGACAGGGCTCTATACGGATATGAGGCAGACCGATGCGGGTCTAAAGTACCTTTACGACAATGCCGTCAAGCTCAAGGTGACGGGTATCATAAGACCCGATGAGGATGCTGTGGCATCGATGCTAAACGGCAATATCGCTTATACGGGCGCGCTCACGAGATACATCATCGAGCATTCGAAAGAGTCTGATGCGGTCGAGGCACAGCTCGCGGATCCTTCTTTCGATGTGATCAGGGGACTTCCGTTCAAGGATATCGGTGAAGTCCTTTCGACGGAGCAGAAGGCAGAAAAGTTCAGATCTGTCACACAGAACTACACAGATGAGCAGAAGGCGGATCTCCTCGTGAGCATACTCGGCACACCCGGAGAAGAAGAGATACAGGCGGCTATAGATCAGACGATGTCGTCGATGTCCAGGGATCAGATCCTTGATAATATGATCGCGTCGATGACGATGCAGACCGGAATGAGCGAGGACCAGATCAGGGCTTATATAGGTTCGATGAGCGACGAGGAGATCGACGAGATGCTCAGGCAGATGATCGGTGAGCAGGTCAAGTATGACATGATAACGCGTGTTCAGGAAGAGATGGCTTCCATGAGCGAGCAGGAGCTTGCCGCGAAGTTCGATCAGACAGTATCAGCGATGGACGATGCCCAGATCGAAAAGATCTATGACAATGTCCTCGAGTTCTCCGCTTCGACATATGAAGCAAATCTGATGACACTCGGATGTGTCGATCTTGATGATCCCGCGAGCGTCAATCTGTATGCGGCATCCTTTGCGGACAAGGATACGATAATCGATGAGATAACAGCTTATAACGACTCCGTTGATGAGCTCAAGAAGATCAGCTATACGGACTATGTCGGACTTATCATGTCTTCTGTCACGACGATAATCAATGCGATCACTTATGTGCTCATTGCCTTCGTTGCGATCTCGCTCATAGTATCGTCGATAATGATCGGTGTCATCACGCTGATATCGGTCCAGGAGAGGACGAAGGAGATCGGTATACTCCGTGCGATCGGTGCATCCAAGAAGGATGTCTCCGGAATGTTCAATGCCGAGACCATGATCATAGGATTCGTTTCGGGCCTCATAGGCGTAGTCGTGACGTATATCCTCTGTATACCTATCAACATCATCGTTCACAAGTTAACGAACATAAACAACCTCAGCGCATATCTGCCCATAAGCGCGGCGATAACGCTCATAGTCATCAGTGTCCTTCTTACACTGATCGCGGGCATCATCCCTTCAAGGAGCGCCGCGAAAAAGGATCCCGTCGTAGCACTCAGGACAGAGTAAGCTCCGGAATCTTTATCATCACAACGAAAAGCGGCTGTCCCGGTCATGCGACCGGGGCAGTCGTTTCTCTTACGCTTTTCGAGGCGGGGGAGACGGCCTCTTTTGTTGACGTGAACAGTTTGAAAAACTATAATCCTTCTTAGATATTTATTATTAAAAATATTCTTACGGGGGTAGCTGTTATGGGAAGTATCGAACTGTTCGGCATGGAGTTTCCGGTCCTGTTCCTTATCATCGAGGGCGCGCTGATCCTCATCGGGATCATATTCATGATAATCTTTGCCGCATCAGGGAAGAAGACCGTGAAAGAGGAAAAGAACGATAAGGCTCCTGCCGCAGCTCCCGCCGGGGAGGAGAAGCCCAGACATATAAAGCTCTGTGATCCGGACCTCATGACTACGCTCTTCGAGAGTGATATCGAAGAGCGGATCACGATAGGAAGAGAAGGATGCGATATTACGATCAACGATCCCGAACTCTCCCCGAAGCAGTGTGAGATCGGTATCCTTGGCTTCAGGTATACGATCACCGATCTGGGTTCGGGAAAAGGAACGAAGATAAACGGCTATCCCGTTGAAGTGCCGGTATTTCTCGAGAATGAGTGCCTTCTCGAGATCGGTGCCGGCGAATATCTGGTAATACTTGATTGATCCATAGGAGGCTATTATGAAGAAATGCAGTCAGTGCGGTTTCGACAATCCTGAATCCGCGATGTTTTGCGGTAAATGCGGTAACAAACTGCCCGAGATCATTCCGGACGCTCCGGAAGCACCTGCGGGTACGAGCTGCCCGGTATGCGGCATGATGAATCCCGACAATGCGATATTCTGCGGAGGGTGCGGAAAGAACCTGAAGGAACAGGCTTACGACGCGTCTTTCGATGAGGCATTCCCGCCTATAGATGAAGATGCTGTCGCGGAAGCGCCTGCAGCGGCTGCGGAGACCGCAGTCTCATCCGTTCCTCCTGTTCCCGAAGCTCCGGCTGCCCCTGCGCATCCCGCTCCTGATGACAGCGCGATGAAGGCTCTCAAGGAGGCAGAGGAAAAAGCGGCAAGGGAAGCCGAGATGGCACGAGCGGAGGCCGAGAAGGCCGCGTTGAAGGCTAAGAAGGAAGCTGAGAAGGAAGCACAGAAGGCTGCCGAGAAGGCAAGGAAGCAGGCTGAGAAGGAAGCAGAGAAAAAGGCTGCCGAAGCTTCGAAGAAAGAGGCCAAAGCTGCAAAGGAAGCTGCCAAGGCTTCAAAAGCGGCCTCAAAGAGGAGCAAGACCCCTCTTGTCATTTCCATCATCGCATTAGTCCTCGCTGCCCTCGGTTTAGTCGGATTCATCCTCTACTCCAACGGTGTGCTCGACGGCATCCTCGAATCTGTAGGTATCTCTTCGGATAAGAAATCCGACAAGAAGTCCTCTAAGGATAAGGACGGCGACAAGGATAATGATGACGATAATGATGACGATGATGATGAC
>JAFXMZ010000037.1 GCA_017529925.1 Clostridiales bacterium
AGCTGATTACATCGTGTTCTTTAATGAACAGAGACCTGCCTACTCTCTGAACTACCTGACGCCAAAGCAGTACAAAGAGTACTACTTTGGAAATCAGTTGAATACAAAATAAGAAATGTGTCTACTTTTGCTTGACTAGTGAACAGTCAAATAGAATTTACAAATTTGCCGAGACGTTTCCATTTTTGCCAGTGAAATGAGCATTTCTGGCAATTCAGGCCTAAATTGCCAGAAAGGCCGTTTTCACAGGCCGATCTGTCGACGCCTTGTACAACAAATGAAAGCGAAATGAAAATCTGACAACGACCGCAGGTAAGTTGCCTCGATCATCTGAGGCAACCTCGAAAACAGCACTAAGCCGGCATTATACATGCCGGCTTAGTTATTTAACATTGTTACAAATGTAGTGATAATGCGGGTCTTCACCGATCATACGGTCAACAGCACCCGGCGACCCGCTTAGTTCCCGTGATAGACTTCAAAACGGTATTTCTGCCTGATCTGAGGATATTTTTCCCTGTCGACCTCGCTCATGAACATCGGGAGAGGCCTCACGCACATCCTGTAAGGCTCATAGAGAGCTCGGTAGACCATCATGTCCTCGTTTGTCTCCGAATGATGTCCGATACCGATTATCTCGTAGAGGTAATTCTTACCCTCATTATCGATCTCGCGCTTAAAATGCCTTACTATAGTGCCGGGCTTTGATATTTCTTCCAGTCTTGATCCGTATTCATCCATAGTTATCCTGTTATCCTCTTTCCGTAGCGTCAAAAGCTTCCCCCGCCGTGCCTGACTCTTCCCGCACCGCAGGAGCCGTGCGCCGTGTCTGACTCTTCCCGCACCGCAGGAGCCGGTCCTCGCGGGAAGTTTCTTACTTTCCGCTGTAGTAATCCATTCCGATCGTGCTCTTTTCGATGAGGATGGAGCTCTGGTTCAATGCCTTGATCATGTCGTCGGCAGCCTTGTAGACGCTCTCCTCATCGCCGCCGTCGATTATGCATACGAGCGAGTATTCATGTACGATCGTTCCGTCGTCATCAGTCCAGGAACCGATAGCCTCCTGGAGCGTATATCCTCCGAAATACTCATTGCAGATCCTGTCGACCGTATCCCTTGCCTCTTCCTCGGTCATCTCCATCTTATTTGTATCCTTGTCATTCGTTCCGACATAGATCATATATTTGACGGCACTGCTGTCATCGGGATCCTCAGCCGTAACCTCGATCACCGAAGGCGCGTCCGTCTCCTTTGAAGGCTCTTCCTTACCGCAGTGCGACGAACAGTACATGATTAGCGTCGTACATGCGATAACAAGGCTCAGAGCCGACAAAACAAGTGCAATAACAGACTTCTTATCTTTCACGGGAAACCCCTCCTCTTTATTTGATTATACATCACCTTCCAGGAACTTATATAAGAGCCTGTACAGTTCCTTTTTCTCTTTATCTGTAAGAGGTGACGCCTTCCCGGACATTTCCAGGGGGATATCCCTGCACTTTTCCTTGAGTGCGTTTCCTTTCGAGGTGATGCTTATGAGCGTTACTCTCTCGTCTTCCTTCGAACGCTCCCTCTTAACATAACCTTCCTTCTCGAGCGTCTTGAGAAGAGGCGTGAGAGTTCCTGCATCGAGATGAAGGATCGCGCCCAGCTGACCGACAGTCACGGACTCCTTTTCCCACAGGACCATAAAGACCACATACTGCGTATAGGTAAGACCGAGCGGCTTGAGATAAGGAGTGTAGGCAGAAACTATCTTCCTTCCGCATGCATACAGCGGAAAGCATAACTGGTTCTTTAAGAGGAGCTGTTCATATTCCTGTGCCATATTCCCGCCACTCAGAGTAAACCTTCCACGAACTTATCGACCTTATTCATCTTCTCGGTCGGTTCAAACCTTGCGACTACGTTGCCCTGCCTGTCGATAACAAATTTGGTAAAGTTCCACTTGATCTCGGGATTATCCATATATTCGCTGTCGATCTTCTTAAGCATTACGTTCATCGCGAAAGCCGCAGCGCCCTTCCCGAATCCCTCAAATCCCTTCTGCCCCTTCAGATACTTAAAGAGCGGGATCGCGTCATCACCGTTGACATCGGATTTCTTCATCTGGGGAAACTTCGTATGGTACTTCAGCTGACAGAATTCATGGATCTCTTCATCCGTTCCGGGAGTCTGTCCCGCGAACTGGTTGCAGGGTACGTCTATTATCTCCAGTCCCCTGTCGTGATACTTCTCATACATAGCTTCGAGATCCTTATAGTGGGGCGTAAATCCGCATCCTGTCGCCGTATTCACTACAAGGACTACCTTGCCTTCATAATCCTTCATCGATATCTCTTCACCTGAAGCCGCCGTTACGTAAAGATCATAAAAACCCATTTTATATACCTCCTGTCTGTCGGTGCATTGTTGCCTGTGTCCACATTTGTATTTAGTCATATTATATTTGGTCAAATATAATATGACAAGAAACTGTTTTCTTTATCATTCATTTTCATGTTCATATCGAAAAGATTAAGGTGGTATCTTCGCGCCCTTTGCGGCAGGTCCTTTGCGGCAGGTCCTTCACGGCAGGTCCGGTCTATACAGGTCCTTCACGGCAGGTCTCCGGGGCAGGCCGCCGCGCGCCGCTCCGCTCAGTAGACCTCGCGGAGCTTATCCGTCCCGGTGCGCTTTTTAAAATCCTCTATCTCCTTGGGTGAAGTTACGAGGGCGACATCCCTGAACTTCCCTGTTGCGCGGTCGCAGAAACCGACAGTCATCTCACCCGTACAGATACTCTTTCTTAAAGCGGGTTCCTCTTTTTCTATATCAAATTCGATCCTGTTCTTTCTTATCATTCTTTGTCTTTGTCTCCTCACGTGGCTGATGCACTGACAGCATCCTTCATGATCACTTTATGTTTATCACTGCGAGCCCCGCCAGGCAGATGACGATCCCGACGATCTTGTTCCAGGTGATCTGTTCCCTGAAGCAAAAATAGCCGATAACGATCAGCACGATCGCAAGAAAAGCACTCTGTACGATCTGCGCCGTACTCACCTGCCAGCCCGCCTTATATGCGTAGATATAGCCGGTCTCGAGTCCGACGACAACAAGTCCGAGAACGAACGGAGCCCAGTTGAGCTTTCCGTATTCCTTTATGATATTTCCGCCCCTGCTGACAAAAAGATACATCAGAAAAGACACGGCCGCACCGACGAGATATGTAATGGTCAGCACCGCGAAAGGATCCATCCCCTTGGGCGACGACTTGGCACATATGTGATAAAAAGTGTTGGACAGCACCACGAGCGCTATCGGCCAGATATACATGAACATTTATTCATCCTCCGTTAAAGTATTTTCTTTTATCATCCTTCTGTAAACCGAAGGCGGGGCATTCTTGAACTGCGCGAAAACGCGGTTAAAGCTCGGGATGCTCTTGAAGCCCGAGAGCATCGCGATCTCGGTAAGCGAAAGGCCCTCCTCCGGCAGGAGCGAGACCGCCTTTTCGACGCGGACTGCATTGAGCCACCTGTTATAGTTCGATCCCGTCACCTCTTTGAATATCCTCGAAAAGTAGTCCCTGCTGATACCGGCGCGCTCGGCCATCGCCGTCTGTGACAGGTCGTCGGATGTCAGGTTGTTCTTGATATAATCGGTGACCGACATCAGGCTGAAGAGCGTTTCCTCGGATATTGTCTTGCCGCCGTCATTCCTGATGTCCTTCTCAAGTTCCTTATGGTGCTCCTCAAGAACGAGCATGAACTTCATCAGCAGGATCGAACAGCGCATCTCACGGTTGGGCTTTCCGTCGTCCCATGTCTTCCTGATCCGCTGAGCGATCGAGATCAGTTTCTCGGCGAGCTTGCGGTGCGAATTTATGCAGACTATGTGGAGCCCGTGGTAGAGCGTGATTATGCGCTTGAAGTCGAAGAGTGCGTCGGCAAAGACATTGCTGTACTGGATGACGATCGAATCGGAACGGTCTGCATCGACGATCTCGTGGAGCTCCATCGGCCATACGAGGATTATGTCGCCTTCAGTCAGCGTATAGAGCGTATCGTTGATCCTGTAGATATTCTTGCTGCCCTTGCCTGCTACGATTATCTCACCGAATGAATGCCTGTGGGACGGAAAGGACCGTTCTGGAACGCCTCTCGCGACATTGATGGCTCTTGAATTCCTGAACGAAAAATACTCATAGCCCGATGAATCCATGCCGTTACCCCCATGACAAAATATGATAAATCACAGCAACGATTTTCAAGAAGAATACTATCAGCCGAACGTCTATATTACAAGCAGAACAAAAAAATTATATTTTCGCAGGAGGTCATCCGGTCATGAAAAAAGCTCTCTTCATCGGCGGAACAGGTACGATCAGCGCGGCAATAGTAAGAAGGCTCGCAGCAGATCCTCTCTGGGAGGTATATGTATTAAACAGAGGAAACAGGATGGAGGCGATCCCCGAGGGCGTAAAGCTCATAAAGGCGGATATCAGCGACGAACAGGATGTCCTCAGTAAGATCGAAGGCATGTCATTCGACTGCGTATGTGAGTTTATCGGCTTTGTTCCCGAACATGTCGAAAGGGACTACAGGCTCTTCGCCGGCAGGACTAAGCAGTATATCTACATCAGCTCCGCATCCGCATACCATAAGCCTGCCGCCGGATATATCATCACCGAAGGCACGACCCTTGCAAATCCCCACTGGAAGTATTCGCGCGACAAGATCGCATGCGAGGAATTCCTCATGAAGAAATACCGTGAGATGGGCTTCCCTGTCACGATCGTCCGCCCGAGCCATACATACGACGAGCGCAACGTACCTCTCGGAGTCCATGGAAAGAAAGGTTTCTGGCAGGTCATAAAGAGGATGCTCGACGGAAAGAAGGTCATCATCCAGGGTGACGGCTCATCCCTCTGGACATTGACATGGAATGAGGATTTTGCCGTCGGATATACAGGCCTTATGGGAAATCCCCACGCTATCGGCGAAGCATTCCATATCACATCGGACGAGACGCTCACATGGGACCAGATCTACATGACGATCGCAAGGACTCTCGGCGTCGAACTGAAGGCAGTACATGTGGCATCCGAATTCCTGTCCGAAGCGGGCGACAGGTACGGCTTTGACTTCGAGGGATCCCTGACGGGCGACAAGTCCGTCTCGGTCGTATTCGACAACTCAAAGCTCAAGAGAGCCGTTCCCGAGATGCGCACTCTGACCCATTTCGAAAAGGGCGTGAAGATCGCACTCGACAATGTACTCTCACACCCTGAGCTGCAGGTGGAGGATAAGGAATTCGATGACTGGTGTGACCGTGTGATCGACGCTCTCGAGAAGGCAAAGAGCGTAGTCTGATAAAAGCTTTTCGGAGCGATATTACAGGAGGAAAAATATGAAGGATCTTAAAGGAAGATGGGTACTTATAACGGGAGCATCGAGAGGCATCGGAAGACTTGCCGCGAAGCTCATGGCATCACAGGGCCTAAACCTCGTTCTGCAGAGCCGTGATGTATCCCATACAGCTGAACTTGCTGCAGAGCTCGAGGCTCAGGGAGTCGAGGTCAGATCGGTCGCGTGCGACCTGGGCGACATCCCTTCGGTAATGAAGATGCTCTCCGAGATCGATTCTTTCGGCATAAACATCGACGTTATCCTCAACAATGCGGGACTTCAGATCGCATACAGGAAGGAATTCTGTCTGACACCGCCCGAGGATTACACAGTCAGCTTCAACATCAATACGATAGCACCTGCCATGATCTGCTATCACTTCCTGCCGCTCATGATAGAGCGCGGTTTCGGAAGGATCGTAAATACGACGAGCGGCATCGCCCTCGAGCCCGAGCAGGCAGGTTATTCCGCTGCCAAGGCTGCACTCGACAAGATCACGATCGATATGGCATCAAAGCTCGGCGGAACGGGAGTCACGATGAACCTCACCGATCCGGGATGGTGCCGTACAGACCTCGGTGGACCCAATGCACCCAACTCACCCGAGAGCGCTCTCCCCGGAGTAGTCGCGGCCGCATTCGTAAAGGATGACATAAACGGAAAGATCGTAAGGGCGCAGGATTATTCCTCCATGACGCTCGAGGAGGCAGTCGCTGCCGTAGAAGCACTTTAAGACTTTGAGGGGGAACGGCCGTAACATGACCACCGGCCTTAGACCGGCGGCACAGGCAACGCTTATCGAAGAAAGGAGATAAAATGGATAATTTCACTTTTTATTCACCGACAAAGTTCGTCTTCGGAAGAGATACGGAGAATGAGGCCGGATCACTCGTAAAGAGTTTCGGCGGCACCAATGTCCTCATCCACTACGGCGGCGGAAGCGTCGTAAGATCAGGCCTTCTCGACAGGGTAAAGGCATCACTTCAGGCTGAGGGATTATCCTTTACCGAGCTCGGAGGCGTCAAACCCAATCCGAGGAGCGGACTCGTATATGAAGGCATTGAGATATGCAGGAAGAATGATATAGATTTCGTCCTCGCAGTAGGAGGCGGAAGCTCCATAGACTCGGCCAAGGCGATAGCTGCCGGCGCACTCTATGACGGCGATTTCTGGGACTTCTATTCAGGCACGCCGGTAACGAAGGCTCTTCCCGTCGGAACAGTCCTCACGATCGCCGCAGCAGGCTCCGAAGGATCAGGAGATTCAGTTATAACAAAAGAGGAAGGAATGTTTAAGAGAGGTACGGGTTCTGAAGCTTTAAGACCCAAGTTCAGCATATTGAATCCTCAGCTCACCACGACACTTCCTCCCTTCCAGACAGCATGCGGCATCACCGATATAATGGCTCATCTTTACGAGAGATATCTGACCAATACAAAGGATGTCGAAGTGACCGACAGGCTCATCGAAGCACTCCTCATAACTATGAAGAATGAGGGACCGAAGGTCATAGCCGACCCCATGGATTATGAAGCAAGAGCGAACATAATGTGGGCCGGAACGATGGCACATACCAACTCATGCGGAGTCGGCAGATCTCAGGACTGGCTCAGTCACGACCTGGAGCATGAGCTGTCCGCCCTATACGACTGCGCACACGGCGCCGGCCTTGCCGTAGCGATGCCCGCAGTCCACACTTTCGAAGTGAAGCATGACCCGGAAAGATTCGCCCGTGCAGCTGTCCGCGTATGGGGCGTCGAGGATGACCCTTCCGATCCTGAAGGCACGGCACTCAAAGGCATCGAATGCTTCAGGGCTTTCCTCAAGTCGATCGGCATGCCGGGAAACTTCGAAGAGCTCGGCGCGAAGGAGGAAGACATTCCCGTCCTCGTGAAGAACCTCTGCTACGGCAACGGCAGAACGGGAACGCTCTACGGATTTGTAACACTTAATGAAGACGACTGCACAAAGATATATCAGATGATGGTCTGATGGTCAGCTCAAATGGCAGACCGTAAAAGATCCGAAAGCCCGTCAGGGCAGCGGATCGGAAAACTGAGGGGGACCAATATATCGAGAGGGAGAGACTGAAGACCGGATGATCAAGAGGGATCTGTCTCGCTGAAATGAACGGATATCCATCCAAAAGAAGAGCCGCGGAACAAGAGCATCCGCGGCTTTTCATTTTCATCTTAAATTATCCGGACGTCCCTTAAGATAGTTCCATCTTCACATGCGGTATCCCGTCGAGCATAAAGACATCCGATACTACCCTGAAGCCTTCCTTCTGATAATAGCCGATCGCATATTCCTGGGCTTCGAGCGTTATCTTATCCGCATCGAAAAGCTCCCTCGCCACACGTACTCCCTCATGAAGGATACGCCCTCCGAGTCCTCTTCCGTGATGCAGTGTCACTACACGCCCGATGGCGGCTTCCCTGACCTCTGGCGCCGCCGAATCCGAAGCATCCAATGCGTCCGCAGCGCCGCCGCGCGCCCCGTCCTCATCTTTCATAAACACGCGAAGGCAAGCTTCAACGCGTCCTTCCTCATTGAAGCAGAAGATGTGGACCGCATCGATATCGAGCCCGTCTATATCCTGATATGCACATTCCTGTTCTACTACGAATATCTCGGATCTGGTCCTCAATATCTCATAGAGTTCATAAGGCGTAAGCGAAGAAAAATGCTTTATCAGAAGATCACCGCATTTACCCTGCTCTCCGCTCCTGATGTTCATATCACATCCGCCTGCGTCAGCCATATCTTTTTCCATCCTTACTCTGCCGCAGATCTTCTTCCCGCCGCGGCTGCAGCCCTTTAAACAACCCTCCCCTGTATCAGAACTTAACCGTTACAGGTGCCTCTGTAAACGAACTGAATACTGCAGTTGCATCCTTCATATAGAATACTTCTGTATTGCCGTCATCTGCCTTGTACATTGCCTTGAGCTCAGGATATGAATCGAGCATCGCCTCACGTGCAGCAAGATCATCATCCTCGATGAGCTCGCAGGCTACGCGGAGCCACTTGCCGTCCTTGAATGCACATATCTCCGCCTTGGGATTTATATGGAGCTGCTTTGATACATCCTTGACCTTTCCTGTCTGGATATAGAGCTTTCCGTTATAAAGATTGACCGTACCGAAAGGCCTCACCCTGGGCTGGTCTCCCTCGACGGTAGCAAGATAATAAGTCTGTGCGCTCTTAAGAAAATCAAGTACTCTCTGCATATGAACGGTCCTCCGTTTCAATAAGATTTATCAAGACTGATTCTAACATAAAAAGGAGGCGCCTGCGCGCCCCTTATACGATCCGTTTTTCATCCGCCACCGGCCGGCCTTCATCACTTAGCCTGCTCTGCCTTTATCCACATCGCGGGCCTTACGCCGAAATTATCATGATTGACATAGTTGCCACGGTCTGATATCTGTCCGAAACTGAAAACGATCACCGCACTGCATCCGATATAACCCGGTGTCCTGAGCCACCATCTGTTGTTTTCTCTTCCCGGTCTTCCGGCGCTCCTCGCATCATCATCGGCAAAATACTTCTCCGCCTCATCGACGCTCAAAAGGAAGATGCGGTCCTTCGTATCATCGCCGCCTTCCGTGCAGAAAGCCTCATTATCCGGATTCTCAAGATCCGACAGCAGGATGATGCTCCTCTCCTCGGGCGTAAAGCAGCTGTCAAGGAATTCGCCGTTGAGCCACGACCTTAATGAGCATTCCTTCCACGTGATGTCCTTGAGTCCCTTATTGTATTCCTTCTCGAGCAGTATATGCTCGCTTATTATCAGCGCCCTGTCATCCTCGACCGCCAGGACCTTCCAGCTGATCTTCTGTCCGTCATATTCTCCGAGTTCATAAAGATCACCGACCGAAAGCTTCGGCGCGTCCATCGACGGTCTCGTCAATAAAAAGACCGCCAGACCGGCTGCGACGACAGCCAGTGCCGATATGACGATCACCATGATGCGCTTGGTATTGTTCCCCTTCTTTACTTCAGTCAAAACCTGTCCGACCTTCCTGCTTATTATTTCCCACTCCGAAAAGGGCATCCCTACGCGGGCAGCCCCTCCGGCACAACAACATTATACATTAATGATCGCATTTTTCATCTCTCTTACGAATTCTCCCACCTTGGAAGGAGCATCCTTCCCGAATTCGCCGAGTTTCTTAACGATCGCGGAGCCGACGATGACGCCGTCGGAAACGGCTGCCATCTTTGCCGCCTGCTCGGGATTCGAGATGCCGAATCCTATCGCACACGGGACTGATGTCACTTCGCGTATCCCGGAAACGATCTTTTCGAGGTCGGATGAGAAAGAAGATCTCATTCCCGTGACTCCCATGCTCGAAACAATGTAGATAAAGCCTTCTGCTTCCCTTGCGATCTTTGCGATACGGTCCTCGGAAGTCGGAGCGATCATGGAGATAAGATCAACGCCGTACTTATGGCAGTAAGGCAGGAACTCCTCCTTCTCCTCATAAGGGATGTCGGGTATTATCATGCCGTCGATCCCGATCTCGCTTGATGTCCTGATAAAGCGGTCCGCACCGTATGAGAAAACTACATTTGCATATGTCATGAATACGAGCGGAACATCTGTCTCCTTGCGTATCCTTCTTACAAGATCGAAGACCTTGTCCGTCGTGATCCCGCCGCTAAGTGCACGGAGGTTTGCGTCCTGGATGACAGGTCCTTCAGCTGTCGGATCCGAAAAAGGTATCCCGAGCTCTATAAGATCCGCACCGTTTTTTACAGCCTCGAGGACCGTCTCATATGTCGTGTCGGCATCCGGATCACCGCATGTGATGAACGGAATAAACGCCTTGCCGTTTTCAAAAGCCTTTCCTATATTACTCATAAATCATCTCTCCCCTGTATCTTGCTATTGCGGCGCAGTCCTTGTCGCCCCTTCCCGATATCGTTATCACGATGATCTTATCCTTATCCATGGAAGGCGCGATCTTCATTGCATGTGCGACCGCATGTGACGATTCGATAGCGGGTATTATGCCTTCCGTCCTCGAAAGGTACTCGAACGCCTCGACCGCCTCATCGTCGGTGACCGGCACGTACTGCGCCCTTCCGATATCGTGAAGATATGCATGCTCGGGACCGACTCCCGGATAATCAAGTCCCGCCGATATCGAATAGACAGGCGCGATCTGGCCATATTCATCCTGGCAGAAATAAGACTTCATGCCGTGAAATATCCCGAGCCTTCCCGTATTCATCGTATCAGCCGTCTCGAAAGTGTCGATGCCCCTTCCGGCAGCCTCGCATCCGATGAGCGCAACATCCTTATCATCTATGAAATTGTAGAACGATCCGATCGCGTTCGATCCGCCTCCGACACATGCGATGACGGCATCGGGAAGGCGTCCCTCCTTTTCGATGATCTGCTCCTTGATCTCTTTTGAGATAACAGCCTGGAAGTCACGAACGATCGTCGGGAACGGATGAGGTCCCATTACAGAACCCAGGCAGTAATGCGTATCGGAAACACGTGAAGTCCATTCGCGCATCGCCTCCGAAACAGCATCCTTCAATGTAGCAGTACCTGTCTTTACCGGCACTACCGATGCTCCGAGGAGCTTCATCCTGTAGACGTTCAGTGCCTGCCTCTTCGTATCCTCCTCGCCCATAAAGACAACGCACTCCATACCCATGAGCGCTGCCGCTGTCGCCGTTGCAACACCGTGCTGTCCGGCTCCCGTCTCGGCAATGAGCCTCGTCTTGCCCATCTTCTTCGCGAGCAGTGCCTGGCCGAGTACATTATTGATCTTATGCGCTCCGGTGTGGTTCAGGTCCTCCCTCTTGAGATAGATCTTCGCTCCTCCGAGATCCTCGGTCATCTTCTTTGCGAAGTAGAGCCTCGAAGGCCTGTTCGCATATTCATTGAACAGCTCCGACAGTTCCCTGTTGAACTCCGGATCGTTCTTATAATGCTCATACGCTTCGGCAAGTTCGTTTACCGCATTCATCAGTGTCTCGGGAATATACTGTCCGCCGTGTATCCCGAATCTGCCATTCTTTTCCACTTTGATCACCCTTTCCTTACTGCAGCCATAAAGGCTTCCATCTTATTTCTGTCCTTGACTCCGTCCGTCTCTATGCCTGAGCTGACATCGACTCCGTACGGATCGATCATTTCCATCGCTTCATTTACATTCCCTGCATTAAGTCCTCCTGCGAGGATGAACGGCCTTTGCACCAGAGTGAGCATGCCCCACTCAAATGCCTCTCCTGTCCCGCCGCCCGGCGAATCCAGGAGCACCAGGTCCGCAGGCGAGTCCGTGACTTCTATGATGTCTCTTTCGTTTCTCACCGCGAAAGCCTTTATCACTTCCGCTCCGGTCCGCCTCTTAAGCTCCCTTATGTATTCGGGCGTCTCTTTTCCGTGGAGCTGAGCGATATCGATGAGTCCCTCCTTCAGGAGCTTTTCGACCTGATCGATATCCTCATCGACGAAAACGCCGACAGCCTTTATCTTCGGATCGAGCATCGACCTCAGTTCGCACAGTCTGTCAGGAGCGACATATCTCCTCCTGGACTTATCGAGGATAAAGCCGGCCATATCCGGCATAAGACCGTTAACGGCTTTTATATCCTCTTCCCTTTGAAGGCCGCAGAACTTGACTATCATAAGACTCCTTTCAGCTCACGGAGCTTCGACGTCTTATCCGCTGACCTCATCAGCACCTCGCCTGCGAGAACGGCATCGACTCCGATCGCTTCGAGCGACGCGACATCGCCGCGGCATGTTATCCCGCTCTCCGACACGAAGATCCTGTCAGAAGGCACCATCGAACGCAAAGATGCACTGTTCTCCGTATCGACAGTGAAGTCCTTCAGGTTCCTGTTGTTGACACCGATGATCCTCGCGCCTGCATCCAGGGCGTCCTCTATCTCATGTGCATCATGTGCCTCGACAAGCGACGACAGTCCCAGCGAATCCGCGATCTTTATATACTCCGCGATGCGTTCCTTCTCGAGGATCGAGCAGATAAGGAGCACTGCCGATGCACCGAGCGTCTTCGCCTCATAGATCATATATTCATCTACCGTAAAATCCTTCCGCAGGCACGGAGTCGATACCGACGATGAGATCTCGCGAAGATATTCGTCCGACCCGAGAAACCACTTCGGCTCAGTCAGGACAGAGATACAGTCAGCGCCTGCCGCCTCATACTCCCGCGCGATCTGAAGATACGGAAAATCGGGAGCGATCAGGCCCTTCGAAGGCGACGCCTTTTTTACTTCGCAGATAAATGACATGCCGTCTTTTTTGAGCGCCTTCTCGAAAAGAAACTCACCCTTCTCCATCGACTCGGCGCGGCACCTCATCTCCTGCAGGGGCATCTTCGCCCTGCTCAGGCGTGTGCGCTCTCTCGCATATTCTGCCAGCTCGTCAAGGATCGTCATATCAGATCTCCTCATTACTTACCCTGATGAATGCATCGAGAGTCTTTGCGACTGCGCCCGAATCGATGAGCTCGCCCGCGAGCTTTACGCCGTCCTCAAATGTCTCGGCCTTGCCTGCGATATAGAGTGCGGCACCGGCATTCATGAGAACCGTATTGCGCTTGTGGCCCTTTGCTCCGCCAAGGATATCCCTGACGATCCGGGCATTCTCCTCGGGAGCACCGCCCTTAAGATCCTCCTTCGAGCACCTCTCGAAACCGAACTGCTCAGGAGTGATCGTATAGACCTTATACCATCCGTCCTTGAACTCGCATACTGTCGTGGGAGCGCTCAGGGAGATCTCATCGAGCTTGTCCTTGCCGTATACTACCATTCCGCGCTTAACGCCGAGCGACATAAGCACTCTTGCCAGCGGCTCGATAAGGTATTCGTCATAGACACCGAGGAGCTGCATCGAAGGAGCTCCGGGATTCGTGAGCGGTCCGAGGATGTTAAATACAGTCCTGAAGCCGAGCTCCTTTCTGATCGGTCCGACATACTTCATGGATGTATGATACTTTTGCGCAAAGAAGAAGCACATTCCTACTTCCTTGAGCAGCTTGATGCACATCTCGGGGCTCTGGTCCAGATTGACGCCCAATGCCTCCAGGCAGTCAGCCGTTCCGCACTTCGAAGAAGCTGCACGGTTACCGTGCTTGGCAACCTTTACTCCGCCTGCCGCACAGACCAGTGCGGACACAGTGGAGATATTAAAGCTGTGAGCTCCGTCTCCTCCCGTTCCTACGATCTCGAGGACATCCATTCCCGTATCGACCGGTGTTGCATGATCTCTCATCGCCTTCGCACATCCTGCGATCTCGTCTGTCGTCTCCGCCTTCGCGCTCTTTGTGGAAAGAGCCGCCAGGAAAGCCGCATTCTGCGTAGGAGTCGTCTCCCCGCTCATGATCTCGTTCATTACCGTGTAAGCCTCATCGTATGTAAGGTCTTCCTTGTTAACTATCTTTACTATCGCTTCCTTGATCATCTTAATGTTCTCCTTTGTATTATCAGTTTTTTCTTTTTTCGATCTGCCGCGTCAGCCGTTTATTCTGTCTGCCGCAGCCGTTTATTCTGTCTGCCGCAGCCGTTTATTCAATCTTCCGCAGCCGCTGCTTCCGTTTATCTCAGCTTTCGCCACAACCTTTCAGGCATTGCCTTCATACTTGATCCCCCTCTCTTTATCTGCCGGGCATAAAAAAGTCCCTGACAGAATGGTCTTCATTCTGTCAAGGACGAATAATCTTCGCGGTGCCACCTTGATTCACGACAAGTCGTGCGCTTAGCAGGATACTGTCATATCCCCGGCAGATAACGTGTGCCCTCACGTCGCAGAATACTTTGCTTACCGCATTTGACTGCGCCCTCGGCGGTCCATTTGATGATTTGTTTTCCGCCGGATTCTCAGCATCGCCGGCTCTCTGTGGGAGCATCATCACCTTTATCTCCGCGTCAACGGTTTGGTCTTTAGATGTTGCAAGGATGATAACATTGACTGCCAGCCTTGTAAAGACAAAAAACGTTCACTGATTCGATCGATTTACAGAGTTCTTGCTTCGCGGGCGCTGGCAGGCGCTTCACTCCTTATGTTCCCCGAAGAACTTGCCCCCCTTAGTGGGGACGCCAAGAGTTTCAGCTGATGCTTCACTCCTTCCTCGCGAAGCCTCCCTTGCACTTCAGGATCTTATCAACGCTTTTACCCGTAATAAATATCCCGACTATCATCATGCCGAACATGATCCCCACACAGTATCCCTGGAACAGATCATACAGGGCTCCTCCGTTCTCAGGCCCGAAAAACAGTGTCGCCAGATAGCAGCCCCCGAAGAATGTACCGACGATAAACATTATCCTCATCCTCTTCAGGAACTTCTCCTTGTTCTCATTCGTGTAATCGGACGCCATAAGCATGGTCTCTCTCATCTCATCTTTCATTTCACGTGTCTTCCTTTCACCATTAAAGATTTCTCTCAGGTCGACGTCATACAGATCAGCTATCTCGACGAGTATTGCCAGATCCGGCATATTCGAACCCGTCTCCCATCTCGATACCGTCCTCCTGGACACATTCATCCTGTCCGCGAGTTCCTCCTGTGTCATCCCCCGCTCGCTGCGAAGTGTCTTAAGAAACGATCCGATCTTCTGCTGATCCATTGCCGTTACCTCCCTGATCGATGGCTCAAGTCTATCCTCCCGCCCCCCGCAAATGAAGGACACAAAGCGACCAAAGCCCCATTTTCCGCGATGAGACACGCTATGTCCCATATTATACTCCTCAACATTTCCCGTTCCCATGTCTCTCCCCCGTCTAAAACGCTCCTGCCCGCCGGCTCCTGCCCGCCGGCTCCTCCCCATGTATGCATCCTAATTATCGAAAAAGCGCTTTTTAGGATGCATCTGTTGTCTGCCATGCATCCCCATTTTAGGAAAACGTGATTTGGGGATGCATATCATCGTAGTCAATGCATCCCCATTTTAAAAAAACGCAATTTGGGGATGCATATCATCCTAGTCAATGCATCCCCATTTTGAAAAAACACGATTTGGGGATGCATATCATCCTAGTCGATGCATCCCCATTTTGAAAAAACGCGATTTGGGGATGCATATCATCGTAGTCGGTGCATCCCCATTTTGAAAAAACACGATTGGGGGATGCATCCCGTATTGTCAATACATCCCAAACTACAGAAAATCTACCTTTTGGGATGAAAAATCCACAGCGAGTTCATCCCAAATCACTGAAAATCAACCATTGGGGATGAAAAATCTTCCTTAATATCATCCCAAATCGCGGAAAAACACCCCTTTGGGATGAACAGCCCTCCTAATAATCATCCCAAATCGCGAAAAACGACCCTTGTGGGATGAAAAGCCATCCGAATTTTCATCCCAAACTACAGAAAATCTACCTTTTGGGGTGAAATTACAAGATCCACCAGCTCAACCACCTCGAAAAGCTGCTCCCTCCGCCATGCACCACACACATACCCGCGCCCCGTCGTGCACGTACCACCAACTCATACCAATCCTGCATTTCCCACACACCTACATACCCGCACCGCGCACATAGAAAGACCCTCCCCCGCTTGAGTGCGGGGGAGGGCCCTTCAACTTTTACAAACTCATATAATCCAAACGGGACCCGGTCGAATCATCCCGACATCCCGGGCGCGGACAAGGCGCCAGGTGGTCCGTCGACCGTCACCGCAAAACCAATTACTCTCCGTCAGAATTACCCATCGTCATCGTGGCTCCGATAAGGCGGCCCCAGCATGCTGCTGCATCATTCTCAGATGTCAGGCAGCCGATCATCTGTGTGTCGGCACCTGCATCGAGGAATGCATCGCAGTTGTTATCCCAGTCTTCCTCGACTGCGGATATCATCTCCGCGACAGCAATGATATTGGAATCGAAGGAAGCCTTCTCTTCATCAGAAAGTCCTTCCCATGCCTCGAGGAGATTAGCGGAAAGCTGCTCGGCGTCAGCATTCTTCAGATCATTATTAAGTGCGAACTCATAAGCCGCAGCGGCAGCGCCGGCAAGCTTGATCGAATATCCTGCCTCGCCCTCATGAGGAGCAGCGATAACTGCGAAGTAGTCACTTGCGAGAGACTCGGCGGAAGGCGCCTCAGCACCACCCTCGTCATCAATTATTTCCGGATAAGCGTCCTTCTCAAAGTGCATACCGTCAGCTATATTCTCCTTCTCGTCATTCCATACGAGGTGTCCGTCCACATCAAGAACGAATGTTGCATCGATGGGATTGTTCTCATCGTAGATCTCCTCGTAAGTTGCATCGCCTTCCTCGGAATATGTTGCGATAGTCTTTGTTCCGAATCCGGTAAGACCGTCGATCGACTCATCATACATGCAGGAATACATCCACTCGGCAGACTCAAAAGCGGAGCCGCTCCATCTTACGAATACCTTGTATCCGCCATCCTCACCGGCGATATCGATCATGCATCTGTCGCAATACCATGTTCCCTCGAACTTTTCTCCGCGGGGATCAGGTGTCTCATACTCTTCCTCAGTCTCATCGGGAGCCTCTGTATCAGCGGGAGTCAGTTTCTCCTCTGTCGTCTCAGTCTCCTTCTTTGTCTCGTCCTTCTTGTCATCATCCTTCGAGCAGGCCGCACATGACATAACGAGCGCCATGCAGACCATCAGTGATAAGATCTTCTTTTTCATGTCTGTCACTCCTTTATCTGAAGTTTTATCCAGAAGGCCCGCATCCCCGGCAGCTGCATTCGCAGCACCGCATCCGCGACGCCTTTTGTTTACATGCTTATATTCTATCCCACATCGAAAAGGACGGCTCACCATCAAACTTCACAAATAACAACAGGCGCGCACGCGTAAATATAATTACTTTGTCCGCAACACTCCGAAAATGGCACAAATATGCCTCAAATGAGCCCTTAACGCACGTGAATAACGCGTTCTGCACCCAAAAACACTCCGCAGAACAGGCCGCCACTCAACAGCGGCCGTCACACTTTCCTTATAACGACCTCTGCGACAAATCCGCCGCCCTCACGGTTATGGATTTCCAGCCCGCCACCCATACGCTGCATAAAGACAGTCGACAGATAAAGACCAAGACCCGATCCTTCCTTTCCCTTGGCAACGGACCCGCGGTAGAACTTGGATGACAGAAGATCGATCTCGTCCTCCGGAACACCCGGACCGCGGTCAGAAAAGATTATCCTGATACTCTCTTCATCGGATGCAAAATCGATCTCCAGCGGACTTCCCTCCGCATACTTGAACGAGTTGCCGGCGATGTTGTCAATGACCTGTTCAAGCCTCAGTCTGTCAGCCATTATCAGGCATTCGGGAACACTTCCGTGCTTCTCGACAGGGCCGAAGAAACGAAGGTCGGAGATCATTTCATCTATAATGAGAGAGCTTTCCTCCGAAGGCTCGACACGGAGCTGCTCGAGGTCCTCCAAAGTCGCGCGGAACATATTGTCGATCAGGCTCTCGACGGATGACGCCTTGGATTTAATGACAGAAACCTTCTCGGCGATATCCTTATCCGAGGAATACTTGAGTTCCATGACTTCGCATGTCGCCTTTATCGTCGCGACAGGCGTCTTGATGTCGTGCGACAGACCCGCCACGAGTTCCTTCTTGCTGCGGTCGGCATTCGCCTCACGGATGGATGCCTCCTTGAGCTGATACCTCATCATGTCGAAAGACTCGGTAAAGGCTCCGAAGTAATTCTCCTTCTTCATCTTCAGCGGGACATCGAGGTTGCCCTTTCCGACTGATGCGGCAAAGCTCCTGAGCTCATTGAACGGCCTGATGTACATATACCATACGAAGAAAAGGAGAAGCACACCCACAACAGAAAGCGACACGCACACGGCGATTATCGATACCATCAGATCCTTCTTTGACTCATCGTCCGATGACGTCCTGACATCGAATCCTATCTTGCCGACAATAGGCCCCGACAGCCCGTCCTCCCTGTAATCGAAAACGGCATATCCGTCCCTGATCCACTCATTATTGACTGACTCGTAATCCTCATCTGACAGAAGTGTGATATAACATGAACAGTCCCTCTCGACATCCGCGCGGCTCTTTCCCTCATCGAGCGCTGAGCATGCCTCACCGGCACGCGAATTCAGGTCGAGCATGTCCGGGGCTTTTGTGTCATTCCTGACTATCACTCCGATGAGCAGTGCGCCACAGAGCACGACGGCGAGTATATAGATGATGACGACGTACCGAAGCTTCATCCCGGGATCTCCAGAATATAGCCCGTGCCCCAGACGGTCCTGATCAGCGAAGGCTCATTCGGGTCTTCCTCGATCTTCTCGCGGAGCCTCCTGATGTGGACATTCAAAGTCCCGTCACTGTAGAACGAATCTCCCCACACCTCTTCGAAAAGCTTCTCTTTCGTAACTATCGTATTCTTATGGTCATAAAGGCACTTCATGAGAGCAAACTCCTTGGCCTTCAATGCGACTGTCCTGCCGTTGACCTTAACGCTCATAGTGGGCTCGTCGATCCGGATCCCGCCGTCGCCATCCGCTCCACCGCCCGCGCCGGAAGCCGAACCCGGTGCCCCCTCATTACCCGCGCCGGCCTTCATCCCGCGCACCGCCTCGATACGCTTCAACAAGACCCTGACCTTCGCGAGCAATATACTTAATGAATATGGTTTTTTTATATAATCGTCACCGCCGATATTAAGTGCCACCAGGACATCGTCATCGCTCTGGCGGGCGCTGATGAAGAGTATCGGCGAATCATATTCCTCACGGAGTTTCTTACAGAGAGCAAATCCGCTCTCGTCACCCAAATTGATATCGAGAAGGAATACGTCGACCGTATTCTCTTTTAAAAAGGCGAGACATTCATCGGAAGTCGACACGATGTAGCACGAGACGTCGAACATCTCAAAATACTCTTTTGTCATCTTCGACAGATCGATCTCGTCATCTATGATGAGACAGTTATAATGCATGTCCCGGCGCCCTCCGATAAAGGTATATTTTTTCTTACATAAAAAAGTATAGCACATCAGGACCGCCGGGCTACCGTCCACGCGAATCTGTAAGAAACAGTTAAGGATCGCACAAGGTTCATGTAAAGCATTACATCCCCCGTTGCCGTAAGATAGCATCGTAAAGTTCGAACAGATGCGCCTGCCGACGGGCGGCGCGGGATCAAAAACAGAAAGAACAGACAAGAGAACAAAGACTAAAGGAGAATCAATTCAAGATGGAAACGTTACTCAAGGCAAAAGACCTTTGCAAGACATTTTCAAACGAGAGCGTTCAGCAGCATGTATTAAAGAACCTGAACCTCGAGATAAGAAAAGGTGATTTCACCGTAATAATGGGAGACTCGGGAGCAGGTAAGTCCACGCTCCTCTACGCACTCTCCGGAATGGACCGCCCGAGCCTCGGAACGATAACATACGGAGACGAGGACATCTCCTCATACTCAAACGACAAGCTCGCAGTCTTCAGAAGGAACCACTGCGGATTCGTCTTCCAGCAGAACTACCTGAACGACACGATGAGCGTCCTCGACAACATCATCGTAAGCGGACTTTTAAAGTCAAAGGACAGAAAGGCGATCGCCGCGAAAGCACAGGACCTTCTTAACCAGGTCGGCCTCGACTCCACAGCAGCAAGGAAGTTCCCGAACCAGCTTTCGGGAGGCGAGCAGCAGAGAGTCGCTCTCGTAAGATCGATAATCAACGATCCCGAGATCCTGTTTGCCGATGAGCCTACAGGAGCTCTCAACTCACAGAACACCACGGCGGTCCTCGACGTCCTTACCGAGATGAACAGAAAAGGCCAGAGCATCGTCATGGTTACACATACGGTCAAGGCAGCCGAAAGAGGCAACAGGGTCCTCTACTTAAGAGACGGCGTCATCTGCGACGAGATCGGCCTTGGCAGCTTCAAGAGCACAGACGATAAGGAAAGAAGATCCGAACTCAGGTCCTTCCTTCAGAATATGGGGTGGTAACATATGCATTCACTGTTTTTTATCGCTAAGAACAACATCAGGAAGCACAAGGGCGACGCCCTGATCCTCTTCCTCCTGTTCCTTATATCCGGAGTGCTCCTCTTCTCGAGCCTGACACTCCTTCTGACCGGGAACGACGTTACAAAGGCAGCAACAGAGCGCAACAACACATCCGACTATCTCCTCTGGCTCACGGGTAAAAATGATATCGACGTCGAAAAGGTGATTTCGGAAGATCCGGCCACTAAAGACTATGAAATTGCTTCCTTCCTGACCTGGAGCTCAAAGATCCACGTCAACGACGACACCGAAAACGAGACTTCCAGCGAATTTTTCTTCGTCGACGCTTCCAGGCCCACAAGAACGAATACATTCCCTTCGGAATTTGAAGACCTTAAGGGCAACGGCATCCTCGTTCCCTACTACTACTCATTCTCCATGAAGGTAGGCGATATCATTACTATAGATATCAACGGGACAGAGATGAAGTTTGAGATCAAGGGTTATGTCGAGAATTTCTACTTCATGAACCCGATGTGCATCTCCGGTTACTTATGCATCGTCTCGCATGAAAGCTATGAAAAGATAGACGGGCTGCTCCCTGAAGATAACAGCTCACAGTTCATGTATGCCAATGTTAAGGAAGGCACTGATATCGATGAGTATGACTCACGTATTATCCATTCATTGGGAGAAAAAGCTTCGCCCGTATCCGTAACCCGCGAGACGATCGCTACGGCGGGCACATCCCTCGGAGATATAGTTTCGTCGGTCATCCTCGTGTTCACATTAGTTCTCATGGTCCTCGCGATCATCATCATGCACTTCTCGATAAAGAACTTTATCGAACTGAACCTTCAGAACTTCGGAATACTCCAGGCAAACGGCTATACCGCCGGGGCTCTTCGCTTCTCATGCGTTACGGAGCAGATGATCATCAGCATAACTGCCACACTGATCTCCATAGCGATCGGCATCGTGGTGAGCAGGCCCCTGAGCTCTCTCCAGAGCATGCTCATCGGACTCCACGGCTTCGAAGGGATCTGCATCCCCGCAGTCATCACAACACTCATAGCGGTCCCTCTCATAACGTTCATCGGAACACTCCTTTCCACGAGGAGCATAAAGAAGCTCTCTGTCCTTGAGTCCCTGAGGAGCGGCATCACGAGCCACAACTTCAGAAAGAACAGGTTCGCACTCGACAGGACGCACCTTCCCCTGAACATAGCGCTTTCGGGCAAGCACCTCCTCGGACGTCCCGGAAAGACGCTGCTGCTCATGATCCTCGTAATGATGCTCTCGGCATCGACATGCCTTGGCTTCACGATCTATGAGAACTTCGCCATGAATAACGACACCCTGCTCATGGCCATCGGCACAGAGACCGGCGACTTCATGATCACGGACAAAGATGATAACGAC
Source organism: Clostridiales bacterium (assembly GCA_017529925.1). Classification (GTDB taxonomy): domain Bacteria; phylum Bacillota; class Clostridia; order Saccharofermentanales; family Saccharofermentanaceae; genus Saccharofermentans. Next base: position 21,786 of record JAFXMZ010000037.1, read on the forward strand.
ATCAAGGATGAGATCCTCAAGAACAGCCATGTCGAAAAAGCAGTCAACTACGCGCGTCTCAGCTCTTTCGACATCAACTACAAGGACAGGACGCAGAATGCTTCGATCGACGTCTATGACGATCCTTCCCTCATCGAAAATGAGATGCTCATCGAAGGACATCTCCCCGCGAACGAAAACGAGATCGTCATCACTAAAAAGGTCGCTGATGAGATCGGTGCGAAACTCGGCGACAAGATAACCGTCAAGTCAGGCGAAGACTTTATCCCCTTCACCGTCTGCGGCATCGACCAGAAGATCAACCATTTCGGCTTAAAAGGAATGCTCACCGACAAGGGCGCACGCAGAGTCTTAAATGATCTCGAATACCAGTACACCATCGCCTACCTCAAAGAGGGAACAGATCTGAAAGCCTTCGAAAAGGAAATGAAGGAACTCTTCCCCAACAGTGAGGCGATGGACAGCAATGAGATGATGGGTTCGGCAGTAGAAGGAACGAATGCAGCAATGACAGCTATATGCGTGATCTTCGTAATCGTCACATGCTTCATCGTCATCCTCACCGAGATCCTCCTGACGAGGTCCCACATCATCCGCGAAAGAACGGAACTCGGTGTCAGCAAAGCGATCGGATACACATCCAAAGAGCTTATCCGCAGGATAATGCAGAGCTACATGCCGGTCATCGTCATCGGAGCACTCGCGGGAGTCGCTCTCCACATCCTCCTGTCAGACAGGCTCCTCACTGCGACCCTCAGTTCCTTCGGCCTCTCCAGCCTGGAGTTCTCGACACAGCCGTATTTCTACATAATATCCGTCGGCATGATCGTGATCTGCGCCCTCGTAACGAGCGCCATCTCCAGCCGCAGCATCGCAAAGCTCGAGCCCGTCAGGATCCTCAAGGAGGAATGACCGGACACACGGCTCAAGATACAACATACAACCCCATAGAAAGGACCGGCCCCGCGCCGGTCCTTTCTATTATCTTTATCGTCAAATATCTTTTACTTTGTCGGTAATTGTCGGAAATTCGGTCCGCAATTTGACATTTTTCTGTGCTATGATGTCTGCACTTGAGAAGTAAAGCGCTTTACCTCCGGGAATACTAAACACTACGGAGGACCTGATAAT
>JAFXMZ010000005.1 GCA_017529925.1 Clostridiales bacterium
AAGCGATATCAGGAGATGGAACCAACAATTACCCAAGCTTTTACAGAGATTGCTGAACGGCAGCATCACGAGATCTTGGTTGCTTAAGGGACAAGCATTATGCAGGAATTTGAATTTACACACTAATTAGGACTTGACCGAAATAGTATACCGGCGCGGCCTTTTCGGTGTACTAAATCGTAAAAAACGGGGAAATAGTATACTGGCGCGGCCTTTTCGATGCGGCCGTCAGAAGAAGAAGACTCCCATCGAAAAGAAGAGCGACGTTACCATCGACATCAGCGCCGTGAATGCAAATATGCCGAGGCGCGGAGCCTGGGGCAGCGGTCTTTTGGCGGGGAGGATGAATATCGGGAACATGCTCAGGTAATATCTGTAGAAACTGTCCGTGGGGCAGTCGATCAGCGGGTCCCTGATGGTCGAGGAGAAGCTGATGACGCAAAGGAGCGCATATGAGACGAGCACGAGAGAATCGGCATCGAGCCGCTTTTTCCTTACGGCGTAATATATCTCCCTTCCGGCGATGAACAGCACGAAACAGAAGATGATGAAAGTAAGCGCCTCGTTGGTCTTGAACAGGATCTTTGTATCCTGTGCATCGTAGGGGAAGTTGTCGGTAAAGATGTAGCGCAGGTTCCAGTAGACTGTCTTTGCTATGTTCGAATGGATCTTCAGCCAGTAATCATACTGCGATGACAGGAATACGCTCCAGTTGCCGAGTTTGAAATGGAGATAGACCGGGAAGATGAGGCTTATAAGGGTCGCCGGGACATATGAAGCGACGATGCGGGTGAAACGGATCTCCTTTCGTGCCCATCTCAGGCACATGCCTGCAAATATGCAGAAGAAAAGGAGTGCGCCGACATTTCTCGTGAAGACGGAAAGTCCGATGAGGACTCCCATGAGCACCGGATGGAGGTTTCTCTTAAAGAGCACGAACGCCGACAGTGTCAGGTAAAGGAAGATGCTCTCGGTATATTCGAGCATCGAAAAGAATGCCGCGGGCGACAGGGATATGATCGCCAGAGTCATGTTGACCGAGGCGGCAGGGATCTTGTAATCCTTCATGAGAAGGTCCTTCGTCAGGAAGAGCGTCAGGAGGAAGGCGAATTCGTTTATGACGAGAAGCCCGATGTCGCCCGTGAGCTTTATGAGCAGGGGGATCATAGGGAAGAATGCGCTTATGGATTCGTGGTAATAGCCGTATGATGCGATATTGCGGTAGTGTTCGGTGTCAAAGAGTCCGAGTATCTCGGGATATGAATGGCGCGACAGGAGCATCATCACTGCAAAAAAGAGCCTCGAAACGGCAAAGAACAGCAGAAGTTCCCTGTTTTCCTTAATGAAAGATCTGACCTTATCCATCCGTCTGTCCGTCTGCCGGCTGCCGTCTGCCCGTCTGCCGCCTGCCGCCTGCTCCTTTTCGCCTTGTTACTGTATAACATTATAGCATTGTATATTATTTCGCTGTTGTCGTATAATAATGACGCCGTCGGTGCCGTGTAAAAACGGATAATAGGGAACCCGGTGCGAATCCGGGACAGCCCCCGCTACTGTCAGTGACTTGGCGTTTCGATATACCATTGCTCCATACCTGTCCTCAGGGCGGGCGGAGTGAGAAGGGGAAGCGCCTTAGATGCACAAGTCAGGAGACCTGCCGATGAGTCGTAAGTAAAGGCATGTGCTGCGGTGGGCGGCATTGTTGCCGGAAAGAAACCCATATGAAGAGGAAGATCTTAAGTCTTGCCCTTGTTCTGTGCATGTCGCTTTCATGCTTTGCGGCCTGCTCGAAAGAAGGGGATAAGGCGGAAGAAACAGAAGCTGCTTTCGAGGCGTTCGAGTACACCGATTTCTACGGAAATAAGGTAACGATCGACAAAGAGCCCCAGAAGGTAGTCAGCGTGTCACCTGCGCTCACTGAGATCATCTTTGAGCTCGGTGCCGGAGACAAGCTCGTCGGAAGGACAGATTACTGTGACTATCCCGATGATGCACTGAAGGTCGAATCCGTAGGAGAGATCGTCAGCCCCGACATCGAAAAGATCGCATCGCTCGAGCCGGACATCGTACTCGCATCGTCGATGTTCTCGGAGGAGTCCTACAATGCGCTCAAGGATCTCGGCATCACAGTCGTTGTCATCAGAGATGAGGTAACTCTCGACGGAATGCTCTCCGTCATCTCCGACACAGGCCTCCTGATCGGTGAGAAGAAGGCAGGAGAAGAGCTCGCAGCGAAGATGAAGGAAGAACTCGACAAGCTCGGTACCGGCGAAGTCGCTGACGATGCTCCTTCTGTTTATTATGTAACGGGATTCGGTGAGTACGGTGAGTATACTCCCGGTGAAGGAACATTCATCGATGACATCATCAAGGCCGGCGGTGCAAAGAATGCAGGTGCCGCTGCCGTAAACTGGAGCTTCTCGCTCGAGGCGCTCATCGAGGCTGATCCCGACTATATCCTGATCCCTGCATGGGGTTATGACCAGTTCATCTCAACTGAGCCCTATTCTTCACTCTCTGCAGTAAAGAACGGCAACGTCATCATCGTAGATCCCAATATCTTCGAGCGCCAGGGCCCCAGGAACCTTGAGGCGGTCCAGGTTATCCGCGATATCGTTGACAGCGCGGATGCTCAGGATCTTGCTGCCTGATGAGTAATCCGGGCAACATGACCGATAAAGAAAAAACGTCTGCCCCTCAGGCCGCGCACTCCGGTGCGCGTGCCCTGAGGGGCGACGCCTTTTATCCGAAGCTGCTTGCGGCAGCCGTACTGCTGTTTCTGGCTGCGGCTGTGGCATGCTGCCTCGGAAGCAGTTCCATTCCGTTTCACAAGGTGGTCTCGTATTTTATAGGGAAGACGGAGTCTCTTTCGTCCTCTGAGATCCTCATCATAGGGAGGATCAGGCTCCCGAGGACCATAACCTCACTTCTCGTCGGCGGTGCCCTGGCATCGGTAGGATGCATAATGCAGGGTGTATTCCGCAACCCGATGGCCGATCCCTCGGTACTTGGTATCTCTTCGGGAAGCGCGCTCGGCGCCGCGATCATGATAGTCCTGGGCTTTAACGGGGTCATCATCGGGACAGGTTTTACGGGAGCATATATAGGCGCCATCGCGGGCGCTCTTGTCACATGGCTGGCCGTTTTCTATATCGCGCGTTCCTCGGGGGAATATGACACGACATCGACGCTCATCGCGGGCATCGCGATATCGTCGATCATGAGCGCGCTCATAACGGTCCTGATGACACTTCATCACGAAAGCATGGAGAGGATCTATATGTGGATGCTCGGTACTTTTTCCTCTGCGACCGTTCAGAAGACATGGGTGCTCTTCGCAGTGGTCGGCGTACTTGTTCCCGTACTTGTCCTCATAGCGCCTCGCATCGATGTGCTGAAGCTCGGAAGGGAGGCAGCACTTTCACTGGGTGTAAACCAGTCGAGGACGCTCGGTATCGTCCTGTGCATATCATCCGTACTCCTGGCATTCTGCGTTGCCAATTCGGGCATCATAGGATTCGTAGGACTCATAATCCCTCATATTGTCGAATATTTCAGGATACACAGGATGAGGAGAAAGCTCATCATGTCATTTATGACAGGAGCGATATTCATGGTGGTATGTGACTGTATCGCCAAGACTGTAGTCTCCCCGGGAGAGATGGCTATCGGCGCGATGACGAGCCTTATAGGTGCGCCTTATTTCCTGATCCTTCTGATCAAGAGCAGGGTCACTGCAGGGAGAAAGGGGATCAGATAATGAATATAGAGATGGAAAAGGTCACGGTCAGATACGGCCTGCGAAAAGCCCTGAAGGGGGTGAGCCACACTTTCGAAGAGGGGAAGATACATGTCCTTCTCGGACCGAACGGATGCGGCAAGACGACGCTGCTCAAAAAGATAGTCGACAGATATCACGCTTCAGGGGAGCTGGCTTATGTTCCCCAGGAAGTCTACGGCAACGTGGCGCTGACGGTATTTGATACTGTTGCGCTGGGAAGATATGACAGCTCAAAGTTTTTCGCGGGGGTGTCGGATGAAGACCGCGCCCTGGTTCAGAAGGCCATAGATGAAATGGAAATGACCGGGATGGAGGAGAGGATCTTCGATACCCTGTCGGGAGGCGAGAAACAGCGTGTCATGATAGCAAGGGCGCTGGCTCAGGACGCACCGTGGACGCTGCTCGACGAACCTTCCTCGAGCCTTGACGTAAGGCATTCGATGCTGACAATGAATAAGATCAGGGAGCTCAAGTCACGTGGCGGCAAGTCGTTTATCCTTGTCCTTCACGATATCAACATGGCGTCCTCGATCGGAGATGAATTCGTCCTGATGAAGGACGGACAGATAATGTACGAGACAGAGCGCCTGTCGGCAGATATGCTCGGCAAGGTCTTCGATACGGAATTCGGTGAGGGATCATCGAGCGAGGGGCACAGCCTCTTCTATACCGTTTGATGCATCTACCGCATCTTTCTTTTTCCTTCTCATAAGAAGGATCACGAGCCCCATGGCGAAAAGCGTTACAAGCGTCACCGCAAGTCCGCCCTCGGGACCGAAGTCGCCGCCTGTCCATATGTCAGAGGCGTTCGGGCCTGCAGACGTCGTGATGACGGAGCCCTCTATAACATTTCCGCTTACCGACAGACCGAACAGCCCGCCCTGTGCAAAGTTCCAGATGGTGTGAGCCGCGCATGTCACCCAGATGCTGTCCCTCCATATCGAGATCAGGGCAAACAGCACCGCGATAAGGATCAGGTTGATGACAGCGAGTACAGATATTCCGAGGTTGAGCCCGTGGAACAGCGAGAACATGCCAGAGGAGAAGCATACTGCGAAGACCGTTCCGAACCTCGCGGCGGTCCTGGACATCATGAAGCCCCTGAACATTACTTCCTCGCATGCGCCCTGCGGTATCCACATGAACAGCGAGATGAGCGCGGCAGGTATCGATACGGACGGATCGGAGAATCCGTCAAAGCTGACATTTCCGGTAAAGATAAGGATCAGGAATACCGATGTCATCATGGAAAGTCCGAGCAGCAGTCCCGCCCCGTAATCACGCACGGGCGAATCTCCTCCGAAGCCCAGCGAAGAAACGGGCTGACGGTCGAACCGGTTGTTCCTCAGGATATAGATCAGTATCACCAGAACATAGGAGACGCCCATGAGACCCAGGAACAGAGGGTCTTTCAGGAACATGGCCAGGATGTCGAAGGTTACCTTGAACACATCGGAGAAGGTCTCAACGCTCTTGAGGGAAATGATGAGATCGGAGAACTTCTTTCCCGTCGAAAAGTTCAGAAGAGTCACCGCCATAGCGGGAAGCTGACACAGTCCGAGAGTCCACAGAGGGAAGAAGAACTGGCCGGAGATAAACCGGCTGTTCGTCTTTTTCTTTTCCTTCAGGCGCGGTTCATAGCCGAAGAGCTTTGCGACTGCAGGTGCAGATGCTCTCATGGCACGTTTCTTCATGGCCTTTGCATCCCTGAGAGCCTTCTTGTCCGACACCGATTCAGTGGTGACGGTAAACCTTTCGCTGTGGAGAAGGCGTTCGGATATGAGCACTATGATGAATGTCACGATCAGCGTGGTCGCGACACACAAAAGAACGTCGATGACCGACAGGGGGCTTCCGCCGATGCTCCTGCCGCTTAATGCGGCGCCTATGCCGTAAAAATGACCGTAGACAGGGAACCAGTAGAGGAAGCGGCGTGCTTCATCGGCATTCTGCATGCAGGTGACGCTGATGCTGATCAGGATGAAAAAGACAGGCAGGAAAGCTGTCTGCGCTGCGACGGTGGTGTCGTTCATTATTGAGATCAGGACCGTCAGCGAACAGATGAACAGTGACAGCGACATTATGAGCAGCAGAGGGTAGATGAAGCCGGTAATGCTCGCGAACAGAGGCACGAACATCAGGAGGATGAGTATGACGACGGGCGCGATCACGGTGCTCAGGAATACGCCTGTAAGCGTTGCCGTGACGATGGTCAGCCTCGGGACAGGAGTCATGATGAGACCTGCGAATGTGCCCTTCTCCTTTTCGCCGGAGACGGCATTGGTACCTGAGCTCATTCCCATATAGAGGATCAGCATGATCATGATGATCGGTATAACGGAGTTGGCAGCCGTCAGGAGGAACATCCCGGTAGGCGACAGTCCGCCGTTCAGCGTCGCAGGCTGTTCGATGATCTCGATGCCCTCACCGCTTTTGAATGACAGCCCGAAGCGGTCCTTAAGATATTCACCGTACTCGTAGAGAGGCTCATCGACGACGATATTTCTCCATTCGGCATATTTGAGCCGGTCGCCGAGGATATACGTCAGAACCTCGGGGGTCTTTCCGCTGATGATCTCATCATCAAAGTCTTTGGGGAATACGACCGTTATAAATGCCTTTTCCTCCTTCATCCACTTCGAAAATGTCATGACGTCGTAGAGCGCATCAGTCTTTTTGTGCTCGGTAAAGAGCCTGTATGAAACATTCACTTCGGGATGATTTATGAAGTTTTTGAGCGACCGCGGCGCATTGACGATGATGACATTGTGGTAGCCTTCATATCTCGTGCGGTTCTCTATATATCTCGTTGACATTATGCAGATAAAGGTGCACATCAGGGCAAGCACAAAGACAAGGCTCGTGACAAAGGCCGACTTCGACATCTGTGTCCCCGCCTTGCCGCTGCCCCTGAATGCCTTTCGCATCAGAGTCCTGAACTGTCTTGACTTAGTGCTCCTTTTCAACCTTCTGTCTTCTTCCTTTCGATGTTCCTTATTCCTCGCCGGAATACTCCTTGAAGAGCTTGAAGAAAGCCTCCTCAAAATTCTCCGATCCCGTCTTCTCGGTCAGTTCCTGCGCAGTTCCCGCCTCGACGATCTTTCCGCCTATGAGTATGCCGATCTCGTCGCACAGCCTCTCGGCGACCGAAAAGATATGCGTCGACAGTAGTATCGCACGACCTTCTTCCTTCAGTTCGAGGAGATAATCCATGACCTGCCTCGATGTCAGGATGTCGAGGCCGTTCGTCGGCTCGTCGAATATGATGACCGGCGGCTCATGTATCAGGCTTATGGCTATAGATACCTTCTGCTTCATTCCCGTCGAAAGCTCGACGATCCTCTTATTCGCAAAAGGTGTGATGCCGAACCTGCCGTAGTCCTTTTCCTTCTTGGCTTCTATCGTCTCCTCGGGGATGTCATAGAGCCTCGCGAAAAAGTCATAGAGCTCATCGGGCGTAGACAGCGGATCGAGCTTTATCTCCGTCGTCAGGAAGCCGATGATCTTATGTATCTCCAGAGCATCATCGACGGAGTCGAGTCCGCAGATCCTGACATAACCCGTTGTCGGCGCCAGAAGTGTGCTGATCATCTGCATGAGCGTCGTCTTGCCGGCACCGTTCGGTCCCAGGAGGCCGTAGATCATGCCCTTCCTGACCTCGAAGCTCACGCCCTTTACGGCGACTTCGTCACCGGAGTATCTCTTGAAAACATTTTCGACGGTTATCAGTGCATCAGACATAAGACTGTTTTCCTCCGTTATTCCTGCGGCTGCGTTTTCTTTTACGGGCGGATACCGCTGACGGCGCGGGAGTCGCGCTGAAGATCTTCCTGTTGGCTCGGAAGAGCAGGTATCCGGTGAGTATGTTTATGACGATCGATATCAGGATGCTCCGGATGTCGCTTTCGGAAGCAAAGGCATTGCGCATCACGCATATCGTGTTGTGTACGGGAATGATATATTCAGGTGCAAGAGGCTTTACGCTCCTTGCCATCTGTATGAAGAACTCCACCAGCAGGAGTATCAGCGGCAGCTGGAGGTTCAGGATGATGTCCGAGAGCTTTTCGAGGGAGAATATCATGTTGACTGCCAGCATGACCATCACGAAGACTGTTGCGGGCACCGTTATGATGACAGTCAGAAGATCCCCGGGGGACAGCAGCAGTCCGAACGGCAGAAGGCTCATCGCGTCGTTGCTGTGGTTCAGCCATGAGGACAGGAACAGCACGAAGAAGGTGACGAGCGACGAGATCCATACGATCACGGTGATGGCGAGCGTCTTGCCGAGCATGATCCCGGAAGGCTTTACGGGCGTCATCATGAGCTTGCCGAGGAAGCCTCGGGCGCGTTCCGCAGCGAAAGAATCGCTCGACAGCGCATATACACAGTAGTACATGAGAAGGACCAAAACTCCGGGGATGACCCTGGCTGCGCCTGCATTAGCGGTGCTCCTGTACATCATTATATCGGTGACGGGGTTAAAAGCGTCGATATCGAAGACCCGCCCGTCTATATTCTCGAGTGAGTCGGAATAACCTTTGAGGACAGAGGTGATAAGCTGGCCGGCGCGTGAATAGAGCGAATAGGAGCTTTCGTTGTAGACGACGCGGACGCTCTTCTCGCCGTCGAAGACAAGGACTATATTGCCGTGCCTGATCTCCTTCCTGAGGCTGACCTCATATTCGTCGGTGTCGACAAAATCATAGCTGAACGATGCGGAGGCACCTTCGTTCTCGGTGTAGCGGACGAAGGAACGGGGTGCGTCGAGAACGACGATCGGCTTCTGGCCGAAGCTTCCTGTCGTCATATAGTTAACGAGAAAGGGAAAGATGTTCAGCGCGAGCATCATGAGCACGGCAGGCAACAGAAATACGGTCAGCGTCTTGCGCCAGTTGCCTATGACCTTGCGAAGTTCGCGCTTCGCGATAACCAGTGTCTTTTCCATGCGATAATAATAACATAATCCGCGCGCTTTTTAATTGCACTTGACAAAAAAGGGGTCCTTTAGCATAATATTCAAGCACACGGTGCCATAGCCAAGCGGTAAGGCCAAGGTCTGCAAAACCTTTATTCCCCGGTTCAAATCCGGGTGGCACCTCCAGGATCATGAGCGGCGCTCCTTTAAACGGGGGCGCCGTTTTTTTATCACCTCGAAAAGGAGCAGCCGGTCCCGGGCGGCTTCCGGTCATCTTTTCCGTCCTGCAGCCCCCGCCGCTGCCCCTTTTCACCGTGCCCGGAACGTCTTCCGCGCCGCCTGCCGGGGCAGGGTTTTCATTGCCGCGGGTTTTGTTGTAAAATAGGGCATCGCAAGAGAGATCGGAGACATATATGCTTACCGAAGAAGTAAAGAAAGCACTTAAGAATTACGATGAGATCCTCGGGATAGTACTCGATCAGAAGATCGACGAATTCAGTGACAGGCTCGACGAAGCTCCGCCCGAGGATGACGATATCACATACGAGACATATCTTCAGAAAGAGGCCATGAGAGAGGCCGACGAGCAGGGCAGGCTCATGGAGGACGAACCGAACGATCTTCTCGGAGGCAAGTCCATGAATGATTATTTCAGGTCGCTTTCCTTCGATGAGCTCAAGGAGATCCTGGAGTATTGCGCCATCGAGCTCGACAGAGGTGTTCCCGACAGTGTCACGGGTGCGTTCGCATCGCTCGATGACCGTGACGGCGTCAGGGAATATGCGCGCAGTGTGGTCAATGACGCCGCATGGACTGATGAGGAGCTTAAGGACGAGGACAAGCTTTTCGAGACGGAGTTTCAGAAGGTAAGGGCATGTTTTAAGGTCCTTTCCGGAACCGGGGACGGTTCGCTCGTCGAAGAAGTCCTCGACCGTTTTATGAGCTATCCTGCGACAAGGGACTTCGTGGCTGATTCGATCGCGGAATATATCGAGTCATTCCCCGATACTGCGGTCCCTCTCATCATCTCGAGACTCGATGAGAAAAAGGACGACGGGCTCACCGGTCCCTGCGAGGATCTCGTGATAATCCTTACGAACATAGGCAAGAAGGAGCCTTCCGAGGAGATCTATAATGCTCTGAGGTCGGCCTTCAGATATATGGAAAACAAGATCTACGCTGTCATATGCCTCGCGGATTACGGAGACCGGAGGGCGGTCCCGATGCTCAAATCCTACATCAACCGCCATCAGACGACGATCACGAGGAATCTTTTCTACGAGATGATGTCGGCGATCCAGAACCTCGGAGGAGACATATCCGATATATCGGACCCTTTCGGGGACTTTCAGAAAAAGTTTAAGTAAGGTGCGTTAAGGCACGGTATAAACAGACCGGAACGGAAACAGAAGATGATGACCATGAGAAAAGACATGCGCGAACCCGCGGTACAGCACCTCATCGAAAAGATAGAGGATGCATGTTACTCCGACTTTATCATGCTCGGACATCAGAATGCGGGACATATCGGCGTCTCGATCAGTTCCCATGACGGCACCGAGTCTGATGTCAAGAACCTCACGGGACACCACCCCGCGGTAGTCGGGATCGACACACTCGGACTCACGGGCTATGAAGGCAATATGGAAGAACTCGTGAAGACCGTAAAACAGCTTCACAGGGAAGGCGTGATCATAACCCTTTCCTCGCATATGCCGAACTTTTCGCTGGGGGGAGACAAGTTTATCGACTACACTCCGAATATCACGGAAGGATCCGTCGGGAAGCGCATAATGCCGGGCGGAGACCTGAACGGCAAGTATCTGGAGTTTCTCGGGCTGATCGCGGACTTTGCTTCGAAATGCATCGACCTGTCAGGCGAGCGGATCCCGATGATCTTCAGGCCTTTTCACGAAGGTAACGGAGGCTGGTTCTGGTGGGGTTCATCGACACTTTCGGACAGGAGCTACAAGGATCTGTTCAGATATACGATCGACGTTTTGTGGGACAAGGGAGTCAGGAATTTTGCCTACTGCTATTCCTGCAACGGGGTGATCGCCTCTCCGTCGGAACTCGGGACAAGATATCCCGGCGACGACTATGTCGACATGGTCGGACTTGATTTCTATCATGATGCCGATAAGCCGACGGAGCAGTTCGCCGAAGAGACGCTGATGTCGCTTTCAGCCATAGAGGAGTTCTGCGAGGAGCACGGCAAGCCCTATGCCGTTACCGAGATCGGCAGAAGGACACTGGATTCTCTCGGAAGAGGGTACTTTGAGGGCCTTGCTCCTGAGGGGAACCGCGATCTTACATGGTTTACTGATATACTTCGCGCCTTTGAGGGATCAGAGGCGGCCAGAAGGGCAGCATATATGCTTTTCTGGGCGAATTTCTCGGACACCCAGTTCTGGGTGCCGTATGAGACTTCATCTTTCAGGCATGAGATGTGCGGCGACTTCGAAAAGTTCTGCGAAGACGGCTTTGTCAGGCTGGCTCCGGGGGAAGACGGGTCCCCGAAGGCGTAGTGCTTTCCGCTGGCCCGGCGGACCGGCGAAGGTATTGTGCTCCGGGCGGTGAGAGGCCGTGATGCGCTCTTCTGAGCGAGATTGACAGAGAAGTCAAGCTGAATTAATATCTATGATGTGGTTCGCGGGAGCGCCTGTTGCCCCCAAGCCACAGTAAATATGCAGGATTAACTCAGTTGGTAGAGTGTCAGCTTCCCAAGCTGAATGCCGCGGGTTCGAGCCCCGTATCCTGCTCCATTTAAACAGACCACAGGGCCGTTCCGTTCTGGAGCGGCCCTGTTTTTGTCCGGCCTGTAATGAATCGGTGACGCCGCGCCCGGGCGACACCGCGACCCGGTGATCCGGCGAAAAATTACTCAGAAACTTACTCAATTACCTCCTTCTGAGTAATAAATTGAGTAATTATTACAAAAATTACTCAATCACTTACCTTTTTACTCCGTTTTGAGTAACTTTTTGAGTAACTATCCGTTCCAAGGCCCGGAAGCGGGCGGACGGCATGTGCTAACCCCCCCCGGGCGACACCGCCCCCGGCATCGTGATCCGGATCGGGTGATTTTCCTGTTGACAAAACCGCTTCCCGCTCATATAATAAACGACGTCGCACAAAACGCGGGATTAACTCAGTGGTAGAGTGTCACCTTGCCAAGGTGAAAGTCGCGAGTTCGAATCTCGTATCCCGCTCCACAGGATCAACGGCCGTCTCAGATGAGACGGTTTTTTTATCCTTTACGGAAATTTCCATACCCTCGCCCGTAAGAAAGCAGGATCCGTTCCGCGTATGTTATAATGCAGATATGGACAACGACCCGGAAAGGAGATATACATATGGCGGAAGTTATCGTAAATAAGGACAATTTTGAATCCGAGGTACTCGGCTCTGACATTCCCGTACTCGTTGATTTCTGGGCTCCGTGGTGCGGACCGTGCAAGATGCTGATGCCCGTGATAGAGCAGGTGGCACAGGAGTATGAAGGCAGGCTCAAGGTCTGCAAGATCAATGTCGACGAGAATGAGGACCTGGCGATGAGCTATATGGTCTCCAGCATTCCGGCGCTCAAGATATTCAAAGGCGGCGAGGTCGTTTCAGAGGCTGTAGGCGGAAGGCCCCTTCCGGCGATCAAGGCCTGGATCGATCAGGCGATCGGCTGATATCAGATAAAATCAGGGATCATCTCATCCCCCGAAGCGTCTTCCTGGAGGAAGACGTTTTGTTTTCCCAAGATCAAAAGATGATCGACGGCAGCCCTGTAATGGCGCGGATCGAGCTTTCGCATAAGACGGGGATCTGCGCCTTTCATCGACTGAAGCTGCGGCATCGGCGTATACTGGTTCATCAGGCTCAGCGCCACAGTGTCCCCCCAGCGTTCCCATATCGTATCGATTATCTTTTTCGTATCGAAAAGGCAGGACGGCATCATCAGGTGCCTTATTATGACTCCCCTGCGGATGAGTCCCCTGTCATCATAAACGAGCGGGCCTGTCTGCCTGACCATCTCATCTATGGCGGCAACTGCCGTCTCACCGTAATCGCTGACGTTGACGAGCGCGGACGATACTTTCGGATCGAGGAATTTGAAGTCGGGGAGCCATATATCAGCGAGCCCGTCGAAAAGCCGCACCGTCTCAACATTTTCATAGCCGCCGCAGTTTATTATGAACGGAAGGTCGAAGCCGCCGGATCTTGCGAGTTCCATCGCGGCCGCAACATCCGGTGCAAAGTGCATGGGAGTCACGAGATTGATATTGTCTGCGCCCTTTTCCTGCAGATCATAAAAGATCCGGACCAGTTCCCCTGAAGTGACGGCTTTTCCCGCGGGATCGCCCGCTGTGCCGCCGGCTGCGTGAATACGCGCCCGGTGTGAGATCTTATAGTTCTGGCAGAAGGGACAGCCCAGACTGCAGCCTTCAAAGAAGACCGCACCGCTCCCTCCGCCGCCTGATATCGGCGGTTCCTCACCCTTGTGGATCATCGAGATATTGACGACGGGAACGTCGCCCGAAGCACAGTATCCCCTGCTTACCCTGCGGTCGACACCGCAGCGTCTTGGGCAGAGTACACATTTCGAATAGAAAAATGAACTGTTTTTTTCGCATTTATCGTCCATAGGTCAGATTATACGCAATCGGGCGCAAAAGTGCTAAAATCAATCCGTATATATTTAAGAGCAGGGGAGAGCAAGTTCCTATGACAGGGAATATCCACGAAGAATGCGGCGTAGCCGGGATTTACGGGCTGAAGTCAGATAATGCGGCTTCGCTTGTTTATTACGGGCTTTTCGCACTCCAGCACAGAGGGCAGGAGTCCTGCGGTATCGCCGTGGCCGGAAACAGTGGAGACGGTCAGTCTCCGGAAAGCCCTGAGGGTGACCGACAGATCACCTGCTGGAAGGCCATGGGTCATGTCGGCGACGTTTTCGACAGTAAGACTCTGTCGGGACTTAAGGGCGGCCGCGCGATAGGTCATGTCAGGTACTCAACGACGGGAAACTCCGTTGCAGAGAACGCACAGCCTCTCGTTGCATATTTTTCGAAAGGATCGCTCGCCGTTGCCCATAACGGCAATCTCACGAACACATCGGAACTCAGGAAGGAACTCGAGGACGAGGGCGCCATCTTCAGGACGACCGTCGACTCGGAGATAATCTCATATCTGACAGCCAGATACGCATCCGAGTCAGAAAGCGTCGAGGAGGCTGTTACAAAAGTGATGGGCAGGATCAGGGGCGGATATGCGCTGCTGGTCCTCTGTCCTGACAGGCTCATAGCCGTCAGGGATCCGTACGGACTGAAGCCGCTCGTCATGGGCGAAGCCGGGGGCGCGACCGTTTTCGCTTCCGAGAGCTGCGCGATCGAGGCAATGGGCGGAAGCCTTATCCGCGATATAAAGCCCGGTGAGATCGTGACTGTATCGGCTGACGGGATCAGCTCCATACAGACTGAGCCCGGGAGATTTTCGAAGTGTGTATTCGAATATATCTATTTTGCAAGGCCTGACAGCGTTATGGACGGGATCTCCGTCTATGAGTCGAGGATAAGGGCCGGAAGGCTCCTGGCAAGGCAGCATCCCGTGGAGGCTGATATCGTTACGGGCGTTCCGGAGTCTGGTATCGATGCGGCTCTCGGATATGCCGAGGAGTCGGGCATCCCGTATGTCAAGGCGTTCGTGAAGAACAGCTACGTCGGAAGGACATTCATTAAGCCGTCGCAGGATCAGAGGGAGCAGGCGGTCAAGATCAAGCTCAATCCGATCAGTTCTGCGGTGAAGGGAAAAAGGGTTATAATGACAGACGACTCGATAGTCAGGGGAACGACTATCGGCAATATCGTCAGGATGCTCAGAGCCGCGGGAGCGACTGAAGTCCATGTAAGGATCTCGAGTCCGCCGTTCCTGCATCCGTGCTGCTACGGTACGGACGTTCCGTCATGCGACCTTCTTATCGCATGTCACCATTCGATCCCCGAGATCTGCAGCATGATCGGAGCGGATTCGCTCGGATATCTGGACGTGAAGTCCCTGCCCGATATGCTCGGCGAGGACGGAAAATACTTTTGTGACGCATGTTTTACGGGGGATTACCCCGACAGCTTCGTCCCGGAGGGATAATTGAGACAGTATACGAGTATCGAGGAGAAGATGAAGAAAAAGCACGACACCAGGAAGGCCCTGTACATCTGGGTCCCGATCCTCATTGTTGTCGTCGGCGTCATCGCAGGGCTCAAGATACTCGGGATCGTGATCGACGACAAGTACCGCGATATGCAGGTATCCAAGATCAGGAAGGAAGTCGTCATCACGGAGGATTCTCCGATTACGCTGGATCTTTTCGAGGCGCAGCCT
The DNA here is from genome assembly GCA_017529925.1 of Clostridiales bacterium. GTDB lineage: Bacteria > Bacillota > Clostridia > Saccharofermentanales > Saccharofermentanaceae > Saccharofermentans. The sequence continues at coordinate 15,066 of JAFXMZ010000005.1, forward strand.
ATACCTGAGAGCGAATGCTCTTTTATCACTGATATTTCCCGGATCGACACATCGTACCCCGGAGTCTACGGGCTGAAGATAAAGGTCCTTGATACGACGGTCGATACGATACTGCGCGTGGAGGACCACACGGCACCGACCGCTCTCGCGATACCGCAGGAAGTCTATAAGGGCAATCTTCCGAATGCCGAGGACTGCGTGACTCTCGTGGAGGACAGGGCCGAGGTCACGATCGAGTGGTATGAGGAGAATCCCGATGTTTCGACGGGCGGCGCTAAATATATCCCCCTGAAGCTGACGGATTCATACGGCAACGTGTCGGTCATACAGGTGCCTTTCACCGTAATCGACGACCATACGCCGCCGCTCATATACGGTCCGCATGATATGGAATTCTTTATAGGCGACTACATCACCTACAGGGACGGGATCCGCGTCGAGGACGACTATTCGAGGGATCCGCAGCTTACTATCGATACATCTGAGGTCGATCCCGATACCGACGGAGTCTATCCCGTCAGGTATATCGCAGTCGATGATGTCGGGAATGAGGCTGTCACGACCGTCCATATAACGATAAGGACGATGCCGGAGGGATATACGGATCCCGAGATCGTTTACGCCGAGGCGCAGGAAGTACTCGACAAGATAACGACGCCTGACATGACCGACGTCGAAAAGGCTTTCCGCATCTTCCAGTGGGCAAGGAACAACATCCACTATATCGGCACATCCATCAAGACAGACTGGACCGCGGGCGCCAACGAGGGCTTCACGACCCTGCGCGGCGACTGCTACACCTATTATGCATGCTGCAAGGCGCTGCTCGACGTCGCCGGTATCGAGAACGAAATGGTCTCCAGATACCCCGTCGTCAGGTCGAGTCATTTCTGGAATCTCGTCAAGCTCGACGGGCAGTGGTATCACTGCGATTCCTGCCCTTCGACGAGCCATGAGGGATTCTGGTTCATGAGGATCGACTCCGAGCTCGACTATTCGCACAGGTTCGATACCGAGGCTGATCTGCCGGAGCGCGCGACGGAGTCTGTTCAGGCGAGGCTCGACTTCTATAACATGACGATAAAGGAGGCTCAGTGATGGCAGCATCCGGCGTCGAAAAGAAGATCCTCGGAGTCATCGGCGGTCTCGGCCCGATGGCAACTGCGTGCTTCATGGAGCTCGTAACAGACCTCACTGATGCCGGGTCAGACCAGGATCATATAGAGACAGTGATAATATCACGTCCTAAGACTCCGGACAGGACCGCTTTCATAACAGGAAAGAGCAACGAGGATCCTTATCCTTATCTTCTGGATTCGGGAAAGATGCTGAGGGGTGCAGGAGCCGGCATAATCGCAGTTCCGTGCATAACAGCCAGGTATTTTAAGGACCGTCTGGAGGAGGAACTCGGCGTCCCCGTCATCCACGGTGTTGACGAGGCTGCGGCGAGGCTTGCAGCCAAGGGCATAAGGAAGGCAGGCATCATGGCGACTGACGGCAGCATAAAAGCCGGCATCATCAGGGGGATCCTTGAGGATCACGGTATAGAGGCCGTCGTACCGGATGAGGAATATCAGAAGGATGTCATGAGCCTTATCTATGACGACGTCAAGACCGGAAGGAAGCCCGATCTTAGTAAGATGGAGGCGGTCCGTGAGCACCTGGTGTCGAAGGGCGCGGGAGTCGTTATCCTCGGTTGCACCGAATTATCGGTCATATCTCTGAGATACGGCTTGAATAATGATTTTTTTGATATACTTGAAGTGCTGGCCGAGCAGGCCGTCGTGATGTGCGGCGGAAAGGTCAGGAAAAAAGACTGAACCGGAGAAGATCTTAAGATGCAGATACGCAACGTGCTCCAATATCTCGAAAATACGGTAAAGAGAGTACCCGGCAAGACCGCATATGAGGACGGTGAGGGAAGATCCCTTACTTTCGCAGAGGTTTATGAGAAGAGCCGTGCTGCTGGATCATTCCTTGCCCGCGAAGGTGTATACGGAGAACCGGTCGTTATATTCATGGAGAAGACACCCGACCAGGTGGCGGCATTTTTCGGAACGGTATACGGCGGGTGTTACTACGTACCGATAGACGAGGAGATGCCGAAGCTTAGGACCGATCTTATAATAGGGACGCTCAAGCCGAAGATCATGATCTGCGACGAGTCGACTGCCGGTAAGGCGGAGGAATTTGATTTTGACGGCAGGATCGTCCTCTGGAGCGAGATCTCGAAGACGCCCGAGGATGAAGCGGCGCTCACAAGGATCAGGGACAGGCAGATCGATACAGATCCGATCTACATAGTATTTACTTCGGGTTCGACGGGCGTTCCCAAGGGCGTCATCGCCTGCCACAGGAGTGTCATCGACTATATAGAGAACCTTTCAGAGGTGATGGGATTTAATGAGGATACCGTCTTCGGCAATCAGAGCCCGTTCTATTTTGATGCGTGCCTCAAGGAGCTCTATCCGACGATAAAGTTCGGCGCTAAGACGGTGATCGTGCCCAAGCAGCTCTTTATGTTCCCGCTAAAGCTCGTCGAGTTCCTGAACGAGAAGAAGATAAATACGGTCTGCTGGGTCGTGTCCGCGCTGACGATGATATCCGCTTTCGGGGTGTTCGACGAAGTTAAGCCCGAGTACCTGAAAACGGTGGCATTCGGTTCGGAGGTATTCCCCATAAAGCAGTTCAGGATATGGCGCCAGGCCATGCCCGATACGGTATTCACGAATCTCTACGGTCCCACCGAGGCGACCGGCATGAGCTGCTGGTACAGGGTTGACCGCGACTTTGAGGAAGGACAGTCTATCCCGATCGGAAGGCCGTTCAACAATACGGAGATAATCCTGCTCGACGATAAGGACTGCCGCGCGGATGAAGGTGAGATCTGCATCAGGGGAACGGCTGTGACGCTGGGCTACTATAACAACCCGGAGAAGACGCGCGAGTCTTTTGTCCAGAATCCGCTGAACGACAATTATCCCGAGATCATCTACAGAACGGGTGACATCGGCCGCTACAACGAGCGCGGCGAACTCGAGTTCATCTCGAGGAAGGATTACCAGATCAAGCATCTGGGCCACAGGATCGAGCTTGGCGAGATCGAGGCGAATGTTTCTACCGTGGACGGCATTAAGTCGTGCTGCGCCGTCTACTATAAGGAGAAGGACAAGATCTGCCTTTATTATGTCGGCGACATCGAAAAGGCCGATCTCTCAAAGACGCTCAAGGGCATGCTCCCGAGATATATGCTCCCGACGGTCATTACACAGCTCGACATGATGCCGCTGACGCCAAACGGCAAGATCAACAGGAAGTACCTGGGCGACAAGGCGTCCGGTAAGGCGGAGTAAAAGACAGGCTGCGCCGGGGCGTACTGACAGGAAATAACAAGACTCTTTTCGGAGGGATGAAAAATGGACGAACTGCTCGAAATACTTAATGAACTTCATTCGGATGTCGATTACGGGACATGCGAGACTCTTATCGATGACAAGATCCTCGATTCCTTTGACATAATCACGATCGTTACCGAGGTCAATGAAAGATTTGACGTCAAGATCCCCGCGACCGAGCTCGTGCCCGAGAACTTCAATTCAGCGAAGGCTCTGTGGGCTCTCATCGAGAGGCTCGACGAAGCCTGATGGCCTGAGGGATAGAAGGACAGAGGGATAGAAGAGACGGATGCTGTTTACTTCATATAAGTTCATAGAGCTTGTATTGTGCCTTTTCGCCGCGTACTACATAGTACCGCGCAGAGTGAGATGGCCGCTGCTCCTTGTCTTTTCATATGTTTTTTACTGGCTCTGCGACCCGAAGTATCTTATCTTCATCGGAACGACGACCGTTACCGCATGGGGCGCGACAGTCCTCATGGGACGGGCGGATGCGAAGGCGGAAGCATATCTTAAGGCCAATAAGGAGAACATGACGAAAGATGAGCGCAAGGCATACAAGAAAAGGCTCGCCTCGCGCAAGAAGCTCTTCATGGTCCTGTGCCTCCTTTTGAACCTCGGGATCCTGGCCGTCACCAAATACACCAACTTCGTGATCGCCAATATAAACACGTTCCTTTCCAAAGGCAACGCGATCAGGGCGGTCGATCTCATAATCCCGATGGGCATCTCGTTCTACACGTTCCAGACGATGAGCTATGTCATCGACTGCGCGAGGGGAACATGCAGGCCGGAAAAGAATCCTTTCAAGGTCGCGTTGTTTGTTTCTTTCTTCCCGCAGCTCGTACAGGGTCCTATCAGCAGATGGAACGACCTGTCGAAAACTCTTTTCGAAGGGAAGCCTTTCAATGCATCCGACTTCGGATCGGGACTGATGAGGATCCTCTGGGGATACTTCAAGAAAGTCGTTATCGCTGACAGGATCATCACCGGCGTCACGATGCTCATCTCATACCCTCAGATCTACACCGGCGTCTTTGTCTTCTGCGCGATGATGTTCTATGCCTTCGAGCTGTACTGCGACTTTACGGGCGGCATCGACATCACGATCGGTATCGCCGAATGTCTGGGCATAAAGGTCACTGAGAACTTCAATCTCCCGTACTTCTCGAAAAATATCAAGGAATACTGGAACCGCTGGCACATCACGATGGGCACGTGGTTCACGGACTATATATTCTATCCGCTGTCGGTAAGCCCGAAGATGCTCGATCTGTCCAAGCGTTCGAGGCAGAAGTTCGGAAACGGCGTCGGCAAGAGGATCCCCGTCTACACATCATGTTTCCTGGTATGGCTCACGACCGGTATCTGGCACGGCGCAGCCTGGAACTTCATAGTCTGGGGTCTCATGAACTTTGTCGTCATCATGGCGTCGCAGGAGCTCGAGCCTCTGTATGCGAAGTTCCACGGCAGGTTCGGTCTCAAGGAAAAGTCCGGCTACAAGGTCTTCGAGATCATAAGGACCATCCTCCTCATGAGCATGATCAGGATGTTCGACTGCTACCGCGATGTGCCGCTGACTTTCAAGATGGTCGGCACGATGTTCTATAAGTTCAACTTCAACAGGCTGACTGACGGAAGCCTTCTGAAACTGGGTCTTTCCGCAAGTGACTACTATGTCCTTCTTGCAGGGCTCGTGATAGTCTTCTCGGTAAGCCTTTACAAGGCACGAAAGGGCACCGACATCAGGTCGGCACTGCGCGGAAAGACTGCGCTCGCAGGGTTTGTGATGGCCGTTCTTTTCGCCGTGATAATAGTATTCGGCGCATACGGGGACGGCTACGATTCGTCGCAGTTCATCTATAATCAGTTCTGACCGGAGGCATAAAGTGGAAGGGAACACATTGAAGAGAAAACACAGCAGGATACGCACGGCGGCGGTGATCGCGCTCGTCGTAGCCTTCCTGTTCGCGCTCATGTGGTTCCTGCAGTGCCTCCTCATGCCCAAGTATATGAAGGGCATCATCGAGGGCGCGATGACGGCCGAGTATTACGACTCGAAAGAGCCTCACGAGGTCATCTTCATCGGCGACTGCGAGGTCTATGAGAACATCTCCACGGCCGAGCTCTACAGGAAGTACGGCATCTCGTCTTATATCCGCGGATCGGCCCAGCAGCTGGCATGGCAGTCCTACTACCTCCTTGAGGATACGCTCCGCTACGAGAAGCCGAAAGTCGTTATCTTCAACGTCCTCGCGCTCAAGTATGACAAGCCCCAGAAGGATACATACAACAGGATGACGCTCGACGGCATGCGCTGGTCATCATCCAAGGTCGACGCCATAAAGGCTTCGATGACCGAAGACGAGAGCTTCATAGAATATCTCTTCCCCATCCTCAAATACCACTCGAGGTGGAACGAGCTGACGTCCGATGACTGGAAATATCTCTTCAGCCACGACCGCGTCACGACGAACGGCTACTACATGCGCGTGGACATCCGTCCCCAGAAGGAGTTCCCGCCCGCGCCGCGCCTTACTGATTATACCCTCGGCGAAAATGCCATGAGCTATCTCCGAAAGATGGCATCCCTCTGCCGCGAAAACGACATCGAGCTCGTGCTCATCAAGGCGCCGACCGAGTATCCGTACTGGTACGACGAGTGGGATGCGCAGATCGTCGACTTCGCCCGTAAGTGGGGACTTACCTACATCAATTACCAGGATCTCAAGGATGAGGTCGGCCTCGACATGACGACCGACACTTACGACGAGGGACTGCACCTGAATATCTACGGCGCCGAAAAGATGGCCGACCACATCGGCGCATTCCTGGTGGAGAATTACGACCTTACCGATTACCGCGAGGTTCCCGAGGTCGCCGCGCTTTGGGAGGAGAACCTCCGTTTCTATGATGATCTGCGCGCGGCGCAGCAGAAGGAACTCGACGAGTACGGAGAGCTCCGGAGCTGGGGCATAGGGGCGGTAGAGAACTGACGCCCGGCGGGTGCTGAATCTGACCGGCAGGGACGGTATCCTGACCGACGGAGGGCGGAATCTGAAAGCGGTTTTGCGCATATGCTTTTCGGGGTGGAAGAAAAAAGTTGATAATGGTATATAATGGTCGTGGATAAGATCATGCCCCCGGCAGGGAAGAGGAGATAGTATGAAGAGATTTTTGAGATTAACGGCGGTCCTGGCTTCTGCGGCTATGCTCATGACGGCGGCTGCATGCTCCGGCAGCGAGGAGGCAGGCAGTGAAGACGATGCTCCTGTCGTCATTTCCGGCGGACAGGCTGAAGGCGGTTCGGGCAAGGCGGTTCCTGCAGATGATGCGGGGAAGAAGGCCGAGGCCGGCGAGGTATTCTACTGGGAGTATTCCGGACTGAAGCTCATCGTCAACGGCGAGGTCAGCAAGGATGATGTTATGGCGCTCCCCGGAAGCAGCGAGCCTTTTGAGTCGGATTCGTGCGCATTCCAGGGCAAGGACAAGGTATATACTTTCCCTTCCTTCTATCTGAGGACATATCCGACGGACGGCAAGGATTATGTCAGTTCGATCGAGTTCAGAGACGATACGGTCCAGACAGATAAGGGCATCTATATCGGGTGTACAAAGTCGGATGTCATCGAAAAGTACGGCGAGCCTTCTGCGGACAACGCGGGCGGCCTTGACTATGTGAAGGGTGACTCCATGCTGTCCTTTGTTATCGCCGACGATGTCGTCACCTCGATCATGTACTCGGCAGTATTCTGATCGTTACCGGATGTGATGCGTGTGAGAGACCGCGTGTGAGTGCGCGCCCGCCTGAGTGAAGCTGATAATGATGATGAGCCCCTGCTCTGTGTGAGCGGGGCTTTTGCGTGTGTGATTGGGGAGGAGAGTTGAATGGCTCTTTATCAACATTTCTTTAGATGTGGGAAAAATGTGGGTGTTTGAGGCGCTTTTAGCCACACTTTTAGCCAAATTACTGCAAATGTGGGAAAAATGTGGGTAAATGACATTCCAAAACCCACACTTTTAGCCACATGTCGATGATGCAACCTTTGTGACAGATCGTTTTTAGGGTTGCGGCTAAGATGCGCGATTCATCTGAGAAAAAAAGACAAAGACTGGTCAGGATCAGGGAGAAAAACGGCGATTTCGGGAGGATTTGATAAAATATTGAAGATTTTTTGGGAAAACACTTGACTTAAGGGGCGGGGGCAAGTATTATTATCGGGCGTCCAAAGGAAAAACTTTGCGGCGCCAAAGAAATCAATCAAGGAGATCAGGTTATGAAGACATTTGTTGCCACACCTGCCAATATCGAGAGAAAATGGCTTGTAATAGATGCTTCCGGCAAGACGCTCGGCCGTCTTTCCACAGAGGTCGCCAGACTTCTCCGCGGTAAGCACAAGCCCACTTATACACCTTTTGCCGACACAGGCGATTACGTTATCGTCATCAACGCTGCTGAGATGGTCCTCACAGGTAAGAAGCTCGACCAGAAGATGTATCGTCATCACTCCGGTTATGCAGGAGGAATGAAGGAGGTTTCCTACAGGAACCTTATGAACAACAACCCCGAGAAGGCTCTTGAGCTTGCTGTAAAGGGAATGCTCCCCAAGAATTCGCTCGGACGCCAGATGTTCAAGAAGCTTAAGGTATATGCAGGCGCAGAGCATGAGCATGCAGCTCAGAAGCCCGAAGTATACACATTCGAGCAGTGATTGGAAGGAGAACGTAATTTATGGCTACTAAGAAAGCAAACAAAGTTTATTTCTACGGTACAGGCCGTCGTAAGGATGCGGTCGCTTGCGTTCGCCTCGTTCCCGGCAACGGCAAGATCACGATCAACGGCAAGGATATCGACGAGTATTTCGGACTCGATACACTGAAGCTCATCGTACGTCAGCCCATGGCTGCTACTGAGACAGCTGACAAGTTCGACGTTATCGCAAAGGCAATCGGAGGCGGTATCTCCGGTCAGGCAGGTGCTATCCGTCACGGTATCGCAAGAGCTCTCGTTGAGGCTGATGAGGACGCTTACAAGGCAACACTCAAGTCCGCAGGATTCCTCACAAGAGACGCACGTATGAAGGAGCGTAAGAAGTACGGTCTCAAGAAGGCTCGTAAGGCTTCACAGTTCTCCAAGAGATAATTTCTCAGGCGGAATACAACGTTTATTCAAGGTCCCCGGTATCAAAGTGCCGGGGACTTTTTTATGCCGGCGGGCAGATGGCCGGAAGATGCAGGCGGATGCGGGCAGATAATGGAACTGTCATATAATCCGACTCCCCATAACGCGCAATTCGTATTATAATAATTGGTGGCATGCGCTTCCATGCGGATGACATTCAGAGGGTGAGGAGTAGTTATGACGCAGTTTCTGATCGGTATGGCGATAGTCCTGCCAGTAATGATTGTCCTGGCGGTATTCAACAAGAGTCAGCGTGCGATATGGGTCACCGTGTCTGTCTGCCTCGGCGTTGCCGCTGCAGGAGCGCTTTTCCTGAAGCTTGCAGATGTCGAGTTCCTTGACCAGAGCAGCGGGTCCTATGTTTTCGGTGATGATGAGAACACTTCGAAAAAGCACCGCCGCGGCAAGGATAAAGAGGAAGAGGAAGGCGAAGAGCCTGCTTATTATCTCGATATAGTCAGATGTCTTCTCGAGAATGATGATGTCGACAATGCAAGACAGATCCTTCTCGAATACGGACAGAATATTTCATATGACGCGAACTACCTGACGCTCACGGCACAGGTCTACGATCTTACGGGATATGCCGACAGGGCGAAAAGGATACTCGATTCCCTTGAAGATGCCGACCTCGAGGCAGAGGATGTTTCGGGCAAGATCAGCAAAGAAGCGGAGACTGCGGCAATGGCTTTTCAGGCCATACGTCAGCTGAGCGAAGGACAGGGCGGATACATCGGCAATGAGGACGAGCTCTACTCCTACATCGATGACTGGGCTGATGACGGTTTCGGATTCTGCGGACTGCCGTCGCTCGACAAGGCGGTACTTGCCGCAGATCTTTTCAGACGTGATTATTCAGACATAGCGAAAAGCATAATGAACACCCCCGACTCCGATACGCTCCTCGTTGCATCGCAGCTTTCGAGGAGGGGACTGCTCGACGATTCCGACATTAAGGGTTCGATCCTCGATCCTGAACAGGAGGAGGCCGCGAATACGGTCATGACCCACCTGCGCAGGGAGGCTGAGCATGAGAGCAGATATACAGAGGAGGAGCTCGATTATCTTATCGCCCAGGAGGAGATCATCGAGAAGACCCTGGACGGTGACATAGATCTTGATGAGCTCATCAGGGACCGCATGAAAAAGCAGGCCGTTATCGATCCTGCATCAGCGGCAAAGCTCTATCTCGAGCTGGCAGATATCGCATATTCCGAGAATAATGCGGATGAAGCCTCGGACTACGTAAGAAAAGGACTCGACACTTCATCTGTTTCTTCCGACAGGGGATTTGCCGATACGGCGGACAATATAGTCGATATCGTATTCAGGTCGAATGATCCCGAACAGAGGAAAGACCTTGCAGACTACGTTGAGGCACTGGATGAACAGAGGATGCCCGTGGGGATCCCTGATCTTGATATCGTGGCGCCCGAAGAGCCCGTTGACTATGATACTGACGACGACCGCGATGATGATGACGATGATGGTAACGATGGTAACGGCGGAAACGACGGCTATGATAACGACGGCAACGGTGGCAACGACGGCAACGGTGGAGACGAAGGCGGCAACAGCGGTGTTCCCACTTCCGACAGATCCTTTGTTGATAACGTTACCGATGAGATCAATCAGCAGGCCGGAGCCGTAAATATCATCTCGATCGACGCGAGATCTTTCCCTACGGTAAAGGCTGTGGTAGCTGCCGATGAGTCGCTCGTCACTGATGCCGAGAGCTTCAAGCAGCATATGCACTTTACTGATGCCGGAGTCGAGATCGAGGATTATACGGTCGAGAAGGTGAATTATACCGGTATCAATGTCATCCTGGTATGCGATGATTCAGGAAGTATGGAAGGAAGTCCGAGGGATGACCTGAGCAATGCGGTCAAGGCTTTCGTCAACAATGCGGATGCCAATGTCAATATCGGTATCGTTCCTTTCGCAAGTGAGGTCAAGAGCGAAATGGTCGCCCCCCTGGGTTCTGATAAGAACACCCTCCTCGCGTCTGCAGACGGTCTTTGTGCCGATGGCGGAACGAATATCTACGATGCCGTAGAATATGCCGAGACGCTCTTCCCGATCGATCCGAATGAACTCAATATCATGATCCTCATGAGTGACGGTCAGGATAATGCTCCCGATCCCGAGAGACTGACTGCCCTCAAGCAGGCCTGCGTTCAGGCGAACATCTCCATATTCTCTGTAGGTCTCGGTCCCGATGTCGACGCGAATCTCCTGCAGCAGTATTCTAGTGCCTGCAACGGCGATTATTTCTATGTAAGCTCATCAGAATCGATCCTTTCCTTCTATGACTTCATCTTCAACATAGGAAAGAACAGATATAATGTCACTTTCGAGGCGGTCGACCAGTTCCTGGTAGACAGGACCCTTGAGGTAAGATATGACGATTCGGCTACGACATATGATTCGCAGACATACTCGCTGTTCCGCAACGATGTTGCTGATGAACTCGAGGACGGAATTTCTGCGACTGTCGGCGGAGTTACGATCAACGGACTGCGCGAAAAGATGATCTATCCTTCAGCTAACGAGCAGATCCTTACGCTGACGGGCGACGGATTCGAGAGCAATGCGACAATAGCTCTTGAGCTGCACGGAGTATCGAATTACACATGCACAGTGGAATATACGGATTCGACCTCGGCGAAAGTGACCGTTCCCGGCAATATACCCGCGGGTCTTTATGATGTCTACGTCACCTACAACGGCAGAAGGGCTGTCTTTGCGAGCGGCCTGATAGTCTGCGGAGGAGATTCAAATATCATAACGTTCGGCGAATATGTCTTTACGGCATCCAACGTTTCCACTTCCGGCAGCTCGACAACGATGTCCGGAGTCGTCATGCTCAATGACTGGCTCGGCTTCAAGGATCCGGTCACACTTACAGGTAATCTGGAAGCTAATGACATCCAGATGGATTTCGGAAGGACATACATGATCTATACCGAAGACACGGCAACCGGATTTGCTAAATATCTTGCACAGCACGGATATACGATGTCGCTGCCTGTGGTCAATACATTGAGGCTCTATAATGACAGGACGGTAGCAGGCTCGTCCGATGATTATCCTGTCGACACGAGACCGCTCTACAGCGTATTCCCCGTTCTGGATGTATTTAATCTGAGGGCTGAAGGTGCGGGAATGAAGCTCTATCCTGACAGAGCCGTCATCGATTTTGATTCGTTCACGACTGCTTTCCCGTTCCAGGGAAAGGTCATCGATGCGCTTACAGATGATTCACCGCTGTTCCACTATACTCCCGACTGTGATTGCAGCATCATATTCTCAAAGAATGCTATCGACTGTGATATCGAATTCGAACTGGGTAATGACGAAGACGATGTCTTCAGTGCGATCAAAGTCGGAAACTCGAACGTTTATGCTAATCTCGGAAGCATCAAGTTTAAGCTCAATACAAAAGAAGGTGAAGTCAGCCTGAAGCTGACTACCAACATTGCGATGCTCGCGGACGGAGTAGGTTTTGAGGTTGCGCTGAAGGACTGGAAGCTCGATAAGGTAATGTTCATGTGTGACTACAAGATCAATACCGTTATCTGCGGTGTTCCGATCACGTTCAGGGACTTCAAGCTCGGATTCCAGGATATAAGCAAGGTCGATATTGCAAAAGACTGGACATCGATCTTCAACATAGAGATGGTGGGAAGTGCTGATGTAGCGCTTGCGAATATATCCGCCTACTGCCCGGGACTCGAGGAGTTTACCGGTGACGTGAGCCTCCTGAAACTTGACGACTTCACGCTTGGGTACAGGCTCAAGGAATGGAGGATCAGGGCTGAGGCAAAAGCAGTACTCTTAGGCCTTGTCGAAGTCGGACATGCGAGCGTACAACTCGGATTCGGACTTGAGTATAATAACCCGCTGTTCATCCTTCAGGATACGCCTCACGGATTCGTCGGAGAGGTCGGTGCGGGCTTTAAGCTCGATGAGGACTGCATCCTGATCGATGTCACGGGTGATGTCAATATCGCAGTGACCACGCAGGCAATTGGCCTGTGGGCGCACGGCCACTTCCACACAAAGATCGGCTGGTGGGTATTTGTCGATGAGAGACAGGCAGAAGGTGATTTCTACATCGGATGGATCGCCCAGCATAACGGCAAGATGGCTTTCGCCATCCTTGGACAGGCATCTGCCACCGGAGTAGGAAATGCAGATTTCCAGATGTTCTGGGGTGAGGACGACAGCATCCTCGCTTCAAGAAAGTATTGATAAAAGGAAGGTCGAAGATGAAGATGAAGACGGCGATCGTTAAGAAGATCATAACAGCGGCTTTGTGCTTTGCAACAGCTGCATCAATACTGTCAGCACTCCCGGCCTCCCGCGTCCTTGCGCAGCAGGATGTTTTCATGACGCTTGAGGAACAGTCAGATATCACTATCATAGTGCGATTCGACACGGAAAGACCGCAGGTCAAGTTCATATCACCGGACGGAAAGACATACGAGAAGTATGAGGATTTCGACCAGGTGCTCGAAGCAGACAATGCGACATACTACAATATCGAAGATGCATCTGCGGGTGACTGGACGATCGATTTCGAAAAGGGCGGAAATTCAGAGGTCACGGTCGATGTAGTACCCTGGCACAAGCCCATCGATGCGACTGCACTGACGGTGACTCTGGAGAATGCGGAGGATAAGAAACTCCCGTACATCAATGGCGTTCTGTCGGTCGATTACGAGGGAAACTTTAATTATATCCTGAGCGCGGTAGTCGTTGATAAGGACGGCAATGTCACGAACAGTATCCCGATCGATGACGGCTTCGTCTTCAGCGACGGCAGCGAGGATATGGAATTCTCGGTCTACCCCGACATGCTCCCTGACGGTACATATATGCTGTCGGCCGAGGTCTATGCCGAAGATGATACGGGCACCGAGGTCAGGGATGTAATAGTTGCCGGTCAGGCATTTACGATAACGGGAAGCACCTCTGAAGGCGACATCGAAAAGCTGACCGTAATCTGCAATGTCGGTGATTCTGTTGCCGATATCTACTTTGACGGAGAAGAATTCGGGTCATCATGCGATGAATATGCGGTCATCGTCAAGCAGGGTGATGAGCTGCTCGACCAGATGCTCTTCGAAGAGGATACATTCCATGATCATATCATTTTCGACCCGCAGGGCGGAGAGATCCTCGTTCAGATAAATGCACAGGTCGATGAGATCGGTTTCGTTTCATGGACTCTGAAGTTCGATCCGAAGATGCCGGTCGACGTCAATATCACGACGCCCGAGAAGACGGCAGACCTCAATGCTGTGATCGAATTCGATGCACACGACAAGTCACTTCCGGGTGCGATAAAGATCGGCGACAAGTCGACTTCGGTCATGTGGAGCGGCAAGGACAAGGTCCAGGTAGGACTCGAGAATCTCGAGGTCAATGAGATCGAGATCGATGTTACCGACGGACAGGTAACATATACCATGAATAAGAGGATAACGGCGGATACGATACCTCCCCTCATCGATATCTACGGAGCTTCGGGCGACATGAGGACGACCGAGGAGAAGATCGTATTTGCGGGTGCGACCGAGGCCGGTGCCGTGCTTACGGTAAATGGTGAGAAGGTCGAGCTCGACAAGGACGGTGCTTTCGGACTGGAGAAGGAACTTCAGGACGGTATGAACGAGTTCAAGTTCGAAGCGACCGACGACGCCGGCAATACTTCGGTCAGGCTCATACGTATCTTCAAGGGAGATTCCGAAGATGCCGAGAAAGAGGCTGCAAAGAAGAACAGGAAGATAAATCCCGTAGCCGCGGTCATCATAACCGTGGTATTTGCTTTTGCAGCGGCATTCCTCGCGATCTTCCTTAAGAAGAGAAATATCAAGAAGGGTAGAAAAGAACTGCAGGTGATAACCGTTCTCAGAGCGTTCGGGATCACTCTCATCGCATTCTTCACAGGTCTCGGTATATGGCAGCTCATCCTCCACTACAAGGAGAAGGGTGCCCTTTCAGGATCGGAGCTCATCGAACTCCTCAAGAGCTCGACATGGACCGATATCGCATCGAAGATCCAGGGCAGCAAGGATCTCATCTTCAGTGCGCTGATCTCGTTCGGCATCGCGCTCCTGATCCTCATAATAATGATAGTTGCACGCATCATAAGAAAGAAAATCGGCGGCAGAGGAGACAAGTCCGGCGCTGACAAGTCCGGAGGCCCTTCCGCTTAATGAAGAAAACGGTATTGACCTCGTCTCCCGATGAGACACTGGAGTTCGGAAGAAAGCTCGGCGCCGTCCTGAAAAAGGGCGATGTCGTGGCGATGGACGGCGACCTCGGTGCCGGCAAGACGCTCATGACAAGAGGCATCTGCGAAGGTATGGGGCTCGATCCCGAATGGGTGCAGAGTCCGACCTTTACGATCGTTAACGAATATGTCGCAGAAGGGAAGACACCTCTGTTTCATTTCGATACGTACAGGCTCTCAGGCGAGGAGGATTTTCTTGCCTCGGGACTCGACGAATACTTTTACAGGGACGGCGTGGTCGTGATAGAATGGGCGGCGCTCATCGAGCCACTCCTTCCCGAAGGAGCATTAAGGATAAATATCTCGGGGACGGGTGATCAGAGGACGATCGAACTCGAGTTCCCGGAAGGACGATTTGATATATGAAGATACTCGTTACGGATACATCAAATTCGACATGCTGTGCCGGCATTTATGACGAAGGCAGGGAACTGTCATATGAGATCAGCTTCGAAAAGAAGACGCACTCAGAGACATTCATGCCTCTTGTGGAAAGAGTGATCGGGAAGTCCGGTATCGCAATGAGCGATATTGATGCGATCGCCGCAGTTACGGGTCCCGGCTCGTTCACGGGGATCAGGATAGGACTTTCCGCCGTCAAGGGAATGGCGCTCGGCATGGGCGTCAGATGCATACCTGTGTCATCTTTGAAGGCGCTTGCCGCGAGTGTCGAGAATATAACATATCCTAAGGAGCAGACTGTGCTCGTGCCGTGTTTCGATGCGAGAAACAAAAGAGTATTCGGATGTGCACTGTCAGAGGACGGACTCGGCGAAGTCGTTCCGGAAGGTGCATATGAGGCGGAGGATCTTGCGGAGAAGATAGTCCGCGCGATCGATACAACGAATCATTTCCTGATCGTCATAGGTGACGGTGCCGGTGTGATGAAGGAGGCTTTCGAGAGCCTTGGAGTAAAGGCTCAATATGCGCCCGGATGCGCCATATCACCGCGCGGTATATACGAAGCATCTATAGGGACCGAGCCTGTATCGGGTGAAGCACTGAAGGCATCCTATCTGGCGGTATCATCTGCAGAGAGGCTGAAGAGATCATGATCAGGAGAATGCTCCCCCAGGATATAGATGAAGTCATGGAACTTGAGCAGGAGACCATGTCTCACCCCTGGTGCGGGGACGATATAAAGTCGCTCGCGTTCGACCAGGGCAAGATCGCTTTCGTAAGTACAGACGGCGAAAAGATAAACGGCTATGTCGGTGCGTCATATGTGCTGGACGAAGCCGAGATAGGAAATATCTGCGTTGCCCCGGAAGCGAGGAGAAAAGGCGTTGCATCATCACTCCTGTCGAGGCTCTCATCCGAGCTGAGGGACAGGGGAGTCACTAAGATATTCCTCGAGGTCGAGGATACGAACTACGGCGCGATAAGCCTTTATGAGAAGACGGGATTCGAGCGTTTTTCCGAAAGGAAGGATTACTACGGCAGCGGAAGGAATGCCCTTTTGTACCGCGCGAAGACTCATCCTCAGGAGGAGCAGCAGGGCAGGGAAAAGGCTGATGCCGCACAGGAGATAAGGCGCATTGCGGCCGAGATGCAGGCGCATGCATCTGCGGGACTCACATATACGAAGAATGATTTTGACAGGGACCGTTTCAGGGAGATGAGAGACCTGGCGGCGGAGCTGCTGACGCTCGAGGTTGAGGGTCTGCCGAAGGAGAGGGCGAAGGATCTTTTCGAGAAGAATGACGGTTATCCGACACCGAAAGCCGAGACGCGCGCCGTCATCTTCAACGACAATGATGAGCTCCTGATGGTAAAGGATTATGACGGGAAGTGGACGGTGCCCGGAGGGTGGTGCGAGCGCGAGCTGACCGTAAAGCAGAATGTCGTCAAGGAGGCAATGGAGGAGGCGGGACTCATCGTCGAACCCGTGAGGCTCGTGGCGATCCATTCGCATAAGATGAGGAATAATCCGAAGTCTTTCTTTTCGTGCTTTAAGTATCTCGTTCTGTGCGAGGCCAAAGGCGGTCAGTTCATCGCGAACGAGGAGACGACGGAGTCCGGATGGTTCCCCGTCGACGCACTGCCTGAAGATATGAATTCACATAAGATAAACCGCGACCAGATAATGCTCTGCCTGAAGGCAAGACATGAGGAGAACTGGACCGTCGAATATGACTGACGGATAAGCCGGGGGCGTCTGAAGGCCGGCCGAAAAATGACGGCCGTTTTCAAATGGTGAAAATAAACAAAAGCCCCGCGTGTTTTGGGCGTTTATAAGTTAAATAGCCGAAATTATTTTCAGGCGTCTTCATTTGATTGACTTAAAAATCGAAGGTAAATATACTTAGTCTCGAAAACATTTTCGGAGGCAGCTATGATCGAAGATAAAGTAGTTTTTAAGTGCCAGGATGATCTGCAGATGAAGGCAGTCGCGGTCCTTGTTCAGAAGGCGTCTGAGTTCAGGAGCACAGTATATCTCATCAGGAACGGCAGAAGAGCAAATGCCAAGAGCCTCCTTGGTGTAATGAGCCTCGGAATAGAGAACGGAGCAGCGATCGAGATCTCTGCAGACGGAGACGATGCAAGAGAGGCAGCAGACGCACTCGTAAGTTATCTGAACGATCCCAAATTCTAAGATAATCTGATACAATCATTGCATGGACAAAGAGTTTGATGCAAGGTTGGATCTGGTACCGTCAGAGCCCGGAGTATACCTTAT
This sequence comes from Clostridiales bacterium, assembly GCA_017529925.1. Lineage (GTDB taxonomy): Bacteria > Bacillota > Clostridia > Saccharofermentanales > Saccharofermentanaceae > Saccharofermentans. The sequence continues at coordinate 32,627 of JAFXMZ010000005.1, forward strand.
GAAGGATGCTTCGGGTGAAGTTATTTATGTGGGTAAAGCCAAGAACCTGAGAAACAGGCTGAGGTCTTATTTCGGCGGAGGACAGATCACTCATCCCAAGGTTGCGGCGATGGTGTCGCATGTATCTGATTTCGAGTATGTCGTCGTCGGCACGGAGCCCGAGGCGCTCCTGCTCGAGAATAACCTCATCAAGCGTTACCGTCCACCGTACAACATACTCCTGATGGATGACAAGGGATATCCCTATGTCTGCATCACTTTCAATGAGGAATATCCCAGAGTATTCAGGGCATTCAGGCCCGATCCCAAAGCTGCGGCAGCGGGTGCCGTCTACTACGGCCCGTATATGAATTCAGACGTCTTCGGAACCTTGAGGACGATAGAAGAGATCTTCCCTCTCAAGAGGTGCCGGAAAGTGCTCCCGCGTGATATCGGCAAGGAGCGCCCGTGCCTTAATGCGCACATCGGAAAGTGCATGGCACCCTGCAGCGGCAATGTCTCCGCTTCCGACTATAAGGCAATGGTGGCAAGGATAGCCGACTTTTTCGAAGGGCGGTATGAGGGCATCGAGGAAGAGATCGAGAAGGAGATGAGCGAGGCGTCGGAGGCTCTCGATTTTGAGCGTGCGGCTCTCCTGCGCGACCGCCTGACCGCACTCCGGGGTATTAAGAAAGACCAGAAGATATTCATGGATATAAAGCGCGACGTCGATGCGATCGGCATCTATTCCGATGCGGGCGAGACATGTATCAGAAAGCTCGAACTCCGTGAGGGCAGGATCGTCGGCTCATCAGTCTTCTTCATGAAGGGCGACATCTCGATGAAAAAGGAGATGCTCTCCGGTTTCATGATGCAGTATTACGCGGAAGGCGGAAGGATACCTCCGACGATACTTCTCCCCGATATATCGGGAGAAGATGATGCTGATGATTTTGATGCAGGCGAGACGTTCGGGATGATCTCGGATATCCTGTCCGAGAAGAGGGGCAGCAAAGTCCGCGTCTATACGCCCGAGCGCGGCGAGATGCGCGAGCTCTTAAAACTCGCTGATACCAACGCACGCGAGATGATGGTGAGAAGGATACTCCGCGGCGGCTCGCAGGGAGCGGATCCGGGAGCGGCACTGAGGATCCTCGAGAGGCTCTGGGGAAGAGAGGAAGGAACGATCAGGAGAGTCGAATCCTACGATATATCCAACCTCGGCAATGATGATATATGCGCGGGCATGGTAGTATTCACTGACGGCCGCCCGGACAGGAAGAGTTACAGGCTCTTCAGGATGAAGACGGTCCTGACGCAGGATGATTTTGCGTCGATGAGGGAGGTCCTCACGAGGCGTTTCTCCCATGACGGTTCCGACGGATTCGAGTATCCGTCACTGATCCTCGCGGACGGAGGCAAAGGCCAGCTATCCGCGATAAAGAGCGTTGTGGACGAACTCGTACCGGGCCACGATATCCTGATGGCCGGAATGGTAAAGAATAATAAGCACAGGACGTCGGGGATCGTTTTCGATGACGGGCGGGAGATACGTCTCGACAGGGATTCTCAAAGCGATGACGACATAGTCCTCCTGAGGTTCCTGACGGCTGTCCAGAATGAGGTCCACAGGTTCGCGGTCTCATACCAGCGCAAGCTGTCCTCAAAGAGGAACATCCGTTACCGTCTTGAGAGCATTCCGGGTATAGGGCCTTCAAAGCGCAAGGCGCTCCTTTCACATTTTGGTACAATAAAGGCAGTTGAAGCAGCATCCGAGGAGGAGCTTTTCGAAGCGAAAGGGATCTCGCAAAAGGACGCGGTCAACATCTATGCATATTTCCACGGGGACGGGGAGGAGTAATGGCAATATACGCACTGGCAGATCTTCATCTTGCGATGAGCTTTCCCGGGAAGACGATGGAGGTCTTCGGGGGAGAGTGGAAGGACTATATGTCCAGGATAAGGGAGAACTGCATGAATATCCTTACTCCCGAAGACACGCTCCTCATTCCAGGCGACCTTTCGTGGGCAACGTATCTGAAGGATGCGGTGGAGGATTTTTCTTTTATAGACAGCCTTCCGGGGACAAAGATCATCTGCCGCGGCAACCATGACTACTACTGGACGACTGTGAAGAAGATGGAGGAGTTTTTCGCCGCGGAAGGATTCGGAACGATAAGGATAGCAAGGCATAACGCGATAAGGACCGAAGGCGCGCTGATCACCGGTACGCGCGGATGGAAGATGCCGGGCGACGATGATTTTACGGAGCAGGACAGAAAGATCTACGACCGCGAAAAGGAGAGGATGAAGCTCTGCCTTTCCGCGCTGTCTGAAGCAGATCCCATGCATGAGCTGACGCACATAGTGATGCTCCACTATCCTCCGCTCACGAATGTGAGGATGAAGACGGAGCTGTCAGAGCTGATCGAGACATCCGGCGCTGATATCTGCCTCTACGGCCACCTCCACGGAAGAGCCCGTCAGAAGGTCTTCGAAGGGGCGAAGGAGTCCGCGCCCGGGACCGTCTATAAATGCGTCTCGGCCGATTACCTCGGCTTCAGGCCGCTTCGTATACTGTAAGCCTCCCGAGGCGCCGCCAAATAAAAATCATATCCCGAAAGCGTTGCAATCAGTAGCTTTGAGGGCTGTCGCCAAACAAAAAAACTTGCAGGTTTGCTCCTAATAATATATAATTAAACACATGTCGAGTCTGCTCGCCCGGGATAATAGTTCCGGCAGTGGACTTTTTGTATCTTTATCGTCAGCAGGAGGTCCTTATGGCATACAGTATGACCGGCTTCGGCCGCTGTGAGAAGGTTTTCGGTTCCAGAAGATATACAGTCGAGATAAAGTCGGTCAACAGCAGGTTCTGCGATATCAACATAAGGATGCCCAGGATATTCAATTTTGCTGACGGGCAGGTAAGGAAGCTCATCACCGAGTCCCTCATAAGAGGCAAGGTCGATATCTTCATCAATTTTGACGATTCCGAGAACCAGTCGAGCGAGGTCATCCTGAACGAGGGACTCGTGAAGGCATATTCCGGAGCGCTCAAGGATATATCAGCAGTAACGGGCAGGGATGATGATGCATCTGCATCGAGGATCGCATCCTTCCCCGATGTTCTCACAGTAAGGCAGAAGGATCTTGATGAGGAAGCCCTCTGGGATGAACTGTCGGGCTGCATCTCGGGCGCTCTTTCCGAGATGAAGGTCATGAGGAAGACTGAGGGTGATTCCCTTGCTTCCGACGTTACGGACAAGATCTGCGAACTCGAGAAGATCAGGGATGAGATCGTGGCAAGAGCTCCCGAAGTCGTAAAGGAATACAGGACGAGGCTCGCTGCGAGGATCGAAGAACTCCTCAGTGATGATAAGAAGGCATTCTACGATGAGAACCGTCTTTCCGCAGAGGTCGCGGTCTTTGCGGACAAGTGTGCGATAGACGAGGAACTCAAGAGGCTCATGAGCCACTTCCAGCAGGCCAAGAGATATCTGGCGGTCGATGACTCGATCGGCAAGAAGATGGATTTCCTCATCCAGGAGATCAACAGGGAAGTCAACACGATCGGATCCAAGGCGAATGATCTCGATATCACGAACAGGGTCCTTCTCATGAAGGGCATCGTGGAAGAGATCAGGGAGCAGATCCAGAATCTCGTATAAGGGAGATGTCCTTGGGTATGAAGATGATCGATGTTGGTTTCGGCAATATCTGTTCGGCGGAGAGGATAATCTCCGTGGCGGCAGCCGACTCGGCGCCCATAAGGAGGATGATCTCCGAGGCAAGGGACAGAGGAATGCTGGTAGACGCATGCGCAGGCAAGAAGTGCAGGAGCGTACTGATCTTTGACAGTGATCATATAGTCACGAGTTCGCTTGAAGTCTCGGACATAAGGAAGGAGATCGAATGATGAAGAAGGGTCTTATCATTTCGGTATCCGGACCTTCCGGGGTCGGCAAGGGAACAGTGCTCGCACAGATAAGGAAGGACAATCCCGGTTTCGGGCAGTCTGTATCGGTAACGACCAGAGGACCGCGCGAAGGCGAGAAGGAAGGAAGGGAATACTTCTTCAGGTCTAAAGACGAGTTCATGAAGCTGGTCGAAGAGAAGGAGATCCTCGAATATGACGAATATGTCGGCAACTTCTACGGGACTCCCGCGACGCCGCTTTTCGCGATGAGCGACGGAGGGACGGATGTACTCCTCGATCTGACGATAGCAGGATCGATGGCACTTAAGGAAAAGTTCGAACAGGCCGTTACGGTATTTCTTCTCCCTCCTTCATTCGACGAGTTGAGGAGAAGGCTCGAGGGCAGGGGGACTGAATCGCAGGATATAGTCGACAAAAGGCTCCTGCAGTCAAGAGAAGAGATAGTACATGCCGACAGTTTTGATTATGTGGTCACGAATGAGACTGTCGAACAGGCGGCAGGAGACATCGAAGCGATAATCAGGGCGGAGAAGCTCAGATACGCGAGGAACAAGGGGATAGAGGAAGCCCTGTAAGGAAGATCGATCGGAATGGTCCCCGAAGAGGGATCCGGCATCGGAAATAAATAAGACAACAAAAGAAAGAAGGTAATATGAATGTTGACAGAACCCAGAATGGAAGAGATGCTTCCCAAGGCATCATGCGCTTATGAGCTTGCAGTGCTCGTCAGCAAGAGAGCTAACCAGCTCGTAGAAGGTGCCCAGCCCATGATCAGTGAGCCCGCGGCAAACATGGTATCACTTGCGTGCAAGGAGATCGCCGAAGGTAAGGTCGTAGGAGTAAAGGGAAATCTCAAGAAGGGCGAGTATGCCGTACCTCTTACAAAGGAGGCAAGAGAGGCGATCTCGGCCGAGAAAAAGGCAAGAGAGGCTCAGGAAGCTAACAGGAGATATGCTCAGGAGAACGATTTCACAGTTCCCGAGTACGATCCCGGCGAGCAGGCTGCCAATATAGCTGAGCTCATCGGCGGAGAAGTTGCCGATGAGGAAACGGCAGGATTTGATGGCGACGAAGACTTCACTCCCGAAGAAGAGAATACATAAGGAGGAAGGATAAGATGCCTGTTGAGAAGACAATGGAGAGGATAGTATCGCTCGCGAAGACGAGAGGATTTGTCTATCCCGGTTCCGATATCTACGGAGGACTTGCCAATGCATGGGACTTCGGACCTCTCGGAGTAGCGCTCAAGAATAATGTTAAGTCTGCATGGTGGAAGAAGTTCGTACAGGAGAGTCCCTACAACGTCGGAGTCGACTGCGCGATCCTCATGAATCCCCAGGTATGGGTCGCTTCGGGTCACGTCGGAGGATTCTCCGATCCCCTGATCGACTGTAAGCAGTGCAAGGCCCGTCAGAGAGCAGACAAGCTCGTCGAGGATTTCAATGCAGAGAATGGCATCACTGATGTCGTTGTCGAGGGAATGAACGATGAGCAGCTCGTCGCATATATCAGGGAGAAGAATATCCCCTGTCCCGTCTGCGGCGGTCACAATTTCACTGATGTCAGAAAGTTCAACCTCATGTTCAAGACATTCATGGGAGTTACCGAGGATGCCAAGAATGAGGTCTACTTAAGACCTGAGACAGCTCAGGGAATTTTCGTTAATTTTGCAAATGTCCAGCGTTCGGCAAGGAAGAAGATCCCCTTCGGTATCTGCCAGATCGGAAAGAGCTTCAGGAATGAGATCACACCCGGTAATTTCATCTTCCGTACAAGAGAGTTCGAGCAGATGGAGCTCGAGTTCTTCTGCGAGCCCGGAACGGATCTCGAGTGGTTCAACTACTGGAAGGACTATTGCCATAAGTGGCTTACGGGACTCGGCCTCAAGGATGATGAACTCCGTACGAGAGACCATTCACCCGAGGAGCTGGCTTTCTATTCAAATGCGACGACTGACTTCGAGTTCCTCTTCCCGTTCGGATGGGGTGAGCTCTGGGGCGTCGCTGACAGAACGGATTATGACCTCAAGCAGCATATGGAGCATTCGAAGCAGGATCTTTCCTACTTCGATCCCGCGAAGAACGAGAAGTATGTTCCCTATGTTATCGAGCCTTCGCTCGGCGCTGACCGCGTGACCCTTGCATTCCTCTGCTCGGCTTATGACGAGGAGGAGCTCGAGGGCGGAGACGTCAGGACGGTAATGAGGTTCCATCCTTATCTGGCACCGGTCAAGATCGGTCTTCTCCCTCTGTCGGCCAAGCTGTCTGACAAGTGCATGCCCATTTTCGAGAAGCTCTCGAAAAAGTATATGTGCGAATTCGACGACAGGCAGTCGATCGGAAAGAGATACAGAAGACAGGACGAGATCGGAACTCCTTACTGTGTCGTTTATGATTTCGATTCAGAGAATGATAACTGCGTCACGATAAGAGAGAGAGATTCGATGAAGAATATCGAGTACGAACCCGGGAATGTAAGATTCCCGATCGACAAGCTCGGGGAGTTCTTCGAAGGAAAATTCGATTTTTAAGAAGCAAGACCAACCGGCAGGGAGAAATGCTTCTCAAAAAATAAAAACAACACCAAAAATGAAAGGCGGGCAATTAACATGACAAAGTATGTTTATCTGTTTTCCGAAGGCAACGGAAACATGCGTGAGCTCCTGGGCGGTAAGGGTGCAAACCTCGCTGAGATGACTAATCTCGGACTTCCTGTTCCCCAGGGATTTACGATCACGACAGAGGCATGTACCCAGTATTATGAGGACGGTCGCAAGATCAATGATGAGATCTCCTCTCAGATCATGGAGTATATCGGAAAGATGGAGGAGATTACCGGAAAGAAGTTCGGCGATCTCGAGAATCCTCTTCTCGTTTCGGTAAGATCGGGTGCAAGAGCTTCTATGCCCGGCATGATGGACACGATCCTCAATCTCGGCCTTAATGAGGATGTCGTGGATGTTATAGCTAAGAAGTCCAACAATCCCAGATGGGCATGGGACTGCTACAGAAGATTCATCCAGATGTATTCTGACGTAGTTATGGAAGTCGGAAAGAAATATTTCGAAGAGCTCATTGATAAGATGAAGGCTGCAAGAGGCGTTGAGCAGGATGTCGAGCTTACGGCAGACGATCTCAAGGAACTCGCAATGCAGTTCAAGGCTGAGTATAAGGCAAAGATCGGCGAGGATTTCCCGACTGATCCCAAGGAGCAGCTCATGGGCGCCATCAAGGCAGTATTCCGTTCATGGGATAACCCCAGAGCTAATGTCTACAGAAGAGATAATGATATACCTTATTCATGGGGTACAGCCGTAAATGTCCAGTCCATGGCTTTCGGTAACATGGGTGACGACTGCGGTACCGGTGTTGCTTTCACGAGAGACCCTGCTACGGGTAATAAGGGACTTTTCGGTGAGTTCCTTACAAATGCCCAGGGTGAGGACGTTGTTGCAGGTGTAAGAACTCCTATGCACATCTCCGAGATGGAAGAGAAGTTCCCTGAGGCATTCGCCCAGTTCAAGGATGTATGCCACATCCTCGAGACACATTACAGAGATATGCAGGATATGGAGTTCACGGTCGAGGCCGGCAAGCTCTATATGCTCCAGACAAGAAACGGAAAGAGAACTGCACAGGCTGCCCTGAAGATCGCATGTGACCTCGTTGACGAGGGCATGAGGACAGAGGAAGAGGCTGTTGCCATGATCGATCCGAGAAATCTCGACACACTTCTCCACCCTCAGTTCGATACAGCCGTACTCAAGACGGCTACTCCTCTTGCGAAGGCTCTCGCAGCATCTCCCGGAGCTGCTTCCGGTAAGATCGTATTCTCTGCTGACGATGCAAAGGCATGGGCAGGCAGAGGCGAGAAGGTCGTTCTCGTAAGACTCGAGACATCTCCTGAGGATATCGAGGGAATGAAGGCCGCTCAGGGTATCCTTACTGTCAGAGGCGGTATGACATCCCACGCTGCAGTAGTAGCAAGAGGAATGGGAACATGCTGCGTATCCGGATGCTCCGACATCAAGATGGATGAGGAGAATAAAGTATTCTATCTCGCAGGCAAGGAGTTCCACGAGGGAGACAAGATCTCCATCGACGGTTCCACAGGCTGCATCTATGACGGCATCATCCCTACGGTAGATGCTACTATCGCAGGTGAGTTCGGAAGAGTCATGCAGTGGGCCGACAACGCAAGAAGGCTCAAGGTAAGGACAAATGCAGATACACCTGCAGATGCCAAGAAGGCCCGTGAACTCGGTGCCGAGGGTATCGGCCTCTGCCGTACAGAGCACATGTTCTTCGGCGACGGACGTATCGATGCATTCCGTGAGATGATCTGCTCCGAGACAGTTGAGGAGAGAGAGGAAGCTCTCGATGTTATCCTCCCTATGCAGCAGTCAGACTTTGAAGCACTCTATGAGGCTCTCGAGGGTTATCCTGTTACTATCAGGTTCCTCGATCCGCCGCTCCATGAGTTCGTACCTACAGTCGATTCTGATATCGAGAAGCTCGCTCAGAAGAAGGGCAAGAGCGTTATGGATATCAAGATGATGATCGCGTCCCTCCACGAGTTCAACCCCATGATGGGTCACAGAGGGTGCCGTCTCACAGTTACATATCCCGAGATCGCAAAGATGCAGACGAAGGCTGTCATCAGGGCTGCCATCAACACAAAGAAGAAGCATCCCGACTGGAATATCAAGCCTGAGATCATGATCCCGCTCGTAGGTGAGGTCAAGGAGCTCAAGTTCGTTAAGAAGATCGTAGTTGAGACAGCTGATGAGGAGATCAAGGCTGCAGGTTCCGACATCGAGTACGAAGTAGGTACCATGATCGAGATCCCGAGAGCTGCTCTTACAGCTGACGAAATCGCTAAGGAAGCTGCATTCTTCTGCTTCGGTACGAATGACCTTACACAGATGACATTCGGTTTCTCCAGAGACGATGCAGGCAAGTTCCTCGATGCTTACTATCAGACGAAGATCTTCGAGGCTGATCCTTTCGCCAAGCTCGATCAGGCAGGCGTAGGCAAGCTCATGAAGATGGCTATCGACCTCGGCAAGCCCGTTAATCCCAATCTCCATATCGGAATCTGCGGTGAGCACGGCGGCGATCCTTCCTCCGTTGAGTTCTGCGACGAGATCGGTCTGGATTACGTTTCATGTTCTCCTTTCCGTGTACCGATCGCAAGACTTGCAGCAGCTCAGGCAGCTATCAAGCACAGGAGCTGATAAAGGATTTACGTATTGATATTTACGTCTAAGAGATGACCGGAGTTGAAATATACTCCGGTCGTTTTTTGTCCCATTATTGCCTTTACAGTAATGATATAATTGTTACATTGGGAATTCGATTTGATGGTTGATGCTACAAAAGTTGAAAGAGTGAAGGACGAGGAGTAACACAGTATGGATTATTCTTGTGACGAATGTTATAACATGCGCCAACCTCATACTACGACTTGTCCAAGCTGCGGTAAAGAGACTTATGTTGGTCAGGTTATTGGATTAACGGCAGTTTGGGAGTGTACTAATTGTGGAGAAGGTGTTGCCGGAGCGAGTTTCCATCCCGCTTGTTGGAATGATATGACTGCTTCGATAATAATCAGCAGACCAACGGATTCTCGGAAGATGGTAGATCTCGCACGTATTCTCAATATGAATACCATCGATTTACTATATGCTTTTAAAAACTCTGGCGATCCAATAGAAGTTTCTTCAAAGTTAAGAGAATGCATACGTAGGTATAGGTGTATATCTGCTATTGGAATTCCTTGTGAACTTGGCTCAGATGCAAAGGGATTTGAGCGAGCGCTTGACTGTCCGTATACAGAAGGATAGTTTTATCCAGTTTCAAGCGAAACTACAGATCACTAGCAATCGATATAGTCGACAAACTTGCGGAACTACAGGTGCGATATTTGTAAAAAAGTAGCATGTGGAGAGATACATGTTCTTTTCGTGATGCATACTGATCGTAGGGGTGTCTTTGGATATGACCGGAGATCTGCCCCTGAGAGGGGAAATGCATATGAAACAGATCATCGCACTTATTGCGGTCGTTGCTGTCATGATCTCGGTCTTTCCTGCCGGGATCGTATCCCACGCTGCCGGATTCACAACGAAAATGCTCGATCTTGGAGGAAAGGTAACAGCATCTGGCTATACAGGAGTGTCCGCTTCGGACAAATACGACTCCCGGAAGGGATACGGCTTTAACGATACGAACTTTACACAGAACGTTGAAGCATCAGGAAGAGGCGCTCTCTCGGATGCCGTTCATATCAAAGGCGGCAACGGACACTTCAAGGTCGATCTTCCAACGGGAGTGTATAAGATAACCGTTACTACGGGAAACGTTAAGCCGGCCACGATCGTTGCAGAAGAGATCAGTGGTAATCCGGATTCCTGAGCCTCCCGGTCATCTCATCTTCTGACAGGGGACTGTCATAATAGAATCCCTGTATGACCCTGACACCCAGTTCTCCGAGTGTATCTATCTGTTCCTTTTGTTCGACTCCCTCTGCGACTATATCGATATCGATATCACCTGCCATATTGATGATGTGTGTCAGGATCGCGATATCCTTCTGCTTGGCATTGTCGATGAATCCCTTATCTATCTTGAGCGTATCGAAAGGGATCTCCCTTAAGAGCTTCAGAGAAGAATTCGCACTTCCGAAGTCATCGATAGATGCCTTATAACCGAGCTTGTGAAGCGAATCGACGAACCTGCGAAGGGTGCTGATCGAAAACTCGTCGGAACTTTCCGTGATCTCGATCTCTATAAGGCCTTTCAGGATGCCGACAGATGTGACTACTGAATCGATATTCTCTGCAAGATCAGGATCAACGAGATTGCGCCTTGAGAAATTGACCGATACCGTCGGAACGTCGATCCCCTGTGAAAGCCAGTTCGCTATATCGCTGCAGACAGTCTTAAGGATATGCATATCGAGCTGGCGGACCGTATCATTAGACTCCATAAGAGGGATAAAGTACCCCGGAGTATTCACCGTACCGTTCCTGATCCATCTCGAAAGTGCCTCTGCACCGCACAGCTTCCCCGTCCTAAGATTTACCTTCGGCTGATAGTACGGTCTGAACTCACCGTTTCTGAGTCCGTCAAGGATATCGCTCTCGAGCTTTTTCCTGTCGCTTATCGAATCGATGAGCTCCTTCGTGAGCCATACGACATCCTCGGTATCCTTGAGCTTGGCTTCGCTCAGGGCCTGCCCGGCGAAAACAAGTATGTCCTCTCCGTCAAGATCTGTCCTGTCTATCATATATACGCCGATATGGGATGTCAGCGTTACGGTCTTCTCCTCTCCCGTGCCCTTGTCCGTAAAGGAGACATCAGCCTTCTTTATGATCCCGAGAAGACTTTCGAGGTTCTGTTTCCTGACGATGGCGACAAACTGGTTGCCGAACTGCCTTCCGATGATCTCATCCTTTCCTATGCCGGATGAGATCAAAGTTCCGAAGTTTGCCAGGACCCTGTTGCCGTTCTCGACTCCGTAGATCCTGTTGATATCGGAGAATTTCCTCAGATCAAAGAACACAGCCGCATAATCCGTGAGCTCGGGCCTGCCCTTCATCTTATGCATCCATTCTGTATAGCCGTGTTCGTTCGCAAGCCCTGTCCTGATCTCTATCTTGGAAGCCTTGATTATCTCTTTCTCCTTGTAGATGTAGTTCTCGTAGAACATCAGGAGGACCGACAGTCCGATACAGATGTTGAGGAACGAATTGCCGTAAAAGAGAACCTGGATGGCCTCTCCGATCATGGGGAGTATGAGATATGAGATAAGTACCAGCTGCTGGCTCCTGGAGATCCTGTCCCTGAACTGTACGATCATGGTAGCAACGAGGATGACACCGAAGGTAGGGATAATGGTCGCGAGGAGGAACAGAGGTCCCCTCTGGTAGACATTATCCTTGTCGAAGTAATAATAGATCCCGTTAAACTGGGAAACGGTAACGAGTATCAGTCCTATCGTGACTGTCGCACAGATCGTTATGATCCTCCTGCGGCAGGGCATATCCTTCTTAAGGTCGAATCTCTTGAACAGCCTTATCGACACGAGCATCGCATAGAAGAGAACGAGCAGGACGATAAGATAATAGACAGCCGCATTTACGATCTTCATTATGAGCACATCGAAAGGATCCGTGCTGCCCTTATAGACATAGAAAAGGAATTCGCATATGAGCATCAGTCCGCAGGATGCGTTAAGTGAAAGCGCCACGGATTTACGTTTGGAAAAGGGGTCTTTGCTGACAGCATAGACAAGCGTCGACAGGAAGCAGGAGATCGCTTCGAATATCAGAAATGACAACTGTATGGTAAAAATGTCGATCATGTCTTTTCCTCTCTTATGCTTACCTAATTATAATACGAAGCCGCATGAATAGTAATAAAAAATAAAAATGTTTTGAGAGTGGATATATATAACCGAAAAATGGCTTAAAAAGGGCATATGCAACCTCAGGTTGCCAAACTTCAAGCCGGAGATGGTGGCTTCGCAACCGCGCAAATTGCTAAAGTTGAGCCATCAAACAACAGGAGGTGATCGCTATGACGATTGCAGACAGGATCCAGGAACTTCGCAGGACAAAAGGTATGTCACAGGAACAGCTGGCAGACGCAGTAGGAGTATCAAGACAGGCAGTATCCAAGTGGGAGAGCGAGCAGGCCCTTCCCGATCTCGAAAAGGTAGTGATAATGAGCAATATCTTTGATACGACAACAGACTATCTCTTAAAAGGGATAGAACCCGCAGAGACAAATGACCATGTTACGGTGGGCGACATACTCGATAAGAAGGTCCTCACAAAAGAGAACGGCAATAAGATAAAGTGCGCCGCAAGATATGCACTCTATATCTTCGGAGCATTCCTCGGGATAGATATCATTGCTTTCATTATCTACGTGATCGCCAACGGATTCCCGTGCTGACAGAAAGAGGAGGAAGATCATATGACTACGAAAAAGACGATCGGAGGCATCATCGCCGCATTACTTATCCTTGTCATATCAAATATTGCAGGGACGCTCCCCGCGAGCCTTCTATATATGCTGAACATGCCGGAATGGATCTGCAATATCACGGCAGGGATCTCATACCTCATTATAGCCTATCTTCTCATCAGGCTCCTTGTCACAAAGATCCTGAAGATCTCCATGGAGGATATGGGAATGCCGAAGTTCTCTATAAAGCCCGGCTTCCTCATAATGGCACTCATCCTTCCGGCAGCCGTAACACTGGCATTCATCCTCTTTGTTAATGGGGCTTATGTATCCTCCGGCATCAACGGCGAAAAGGCCGCCTCGGGCATTGCCCTCGGCATCCTTTACACCGGGATGGCAGCAGGATTCGTTGAGGAGATGTTATTCAGGGGCATCATCCTAAACCTTATCAGGAATAAGTGGAATACAGTTGCTGCAGTGATCATTCCTTCCGTTCTCTTCGGAGCGATCCATCTTACGGAAGTCGAGAGCTTCACGGCAACAGATGCGGTCCTTCTGATAATCGCAGGAACGGCCGTCGGTACATTGTTCTCGGTGATCGCGATAAGGTCGGGATCGGTATGGAACGGCGCAGTCGTCCACTCCATCTGGAACATCATCATGATCGGCGGCATCCTTCAGATCGGTTCGACGCCTTCAGAGACATCGATCATGTCATATGTCATCAATGACAGTTCAAGCCTTATCACAGGCGGAACATTCGGAGTAGAGTCCTCGGTTATAGCAATGGGCGGATATATTCTGGCATCGATCGCAGCACTGCTGATGACAAAGAAAAATACATCAAAGGCATAAGTTGATTAATGACCTCCCGTTTGATAGTATCGTCAGTAACGATAACTAAACGGGAGGCTTTCCATTGCGGCATAGGGCCGACAAAGACGGAAGATGCTCCCAAAGCGGGGGAAGAAAAGATGAAAAAGAAGATCTGCGCAGCACTCATAGCATCATTCATGTTCTCATTTGCAGCATGTTCAAAAACAGAAGAAGCAAAAGAGACACCAGCTCCTTCAGAGACAGCAAAAGCGGAGGAAGTTGTCCTTGAGGACTCGCCCTCGTGGGTCGCTGACCTCCCCGAAGCAAAGGATGCCGACCAGCTCTTCGTCGTAGCTGCAGTCAGGGAAAACACGGCATATATCTCCATGCATGAAAAGGACAAGGACGGAAACTGGAAGCAGATAATGACTACTCCCGGCTTCATAGGAAAGAAAGGCCTCGGAAAGACAAAAGAGGGAGACGCCATGACTCCTGTCGGTACATTCGGCTTCAATTATGCATTCGGTATCGCCGATGATCCGGGATGTGCCATAAAGTATCAGAAGGTCACAGAGGACGATTACTGGTCCGGAGACCAGAGGGACGGATATCACTATAACGAGATGGTCAGCATCAAGGATCTTCCGGACCTGAGCACAGACGACAGCGAGCATATAGTCGATTATGTAAACGAGTATCAGTACTGCCTCAATATCAGCTATAACGACGCTTGTGTTCCCGGAGCAGGATCAGCCATATTCCTTCACTGCCTGGGTCCGATAAAGCCTTATACAGGCGGATGCGTTGCCATTCCCGAAGAGGAAATGGTCACTGTAATGAAGAACGTTGACCCCGATTGTGTCGTTATAATTGGCGAGATGAAGGAACTCTGCCCCGACAAATACGAAGAGTTCGGCCTTAACTGCACTAGTCAAGCAAAAGTAGACACATTTCTTATTTTGTATTCAACTGATTTCCAAAGAAGTACTCTTTGTACTGCTTTGGCGTCAGGTAGTTCAGAGAGTAGGCAGGTCTCTGTTCATTAAAGAACACGATGTAATCA
>JAFXMZ010000038.1 GCA_017529925.1 Clostridiales bacterium
CTGATTACATCGTGTTCTTTAATGAACAGAGACCTGCCTACTCTCTGAACTACCTGACGCCAAAGCAGTACAAAGAGTACTACTTTGGAAATCAGTTGAATACAAAATAAGAAATGTGTCTACTTTTGCTTGACTAGTGCAATTGAGTCCAAGATTAAGTCCATTTTCGATCAAGCTTATCAGGGAATTGATCTTTTCCAGGTAAGCAGGACCCTAGTCTCCAACAACAGTTTCCGCCGGTGCGGCATTAAACTCAAAACCTGTATTTGAACAATCGACCATAGTCCAGAAGTCTCTTCCGTCGATATTCTTATATTGCATCGTGAAATAGATACTAAATGGACCTTCTTCATATGATGATAACGTAGTTTGTACATAATAGCAGGTTCCATCGAACAGCACTTCGTCGCTCATCTTGATCGATGTGTAATCACCCGTTCCTGAGTAATTATAGAAACTGATATATCCTTCACTGTCCGCTTTGTTTTCCATTCCGGAATTCATCAGACCTATCTCTTCATCCGTAAGATTCAGAATATTTCTTTCGATCCAGACCAGTTCATCCACAGAAAGCCTGTACTGATTGTTCGCAAGGGTAATATCATCAAAATAGAATGTATAGATCAAAGGCGTCGGCGACGGACCTCCTTCTAACATGTACAGACCTGTACCGGAGTAATAGGAATCCAGGTGAAGAGCCTTATGTATGTTGGGATAGGTCCAGTGGGTAACAAACATTTCCAGCTGGTCATAATCGGGAATATCGCTTATAGAGACCGTTATGGGCTCAGATATTTCGGGTTCTGTCTCAACGGGCTCTGTCTCAACGGGCTCGGTCTCTGTGGGAGCCTCCGTCTCTGCCGAGATCTCCGTCAGTTCTGTCTCGTCCTCATCCCTGTCGTCTTCTCTTTCTCTTCTTGGTCTTCTTCCGTTATCGTCATCATCGTCATGCGAATCGACTAAATGCTTGATCCCGAAGCCGCCCAGAGCGAGCACTGCGGCTGCAACTGTAACTGCTATAGCCTTTCCTGCCGCCGTTGCGAGAAATCCTGTCTTAACGGCTCCTACCGCACCTGAAGCAACAGCCGTTACCGCTGATGCAGAGGAAAAACCTGCACCCGAAGCCGATGCCGAGCCCATCGCCTCCCATGCATTTTCCACTCCCTCTGCTGCCGACTTTGCTGCTGCAGATGCTGACTTTGCTGCTGCAGCAGACGATGCGGAAGCAGCCGATGATGCGCCTGCAGTTATAGATGCGATGTCGATCTTTGGAACGGGAAGCTTCTTAGCGCTCTCCAGGAAGAATCTCATGAGGAACGGCAGAGGCATTGCGGCGTGGAGCTTGTCTCCCGTCTTCTTCTCATACTTTTCGATGCCCTGCCTGATCCTGACCCTGGCAGCCTTGAGCCTTGTCTTGACCGTGCCCTCGGGGCAGCCCATGAGCTTTGCTATATTCTCAACGGGGAATTCGTCATAGTAATAAAAAAGGACCGTCTGATACTGAACGTCCGAAAGCTCCTCCCTGAGGATCTTATCCAGGATGCTTCTCTTCGTCTCCTCCATGATGAGCGAATCGGGCAGTGTCTCGAGGTTGTCGTCACCGATTACATCCTCCTCTGTCCCGATCGTGTCATCGTACGACAGATCCGCGTGCTTTGACCTGTAGATATTAAGGGACCTCGTTGCGGCGATCTGCTTGATCCAGCTGATGAACATCATGTCGTCGCGGAGAGATGCGATATTCTTATATACCGTGAGGTACGTATTCTGCATCGCATCGCTGGCATCCTCGTGATTGCCGAGCACACCGTAGCACGTTGCATAGACGAGCCTCGACGACTTCTCGTACATCTCGGAGAATGCGAGCTCGTCGCCCGCCTTTATCCTTTTCGAAAGCTGTGCATACTCCTCAAAGACCTTCCTGTCCATTGCGGTCTTTCCCGTCTGAGCCGTCCTTACCGGAAGCTGCTTCCCGCACTTGATGCAGAACTTTATGCCATCTTCATTCTTTTCACCGCAGTAATTGCAATACATGACCGTTACCTCGCTTTTCTGATTGTCATTATACATCAACTGATGTACTGTTTTTGCTTTATAACCATATGACACATCGAAAAGCGGCGCGGTTCATTCTTTTTTTGTGGCCGGCAAAAAAAAGGCCGACACCCTTTTCGATGCCGGCCGGAAGATCTTATCAGTCAGGGATCCCTGCGATCTGATTTAACCAGACTTCTTCTCCTGTTTCGATCACATAGGCGGGGAAATAATAATAATCTATGACCGTTGTATCCTTTATGAGCACCGAGAAACACATCCTTCCGTCTGTCGTATAGAAAGGTACTGCAGACGCGATCCTTTCAGCAGATGTATTCTCGTCCCACGCCATACCGGCGGGGTTTTCATCGATCTTCTGATTAATAAGGGATAATACCTTCTGATCAAAGTCCGCCCTGCTCATTCCCTCGAGGCTCAGGAACGTATCTTTGTCTATGATCTCTCCTGTCTCTATCGAGATATAGATCGCCCTGTAGGCTGCATTGCCATAATCCATTCCCCAGGCTCCGGCGATAAGGATGGTTACTGTTTTATCGCTTATATAAGATGACGTTCCGAAAGTCTGTGCATAAAAGTCCACGTAACCATATCCGAGGTCACCTTCGATGTGAACCCCCTCTTCGCACGCCTTAAATATCTCTTCGTTTACGGCGCTCATGTCATGTCCGGTTATCTCGACCGCAGGTACCGGAACGTCCTCATAGTATTCATCATAATCGATCACAAACTGGACATTTCTTCCACTGTCATATACGTTCACGACACGCTCAGGTCCTTCGGCGGTATATTCCCTAGTCATCGAACTGAAGACATATCCTTCCGCTTCGCCGCTGATCGTGGCAGTTACAGTCTCGCCGTCCGCTATGCCTTCATATTTCGACAGGACAAAAGCAACGCCGCTTACGGGTATGTCATCGTGAACTACGACAGTCGCGGTGATAGACGGGGAATATCCATCGAACTTCACGTCGACATAATCGAAAAGATCTATCTCGACCGGTTCGGGGACGGCCTCCGTCTCCACTGCCGTCTCTGTTTCCTCAGTTTCTAAACTCTTTTCTGTCTCATCTATATCTTCTTCAGTCTCTTCTGTCCTGTGCTTCTTTGAATGCTTATCTTCTCTGCCCTCATCAGAGTTCTTATCGATAAGATACTTCACTCCGAAGCCTCCTGCGGTAAGAACTGCCGCCGCTATGGCGATCACTGATACCTTGCCGGCTGCCGATGAGAGGAAGCCTGCCTTCGCCGCTGCTGCCGCTGCCTCGGTTGATGCTGTTGCTCCTGCTGCCGCCTGGACCGGTGCCGCCGGTGTTGCCGGGGCAGCGGTCACGGGTACCGGTGCCGCGGCCGTATCATCTTCCTGAGCCGGCAAAGGCTTTCCGCATTTAACGCAAAATCTCATATCATCTTTGTTCTTTGTCCCGCAGTAATTACAATACATAGTCACTGTCCTCGCTTTCTTTCATTTCTGATTATACCTATTAGACAGCGACAGTGCACTACAGGTTCATTTTCGATGAGATCGGTGGCAAACGCAAAAACAAAAGGAGTTGTCTCAAAAGTGATTAGTTCACAGCGAGGCAACTCCTTTTCTTTTGTTCAAAACTCTACGAAATAAGCAGCCAAAATCGTCCGAAACAGATGTTTAACAAGCATTTTTGTAGATAACTCCATTTCAGGGCA
>JAFXMZ010000039.1 GCA_017529925.1 Clostridiales bacterium
AGTTTTATTGTACAGCATACGTCCTCCTTGTAGATAGATTTTATATCTATGTCCACACATCAGCCGTACTGCCGGCAGTACGGCTGATGTGTTTCCTTTTTTGAGAACGTGTCTACTTTTACGTTACCACTTCAGAAAACATGAAATCTGGCAATTTAGACGTAAATTGCCGGAAATGCCGTTTTCAGAGTCAGTTTTGGCAACGGTCTGTACAATAAATGAAAGTGAAATGAAAAGCCCGTAGCGGTGTACTGTTATTATATGTTCTAAAAAGCACACCGGAAGCATCATTCCGGTGTACCAGATGCTTTGATCTCGAATGAATCCCCGCGCGAGTGCACCGTCCGTGAGATATACAATGGAACTGACCAGGCGTCAGACGTAATCGTCGCCGCCCTTGAAAGGCCTTACCTTACGCCTGTTCTTTTTCTTCCGGCTGTTTCTGATACCTCTTACGATAAGAGCTATGATGCATACAAAGATGAGCGTGACCAGAGCGACAACGATGCCCGAAAGGACGAGATTCTCCTTGACGAATGTTATGAGCTCAGAATCCTTCGACGAAGTGCCCTTGCCGCCTTTTTCCGTCTTGCCGGATGGCGTATTTCCGCTTTCCTCTGTCCCTGCTTCAGTCTCATCGGGAACGACTTCAGTCTCGTCAGGGACCTCTGTCTGCCCGGGCTCAATAGGATCGGATATATAATCTATCAGTTCATCGCCGGGAACTATCAGGGGATCATATTGAGGAAGCTCATCCTTGGTCGAATTGAATCTCCTGTAATCTCCTGTAGTACCGATGACTCTCGTAACGGGATCCTTCTCCCAGCATGCGAGGTTGCCGTAAGCGACTACAGATGCTACATATCTGGTCTGATAAGCATGATCCGGAATACCGCAGACTGCGATAAAGAGTTCATGTCCGTTCTCATTGACGGTATAGACGACCATTCCCGTACCGGCTGCAGACGTGGTTCCCGTCTTTCCTCCGATAAATGCGGTAAGATGAGTATCCTTTCCGTCCTTTGTCCTGCATGCGAGCCACGGGTCGTTCAGCAGATTATTCGTATTCTTGACTATCGACCATCCGTCCTCGGTATGAAGGTTCGTCGATTCGAATATATGAGTCGCAGAACCGATGACCGTACAGAAATCCGGATTCTCGGATGCTTTCGCCATGATCTTCGCGAGCTCATATGCAGTAGTGTAGTGATCGTCGTTATGAAGTCCGTTGGCATTGACGAAATTAGTATTCTCACATCCCAGTTCCTTTGCCCTGTAGTTCATGAGAAGAGCAAATGCCGTCAGCTTGTAACTGTAGAGGATATCCGGGGTCATCATCCCCATCTGCTCTTCGAAATAATCTCCGTTTATGCCATCGGGGCCTACTTCATCACCGCCTGCGGGATACTTCTCGAAAAATGCATCGATAACACCTTCCGCAACGACGTTGGCGGCATCATTTCCCGAAGGGAGCATCATGCCGTAATATAGTTCCGATACCCTTACCTGCTCACCGATATAAAGTCCCATGAGCGTCGAGTCTGATGTCGTGTTATCAATGGCATTGTCGGATACTGTCAGATAGTCATTGGGAGAAAGGTAATCCATTCCGAGCTGGATGGTCATGACCTTGGTCATGGAAGCAGGATAGATCTGCATATTAGGTTCTTTGCTGATGACGATCTCGTCAGCTGTCTTGTCATAGACACAGTAGGACCTGCATTCTATCTCATCAAGGCTCGGTATGTTCAGCTCAGGCTGACTGACTTCCGCGCGAACGCCCTCTCCGTTCAATGTCAAAGGACAGAAAAGCGCCGCCGTGCATAATAACACGGAGGCGAGAAGTCCAGCTGCTGCTTTCTTAAAAGCTTTCATCCTTATTTACTTTTCCTCTTCTGCTGCCGCTTCGCCGGCCTGACCGTCTTCCGGGACCACGCCCTCAGCGCCTTCTTCTGAGGTCACGCCCTCAGCGCCCTCAGCGGTCTCAGCGCCCTCTGCGGAGGTCTCTTCCTCAGGGATCTCCTCCTCATGGTCAGTGATCGCGAAGTCAACGATCGAAGCATTGTTTGCTCTCATGAGCCTTACGCCCGAAGTAGCTCTGGACAGGGTCGGGATCTCAAGAGCAGAAACTCTGATGATGATGCCGCTGTCCGTGATGATGAGCATATCCATGTCATTATTGACGAGCGTACATCCGACGAGCTTGCCCGTCTTATCATTGACCTTATATGTAATAAGACCCTTACCGCCTCTGTTCTGCTTCCTGTAATCCTCAACGGAACTCCTCTTTCCGTAACCTCTCTCGGAGATTACGAGGAGCTCGCCGTTCTCGGTAACGGGAACCATTCCAACGATGATGTCATTATCATCTATCTTCATTCCGCGTACACCGGAAGTATTTCTTCCCGTCTCCCTGACGTCATCCGAATCGAACCTGATAGCCTTACCGGAGGCGGATACGAGGATTATCTCCTGATTGCCTCTCGTAACGGCAACTTCGACAACACTGTCATTATCTCTGATGTTGACTGCGATAAGTCCGTTCTTGTTAATATTCGCATAGCTCCTGACGGGAGTCCTCTTGACTATTCCCCTGCTCGTGGCAACGGTAAGATAGAGCTCCTCATCCTCGAAATTATCGATCGGGATGATATTCCTTATCTTCTCATTCTCGCCGAGCTTCAGGAGGTTGACGATAGCCGTTCCTCTCGAACTCCTCGAAGTCGTCTCCGGGATCTGATATCCCTTGAGCTTGAATACTCTTCCGGTATTCGTGAAGCACAGGAGGAACTTGTGTGTCGTAGTCGTTATGATCTTCTCGACATAATCCTCCTCTCTCGTGCCCTGCGCGGAGATACCGCGGCCGCCTCTGTGCTGGCTCTTATATGTATCGATGAGCTGTCTCTTGATATATCCGAAGTGAGTGAGCGTAACTACGATATCCTGCTCCTGGATGAGAGACTCATCGTCGATATCCTCGAAGTGACCGTGGATGATCTCCGTCTTCCTGGGAGTCGCGAACTTCCTCTTGACCTCAAGGAGCTCATCCTTGATGACACTGTGAAGGAGTTCCTTATCCGTGAGGATCCTGTGATAATAGTCGATCTTCTCGGTCAGATCCCTGATCTCGGCTTCGAGCTTCTCTCTCTCGAGGCCCGTAAGCCTTCCGAGCCTCATGTCGACGATATGCTGGGCCTGCTTATCCGTAAAGCCGAACCTCTCGCACATCCTCGTCTTGGCCTCTGCCTCAGTCCTGGATGATCTGATTATGTTGATGATCTCATCGATATGATCCATCGCAAGGAGGAGGCCCTCGTCGATATGTCTCTTGGCCTCTGCCTTCTCGAGATCGAATTCGGTCCTTCTCGTTACGACATTCTCCTGATGAGCGATGTAATACTTGAGAGCATCGATCAGATTGATCGTCCTGGGCTCGAGCTTGCCGTCCTGGTCGGGAACGAGCGCGATCATATTGGCACAGCAGGCATCCTGGAGTGCACAGTTCTTGTAGAGCTGGTTAAGGACTACATCGGGATTAGCGTCCTTCTTGACCTCGATGACGATACGTACCATCTCGTTACGGTCAGATTCATCACGGAGATTGGAGATACCCTCGACCTTCTTCTCCTTGACGAGATCGGCCATCCTCTCGATGAGCCTTGCCTTATTTACGGCGAAAGGAAGATCATGGATGATTATCCTCTGCCTTCCCTGTCCGTGATCCTCGATGTCGGCATGCGCCCTTACGACGATCCTTCCCTTACCGGTGGAATAAGCCTCCCTTATGCCCGCAGTGCCGAGGATAGCTCCTCCTGTCGGGAAATCAGGACCTTTTACGACTTCCATGAGCTCCTCGACGGTAACATCGGGATTGTCGAGCATCATGATAACGCCGTCTATAGTCTCACCCATATTGTGGGGAGGGATATTCGTTGCCATACCTACCGCGATACCGACCGAACCGTTTACGAGAAGGTTCGGGAATCTCGAAGGAAGGATGACCGGCTCCATCTCGTGCTCATCGAAGTTCGGCCTGAAGTCAACCGTCTCCTTGTTGATATCGCTCATCATCTCCATGGCGACCTTCTCGAGCCTTGCCTCCGTATAACGGTAAGCAGCCGGCGGGTCACCGTCGATGGAACCGAAGTTTCCGTGTCCGTCAACGAGAGTATGCCTCAGCGAAAAGTCCTGCGCGAGCCTTACGAGAGCATCATAAACGGAAGCGTCACCGTGCGGATGGAAGCGTCCGAGAACGTCACCGACCGTCGTGGCGCACTTTCGATAAGGCTTATCGGGAGTAAATCCCTGCGAGAACATCGAATAGAGGATCCTTCTCTGGACCGGCTTCAAGCCGTCCCTTATGTCGGGAAGGGCTCTGTCCGTGATTACGGACATTGCATAGTCTATAAATGATTTCCTCATCTCCCTGTCAAGGTCGACGGGGACGATAGTATTCTGTTCTGATCTGAAGACGGAATCGACTTCCGCTTCCTGCTGTTTCCGCAGTTCCTTGGAACCGCCGTCTGAATTAGCCATTTTTCCTCCGTGTGCATAAGTGCACTTCAAAAACTCATACCGTTAGATTATATCATAAAATCCTTTTTATTACGCGCGTATTATTATAATAAATAAGAAAAAATGCCTTAGTTTTGCAACAACTCCTCCCGGGGATTCGTCTTATAATCGAAGAGATAAAGGAGATGTCAGGATGGATAAGTATTTTTCGCTCCCCGATACCGAAGAACTCGTCAGGCTCTATGCCGACGACGTACTGCGCGTATGCACCTACTATCTGGGGAAACGCTGCCAGGCGGAGGACGCCTTTCAGGATGTATTTATCAAGGTCATAAGGAAGAGGGATACCTTTGACGGTCAGTGCCCTCCCAAGTACTGGCTTCTCACTATCGCCAGGAATGTATGCAGGGACTACCTTAAGTCAGCCTGGGCCACCAGGATAAGTTCATATGACCAGATGACCGAGGACACAGGTGAGAAAGCTGACGATAACTCCGTCAGTTCAAGGATCACCCCTTCGGTCGACGGAAGGCATGAGGAAGATCTTTACTTCGATTCCCTGCCGCCCGAGGGCGAGCTCTGGGATGCCATCATGGCACTGCCCCAGACATCGAGGGACGTTATATTGTACCGTTACTATTTCGATATGGATAATGAGGCCATAGCGAGAGTATGCGGCATCACGGAGAGCACCGTAAGGAGCAGACTGTGCCGCGTAAGGAAGAAGCTCGAGCGTTTCGAAAAGGATACGGACCGGAAAGGCAACGGAGGGGCATATGAGAGAGCAATTTGACAATACCGTCAGAAACGGTCTTGAATCCGGGCTTTCGGGAATCCATGCCTCTGAAGATCTTATCCAAAGGACACTCAGGAGGATAGAGGCCGAATCGCGTGACGATGCGCCTTCCGTAATTACTCCTATAGACGGGGATTTTATCGCACGCTATCTTAAAGAAGGCCGTACGGATATCTGAGAGACACTCAGATAGGATCCTTTGACGGCTTGCCGGCCTGTCTCGGATACTGAGGCGGCGTATGGCGCACTTTTCTTATCACTATCACTGATCTTTCCATATCAGTCCCGGGAAGCGTAAATCGGTCGCAGCTCTCGATGGTGCCGCCGAGAAGTGTTATGGCGCGGGACGAACCTGCGACCTCCTCTTCACTCTTTCCCTTCATCGCGAGGAATACACCGCCCGGCTTTACGAACGGCAGACAGTATTCGCACAGGACCGGAAGCGCCGCTACCGCCCTTGCAGTCGCTATATCATACTTCTCCCTGTATCTCTTGTTCCTTCCGGCATCCTCTGCGCGCGAATGAACGAGCTCGACACCCTTAAGACCGAGTTCTTCAGAAACATCCTTCAGAAAACCGAGCCTCTTGTTGAGTGAATCCATCAACGTAAGCCTTAAGTCCGGAAGCGTTATCTTTACGGGGATACCCGGAAAGCCGGCACCCGTTCCCACATCTATGAGCGAGAGATCCCTTCTTCCCTTTTCCGAGAGTTCCTTTTCGATGTAGGGGCATATCGTCAGTGAATCGACGAAGTGCCTTACGGCTATTCCCTCGTCATCGACTATATTCGTAAGGTTCATGACCTTGTTGCGCTCGACGAGCATATCAGCATATCTCCTGAACGCATTGATCCTCTCGGCGGTCAGCACGATCTCGCCGCCGATGGGCGTTTCCCTGAGTATCGGGCTTATGAGATCCTGAGAGTTGTTCTCATCCATTTTCCTTCTCCGATCTTCTTCTCATTTCAAGATATACCATGAGGACAGAAATGTCCGCCGGCGATACACCGGATATCCTGGAGGCCTGGCCGAGATTAACGGGTCTGAGCTTCCCGAGTTTCTGTCTGGCCTCGAGCCTTAATCCCCCGATGGAATCATAATCGACATCAGAGGGAATGAGCTTTCTTTCGAGATCCGCAAACTTCGCGATCTTCTCCTTCTCGAGCTTTAAGTATCCTTCATACTTGAGCTCTGTCTCGACTTCCTTCGTTATATCTTCCGACAAAGGCTTCCTTCCGGTGTCAACGGGAGCGAGCATATCATATGTAACATGAGGCCTTCTGATGAGATCCGCAAGCGATATCCCTGACGGAGGATTTACCGAGGAAGCCTGCTCAAGGATCTGCCCGAGCAATTCCGTAGGACCTGTATATGTATTCTTCAGGCGTTCGATCTCATCCTCTATCGCCTTTTTCTTCATCTCGAAAAGCCTGTATCTCTCTTCGCTTATGAGACCGACGCGCCTGCCTTCGGGAGTCAGCCTCAGATCGGCATTATCCTGGCGGAGGAACAGCCTGTACTCGGCTCTCGACGTCATCATCCTGTAGGGCTCGTTCGTACCCTTTGTTACAAGGTCGTCTATCAGGACTCCGATATATGCGGTCGCACGGTCTATGACCATCGGCTCTTCCCCTCTGATCTTGAGCGATGCGTTTATGCCGGCGACTATTCCCTGGGCAGCAGCCTCCTCATATCCGGAGGAACCGTTTATCTGTCCTGCAGTAAAGAGTCCCTCCACGACCTTCGACTCGAGTGTCGGATAGAGCGAGAGCGGATCTACAAGATCGTATTCTATAGCATATGCGTTTCTCTGGATGACAGCGTTCTCAAGTCCCGGGAGCGAGTGGACCATCTTTACCTGGACTTCCTCGGGAAGGCTCGTCGAGAATCCCTGAAGGTACATCTCGGAAGTCTCTCTTCCCATCGGCTCGATAAATATCTGGTGCCTGTCCTTATCCGCAAACCTAACGAACTTATCCTCGATCGAGGGGCAGTACCTGGGACCGATGCCCGTGATGACACCGCTGTAAAGAGGTGATCTGTGCATATTGCTCCTGATGATCTCGCGCGTCTCGGGAGTAGTCCATACGGACCAGCACGGCATCTGATCCTGAGCCACCCTGAAGCCGTTCATCTCATTTTCGAAGGAAAACGGCGGCACATCTGTTTCACCGTCCTGCCTTGTGAGCTTTTCAAAATCGACCTTGCCGGAATTGATCCTTACGGGAGTTCCCGTCTTGAACCGCAACATCGGGATGCCGAGTGATGCCAGCGATGCGGAAAGTCCCTCCGACCTCGGAAGCCCGTCAGGCCCCGATTCGCAGATGACCTCTCCCCTGATGGTCCTCGCTTCCATATATGTTCCGGAGCAGATGACGACTGCCTTCGCCGTATATACCGCCCCCGATTCGGTGATCACGCCCTCAGCCTTACTGCCTTCGGGATCTGTCAGGAGCTCCTTGACCTGGGCCTGCCTTATATCGAGTCCTTCGACTCTCTCGAGTTCAGCCTTCATCGAAGCGGAATATCTGTTCCTGTCCATCTGGGCCCTTGGCGAAAAGACCGCGGGGCCTTTCGACCTGTTGAGCATCCTCATCTGGACCGCACACTTATCCGCTATCTTACCCATGATGCCGCCAAGAGCATCTATCTCGCGGACGAGCTGTCCTTTCGCCGTGCCTCCGATACTCGGATTGCACGGAAGGTTGGCGATGCTGTCAAGGAACAGCGTAAAGAGGATCGTCTTAAGCCCTGTCTTCGCGCAGGCATATGCCGCCTCGCACCCCGCATGTCCTGCACCGGTGACGATGACGTCATATTCTCCTGCAAGGTAGGAACCTTCCCTCGAAAGCGCTTCCTTAACGTCCACTTCTTATCTCCTTTACTTGCCTATGCAGAAATCGGAAAAGATCCTGTTTACAAGTTCTGTAGAAACATTCTTTCCCGTTATCGACCCGATATCGTCCAATGCGCTTCTTATGACCGATGAAGCTATATCGATCCCCAGGCCGTCATCTATAACGCTCATTGCTTCGCCGAGCTTGCCCGCCGCGGAATAGAGAAGATCCCTGTGCCTCTCGCTCATGACGGTTATCTCGGTCCCCGTAAGCCCTCCGGCCTCCTCATAGCACCTGACGATACACTTTCTGACAGTATCTATGCTCTCCTCATCCCTGGCTGATATAACGATGCTGTCCATCATATTCTTTTCCTTCGCATATGAGGAGATACTGTCTTTATGTATGTTCGTATCCTCATCCGACTTCGAAAAGACCGGAATCGTATCCGGAGCCTTCCCTGCACCCGCGATGATGTCTGCCTTCTCCTTCGCATCTTCCTGCGTCTCATCAGGAGCGATCAGAAGGAATATAAGATCGGCATTCTCTATAGCTTTCCCTGCTCTTTCAACGCCGATCGCCTCGACCTCGTCTTCAGTCCTTCGAAGTCCCGCAGTATCGGTTACCGTAACAGGGATACCCTCGACTTCGATCTGAAGATCGAGCGTGTCTCTCGTCGTTCCCGGGATATCTGTTACGATCGCTCTTTCAAAACCCGCAAGGACGTTGAGGAGCGTGCTCTTTCCGCTGTTGGGTGCTCCCGTGAGCACTACGTTCATACGGTTCGTGAGCATCCTTCCCTTTGCGTAGCTCTTTTCGAGCTGACGGACCGTCTTACAGGATCCTTCGATGATCTCTCTTACACGGCCGGTATTCTCCGGAGTGTCATCATGTTCGGGGAACTCTACGATCATCTCGATAAGCGACAGCGCCTTATAGAGCTCCTCTTCGACCGCAGACAGTTTTTCCGAGAGAGCTCCGGCAAGCTGTGAGCCTGACGCCGAGAGCGCTCTTTTCGATTCGGCATTGATGACTCCCATTACCGCCTCAGCTTCCGAAAGTCCGATCTTGCCGTTGATAAATGCCGTCTTGGTAAACTCACCCGGTGCGGCAGGTCTGATCCCGCCTTCGTATAAAACGCGAAGGATCTCCTGCCGTACGGCGTCACCGCCGTGACAGGAGATCTCTGTTAAGTCTTGTCCCGTATATGAATGTGGTGCCTTATATCTGCTTATGATGACCCTGTCGATGACTTCTCCCGTCACGGGATCCTTGAAGTCGGCAAGTGCCGTCGTGTAACCGGGCATTTCCGATACCGAGGATGCATCCGAGCCTGTCCTTATGATCTTTACGGCATCATCAAGAAATGAAGCGTGGTCAACACCGGAGATCCTAATGACCGCAATGCCGGACTTGCCGCCGGGAGTGGAGCATGCACAGAAATCGTCAGCCATGATATGCCGCCCCTTTAGAGAGGCAGATCACTCTGCAGCTTCTTCGGGAGTAACGATTACCCTTCTCTGGGGCTCGTCACCCTCACTGTGAGTCGTGATGCCTTCAGCATTCTGGAGATAGGAATGAACTATCCTTCTCTCTGCAGGGCTCATAGCCTCCATGGCAACCTTGCGTCCCGTCTTCCTTACCTTGGAAGCGGCACGGTCTGCCAGGTTCCTGACTACCTGCTCCCTGTGCTTTCTGTATCCGCCGACATCGAGGTGAACATGTACCTTCTCCTCGCTGTGCTTATTTGCGATAAGGTTCGTCATGTAGGAGATAGCATCAAGAGTCTCGCCGTGACGTCCGATAGCTGCACCGCAGTCGCCTCCGGATACCGAGATGTAGATGGCATCATCCTCTCTGTAGGAATCCATATTTCCATGAATGCCGATACCGGAAAGGACTTCAGCGACAAAGCTGACTGCAGCATCCTCAGCCTCACTTACGGCATCACCCTCGAAATTCTCGTCATCACCGTAGTAGACTACATCCTCGGAAGCGGGAGCTTCCTCGGCAACGTCAGCCGTTACCTTGACCTCAGCGGGCTTTCCGCCGAGTCCGAGAAATCCGCCTGCGCCTTCGCTTATGACTTCGATCTTAGCATCTTCCTTCTTTGCACCGAGCTCGGAGAGAGCGTTCTCCACAGCCTCGTCGACCGTCTTACCTGTCATGGTTACTGTCTTTTCCATATATGTCCTCCGTATAGGTTGATCACTTTTTCTTCTTTTTCTTGCTCTTGGACTTGTCGCCCTCGCCCTGCTCTGCAGCCTTCTTCTTGAAAGCATTAGCCTTGGCGAGTTCAGCCTCGGCCTTCTTCAGCTCATAGGGCTTTGTGAAGAGATAGAAAACAAGGATCTGGGAAAGGATTCCCATAAGTCCGCTTATGATCCAGTAAAGGCCCATCGCAGCCGGCCAGATGAATGTCGTGAAGAGCATCATTAAAGGCATAACCCAGTTCATGATCTTCATGGTGGACTCTGTCTTGTCCTGCTGTACCTGACCTGCACGTGCGGGATTGTTCTTTGCACGCTCCTTGGCTTCCTGCTGCTCCTTATATCCGGGCTTGAGCCAGGTCGTCATCCTCATCATCACGAGATTGACGATGAGAACAAGGAGAGGAAGGAAGAGAAGGGGAATATAGACAGAGGGCTCCTTCATTATCGTCGCAGGATTTATGGAAGGTACCTTCGTCAGATCGAGTCCGAGGAAGTGAAGATCCATCATCTGTCCTGCAGACATATTGCCTTCTGTTACTACATGTCTGAAGAACTTGCTGTTATTGGCAAGCACATCGATAAGCGCGATATGATTCTCTTTTGTGACAGACTTTCCGATGATGCCCCACTCGGAAGCAGTATCGATCATCTTCTGGAGATTCTCCATAGATATCTGGGCGATGTAATGGAGAGGTCCGGATACTACACGGTAGATAGGCCAGATAAAGAGGAGCTGCAGAAGAGGAAGGATACATCCGGAGCAGCCCATCGCACCGTTCTCCTGCTGGAGCTTATAGAGCTCTTCCTGGTATCTCTGCTTATCGTGTCCGTACTTTCTCTGAAGTTCAGCCTGCTTTCCCGAGAGCGCCTGCATCTTGAGCATGGAGCGCTGTGATCTTACGTTCAAAGGGATCAGAAGTCCCCTGATGACCACCGTAAGGAAGATGATAGCAAGGCCGTAACTTCCCAGAAAACTGTAAAAGAGCCTCGCCACCCAACCAAAGAGGCTGGAGAGCGGGCCCAGTATAATATCCAAAAAGTTTGTTGCCAAAGAAACTTTTATATCCATCTTTATCTCCTGTCAGCGGACGGGATCGTATCCGCCTTTCGAAAAGGGGTTACATCTCAATATCCGCCATATCCCCCGGGGTACTCCTCTGATGACCCCGTATTTTTCCAGACAGCCGATCATGTATTCCGAGCATGTCGGCTGATATTTGCAAAGATGCCCCAGGCCGGGCGAAATATGTTTCTGATAAAACCTGACGAGCTTAATCAGCTGCTTTGCGACCATCCTGATCAATAAACTCCCGATCCAGCACTCCGAGCTTTATGAGATGCGACTTCATCTCATCCGCTATATCGCGGTAACACGGTATCTCTTTGCAGTTCTTCAAGGTAAATATAAGGTCGTATCCTTCCTTCAGACCCGGACAGAGCTTCCTGTAAGATTCCCTCATCAGGCGTCTTGCTCTGTTCCTTCCTACTGCGCCAAGCTGTTTCTTGTTGGCACAGAACCCCGTTCTGATAAGATTGCCGGGGATCGGAGTCATATTATGTCTGATGCCCTTCTGCCTCTTAAAGGCATGGACCGTCAGATAGCGACCCGTAGCAAAACTTCCGCGTCTGAACGCTCTGGAGAACTCATAATTAAACTTAAGCGATACACCTTTCAACGTTCAGAACTTCCCGTTTTACATCAGAAAAAGGATCACATGCGTGATCCTTAAGCAGCAAGAACCTTCCTGCCCTTTGCTCTTCTTCTCTTAATGACATCCTGTCCGTCGCGTGTAGCCATTCTTGCACGGAAACCGTGAACCTTGGACCTCTGTCTCTTCTTAGGCTGATATGTCATCTTCATAGTAGTCTTCCTCCGTCTTTTTATCTATCACAAACGCACGAGGGCGCATATGTCGAACATAATTAGCCTAAAGATTATATTCTCGAAGGCTGATTATGTCAAGAAAAAACTGCTCCGGAGCAGGTTTACGGGGACTTACTCGAGTTCGTCGTCGTAATCTCTTCTGTATTCGCGCTCTTCCTCTGCCTTTTCCCTTGCAAAATCGCTGTCGTCCGTATCATAGGAACCGGCAGTCAGGGAAGCTCCGTATGAAGCCGGGACTGTGATCCCTGCGCTCTTCGCGTCGAAGTCATCAAAGGAAGCATCGTGGCGCTTCGCGGCTCTTGACAGGGACAAGGCTCCTGCAAGACAGACGGCAGCACCGATGAACATTATCACGGGTACCCATCCGAGGCTTCCGACAAAGCTCTTTATGAGCGCCGTGTCGCCATCCTTCTCTTTGGAAGCGGCTTCGTCGAGTATGGCATGCATGAGTCCCCAGAGCCCTGCTGATGTTATCAGAGCAAAAAATGCCGACACGAGTATATTTACAAAAGGCCTCATCTTGTTCCTGTGTATGGCGAGCAGGACAGCAAGGACGATCGCCGTCATTACAAGCGTGATGAGTACCGCAGGGAGCACGACAGCATATGCCAGGCCCAGGAAGTTGAAGAAATCATTATTCTTCCTGTCCTTTTTATATCCCTCGAAAACATTCTCTACAGCCTTGTGGAGATCATTTCTCGCATTCTTGATCTGCTTTGAGGAGTAACCTTCCTTCTTGAAATTCTTTTCGAAGTGATCGTCGAAGAGCTGGTCGGTTACGTCCTGATCGACCGAAGCATCACCCGTCATGGCGGCATTGAACATGCCATCGATGATGATATCGTTCATATCTGCAACGAGTGCCTTCTTATCGTCAACGAGATTCCTGTCATCAAGATATTCCCAGTCGATCCGGCTGATCTCGTCCTCGTAGAACTCATCGCTCGCGCCATTTCTGATGGCCGAGGACCAGAAATCCGAATTGAGGAATGTGGACCTGAATGCCACGGCATTAACAAATACCACGAAATTAAAGAAGAGGTATATGCACAGAAGGTGCCTGGCTACATTGACTCCGGTCTTTTCCCTGTTCATCTTATTACCCTTTCGCCGTTAGGAACATCAGCGGCGGCCCATCTGGTCCTTCGCCGCATGGATCCTCTTCTGGAAATCCCTTACAGTCTCCATATTATATCTCTTGACGTTGAAGCTCATGGAACCGTTGTTTCCGATGCCGCCGGATCCTGCTGAATACTCGATCCTGAACTGCGTCCTCCTGCCGAGGAGCCATACGCAGAGACATGAGATACCTATGACGGCAAAGACTATCTCGCCTATCATAAGGCCAATGTTTTCATTGGTTCCATACTGATAGTGAAGGAACCAGGCTATGATCCCGCAGAGGATAAACGAAAGTAGATACAAAAGGGACGGAGCGCGCGAGACGATAGTCGTCGCACTGACGTCCTCGAGATTGATCTTGCTCTCGGTCGTCTCCTTCGAGAAGCCGATCCACTTTCTGGTATTGAAGTAAAGCCTCCTGTCGGTGACTACGATCTGTTCCCTGTTCTCCCCCTTGAGCCTTCCCTTTATCACCTCGTTCGAACTGACCATCCACTTTGATCCGAGCATATCGAGATACTCGTCTTCGCCGATCCCGGCAGGTGTTTCGTCCTCGATCTTCATCGGAGGCACACCGAAAGGCAGTGCAGCCGGTGCAGCAGGTGCAGCTGGCGCTGCCGGTGCAGCAGGTGCGGGCGTTACAGGTGCCGCGGCAGCGGGAACCGGAGTCGAGACCGCAGGTGACGCGGGAGCAGCAGGTGCTATATCTTCGCCGAAAGCTGTGAGCTTTCCGCCGCAGTTCGTACAGAAATTGGTCTGGGCATCAGTTACGGCGCCGCAGGATGAACAGTACTTCTTCATAAGAGCATCTCCCTTCGGATGGATACATTAAACAGATAGTTCAGATATCAGTATATCATTTCAAAAATGAAGGACAAATCCTTTTGTGCAGATCAGTAATTCCCCAGGTGCTCCCAGGAAGAGACGTCCATCTGATCTTCTCCCGTCACCTTGAACCAGTCACCCTTTGCATATGTATTCTCGTTCTGTTCAAAAGGATTCCATTTTTCTGTATATATCAGGACCGGAGCTCCCGCTTCTTCCTTTGCCCCGGTAAGGGATCTTCCCGTGAACGGATTATGCGGATCGTCAATGATGCCCTTTGTCGACAGTAGCGGGACATCGGCATTGGTCATATTAGTCATGTCTGTCCTGAATTCACCCGTTGAATCAAAATCCTTTACCATAAGAGTACAGTGAAAAGGCTCTATGCTGTACCCGGCTATAGTTTCCTCATATCCCAGATCAGTCGAGTGATCCGATACGATTATTATCCTGGTATTATCGTAAACGCCGTTTTCCTTGAGATACCTGAACCACTTTCCCAGCTGTATCAGACCCGTTGAATTTATCTGATAATGAGCGATCTGGTTTGTATCGGAAAGATCAAGCACTGTCCCGTCTCTGCAGGATATACTTCCGTTATGTTCATCTCCATAAAGGACCACCGGCTCATGCATGGTAAGGTTTCCGAAATAAGTATAATGATCACCCTCGTCCTCTATCCGTGTCATCTGCTCAAGGTTAAGGAGGACGTTGTACGAATCGATAAACTCATTAATGTCGAATGCATAAGTTGCATCGGAATGAGGATAATCGAGACAGTTATAGTTACCCTGATCGTAGACTATATCCCACAGGAATACGGGACTGACGCGAAGGACGCCGTAGCAGAAGAAATTCCTCATCTGACGGTCTGTTATCTCCTTTGCGTTCTGTTCATATTCATCATACTGAGCGGAAAATGCCCCGTTTGTTAAATATGAATCGATCCCTTTCTCTTCAAATACCGAAAGATCCGAGATCAGTTCATATCCTGCATAAGGCGGGTCACATACCACGGATTCGAATCCGTTCTGTTCAAAGAGGACGGGCAGCAGAAGATTTGCTTCGTTCATCTTGTCCTTCATCGATACATCGTCCCGCTCATTCATCTTACCGGGAATATACTCATATCCTCCGAGAAGTCCGGGTGCACCGACGACAGTAACATTGCCGTAAGACAAAGTGTTCGGATAATAGACAAATCCCTCAAAATCAGACGCCGTATCTGGATATTCCTCCATTACGGCAGGGATAAAGTCAGGGACTTCACGGTCCATCATGATGACTACGACATTCCTGCCGCTCCTCGAAAGGCTGATGACTCCCGGAGCAGCATATCTTGATCTGTCCAGATAATAATCATTGTTCCCGAGACGGAAAGCGATGATGCCGTAGTATGAAGTCATGATGATCATGGTGAATGCAAATACAAAAGAAAGGAACAGCACTATCTTCTTGCCGTTGCCCCATAAGACATAACTGAGCGTAATGACCGCCAGCAATATGATCAGGTAGATCTTCACATCATCATAGTATGTCAGCGGCGCATTTGAAGCGACAGACGGTCTGAAGAACTTCGTTCCGGATAATCCGGTGATCACCTTGTTCAGTATGGCCGTCGTCGAAAAGATCCACATCATTATCGACATGACCCTTTTCCCGTACGGTCCGGACAGGTTATAGAATACGCTCATCCAGATGACAAACAGTCCTATCGATGTTGCAGATGCGCTTAAGACAAACCAGAAAGGATTGGTATAATGACCGATCTCAACAAAATCGTGGAATGATACGGCTATCATCTCAGCCGTTGTCTCAGCTCCGCTCAGCAGGGCAACGAATACCGAACATAAAAGAAAGACCTTTTTGTCTGTTGACGGATCCGAAGGAGAGAATACCTTTCCCTTGTTTTTTATAACGATATATCTTCTGAAGGTCAAAAACGAACCTGCAAGGATAAATGCAAGACCGACTGCCAGCAGCAAACCTCCGTATGATGTCCCGCTGAGTCTGATCCTGAAGGAGGAAATTGAGAGAAACAGACCCAGACACATCGAAAGGACCCCTATTACCGTCCCGGAATGCCTGATCTTATAGAAGACATTCTTAAAGAGCGAGAAGAGATTGTTCAGGATCCAGTAGAATACGAGGCCCGAAGGGGAATTATATAACAGTACGAGGAATATGCCCGCGATGACATAGAGCTGTATCTTTGTCTTCTTAGGGAAATCCTTTGCATATATGTAACTCGAGATAATATTTATGAGCGTCATCAGTACCGGCAGGAGATTCAGCGTCACGCTGCCGATAACGATAAGACCGTCGGGAGATCCGAGATCCTTCAGCGGTCCCAGAGATACACCTCGTATATATCCGAGGTTTGAAAGGAAATGATATGCCGAGATGAAGAAGGGGATCTCGAGCAGGAGCGAGAGTGAACCTTTAAGGCTGCTCAAGGGGCTGTAGTCATTCTCACGATAGTAGGCGCTGAGCATCATGAACCGCTCATCGCCCTTGAACGTTCCCCTTATCCTCCTGACTGCGGGAGCCAGTCTTGACTCCTTCTCCCTTGCCTCTTCCTGAAGCCTGTCCGCCTTCATATACAGAGGAAGGACCAGGATATTCATCACGAGGCTCAAAACGATTATGGAAAGACCCGGATTCTGAATGTACTTTTCAGAGATCGTATATATAACTTCAAAGATCAATTCCAGAGGATAGATCAGAAGCCTATACAGGAAATCCCAAAAGGACATATTCTATCCTCACTTTCTTAAGTCGAGGGCCTCTTTACATGTCTTTACAAGATCTTCGGACGTAAGGTTATATGCCTTTAGGATAGCATCAGGTGTACCTGATGTTCCGAATCTGTCATTTACGCCGAATCTCTTTACGAAGCAGGGTGCCTCTTCGGCAACGACCTCAGCAACAGCACTTCCGAGGCCGCCGTTGATCGTATGCTCCTCACAGGTTACGATCACTCCCGTCTCCTTGGAAGCCCTGATCACGGCCTCGCGGTCGATCGGCTTGATAGTATGCATATCGAGGACTCTTGCATTTATACCTTCGGCCTTGAGCGCCTCATAAGCCTCAAGTGCTTCCTTTACCATATATCCGCATGCGATGATCGTCAGATCGGATCCGTCCTTGAGCATATTGGCTTTTCCCAGCTCGAAAGGAAGCTCACATCCGTACTCTCCGTAGATATCCTCGATAGCGAGCCTTCCGAGCCTTACATAGAAAGGTCCGTCCGTCTCGATAGCAGCCTTAATGGCATATCTCGTCGAAGCCGCATCTGCAGGACACAGAACATGCATATTGGGTATGGATCTCATTATCGCCAGATCCTCGAGGCACTGGTGCGATGCGCCGTCCTCACCTACCGTAAGTCCTGCATGTGTAGCACAGACCTTTACATTGAGGTTGGGGTAACAGACGGAATTTCTGACCTGCTCGCAGGCCCTCTCCGATGCAAACATCGCAAAAGTCGATACAAAGGCGATCTTTCCGCATGTTGCCATTCCGGCAGCCGTTGCCACCATGTTTCCCTCGGCGATACCCATATCGAAGAATCTCTCGGGGTAGAGCGCCTTAAACTTTGCCGTATTTGTCGATCCCGACAGATCCGCGTCGAAAACGACTATCCTTTCATCTTTTCCGAATTCCTGAAGAGCCTTTCCGTAGCCTTCTCTTGTTGCCATCTTTCCCATCAGGTTCAGCCCTCCAGTTCCTTGATCTTCGCGTCGAGTTCTCCGACTGCGATATTATACTGCTCTTCCTTGGGCGCGCTGCCGTGCCAGGAAGCATTATCTGTCATGAATGAAACTCCTCTTCCCTTATGCGTATTTGCGATAACGAAGAAAGGCTTTCCGGAGCCCCTGTTCTCATTAAATGCCTTAAGGGCACCTTCTATCTGGTCAAAATCATGTCCGTCGATCTCGACAGCATTCCATCCGAAAGCGGTTACTTTCGCCTTTATGTCTCCAAGGCTCATGACATCGTCGACATTACCGTCGATCTGAAGACCGTTATGGTCTACGAATGCGCAGATGTTGTCAAGCTTATTGTGAGCCGCGCTCATCAGAGCCTCCCAGACCTGTCCCTCCTGCATCTCGCCGTCGCCCAGTACTGAGAAGACCCTGTAATCCTTCCCGTCGAGCTTGGCTGCAAGAGCCATTCCTGTCGCTGCAGATATTCCCTGTCCCAGAGATCCCGTTGACATGTCGATACCGGGAGTATGCTCAATACAGGGATGTCCCTGAAGGAAGGAATCGATCTTTCGAAGGTTCTTCATCTCGTTTATATCAAAGAATCCCTTGAGTCCCAGAGCAGAATAGAGTGCGGGTGCACAGTGTCCTTTCGAAAGGACGAATCTGTCTCTGTCGGGATCCTTAGGGTTCTGAGGATCAACTTTCATCTCCTTGTTGTAGAGATAGCAGATGATGTCAGTGCATGACAGAGATCCGCCCGGATGGCCGCTCTTGGCGCAGTAAACGCCTTCGACTATCCATCTTCTCATCTTCGCTGCAAAAAGCTCGAGTTCTTTTCTTTCCGCATTTTCCATTTGTCCGGTCTTTCCTTCCTGTTTTCTTTATCTGTTAGTCTGTTCAGTCTATAAAAATCCTCTGGACGCGCTTTCCGACATCGCATGTGATCTCGTAATTGATCGTTCCCAGGTAATCGGCGAGTTCATCAGCGGGCCTTCCGGGACCGAAGATCGTTACCGTATCGCCCTTTTTGATCTCACCCTCGAAGTCAGTGGCATCGAGCATGCACATATCCATACACACCTTGCCTATGATCGGAAGACGCTGTCCCTTTACCATCAGTTCGAATCCGTTCGAGAATCTCCTCGAAAGGCCGTCTGCATATCCTACGGAGACCGTAATGACCTTCGTGGGTCTTTCCGCGATAAAAGCGCGTCCGTAGCTGACGGAAGCTCCCTCGGGGATCATCTTGACATGCATGACCTTCGCATACCATGCCATTACCGGCTGAAGGTCGATCTTCTTTACGGGCTCAGGGCATCCGGGCGGCATAAGACCGTAAAGGATAAGTCCTGCCCTGACCATATCCAGATGCATCTCGGGGAATCTCATTATCCCAGCACTGTTGCATATATGCTTTTTGGTAAAGGTAATGCCCCTTGCCTCGAGTTCCTTTATACCCGACATGAAGATGTCGAACTGTGCTCTCGTATAGTCATCATCGGGCGTGTCGGCAACAGCGAAGTGAGAGAATATACCATAATGGTTAAGTCCGGGCATCGAGCAGATCTTCTCGATCTCATCTATCGAAGATCCTTCGGTTCCGGGGAATCCTATCCTTCCCATTCCCGTATCGAGCTTTATGTGGATATCACATGTTCCTCCGAGCTTTACGGCCTCATCGGAGAGCATCTGAGCCGATTCCGTATCGAATATCGCCAGATCCACCTTATATCTGATCGCATCTGCATATCTCGTTACATCGGTGCCGCCCAGGAGCAGGAGCCTTGCCGTTATACCGCTCCTTCTCAGGTGAACGGCCTCGTCCATCGTAGCGATACAAAGACCCGTCGCACCATTCTCGAGAAGGATCTTTGCCGTCTCGTAGGCGCCGTGTCCGTATGCATCAGCCTTGACTACCGCCATGATGTCAGCGTCCTTCTCCGTTATCCTTCTTATCTCCCTGATATTATGCTTCAATGCCGAAAGATCTATCTCTACGCATGAGCGGTCGAAGATATTCTGAGGTTCGATGACAGTATTATTATCGATCATGTCCATCCCGTCTTTCTGTAACTTGATGCGAGGCAATCGATCAGATCCGTGGGGAGCATCGCCCTCACGCCGGTCTTCTCAGCGGCGATATCGCCCGATAAGCCGTGAAGATAAACGGCTGCCACGGCTGCATCTGCGGGCGCCAGCCCCTGTGCGAGAAATCCTGCCGCAAGGCCTGTCAGGACATCGCCCGAACCGCCCTTTCCCATGCCGTTATTGCCTGTATTGTTAATATACCATTCTCCGCCCGGAATCGCGATCAACGTTTTATGTTTTTTTAATACCAGTACACATCCCCAATCTCGTGCAAACTGCACACATCGTTCAGGTGTGAAACCGTCCTTCCCTTCACGGGTGAGCCTTTCGAACTCCCCGGGGTGCGGCGTGATAACGGGATACGGCAGTCCTTTTTCCTTCCTCGCCTCGAAAAGCCCCTGCCAGAACAGGGTATCTTTCGATATGATGTCGAGAGCTCCGGCATCGATAACGAGATAAGGGGTATTATCTACGGCATACTGAAGTATCGCGCGTATCCTCCCGTCATCCGTATCGATACCGGGACCGATCGCGACCGATGAAGCCTTTGACGATTCGGCAGAATATCTTCTCAGCGCTCCCGCCACCGTATCAGGATATTCACATAATACGGCGCAGGGGCAGTTAGCCTTCGTTGAGACGAGCGACTCCTCCGGAGCAAGGACCTTGACGATCCCGACTCCTGACCGGAGCGCGGAGGAAGTGCATAGCATCTGGGCACCGGGCATATATCTGCTGCCCGCAAGTATAAGCGCGGTACCGAATGTCCCCTTGTGACCGTCCGCGGGACGTACGGGGCACAGGCCCTTTACCATTTCCTCCGTGATACTGATCATTTCTTCTCTTCCTGGGATCTTATCTCGGCGTCGACGTTGCCTGTGCTTCCGGACTCATGTCCGACGAGCGACAGATCAAAAGGCGTCTCCTGGTAAACATAATAGTTGAGCCAGTTCGTAAACAGCAGTGTCGCGGATGATCTCCAGCGCAGGACAGGACCCTTGGAAGGATCATCGTCTCTATAGTAATTCACCGGCATCTTTATTGGCAGACCCTTATCAAGGTCCCTCTTATACTCATCGTCCAGCGTATTCACATCATATTCAGAGTGGCCCGTGATGAAGAACTGACGTCCGTGCCTGTCTGATATGGCATAGAGTCCGGACTCCTCAGACTCGGAAAGGATACGGAGCTGCTCACAGGAAGAAACATCCTCCCTGTGAAGTTCTGTATGCCTCGAATGAGGTACATAGAAGACATCGTCGAATCCCCTGAAGAGCTTCACGGGCTTACTGTAGACCATACTGTGCTCGAAGATCCCGAACATCTTCTCCGGAAGATCATACTTGGGAATGCCGTAATGGTAATAAAGACCGGCCATTGCACCCCAGCAGATATGCATCGTCGAATAGACATGCGTCTTGCTCCATTCCATCACTTCGCAGAGCTCGGGCCAGTAATCGACCTCCTCGAAAGGCATCTGTTCCACGGGCGCGCCCGTTATGATGAGACCGTCGTAGAACCTGTCCTTCACAGCTTCGAAGGTCTCATAGTACTTCAGGAGATGCTCTTCGCTCGTGTGCTGCGATATATGCGATGCGACCCTGACGAGGTCTATATCCACCTGGATGGGGGAATTCGAAAGAGCTCTCAGCAGCTGCGTCTCTGTCGCTATCTTGTTCGGCATGAGGTTGAGGATCGCGATCCTGATGGGCCTTATATCCTGTGTAAGAGCCCTCGTCTCCTCCATGACGAATATTCTTTCCTTTTCAAGTACCTTCCTTGCGGGAAGGTTATTTGCTATCCTGATCGGCATTTCTATGCCTCCTTATCATTACTTCGATATAAATTCATTCAGGATCGATCTGTCGGGGATCCAATCCTGATCGATGACGGGGATCTTCTCAAGATGCCTCTTGAGCCTCGCACATCTGTCGAGCGCCGCGGACAGGTCGGCGAACGGCTTTCCCGTCAATGACTTGTCCATAAAGATATTGGGCTCGAGCTCTCCTTTTGCCGCCATCTGAAGGGCATCTTCGATATCACCCAGTGCGAGCGGTGCTATTATGAGGCTCTCATAAGGCAGGAATGAATTGATATGTTCATCCGCCATCGAAAGATAGTCCTTATAGTAGATCTCCTCCGACTTCTCGATCATGGGCCAGTAGTCGACCGTCGCGATCGCATGTGCACCCCTGTGGCGGTTGTCCCTGACGATCCTTCGGAGCAGCCTTATCTCGTTGCTGTCCATTATCTTCGTATCTCCGTAGACATTACCATAAGGCATTATGAACACCTTGAGACACTTGTCGGGATCTATCTGACCCGCTATCCTCTCCGACAATCCGTGAAGTCCTTCGACTACGAGCACTCCGTTTTCCGACAGCTCGATAGCTTCACTGTCATCACGCTCGGCAGGTATCCTCGTCATGAAGTCGAAGTACGGGGGTACGACTCTCTCTCCCGCGATTATCTTCGAGATATCACGGGCCGCCCTGTCTACATCGATCGAATCGATCGTCTCAAAATCAGGCCTTCCGTCCCTGTCGAACGTCAGTTCCTTCATGATATAGTAATCGTCGAGCGACAGGAACGCCGCTTCCCTTCCCATAGCCTTCAGCCCTTCGGAAAGCCTGATCGTGAAAGTCGTCTTTCCGGAAGATGTGGGGCCCGATACGAAGACCGCCCTTTTCGAAGGGTTCGAAAGGAAATCACCGATTATGGAATCTATATTCTCGAGGAATGCGCTCTCACACCTTGTGATGAATTCGGGAAGCTTCTTTGCTCCGAGGCTCTCTTCAAGCTCTTCGATCGTTATATCCTTACACCTTGTAAGCTCTGCCATTTATGATCACCTCCACAGATATGAGCAGCGGGATCATTTCCTGTATCCCGCGAAAAGCTTCCTTATTACGAGTTTCTCCATCACCCAGTCGTACATATACTGAAGGATCCTGTATACGATATATATAAGACCCGGTATCACGACAAGAGCCACGATCCAGAGAAGGATGACGAATACTGTATGGAGTCCTCCGGCCAGGACTCCCATTACGGTCGAGAAAGATCCTGCATCACCGGAAAACTTTTCAGTATAGGTCTCAAGGGTGCCGTTGAGCCAGTTGATCAGGGAATCCTGAAGACCGTCCTTCTCGATAGTGATCCTCGGCATGATGAGACTGACCGTAAGATCGAGAATGAGATATGCCTTAAAGACCTTCTCAGCCAAAACAAGTCCTTTGCCCCAAACGGGCATTCGGTAATACTTGAAGCAGATAAAGGGACTCGCGAGGAAGAGCAGTATGAGAAGAACGATATGAACGGCCCCGAAAGACCCCAGTCCCAGAAGATTCTTCCCGAAGTAGAAATTATAAAGGATGACACAGTCGGTCAGGAGCCCGTACAGGATAAAGAGCCCCGCATGATTGCGGTTCTCGTAGTCCGTATCGCTCCATAGTTTCCCGAGAAACAGTCCTTCAGCGTAATCCAAAACAGATCCTCCTTCGCGCTCCTGTTATTTTAACATAAAGCGACGTTTATTTCATCGCAGTCTGAAGGTGCATTCGGTCGTCTGCTCGATTATCGTCTTGAGGTCATTCCATTTCTTGGGGAAATTCTTCGTATGGCTCGAGACAAGAGTCGTATTGTCCTCGAACTTTACAGTTATCTTCCATGATGACGGATTTGCCGTCGGCCTTCCGTATTTTTCCGTTTCCCCTCTGTTATAGCCTTCCATCCATTCGAGCATTCCCGATTCCGGAAGAGCCTTATTGATGAGTTCCTTCTTTGTCGCGGTAAGGGACTTCATGAAGTTGTTGTTCCACATATAGCTGTCGTTCCAGGATATCAGGTTACGGGAAAGATCATATCTGACCTTATATCCGCCGCCCGAAAAGGAGCTTATCTCCACCTCCAGCATCACTATGGAATCATACATCTTCTTGTAATCCATCAGCTTTATTCCTCTTAT
This sequence comes from Clostridiales bacterium, assembly GCA_017529925.1. Classification (GTDB taxonomy): domain Bacteria; phylum Bacillota; class Clostridia; order Saccharofermentanales; family Saccharofermentanaceae; genus Saccharofermentans. The sequence continues at coordinate 23,958 of JAFXMZ010000039.1, forward strand.
CCCCTTATTGGCCTATCCTGATGCCCATTATCGAGCCCGATGTAGTGCCGATGACCATCATATTACCATAAATCGCGGGAGATGCGTCGAAATTTATTCCGCTCGATGTCTCATCGGGTGTTCCGATAAGCCTCGAGGTCTGTATGTGATTGACTCTCTCGCCCGCTCTGTGGATCACTTCGTTGCCCTCTGCGTCAGTCTCCACCCTCTCGTTTGCATATACGAGGTGGATCTGTCCTATGGAGTCGCCTATCACGATATATGCGTTGCCCTGCTCGTCATATATATCCACGGGAGAGCTGTATGCATATTTATTCATGTTATAGCGCCATCTCTCCGTTCCCGTATTCTTATCATAGGCAACGAGGATATTACCCTGTGCAAGGTCGCTCGTCATACTGTACGAGAATATGATCAGGTCGGATATGCTCTTCTTGCCCGATATGGGATTGCCGATGCATCCGCCTGTCTGGTCATTCTCGCTCGTATCGGCATTATATGTATGACAAGGCTGTGATGTCTGCCATACGACCGCACCCGTAAGCCCGTTGAACTTATATGTGTAGGCAGCACCGGAATATGTGCCCTTTCCGCCCTGGTTCTCGACCTCGGTGGCGATATAGACGAAAGGCACTCCTCCTTCCTCGGTAACGACGGGGGTCATATCGCAGTCGTCACCCAGGGTCCTTGCCCAGAGTATCTTCATCGAATTGAGGTCAAGGCATACGAGTTTCATGTCGTTATCACAGAAATAACCGAAGTTTCCGTATACTGCGATCGAACCTTCGACTCCGAGCAGAGCGGCCTGCTGATCATTAAAGATATACTTAAGTCCTGTCCTCTCGGGATTGATCGAGATATTACCCGCTCCCGGAGTATAGGAAGTATTAAGCTTGAATGTGTATATGATGCCGTTCTCGCACGGCCAGATGAGCGTATCGCTCGCAGCATCCACCAGGGGCGATGAGTCGAATGCACCCCAGTTCATCCTGTACGATCCGTCATTCTTGGCATCATAGAAATAGAGCCTGGATCCGTCGATCAGTGAATATACATACATTCCGAATCCCGTCTCGCTGTTATCATCTCCCTGACCTACATAGATAAGGGGATAACCTCTCGGATCGAGAGACGGCGTTCCCTTGATGGAAGCTCCAATATCGATCGGATCTCTTGTCTGTGTCCCGTCATCCAGATCGAGGAAATATAGCTTGCCGTCCATAGCGGAAACGACAACCTCGGTCAGTCCGGCCTTATTCTTCTTCTCGGGATAGAGATTGAGATCTCCCTTTATCCTGTCGGGCCACCTTATTATCAGAGGCTGGCTGGGTCTCAGGATACCTGACCAGAGCTTTGACTGGGATGAATCGAGCCTGACTCCGAGCTTCGTATATTCCCAGACCTGTGTCAGTTCCCCGCCGGAGGCATCATTTACGTAACCGAACGATGCGCTGTTCCTGAAATTGTTTCCCCTGAAGGTCAGTATTCCGGCAGCCGCCGAATACTCAAGGGGGTCACCCATGTTGATCGGTTCGCTCCTTGTATATTCCGTCACGAGATCGTTTCCCGTCATTATATTCTGCGTAAGTCCGACCTTGGCAGGATCCGCCTCATCATCGATCGTTATCTCGAGAGGGATCCTGACCTGAGCCGATGCAGGATAGAGCTGGGGATTCTGGAAGTCCTGCAAGGGGAGCACCGGAGTCGGCGTCGGTGTTGCCACCGCAATGTAGTTGACCTCGCTCCCTTCCTGACCTTCAGGCAGTACGGTCTTCTCATTCTCCTTGCTGTTCCTGAAATAGATTATCGCGAGAACAAGTGTAAGGCATACCATCAGTACCGTCACGAAAACAACGAGCACCATCGTTCCGTGAGACGGATCTCCGGAAGGCTCGTAGTACGAATTATCTGATTCTATGTACTGTTCCTTAGGACGCAACCGATATTACCCCTTATAACAAAATTTGGTACATGATAACACGGAATCACCCCAAAACTCAATCAATAGCCTTTGCGATTTCCAGAAGGCGCTTTAGGCGGTTATACATGCCGGACTTCCCGAGAGGCGGGGAAACAAGCTTCCCGAGCTCCTCTATGGATGCCCCGGGATTTGCCGTATGTACCCTTGCCGTCATCTTAAGATCATCCGGAAGATCGGCAAATGCGGGAGAATCCATGAGTTTCAGGATAAGTTCATTCCTGGCGGCACCCGCCTCGGCCTGCCTCCTGGTATTGCCGGAATCACAGTTCATAGTCCTGTTTACGCTGCCGATCACTTCCCTCTCGGTCCTTATGCTCTCAAACCTGAGCCTTGAATTGCCTGCGCCCATCATGCCGAGAAGATCGGATACGGCGTCGCCGTTCCTGACATATATGACATAAAGATCATTCCTTACGGCGCTCGTAAAGGGAAGTCCTTCGCTTTCGAGGATCTCGGTTACTATCTCAAAGGCGGGCGGATTCTTGATCCTGAACTCTATCCTGTATGTCTTGAAAGGGTCTGAACAGTAGCCGCACTGAAGGAATACTCCCCTCAGAAAGTATCTTCTGAAATCCGGATCGGTCGGATCCCCGAGCAGAACGGAATCAGGGTCTGATGAATATGTGATGCCGGCAGCTGCAGCCTGGATCTTAAACTCGTTCTTGGAGGCAAGCGACTTCTCTATCTCTTCCCTGACAGATACCGAAAAGCTCACCGTCTTTTTACTGTCTTGGTTCTTTTCCATCCGCTTTATACCTCGGATCCCTGTCTATGTCCCTGTGATGAACGGTTACCCTGTAACCTTTATCGGACAGAACCTTTCCGAGCTGTTCGGCTATATATACGGATCTGTGTCTTCCGCCCGTACATCCGACGCAAATATCAAGACGGCTCTTTCCCTCACGGAGATAAAGAGGGAGCATAAATTCGTAAAGGCTCCCTGCCTTTTCCATGAACTCCTTTGTCTCTTCGAAGCCCGACAGATATTCCTCGATCTCCTTATCCTTTCCGCAGAGCATCTTCAGATCCTCTACCCAGAAAGGATTCGGAAGGAATCTGACATCCATCGTGTTGTCGCTGTCGGAAGGGATCCCGTACATAAAACCGAATGACTGTATAAAGACCGACAGCCCCGTTGCACCCGTATCTTCAAGGATGCGTCTGAGTTCCTTCTTAAGGCCGGCCGCAGTCGTCATGGTCGTATCTATGATATATGTCGCCCTGCCCCTGAGCCTGTTGAGCATCCTTCTCTCTGTGGCGATAGCTTCGGTAAGCGACATCTCATCCGTCAGAGGATGCTTTCTCCTCGTCTGTCTGTACCTGTTTACGAGAACATTGTCGCTGGCCTCAAGGAATACGATCCTGTACGGAACAGGTGTCTCCTCATCTATCCTCTTCATTGCCTGGCCGAAGCCCTTAATAAGCTCTCGGCTCCTTATATCTACTACGAAGGCAACCTTGTCGATCCCGGCCATATCACCTTCACCGCGGTTAAACAGAGCGATAAGGTCAGGAAGCACCTGAGGCGGTACATTATCGATGCAGAAATATCCCTGATCCTCCAGATAACCTGCTGCCTGGCTCTTGCCGGCGCCGCTCATTCCCGTAAGTATGATGACATCCATATCAGTCAAAATCCCCCACAAGCCTTACCTCGGTCTCGAGCCTTACGCCCGAATCCGCATAGACCTTATCCTGAATATGTCTTATAAGCCTCATGACGTCGGACCCGTTAGCCCTTCCGCCGTTATTGACTACAAATCCCGCATGCTTGGGAGAAACCTGTGCGCCGGAATCATCGAGAGCAAATCCCTTGAGCCCGCTCTTTTCGATGAGAGCCCCGGCATAGTAACCCTCCGGTCTCTTGAATGTCGATCCTGCACTGGGAACATCAAGGGGCTGTGAAGCGGTCCTCTTTCCCCGAAGTTCCGCAACATAAGCATCTATCTGTTCCTTATCGCCCTTATGAAGTCTCGCCTTAAATGACGTGATAACTATATCCTTCTCTTTTGCCTTCTTCTCGAAAAGGCTCGTCCGGTAACCGAATCCGCACTCTGAGGCGTCTGCTGTCCTGACAGCCCCGTCCTCTATATAATCCACGCTGACGGCGATGTCCTTTATCTCACGGCCGTATGCGCCCGCATTCATGAATACGCCTCCGCCTACGTTTCCGGGGATCCCGCAGCAGAATTCGGCTCCCTCGAGACCCTTCCTTGCACACATATTACCGAACCACGCGAGCGAACATCCCGCTTTCGCCGTGACCGTAATATATCCGTCTTCATCCTCTTCGGAGAATTCAAGATCGCCGAACTTCTTTCCGATCCTTATGACCAGTCCGTCAAAACCCCTGTCCGAAACGAGCATATTCGATCCGGCACCGAGGATAAGCGTCTTCATGTTATTGGAGTCTGCGTAGGCTAGGAGCTCTATTATCTCCTCTTCGGATGAGGGCTCCGCAAATCCCGCTGCCGGCCCTCCGCATCTCATCGTCGTATAGTTCTTAAGTATCTCTTCTGTCCTTATATCGGTCATGTGGCAGCTGCTCCTCTCGGGAATACTCTGGCCACAAGATCCGCGGCAGCATTATAACCCATCTTCTTGACCCTGTAATTGATGGCGGCAGCCTCAACGATGATCGCAAGGTTACGTCCGGGACCGACGGGGATCGTGATGGAAGGCACCTTTACGCCAAGGATATCGGTCGTCTCTTCGGTAAGTCCCATCCTGTCATATGTCTTCTTCTCATCCCAAGGTTCGAGATTGATTATGAAGTCGATATTCTCCTGGGGCTTGACCGACGAAACACCGTAAAGCTGCTTAACATCGATAATACCTATACCCCTGATCTCGATAAGGTGCCTTATTACTTCAGGCGCCTGACCGAGCAGCGTTGTCTCGGAAACTTTCCTTATCTCGACCTGGTCGTCGGCGATGAGCCTGTGACCTCTCTTTACGATCTCGAGCGCCGTCTCGGATTTACCTACACCGCTCTCACCGAGTATGAGGATACCTTCACCGTTTACCTCGACCAAAACTCCGTGCATCGACACCCTCGGTGCGAGCTTGAGCTTCAGATATTTGATCAGTTCGCTCGAAAAATCCGAAGTCGGCTCCTCAGTCCTCAATATAGGCGTATTCTTCTCTTTCGCCGCTTCGAGCATCTCCGGGAGCGCCTCATGATTACGCGTAAGAATAAGGCACGGGATATCCTTATCGAAAAGCCCGAGCAAGGACATCCTTCTCTCGACTGATGTCAGATGCTCAAGAAAAGCATGCTCCATGTTTCCTACGATCTGGATCCTGTCCGGACCGAAATGGTCATAATATCCCGCCAGCTGAAGACCTGGTCTCGTGGCATCGGCTATGCAGATCCTTCTCTGCTCAATGTCGCCGGAATCGTAGACCGTCTCCAGGTTGAAGTCCTTGACGATCTCTGACAGAAAGACACTAGAATAAGGCATCGATCGATCCTCCCGCTTTCATCTGCACTGATGTTCTCATCACATCAAAGCGCAATTAGATTATCTTATATTAAGATAAATCGTGCAAGGCGGAAGGGTGTAGTCATCGCTGTTTGCACCTCTTTTTATAATCACGCTTATTTATATACATCCTCTCGTCGGCTATCTGCATGACCATATATATCGTTGATGAGCTTCAGGTTATCCATATCGATACTCGCTATGCTGATCTTCTGATACTCCGTCCCCGCTGAGAGGATATTTCCCAATGCTTTCTCGAATCCTCTCCTGAAACGTGCCCGATAGCTTGATTACTATCTATATGTATAAAGAGACTGTTCCGCCGCAACAGCGGAACAGTCTCTTTTAATACTGATACAGATCTATCAGCCGAGTGTTACTTCGACCTTATGTGTCTTTCCGTCGCCGGCAACAGGAATGATGTTGCCTTCTACAGGAGCACCGTCAACAGTCATGGAAACAACGCCCTTGTTGACATGAGCGGGGTTCTTGACCTCTATCTCATATACATCGCCTCTGAACTGACGTGTAGCCTTGAGTCCGTCCCACTTGGAAGGGATCGAAGGATCGATCTTCAGTCCGTCAAAGTCAGGCATGATACCGAGGATATACTGGGAGATAGCAACCATATTCCAGGCAGCCGTACCGGTGAGCCATGAGTTCTTGCCCTGACCGAACTGGTTCTTACCCTTGTGGTCGATATCGGAACCTGCATCCTTACCGCCGATCATCTGGCCGTAAACGTAAGGCTCTGTCTTATGGATATCGGATGTTTCCTCAGTGAATGCGGGAGCGATCTTGGAATAGTACTCGAAAGCCTTCTCTCCTCTTCCTGCATATGCCTCTGCACAGATGATCCATGCATTGTTATGAGTGAAGATACCTGCGTTCTCCTTATATCCGCCCGGATATGTGGAGATCTCACCATACTCGATATAGTACTTGGAGAATGCGGGATTGTTGAGAACGAGACCGAAGTCTGTATTGAGATACTTGTCGATGGACTCGAGAGTCTTGATATCAGCGCCCTCGTCCTTACCGATCTCAGACATGACAGCAAAGCCCTGGGGCTCGATAAAGATCTTGCCCTCCTCGCACTCCTTGGATCCGACCTTCTTTCCGTTAGCATCATATGCTCTGAGGAACCAGTCACCGTCAAATGCGGAAGCCATAACATTCTTCTTCATCTTGTCGATCTCTGCTTGAGCAGCTGCAGCCTCGTCATCCTTGCCGAGATGCTTGAGGATAGCTACATAATTAGGACCTGTGTATGTGAAGAGAGTTGCAACCATTACGGACTCTGCAACCTTGGAATAACCGCCCTCTGCCTTGAACTTCGGGTTCGTGTATGTCTGGAAGGACTCACCGGGTGTATCCGAATAGCATGAGAGGTTCAAGCAGTCGTTCCAGTCAGCTCTCATCGCAAGAGGCAGTCCGTGAGGACCGAGGTTCTCAACGATGTGATAGAAGGATACCTTGAGGTGGTCGAGCATCGGCTTTGCAAGAGACTCGTTGTTGTCATAAGGAACCATCTCATCGAGGATGGACCAGTCGCCTGTCTCCTTGATATAAGCAGATACTGAAAGGATCATCCACAGAGGATCATCGGAGAAGTCACCGCCGATATCGGAATTACCCTTCTTCGTAAGAGGCTGATACTGGTGATAGCATCCGCCGTCAGGCATCTGTGTGGATGCGATATCGATGATCCTCTCTCTTGCACGATCGGGGATCTGATGAACGAATCCGAGAACATCCTGGTTGGAATCTCTGAATCCCATACCTCTTCCGATACCGGACTCGAAGTAGGAAGCAGAACGTGAGAGGTTGAACGTAACCATGCACTGATACTGGTTCCAGATATTGACCATGCGGTTGACCTTGTCATCAGGTGTATCAACATTGAGGATGCTGAGGAGTCTGTCCCAGGAAGCCTTGAGCTCTGCAAGACCTGCAGCAACCTTCTCGGGAGTATCGTACATACCGATCATCTCAAGAGCCTTCGTCTTGTTGATCGTCTTACCGTCAGCCTCGAACTTCTCGGCAACAGGCATCTCGACATATCCGAGGATAAATACGAGTGTCTTCGTCTCACCGGGAGCAAGAGTTATCTTCTTGTAGTGTGAAGCGATGGGAGACCATCCGTCAGCAAATGAATTGTTAGCTGCATCAGCTTCAACTGCCTGGGGATTATTGAATCCGTTATAAAGACCGATAAAGGAATCTCTGTCCGTATCATAACCGTCGATCGTGTCATTTACGGAATAGAATGCAAAGTGATCGCGGCGGTCTCTGTACTCTGTCTTGTGATAGATCGTAGAACCGGAGATCTCGACACGGCCCGTGGAGAAGTTCCTCTGGAAGTTAGTGCAGTCGTCCTGAGCATCCCAGAGACACCATTCTGCAAATGAGAAGAGAGAGAATGACTTGGAGGAATCGCTCTCGTTCGTCAATACGACCTGCTGAACCTCACCATTGTAGTTCTGGGGAACGAAGAATGTAACTTCAGCCTTAAGGCCGTTCTTCTTACCTGTGATGATAGTATATCCCATACCGTGACGGCACTCATATTCATCAAGTTCCGTCTTAACAGGAGACCATCCGGGATTCCAGATAGTACCGTTATCATTTATGTAGAAATAACGTCCGCCCATGTCGATCGGGACATTGTTATAACGATAACGTGTGATCCTGCGGAGCCTTGCATCCTTATAGAAGCTGTAGCCTCCTGCCGTGTTTGATATTAAGGAAAAGAATCCCTGATTTCCGAGGTAGTTGATCCACGGATATGGAGTTCTTGGAGTTGAAATGACGTATTCCTTATTCACGTCATCAAAATGTCCGAATTTCATAAGCGAATTCCTCCATCATTAATATTTAAAAACTTCTTATATTCTACACTATAGGAGGGTATTTGTTCATTAACAAAATATAAATTAATGAGATTTTATCGGGCATAGAAAAAGCGCCTTCCGGAGAAGGCGCTTTTAAGTTCGTTTATGTAACGACCTGTGTAAGGATTACTCCTTAACACCACCGGCAGCAACACCCTGGATGATGTACTTCTGCAGGAATGCGTATACGATAACGATAGGGAGAACCGAAGCAGAAAGTCCGATGTTGATAGCACCGTAATCCTGATAACGGTCACCGTAGAGCTGTGCAACCATCAGAGGGAGTGTCTTGTTAGCATCATTCAACAGGATGGAAGGAGCGAAGAAGTTGTTCCAAGATCCGAGGAATGAGAAGATTCCCTGAGTAGCGAGAGCCGGGAGCATGATGGGGAGACAGATCCTGTTAAAGGTAAAGAACTCTCCTGCTCCGTCGATTCTGGAAGCCTCGATGATTTCCTTCGAAAGCGAAGTCTCAAGAGACTGCTTGATGAAGAATACCGTCGAAGGTGCTGCGATTGCGGGGAGAATGAGCGGCCACTTTGTTCCGAGGAGGCCCATTCCGTGCATCAATCTGTAGAAACCTGTGATGTTAACAGCTGTAGGAACCATCATGACACCGACGATGATCGTGAAGATCAGCTTTCTGCCCTTGAAGTCATAGACTGTGAGGCCGTAAGCCGTAAGTGCCGAGAAGTAAACCGTAAGCGCCGTTGAAGAAACGGAGATCACAAGTGAATTCCAGAAACCTCTCGCGAAGCTGAAGGAAGCACGCGATGTGAGGTTTTTCCAGTTGTCCGTAAGCTGTCCGAGGAATCTTCCGTCCTTGAAGAGCTTAGGCCAGAGCTTGATGCCCTTCTGGATATTGTATGAATCCCATGTAGCATTCATGAACATGTACCAGAAAGGGATTATAGCGAGGATCGCGAAGAAAATAACAACGACGTAAACAAGTGCGCTGTATGCTGCAATCGATCCCGACTTACTGCGTAATTTGGGCTCTTTACTCATATTAAGCACCTGCCTTTCTTGCTAATTTCTTGGCCTTTGCAGCCTTTGCAGCATCCTTGTCCCTCATGAGATAGAAGATAAGTACCGAGAGGATAGTTGTTACGATGAACAACAGGATGGATGTAGCGGAAGCAACACCGACCTGCTTGAGATCCTGCTTACCGAATGCCTGCTTGTTGATAAACATAAGAACTGTCGTGATGGATCCGATCTTGGAACCGTTGAAGGTAATAAGAGCCGGGTTCATGTTGAGGTTCTGAGGAATATCGAACATCTGGAGACCACCGATCATAGATGTAACCATTGTATAGAGGAGGATAGGTCTCAAGAGAGGCATCGTGATCTTTGTGTATGTCTGGAAGGAGTTAGCACCGTCGATCTGAGCGGACTCATAGAGAGACTCGTTGATCGATGTGATACCTGCGATCAAGACGATCATTGTATTACCATACCACATCCAGAAGTTGATGAAGCAGACGATAAGTCTTGTTGCCCATGCGCTCTGGAAGAAGTTGTATCTCTCACCGCCGAACATCTCGATTACGAGCTGTGCAGCCGATGTAGCTTCACCGGTCGAATATGAGAATATCCTTCGGAAGAAGATAGCAACGGTAACAGCCGTGATAACGTTAGGCAGGTACATGAGAGCCTTCATGAGGTTCAAGCCCTTAAGGTGGAGCTTGGTATCGGTGAACCATGCAGACAACAGGAGAGCAAGGAGGATCTGAGGGATGAATCCGATGATCCACATTACAGCTGTCGTTACAAATGCACCGGCGATATCATTAAAGGTCTTTGTACGGTTGAAGATCGTATTGAAGTTCTCGAATCCGACCATTACATACTGATCTTTAGCGTTAACGCTCTTGAAGATACCTGCAGGGAGCTTGATCGTCTGATGAGCTACCGTAACGGCATCCTCTGCCTTGAAGTATGCGGCATAACCATACTTATCGTCAGGTGTGTCCGCATATCTGAGAACGTACTTCTCCTTAGTGAACTGCTTGAGGAGCTTAGCATCGTTCGGGTTGTTGGGATCGAGCTTATCGTACTGAGCCTCGAGTTCAGGCTTGTTAGCCTCCCACTTCTTCTGGAGCTCAGGGATCTGCGGCTCGATCTCCTTGATGGTAGCATTAGCCTTCTCGATCTCTCTGTCTTTTGTCTTCTGATCTGCTTCCTTATACTTATCGTATGTGAAAGCCTGATCGAGCTTGATGAGCTTCTTATATTCACGATACTTGTCAATATTAAGATTCTTCTCACCAAATGTCAGATACTTGTCGACCTTGATGCCATCAGCGATGAGGGCAGCACCGACTTCTGTATCTCTGACTCTTGTATAATCCTGCATAGCAGCGATCTGATTGTGTGAATCGATCTCTGTCTGGTCAGGATAGAAATTCTTGTCCTTGTACTCCTGGAGCAGAACAACAAGGTTCTCCTTGGAATTCTCGGAAGGAGCAAAGTTGCCTTCCTCGTCCATAACGAGCTTGATGTTGTTGATGATACCGTAGTCGTTCAGTTTCTGAACGTCTTCCATCAGCTGATCCTGGATGTCATGAAGATCTCCGTCACCTTCACCGATATACTTGTCGATCTCAGCATAAGTGGGGATCTCGGAATTAACGATGTCGACCCATGAATTCTCAATGAGATAATTCTGAAGGTCCTTATCGAATGAGATCGTGATCTTATCGATATCCTTCATCATATCGTTCTCTGCATCATAGTAGCATGCATTAGGATTCTTGAGTCTTGCGATGATGTAATAGAATGTAGGATCACTGAGCATCGCGGAATCTTCCTGTGCTGCAGTGAAATACTCTTCAAGTGTCTCGTAATCAGTCTTGCTTGCGAGATACTTATAGAAAGCTCTCTGAGCTTCATTTGTAACCTTCTCGTCCGAAACGTTCTCGGGGAGATTAATGAAACCGGCATTAGAAAGAATGTCTTCTGCCGTGATGGAAACGGGCTCTGCCGCCTCTTCTCCATCCTCACCCTCAGAATCGGAAGACTTCTCAACGATCTGATCCTTCAGTACGGAATTGTAGAAGCCGAGAGCTCCCTGAATATCCGTAAGGAGGTTGGAATACTGATCGTCCCAGGCTGTGAGCTCTGCCATAGCAGCTACATCGATATAGGAAAGATCCTTCTCGTCTACAGCCTTCTGAACCTTGTCGATGGTAGCCTTAGTGATAAGTCCGTCTTTAGGTCCGAGCTTGACGATAGACTTGAGCCTCTCGGCATCGAAGGGGTCATTTATATCAACCTGATCCTGGATAGAGAAGAAATATCTGATCTTGGCGTAATCTTCCTGAGAAACACCAAAATACTCTTTGATTCCGTCAAATACCACTTCGCCGGTCTCGTCATCCGTCTCAATGAGGATGGGAGTTACGTCGAGGTATCTGTCGTAATAAACATCCTTATCGGAGAATCCCCAGAATGCTGCTGTTGTCTTCTGCATATTAGCCGCAGAATACCAGAATGTGGTAAGGAGCGGATATAAACTGAAAATGCAGTAAACAATAACAAAGGGGGCAATAAAGATGTAACCAAACTTGGTATAGCTCATACCTTTGCGCTTGGTATTCTGATTAGTTGGTCTTGCCATCTTCGTCACTCTCCAAAATTTAATTGCCCAAATATTGTTCTTAAAATAAGGAAATGCGGGGCGGGTTTTGGCCCGCCCCGCACAATTACCTTAGATTGATGTGTCTAATTCTATGAATTAAACAATACCAAGAGCTGCAACGTTCTGAGCGAATACAGACTCAGCCTCGGATACAGAAGAGATCTCACCAGCGAGGTAAGAAGTAACTACAGCATTGAATGCGTCGTTGATCTCCTGATCGTTAGGGCCAACTGTGGAGTTGTCGATGGAAGTAGCTGCTGCAAGGAGAACTGCTGCAGGGTTCTGTCCGCCGAGGTACTCAACAGAGTAAGAAGAGTCAGAAGCGAGGTCAGTCATGATAGAAACGCTGTTAACGAACTCACCAGTCTTCGTCATGTCACGGAGATTAGCTTCGTCAAGAGCAATAGCTCTCATGATGTCAGCAGCTGTCTTCTTGTTGTCGCAGTACTTGGATGCCATCATCCATGTGCCGCCCCAGAAGAAGTCACCAGGAGCCTTTACGAGACCCCAGTCACCCTTTGTAGGGTTGGAATCATCCTGGAAGCCCATGCAGAAGTTAAGGAGCCACATAGGTCCCCAGTAAGAAAGAACGGACTGGTTGGACATGTTAGCTGTCCAAACGTCGCCCCACTGAGAGGACTCGAATGTGAGGTTGTTGTCCTTGAGTGTACGAGCCATATCGAAATACTGGCCCATAACAGGATCAACATTAACCTTACCGTTTACGATCCATCCGGATGTACGGGAATTGAGGATAGCTCTCCAGATATCATCTGTACCGGAGATGATCTTCTTCTCACCGTTGGAAGCATCGGAAACCTTCTGAGCTGCATCCATGAATGCATCCCATGTAGCGAAGAAAGGCTGAACCTCATCAGGCTCAGAAACACCAAGTGTCTCCTTAGCTACAGTTCTGTTGTAGAAGACTCCGCAAGGGCAAGCCTGCCATGCAAGTCCCTTGATAACGCCAGCATCATCAGCTGCGAACTGGAGAGTATATGTATACATCTCGCCGAGCTCTGCATAAGCGATACCAAGATCGTTGATAGCGATCGTGTCTGTGGAGTTCATGTACTTTGTTGCGTAGTCAGCGTCGCAGACGAACAGATCAGGAGCGTCCTCACCGGATGCGAGTACCTGATCGAGCTTAGCCTGGTAAGAGTTGGACTCTGTGAGAACCTTCTCATAAGTTCCGCCCCAATACTTGTCAACAAGTCCGGGGAACTCATCGTTCCAGCCATAGATCATCATTGTGTCGCCTGTATCAGCAACGTCCTGTGCAACAGCGTTCTCTGTGAACTGAGAGAGATCACCGTTAGCAGGTCCAGCGGGCTCAGTCTCTGAGGGAGCTTCTGTGTCTGAGGGAGCTTCTGTGTCAACAGGAGCTTCTGTCTCAGAAGGAGCCTCAGTCTTAGCAGCAGACTCATCAGCCTTAGCAGCTGTTGTGTCCTTAGCCTCATCCTTAGAGCAAGCTGCAACTGCACCGAGTACCATTGCCAATGACAACATCAAAGCAACAATCTTCTTTGTCTTCATTGTGTTTTGCCTCCTAAAAATTTGTAGGTTTTATTTTCTGTCCGTTAGGACCAAAGGTTGCTTGCGCTCCGATTCTCATCTTCCGCGCGATCCGCCTGCCTTACAAGAACGTATTCCGTAAAACGCGGATTCTTACAGGTGAAGTTTACAACAATTTGTACAGATGTGCAACTTTTTTTTGTGCGATTTGAATGTTACCGCAATTTCTTTACCATTATTCACTGTACAATCTGTCGTTTCTCAAAGATTCTTTATGTAAAAAGTCTCCCTTCCGCAGGAATATCAACGGTGTTGTCGGCCGGGATCTCTTCCTCTTCTTCCTTGTCCTCTGCATTTTCATCTTCAGCGTCCGGGTCTTCAGGAAGATCCTCATCCTGATCTTCGGGCTCCTCTATGACCGGTATTCCTTCAGGGAAGTATACGAGCATTCCGTACCTTGTCAGATAGGGCATCGTGTCGATAAGGGATACCTCTATTGCGTACATCTTATCTGCCTTTACTGCAGTAACGACTGCATTGTCGTCATGGCCTGCATAGATCATGTAGTCGCCGAAATCCTCCGCCGTATCCTTCGTATCGGAAACGGTAGCTTCAGCAAACCTCTCTCCGAGCATCGCATCGAGCCCTGCCTTGTCGGTATAGATCTGCTCGTGGATTACCCTCTGGCCGTTATACATATCAAAGATGACATTCTCGCTCTTCTGAAGGATTATCTCTTCTCCGGCCTTTACCTCAATATCCATCATTACAGTAAAGAGCCTTCCGTTCTCGGCATATGCATATGTAACCTTTACTTCCTTTACGATGGGAGCATCCTTGGGCTTTGTTGCATCACCGGGCTGGGCATACATCATCATGTATTCTGCAAGTGCCTCGTCGGTATATCTGTTGTAATATCCCTCTGCTTCCTTATAGAAACTGTCGAGATAAAGATTTACCGATACAGCCACATTCTCAAGCATCTCGGAATCTGCCTCGACAAGGAGCCTGTTTCCGTAGAAGCTCGCCACTACCGTCTTATCGTCTGCGGCATAGCTCTGCTCGAATGCTTCATCCTCGATGGTAAACCCGTCGAAAAGCGTATCCTCCGTAAGCTCAGAGAAATCGACTCTCTCGGGAGCAGGTGTCGGAGTCGGCGTTGAGGTGGGCGTAGGTGTAGGTGTAGGCGTAGCCGTAGGAGTCGGAGTAGCTGTAGGTGTAGGTGTGGGCTCTGCCTTCTTCTCCTCCCTCGTCTCGATAGGTTCGGGTTCGGCTTCAGTCTCCTTTGCCTTCCTCTCTTCCTTCTCTTCCTTCTCCTCCTCGCCGTTTACCGCATTATCAAGATCCTCGCCGAGCTGATCTACGCTCCTGGCAAGTCTCTCCGTGTCGATGTTGCACGCGGTCAGGATAAGTGCAAAGACCAGGATGATAGCCAAAGGTCCTCTTTTGTTCTTGGGAATATTCATAGTGCCGGCCTCCTGCTTATGTATATTAGAGATATGATTAAGTTATATTATATTCTTTTCGCGCGTAAATTATGATTCTTATTTTGAAATGGTTCTCTATAGAGGAAAAGAACGGACTCAGCCGTTCTTTTCGTCCTCTTTTCTTATGACAGGCTTCTTGATCTTCAGTATCGCCATGAATACTCCGGTAATGAGCAGTACGGAACCTGATACTATCAGCACACCGTCAACGAAGAGGTGCTCCACCGCAAGCTCCGCAGTTCGCTCCCAGTAAGGCAGCTCATACTGGGCCAGCTTTTCCTTTTCCTCACCGAAAGGCATCATGAAATCCCATACGTTCAATACATTGTATCTTCCCGTATTACTGATTATGTAGAATCTCGGATCCGAAGCATTGTAATTCGGAAGAGCGGTAAGGATATCCGTCTTGGCAACGCCGGTAACAGCCTCCGGCAGGAGGGCTTCATATGTCTGGATAGCGACCGGCTGATATCCTTCGAGGCTGTCCTCTTCAGATTCAGCAGGAGTCTCGAAAGTCTTCTCGAGGGTCGAGAAATAGATATATGCCCTGGGCTTTTCCGCACCGCATGTCTCGGCGATCGAATCGTTCATTTCGGATACCACTCCGCAGACAGTATAGTCCGTTCCGAAGATATTGACCTTATAGCCTACTACGTCATAGGACGAGAAGAATCTCCATGCAAGGATATCGTTCAGCACGACCTGATATCCGTCTACTCCTACTTCGGGGAGAAAGCCGCCCGAGAGATATTCAAAGGGATGCAGCGCCTTGAAGTTTCCTTCGACCGCTACGATCTCGGAAGTTGCCGTCGTCGGGGTGCTGCTGTTCTCGGAAGGCAGTACGACATCCGTTGTCATTACTGTCGAAAAGCAGTCCTCCCATCCCTGGGGACGTCCGTCGGGATCCTTTGTCTTTCTCTTGACGACATTTCCCGAATCGACAGTGTTCTGGAGCGCAGTCCTTATGAGGATGATGTCGGATCTCTTAAGCGAATTATCCGCATCTATATATCTGAAAGGAGATGTCTCTCCTTCGCTCCTTGCACCTCTTGCGAAGACAGACACATGCCTGTATCCTGTCTCGCCGCCCTGTGACCAGATCTCAGCGATATTCCTTTCGGAACGCTGTGACGTTATCACGGCCGCTCTGACCGCACCCGTGATTATCAGGATGAGAGCGATGACTATAACCCAGAACGGTGCCGCAAGGACCATCTTCTTGATGCGTCTCTTACTTATCGTCCAGCTCTCGCTGAGATATTCTTTTATCCACTTTAAAATGACCATCTTCAGTCTTTCCTTTCAGGAAATGTCATCACTTGGATTCGGAATCCTTGCTGTAATCCTCGAGACGGACTCTCTCTCCGTCCTTGAGAGGCTTTTCGCTTCGGATAACGATCATGTCGTTAGTCAGGTTGTTTCCGGATATTGCAGAGAGCGCACCGTCCGTGGCATCGACAGTTACATCGACACGCTTTACGGTATACTTGTCGCCCAGAGGGCTCTTCTCTTCCTTGATCTGATAGACGAACGTACCCGAGTTGTCTTCATTGATCGCGCTGCTGGCAATTATCCTGTCATAGTCGGAATTTGCCCTGTCGGCGACAACCGTGATCGACTCGCCGGGATACATATAATCACCTGCGAGGGAGCACTTTACGATCCTCGTCTCTCTCGGATTATCCGGATCGGGTCTGATGTTGACGACCGTACATGTATCGACGAACCAGCTGTCACATGAGAGCGTCATTCCGGTCCTCAGGTTGTTGGCAACGTTTGTAGGGAACTTGAACGTGGCAGAGTACGTTGTCTCCTCGGGGATGACGACGAAGACGACCTGATCCTTTGTCATGACATCTCCCTCAAATACGGCGATGTTAAAAGCATAACCTGTTGCGGGAGCCTTTATCTCCGTAACGGCCATTTCCTTCTCGGCATCTTCGATCTGCTTCTTCAGATCGGCGATCTTCTGTTCTCTTTCGTCATATGCATCCTTTGCCTTATCGTTCTCGATGCTGGCAGTCGCCCTGGCATTATTGAGTTCTCTTCTTGCCTTGTTGAGCGATGAGCTTGCAGAATTGACGGCTGACTGTGCAGACGTTACCGAAGGGAGTGCTTCAGCATCCTCGATGATCGCCTGAGCATCGGCTACAGCGCTCTGTGCATCCGCGAGTTCGGATGACGCTGCAACGAGCCTGTCCTCAGCGGCTGCCTTTAGCTGCTCGAGATCCTCCTTCTGCTTCTGAAGATCCTCGATCTCCTTCATGAGCTCGGCGATCCTCTCCGTGGAGGGATTGACTGTCTCACTTGGAGTCGTATCCTCATCCGTAGCGTCTGAAGGATCGGTCGTTTCAGCGGGTTCGGAATCCGCTTCGGATTCGCCCGGATCGTTCTTGGCGGGTTCTGCGGGAACATCCCCTCCGGGAGTGGGAGTAGGTGTCGGGACACCGAGGTTGATGAGTGTCTGAATCTGCTCCTCATCATTCGCGATCTGGAGATCGATCTCCGCGATCTGCTTATCGTAATCCTCGATCGTTGACGTAGCCGAATCTACCTTTCCCTGAAGTCCCGGGATAAGTCCGTTCTTCTCGTTGATCGTATTCTGGGCAGCCTGGATGGTGGCATCCTTGTTCCTTGCCGCTTCAAGTGTCTTGTTGGCTGTGTCGAGAGTCTCCTGAGCCATTACTATCGACTCTTCATATGATGTGTAGTCGGTCGGATCAGAAGGTGTCCTGGACTCGTATTCCTTCGCCTTCTCGAGTTCCTTGAGCGTCGCTTTTGCCGTCTCGAGATCTTCGTTCTTTTCGCCCTGCTTGAGCGTGATGACCGTAGCTCCCTCTTCCACATATTCGTAGTTCTGGACGAGGACCTTATCTACGGTCCTTCCCTCGATACCCTTGGCTTCGCTCTTGTTGTCTGCCTCGATCTGGCCGGTGGCATTGTTCGTATATGAAAGATTTCCGCGCACGGCATTCTTTGCCATTACCTTGGGGATAGTGGCATTCATTATCGTGTTCGAAAAGAACGTCAGCAGTGCGAGTATGACAAGGAATGCGATTATCGCACGGACGACCCATCTCCTGTCTTTCTTTTTTGTCTCGACCTGTTCATTATTTATGTTTTCCATATACGGACTACCTCCCGTTATTATCTGTTCTTTCTATTACTTAACGCCCGATCGCGATATTCCCTCTACCAGATACTCTTCGCCTCTGAGGAATATCAGGAGCGGCGGTATCATGTAGAGAGCGGATGCCGCGAAAGCGATACCTATCTCTTTTTCGTTTATCTGCGACAGGAAGACAGACAGCGGCTGCTTATCTGCATCCTTAAGAAGGACGATCGGCTGCTCGACCATGTTCCAGTAATCGATGAACAGAAGGATCGTCAGTGCGAAGATGGCGCTCTTGCACGCCGGGATCGCTATCCTCGTGAATATCTGCCATTCCGAGGCACCGTCGAGCTTTGCCGCTTCTATATATGCCGACGGTATCTGTCTCATATACTTGGTCAGCAGGAAGATGGCGAAAGTCGAGAATACACCCGGCAGGATGATCGCCCAGAAAGTATTCAGTATATGAAGCTTATCGGCGATCATATAGTTAGGAACGAGCGTAACCTGAAAAGGCATCAGCATGAGTATGATATATGCAAAGAAGAGCACTTCCCTTCTCTTCTTCCTGTATCTTGCGAAACTGTAGGAAGCGAGGCACGCGAGTATCATCTGTCCTGCAACGATCGGAACTACGAGTATTATCGAGTTCCAGAACTTGAGAAGATATGTGGGACTCATAAACAGAAGGCTCTTATACTGCTCTATGGTTACTCTCTGCGGCACCATCCTGAGGACAGGAGTCTTCGTCATGTATTTTGCTCCGTTCTTCGCGTGTCCCGACAGGCTCTGGAATACAACTCCGTAGTTATCCTGTATCTCTGCCGATGACATGAAGGAATTAAGGAAAGTATAGAAGATAGGGATCAGCGCGAGGACCGCTGCGATGCCCGCGATTATCAGTCCCAGCGTAACGAGGATCGAATGGTTGACCTTCCTCCTGCGGATTGCCTTCTTCGACCTCTTCCTCTCCTTTTTGAAGAATGCTTCCCTCTCGGCTTCGCTCATCGATTCAAAGAACGAATCGGGATGCGTAGTCTCGATGTAGATATTACGTCTTGCCTTTGTAGCGGCCAGTCTTCTCTGTTTCTTAAGTTCGTTGTCCATATCAGTCCTCCACATCCCTGTCGAATCTGGATTCCGCGAAGAACAGGACTCCGACTATGAATACCATCACCACGAGCATTACCATGGCGCCCGCGGAGAGCTTGGAATAGTCAAGGTGCGTAAATGCGTTGTTCATAAAGTTCTGGAGCATATACAGCTTCTCGTAAGGGTAGTCGCCCGAGAGAAGGTATACTTCACGGAAGATCTTGAACGAACTGATGAGCGACATGATCGCAACAAAGAAGATCGTAGGGCTCAGGTAATGCATCTTGATCTTAAAGAATCTCTTGAACGATCCTGCGCCGTCGATCATGGCCGACTCGAGGATCTCGTTCGGAATGTTGTTGAGCGCCGCGAGGAAGAGGACCATGTTATAGCCGAGGTTCTTCCACAGGAAGAGTATCAGTACGACGCCCTGTGAATAATCTGATTTCAGCCAGTCTTCGACCCATCCGAAAAGGGGTCCTGTCCAGCCGTTAACGACTCCGTTGAAGGAGAAGAATACCTGCCAGATGAGAACGACCGAAGCAACCGGTACCATCATGGGGTTAAGGAGTATGCTCCTGAAGACGCTCTTTCCGGGAAGACCCGAGTTGAGAAGTATCGCGAGAAGGAGTGCGAGTACTACGGCAAGAGGCACTGCCTTCGCCGCAAACTCGAGCGTATTCAGCGAAGCAGATTTGAATGCCTCATTATGAAGTACTCTCTCGTAATTCCTGAAGCCGATGAAGTCCGTGTTGGAAGACGACTTCTGGAATGAAGTCTGAAGCAGCATGAACAGCGGCCAGAAAAAGAACATGGTGACGCCTGCAAGGCTCGGGACAAGAAATCCCGAGAACGTGAGCCATTCCTTGAACTTCCTGACGCGGTGAAGTCTCTTCTTCTTCAGGAGCATCTTTTTCCTGATCGAAGGATCCTCCGTCACGGGCTCTATTCCCGCAATGATCTTTCCGGCCTTTTCATTGGCATTCTCTTCTGTAAAATCCCTGTATTTTCCCATCATTCCCTGCGAAAGATCAGCCTCTTTCGTCTACCACCTTTTGTGCTCTGTCGTTGATGATATCGATGACATCATCTATATCTTTCTGTCCCTCAAGATATGCGGGTATCTCTTCCCTTACGATATTGATAATAGCCGAGTCGGAACAGTCTATATTCTTTGCTCCCGTGATCAGTCCCGCGAATTCATCGGCAGTCTTCTCATCGATAGTCTTCGAAGGAAGGTTCATAGCCGCTATCTGTGAAGCGGGAAGATTCTCGAGGTTATATGATATCCTGTCGTTTTCCTCCTTGAGGATCTCCTCGGATGTCTTCTTCAATGCATTCGTATTGACGGGGATCATCTCGGCTCTTCCTGCCGTCATCTGTATATCCTCAGAGATCAGGATCTTGACGAATGCGATACATCCGTCCCTGCTCGGTGTCTCGGCGGATACGCCTACCGATGTCCTTGCGGCAAGGATAGGTCCCCTTCCGTCGACAGAAGGAATACCGAGGAGTGCGATCTCGGCTCCGCCCCTCATCTTCGAAAGCTGAAGATAGTTCGAGAATGAATACAGTGTCGAAAGCTCCACGGGACAGCTGTCGGCATTATAATCTCCCGTGTACTCCCCGTTCTCAGACATCTCTGTGAAGACAGCTCCGTCCTTGACATTCTCCTTTACGAACTTGCATGTCTTTCTGAAGGAATCATTATCAAAGTTGACACTGTCGCCGTCGACGAAGTCCTTATACATCGCCGACAGGAAAGTTACGAGGACATCCTTCTGCGAATACGTATCGAAAGGTGTCGTTCCGTTGCATTTCTCGTCAATGAACTTCTTATATTCATCATATGTGAATCCCGTCTTGCCGGAAGGTGCTATCGACTTCTCCATCGCCATACCCTCGACTATCAGGGTTATGGGGAGCTGGAAGAGCTTTCCGTCCGTTTTCGATGCGTCGATGATATTGGATGACAGTCCCGACAGATCAAGATCCGACGTAAGATCCGTCATATACTGATCGTTGTTGAGCTGGGGGAATGCAGTTCCGCCGATGATGATATCGGGGCCTTCTCCTGCCATCAGATCCATGGCGAGCTTGTTCTCCATCTTGCCGAGAGCTCCGTAAAGGCCGCTCTGGAGTTCATCCTGGTCATCCATCGTGAGGGATGCAAGATCGATATTGTTCATCAGGGTGTAGGAATTGTCATACTGGATGACATAGTCCTTATTCTCCGCATTGAACTTGCATACTGCTTCTGATACGGCATAATCGCTGCCGTTTACAACAGCGAGCCTGATTATGGTCTTTCCGACATTGGGATTCTTGTCGGCTTTCGTGAGCTTTATTATCACCGCATCTCCCGATACGAGCCTGTTCGAGGAATTGCCTGCAAGGATAACGCTCTTATCATCTACGGAGACGACCTGGAGATTCTCGATATCGGACCTGTTGACGTTGGTATCGTTAAAATTAACGATCTCCTTCATCTCGCCCTTCTTAAAGTCAGCCATCTTGATGCAGTCGGAATCCTTTGTTATATATCCCGAACCCGGAACCTCGGTCAGTGAATAAAGATCCATTAAATTGAGCCATGACATATCCTTGTCGTACTTGGCTACGGTCAGTGCCTTGAGATCGATGACCTTGTAAGTGATCTTGAACGAATTGGAGGATGCAACAGGGAATATCGCCTTGTCATCTCCGATGTCGAGGAGCATAGGCATATCGTAGATCTCCTCATTCGGAAGGAGCTTCGTGAGATCGATAGTCCCTTCAGTTCCGTCCGGGGAAGTGACCGTAAGGACATATGAGGCAACTGAGCCGTCATCTTCTCCTGATTTCCAGTATTTCTTTATGGTATATCCTGCAACTTCAGTCGAACCTTCATAGGAAAGACCTTCTGTTGCCTTATCTTCGCCGGCACGCTCAGTGAGGCTGACGATCTTTCCGCTCTCAAGATCGAGAGAGGCATCATACATCGTGACTTCTTCTGTCTTCTCATCAAAGCTTCCGAGCGTCGCAGACACTTTCCCGTCGCGGCATACGATGTCATCGAGTGACGTGTTGTCAGCGGAAAAGCCCTCAGACTTCAGGAGGTCATTGATATTGACACTGTTTATGAGCTTTCCTTCGCCGTCATAGCAGCACAGGAGCTCTTCACTGTTGCTCACGCCTTCGGTTGCATAATTCCTGTACCCGTAATGAGCCATGACATATCCGCCGTTATATTCACCGATGTACTGTGAATATACATAATCGTATGTCGAGACATCCAGTCCGGATTCAAGGACGATCTTCTCCGACTCATACCAGGGCGCGTTTTCCGCCACCTGTGTAGCAGTACCGAGAGGGCCGTCCTTCTTGGAGCAGGCCGCGAGCGGCATCAGCATCGATGCCGCCGCGATACCTGCGATCAATTTAGTCTTCAGTGATCTTTTCATCTTCGTTTTTCTCCATTATCCCTTATTCTCTTCAAGAAGATGTTATGGTTTTACAGCAATTGATCATCATTATCAATTAGATGCACCGTATTTTTACCATTTCTTAATCACTTTAACGTGATGCATCATCAGCCTCGCTCGTTGATGATCTTCTGAGCTCTGTCCTCGGCGATCGAGATGACATCGTCTATGGACTTCTGTCCCTCGAAATATGCGGGGATCTCCTCGACCACGATCGTGGCGATCTGTGTATCGAAGGAATTAGCCCTCTTGCATCCGCTGATCATCTTCTTATAGTTGTCGATCAGCTTCTCATCCACCTTGAAGGAAAGGCCCATATCCATCATCGATGCTGACACATTATCGCCGTTGCCGTTCTCTTCGTTATAGGACTTTACGACATCCTTCGCATTCTTTTCGAAAGCACTCACGAGTATAGGTGTCGAGTAGCTCTCTGCAAAAGCTATCTGGTTTTCCTCGGAGATGAGTGTCTTTACAAAAGCCCAGCATCCGTCGGGATTGGGAGCCTCCGCCGAGATGGCGATCGAACAGTTGACGAGGATCTGAGGTCCTCTTCCGTCATATGAAGGAATACCGAGGATGACCTTGTTGTTAGGATCATAGTTCTCCGTATACCATGAACCGTCAGTTAAGAACGAGCTGAATCCGCTGATGGTCGTATAATCGGCAGGAATAACGTAATTTTCGTCTTCCATCATGGCCTCTGAAGAGGAGTCAAAATTGGCAGGATCGTTTACATTATCCTTCGTATACTTTGCAAGCTCCTTGAATGCCTTGTTGTCAAGATCGATATTGCCGTCATCATCAAAGAAAAGATCCGACATTGCACTCATACATGTGATGAAGAATGATATCTTTCCGCTGTACTGGGTCATCGGATCTTGACCGTTACATGTATCCTTGACAAACTTCTTATATTCATCAAATGTAAATCCCTTCTTTCCGGAATCCACATACTGCTTCTGGGTAACGATACCGCTCAGCGAAAAGCTTACGGGGAGCTGGTAGATCGCATCGCCATCCTTGGCTGCATCTATAACGTTAGTGAAGTACTTATCGCCCATATCGCCGGTATATTCCGTGAGGTCAAGGAGATACTGCTCATTGTTGAGCTGGGGACATGAGAATCCTCCGATGATGATATCGGGACCTTCACCGTTCATCAGATCGATCGCGAGCTGATCCGTAACCTTGCTCTGCGCCTTGAGGGATGCCTTCATCCAGTCATCACTCGTCTCGAGTTCCTCTTCCTGATTTGCCCAGACATCATCTGTGGAGTATCTGTCATCGATCTTCAGGAAGAAATCCTTATTAGTCTCGTTAAAATCGCATAATGCCTGATAGACAACCTCTGATCCGGAATAGTCGAGGAAGCATACCTTAAGGATCGTCTTGCCGGCGTTGGGGTTCTTGTCGGCTTTCGTGAGGACATAGAGCTTATAATCCGTCTTGTTCATGAGTCCGTATCTGCTGTATGAGACTCCTCCGAAGATGATCTCCTTGTCGGAAACACTGATAGGATCGAGGTTATAAACGAGATCTCTGTTTAAGTTACACCAGTCGTAATCGAGAATATCCGTTACCTTCTTCTTGGAAAAGTCGATCTTATGAAGTCCTTCTTCATCAGTGAAGTACGGGCCCTTGCCGTCTATCATCTTGAGGTTGTACATATTGACTTCGGAAATCCACTTCGTCTCCTTATCAGAGAGCTTCTCGACAGATCCGTTCGATGTATCGATCGTCAGGTAGAGATTATCGTTCATGCCTCCGCAAATGGCCATGATCTTTCCGCCGCCGATATCCCAGAAGCTGCTGATATCGTAGATGACCTCACCGGGGAGTTCATCCTTGAGCTCGATCTTCTTATCCTTGCCGTCCTTGCCCGTGATGATGAGCCTGTAGGAATAGTTCTCGTTTCCGAGTTCGATCCAGTACTTGGCGATCGTATACTCTCCGACGTCCCACGTTCCCTCGAAGTAAACACCATCCTCGGTGTTCTGTAACTCGGGCTTATCATCATAAGGTGTTACTTTTCCTCCCTTGAGTGTCGCGGGATCGATCTCCATCTGATACGTTTCGTAAGATGGGCTCTGGGTATCAACAAGGACTACATAGAACTTCCCGTTCTTCTCAAACACTCCGTATCCCGAACGGTATTTCTTGTCCGGTACGATGCTGTTGACGTCCACTGTCTGAAGGACCTTGCCGTCCTTATCGACTAACATGACATCATTTACCTGATACTTGAGCCAGTCTTCCTCAGTCTGGGGTTCGAAGTTTGCGGGCATCTTCTTCGAACCATAGGTCGAGAAGATATATCCCTTATCAGTCGATCCTATATACTGGAAGTCGAGGCTTTCATATTCATCCATACTGATACTTTCAGAGATGGATATGGTCTTCAGGGTGTACCAGGGCGAATCCGCCGATACCGTCTCGTTGACTCCGAGCTTCTCGTCGCTTTTCGAACAGGCCGATGACAGAAGCATCGTTCCCGCCATCACTGCAGTCAGCAGGAGAGCTCCGGCTTTCTTAAATGATCTCATACTCTTTCCTCCGTGTTGTATATGTGTTTTTCTTATCTTCCTATGTGCGTAAGGCTGTCCGCATCCCGCATAAAGACGCAGTCTGCCCACCTAATCATTATAACAAATGAGGGAAACCGCGATTATACAGTCTTGTGACATTATCCTTTCTTCTTCACTCTATAGACGAATGAGAAACAGGTGTTGTTGCATCATTCCGTGATGATTATATTTCCTCTTTTCATACATGCGGTGACGACTGCCGTATTGCTCTGTCCGCTCCTCCTGAAAAGGACCCTTCCGTTATCAGAAGCGACGCATGCTGCCGCAGTGCACATATCCGATGTCACTTTCTGGGGAGAGTATGTCGCCTGGAGAGGAAGCCTTACGGCCTTCAGGAGTCTCGAATCATATGCTGTTATGAAGCACCCGAGATCGTCGGAGATAGCCGCGACCGCCTCATGCTCTCTCGCAACAGCCGTTACCGCAACTGTACATACAGCCTCGGGAGCTATCTGATGACTAGAAAGTGCGTTCCTCACCGCTTCTGTCGCGTAGCCGGGATCGGCCTTCGCCTGGACCTCGACTCCGATGACGACCGTCTTAGGGATCAGGACA
Source organism: Clostridiales bacterium (assembly GCA_017529925.1). Lineage (GTDB taxonomy): Bacteria > Bacillota > Clostridia > Saccharofermentanales > Saccharofermentanaceae > Saccharofermentans. Next base: position 49,774 of record JAFXMZ010000039.1, read on the forward strand.
AGACACCTGCCCCTGTCAGGGACTTCGGGAAGGACACTGCATGTTATGAATACCGAATACTGATCAGAAGCACACATCGTCGTATAGGCGCTTCCCATCTCTTTTACCTGGTTGTATCTGAAGGCAAACGGAACATAGCTCACGGTATCGAGAACAGGCTCCGACATGTGTATGGGAAGATCAGTATAGATATTGACCGTGCCGCCTGCCATTACATATTCGTTGATCTCCTTGAGGAGCTGTTCGTTATCGACCGTCATATTGTAGGCGGCAACTGCCTTCGTCAGATCGGGGGCATAATCGGCACGGTCGTCCTTTGATGAGAGCGGACGGCATCCGAGTGCCGAACAGATCCCTGAAAGGATCTCATATGTATTGTATCCGTAACCCTTCATGACCTCGGCATATCCGCCGTCCGGTGATACCCTGAAGACAGGACACCTTATATCGGCGGCATAGAGTCTCTCGATGAGGATCTTTACCGCGGCCTCGGGAGGAAGGAAGAGGACTATCGCCGAGTCTGCTCTTCCGGATGTGTCCGAAAGAGATGCGATCATGCTCTCACAGTCGCTGACCCACTCACCCTGCGCGACTTTCAGCAGGCTGTTGCCGGTGGTCCTGGCTCTCTGGGATCTCGAATAACAATAAAGATACATATGGCGCGCCCTCCTGTCTCATATGATTTTAACATTTATTTCTATTAATTTATCAACTGTAATAAAATACATGTATAAGAATAACGGAGGCATACTCATGAAGATCACTATACTTGACGGTTCGGCAGCAAATCCGGGGGACCTTTCCTTCGCCCCTTTCGAGGAGTTCGGGGAAGTCATGGCATATGATGTTACGAAGCCCGGTCAGCTCATCGAAAGGATGCGCGGCAGCGAAGTCGCCATCACGAACAAGACAGTGTTCGACCGTGAGGCACTGGAGGCATTGCCTGAGCTCCGATATATCGGAGTCCTTGCCACCGGGTATAACGTGGTGGATCTTGATGAGTGCAGGAAAAGGGGGATAACTGTTACGAACGTTCCCGAGTACGGTACATATGCGACCGCACAGATGACGATCGCTCTCCTCCTCGAACTGACAAATCACACCGCACTCCATGACAGTTCCGTCAAGGCGGGCGACTGGGTAAGATCCGAACAGTTCTGCTACTGGAAAAAGCCCCTTACGGAGCTCTACGGAAAGAAGGCCGTGATCGTCGGATACGGAAAGATAGGAAAGAGAGTCTGCGCGATCCTCGAGGCTCTCGGTGCCGAAGTCATCGCAGTTCCCCATACTCTCAGGGAGGGCGTCACCCATGACGGCAATGTCAGGTTCATGAGTTTTGAGGAAGCAGTTCCCATGGCAGATATAATATCCTTCCACTGTCCTCTCACCGACGAGACACGCGGCATGATAAGCAGGAAGAACTTCTCTTCATGCAAAAAGGGAGTTATCGTGATAAATGCCGCCCGCGGTCCGATCGCAGTCGAATCTGATGTGCGCGAAATGCTCGAGGAAGGGATCTTCGGAGGATATGCGGCAGACGTCGTTTCACAGGAGCCGATGCTCCCGGATAATCCTCTGCTCGGTGCGCCCAACTGTGTTCTGACTCCTCATATAGCATGGGCTGCAAAAGAGACCCGAATGAGGCTCATAGAGGTAGCCGCCGATAATCTGCGCGCTTATCTGGGCGGAGCTCCTGTTAATACCGTTACCTGATCAGATCAGGAAGAGTTCCTTTATCTTATCCTTGTTTACGTTCGACCCGATGACGCAGAGCTTGCCGGTTACATCGGCAGGTCCTGTCCTGATATCGGATTCACCGGGAACATAATCGAAGTGGATCCACTCTCCGCCCTGACCTGCAACGATACCCTTTGCCCTGAGGATCATTCCACAGACAGAAGCATCGTCAAGAGCAGTAAGGGCTGACTCGATCTCTTCCTTCGTATATGAACGTGAAGTTTCCATTCCTATCGAATCGAATACTTCATCCGCATGATGGTGATGATGCTCATGGTCATGGTCGTGACATCCGCATGTGCACTCTTCACCGTGGTCATGGTGATGCTCGTGCTCATGATCGTGGTCATGGTCATGGTGGTGATCATGCTCCTCGTGCTCTTCATGATCATGGTCGTGATGATGTTCATGATCATGATCCTCATGGTCGTGGTCATGGTCATGGTGATGATGCGCATGCTCCCTCTCATGCTCCTCGGCCTCGAGAAGTGCGGCAGCCATATCCTCGGCTGTGACAGGCGACTCTATCGCCTTGAGTATCTGGACTCCGGAGAGAAGTTCCCAAGGTGTTGTTATGATCTGTGATGCGGAATTGATCTCCCTTATGAGAGCAACTGCCGTATCGAGCTTCTCCTGGCGGATATCACCCGTCCTCGAAAGGATTATCGTGCCTGCATACTTTATCTGATTCTCATAGAACTCCTTGAAGTTCTTCAGGTAGATCTTGCACTTGGAAGCATCGATAACGGTGACCGTTCCGGCGATCTCCGTACCCTCGACCTTCTCAACGGCAGCCATTACATCGGAGAGCTTTCCAACTCCGGAGGGCTCTATGAGGATCCTGTCGGGAGCGTACTTGTCGATGACTTCCTTGAGAGCCGTGCCGAAATCGCCAACGAGCGAACAGCAGATGCATCCGGAATTCATCTCAGTGATCTCGATTCCCGACTCCTTGAGGAAGCCGCCGTCGATACCGATCTGACCGAACTCATTTTCGATGAGGACGAGCTTCTGTCCGTTATATCCGTCTGCAATGAGCTTCTTGATGAGTGTCGTCTTTCCCGCACCCAGAAAACCTGAAAAAATGTCAACTTTTGTCATCTTATATTCACCGTCCTTGGTCTTTATTAACTGAAGTATATTATCTCGTTCTCGGGAGCACTCGTAATGGCATAATCGTCGACCGTGATGCACGGAACGGCGATCTTTTGTCCGTTATTATCCTCCTCGAAATATCTTATCCTTCCCGTAACCTTGAGCCACTGGCCTGCGGGGAATCCCGAACCGTGTTCGTGGAAGCAGAGTATGTTGATCTGTCCTATGTCATTGGCGCAGCAGGTGTATGCCCTCCTTTGAAGAGCGAATGCACGTCCGCGGAACTCACGGAATATCACTGCCATTCCCGTCAGGGTCACACGCTTGCCGTTATATCTCTCGACGTTATCAAGTGCATCGGTATAGAAAAGTCCGAAGTCATCGGGGTCGACAACGCAGGGATCCTTCGAAAGATCATAAGGGAGATGTTCCCCGATATCGATCATCTCGTTGTCTTCTCCGATAAAAGTGATATTCATGGCAGGGTTCAGGGACTTGACCGACCCTCTCAGCTTCGGGATGTTGTTCACCTCGGGGTCTACCCTATTAAAGATCACGTTATCGCAGTACCTGTAGTAGTCAGCGAATATCGTCTGCATATTCCTGTAGTATTCGGAATATGTAGAAGCGTCAACGATGACGATAGCAGCCGCGAGCATCCATCTTCTCGGAACATCGACCTTCTCGAAAAACTCTGCAGGCGACACCGACCCGTTCCACTCCATGAAGATGACGTCAGGCTTATACCTTCTCTCGAGATCGAACATGAATTCCTTGTTGATATCATCCGTCTCGGCGAAGACAACATCGGGCATCTTTCCCGTGAAGCTCTTCTCCTCATACTCCTCCTCACCCTCTTCCGTTGAGAGTATGAGGATCTTCTTATCGGCAAAGGCCTCCTCGGACGCCCATGAACATATCGTGGTCGTCTTTCCTCCGTCAAGGAATCCCGTAAAAAAATAGACTAAACAATCCGCCATATTTACACCTCTTTGTCCAACAAGTATTTTCTTATCCTTCTTTTTCTTTTTCAAGGGGCAAAATGTATGAAAATCGGGCGTTATGATAAAATACGTCTGTGAATATAGGTAATGTCACATTTACGGATCGCCTGATCTGCCTTTCGCCGATGGCGGGTATCAGCTCGGCTTCATTCCGCGGGATCTGCTGCGGGATGGGCGCATCGTACGCCCCGACGGAACTCGTCAGTGCAAGATCCATCGTCTATAACGGCCTTTCGAAAAGCTTCAGGTTCGCGAAGATAGACAGATCCCGGGAAAAAGTCACATGTATCCAGCTGTTCGGCAGCGATCCTTCAGACTTTGAGAAAGCGATCGATGTCATCTGCTCCGACGACAGGCTGAAGGATGTCGACATAATCGACATCAATATGGGATGCCCCGTATCAAAGGTCATAAAGACCGGTGCGGGAAGCGCTCTCATGAAAGATCCCGCTCTTGCGTCCCGGATCGTCAAGGCTTCAGTAAACGCTGCCGGAAGATACGGCAAGCCCGTGACCGTAAAGACACGCACAGGGTTCGGCGCGGCCGACAGGAGCGGACCTGAATTCGCAAAAATGCTCGCAGACAGCGGAGCGGCTGCCATAACTGTCCACGGGAGGACAGCATCGCAGATGTACGGCGGAACTGCCTCCATAGAAGATATCGCGAAGATGCGCGATGCCGTCAGGGGATACAGTATCCCCTTCCTTGCAAATGGCGATATAAAGGACGGCCCCTCGGCGAAAAGGATGCTCGACATCACGGGCGCAGACGGCATCATGATCGGAAGAGCGGCAACAGGCAACCCGTGGATCTTCAGAGAGGTAAGAGACTATCTTGACGGAAAGGAAACAAAAATACATCCTTCTGTCGACGAGAAGTGTGATATGCTCTTAACTGAACTGAAGCTGACTGCGGAAGACCTGGGCGAACATACAGCCGTGAGGGAGATGCGCAAGGTTATGCCGCATTATGTCAGGGGAATGAAAGGCGCAGCGAAGGTCAAGGTCCTTCTGTGCTCTGCGGATACTATAGAAGATGTAAGGAAGATACTCGATTCTTTAAGGAACGGAAACGATAATGGAATGGAATGAGATGATACCGGATCTGATCCTTATAATCGCGGGACTGGTCGTATGCTTCAAGGGATACAGACTGTTCCGTCTGAGCATCACGCTGCTCGGAGCTTTCGGAGGATATCATCTCGGTTATTATCTCTACAATACATTCGGCGAATCCTTAGGCCTTGATAACAATGAGACCGCGAAATGGGTCGTCGTTCTCGGATGCACGATCGCCCTCGGCGGTCTTGCATATACCGTTTACAAGAAGGCTATCATCGTCATATCGGCCGTTGGCTTCGGATACTGGTTCGCGACGAGAGTTCCCGAAGCATCATGGATGGAGAACAGGGTCCTCAGCCCCCTGATCACAAAGTGGGTCATCGGACTCGTCCTGGGACTCATATTCGGTATCATCGTATTCGTGATCCAGAAGTGGGCGATCATGCTCTTTACCGCTATCGCGGGAGCACGGGTCATCTCAGCTACGGCGGTCGGGATACTGATGGGTTTTGAGCCTGTCGTAAAGGTGTCGGAGAAGCTTGGGGAGACCATCTTTCCGAACGTCTCACTCCCCAATGATATCTTTATCTCAGGAGTTCTGCTCATACTGTTTTCGGGGCTCGGATTTGCCCATCAGATGATCAGGACAAAGGCGTAAATAAAAGTTATAGATTGTTCATTTTTTCGCGATTGATTATTAACATAATAGTTTGTATAATCACCTCATAAACAGGGAAGGATAATGTGTGAGCCGGCAGGCTCCCGAAGGGTTCGACGTTTTTCTATATCTATCCCTTATTCCATGTTGAGGGCATCCCAAGTGACAACACTCGGGATGCTTTCAATATTTATGGAGAAAAATCAGGGGCTGTCTCATATCGCCTTGAGACAGCCCCCGTTAATAATGACCTGTTCTATATTTTAAATCAGGCAGGTCCCATTGTTCCGAGCCAGTAGTCGATATCGGCCGAGGTCGTTCCGGAGATCACTACCATATACTTATGGTCTTCGCCTTCAATGATCAGGATCAGCACTTCCGCCTGGGAGGACCCTTCACTGACAGTCTTCTTTACGGAAACAAAATCATGTCCCGCGATGGTCGTATATCCGGCAGTTCCCCCGTCGGCAGCGGCCAGTTCCGCGATCCTGTCGGTAAGACCGAGCATATCCACTCCGAGATCGAATACAACGATCACGCACGAATCCCTTCCGTTCTCATCCTTTGATGTAGCAGCAAACTTCAGATAGTCTGCCGCTGAACCTCCGCGGAAAGAAGACAGGAGAGGCGAGTATTCCTCCAGGAGCTGTGATCTTTCGGGAAGCGTCATCTTGATCCCGGTGTCCTCAAAAACGTACACTCCTCCCTCAGGGACTTCATAGTTCATAAAGTACTGTGCAGTGTCATTATTGAGTTTGGCGATCGTGAAATCAGCCGTTGCAATGAGGTTCATATCCTTGTCATAGACATTGAATGTATATGCTCCGTACGGTATCTGTGTTCCTCTGTAGAATTCGCAGATTATCTCCTCGGGCGAATCCGCGACATAGGCCTCGGGTGCAAGTGCCTCTACGGTCTCTCCGTCCTTAAGGACCTCATAATTATAGAGCCATACCAGATCCTGACCCTCGGGCTTTATCTTGAGGACAAAGTCAACGCATTTTGTCTCAGTGAACCAGTACATCCCGTTGTCATCGAGGAGCCCTCCGGAAAGCTCCGTGCTCTCGATCAATAACGAAAGATCATCCGGGATCACAGAAGACGTCTCCGGGGGCTCAGTCTCCGAAGGCGATGTAGCAGTCGGGTCCCCGGACTCCTCTGTCTCTTCGGTCTCCTCCGTCTGCTTCGACTTATCCTTCTTCTTACGCCTCTCAGTCTCCTGGGTGCATGAGCAGAATACCCCTGCCGTCATGACTGCTGCCAGTAATGCCGCGATCAGCTTCTTCTTCATATCCGGTACCTCTTATTCCCTTATCTCATATGCCCCTCCGAAAAGGGGCTGCGGATAATTGACATCACCGTATTTTCGCCTATTTTGGTCTTTTCATCAAGTATTTTTGTCTTTGTGCCCGTTATCGGCATTACGTCCCTTTCGCGATGTGATAGAATATCAGTGCATAAATAACACAGGGAGGGATTCAGGTTGCGGCTTTCAGAACTGCTCCAATTTGAAGACATAGTCATTCAGTGCCACGACAATCCGGATGCCGATGCACTTGCCTCCGGTTATGCCCTGTATTTTTATCTGACCGAGAAGGGGCGTTTTCCCCGTTTCATCTACAGGGGCAAGAACCCCGTCACGAAGAGCAATCTCCTCATAATGCTCGACAGGCTGAAGATACCTGTTACATATGAGCCCGATTTCGAAGAGGAGCCAGAACTGCTCGTAACTGTCGACTGCCAGTACGGACAGCGTAACGTTACTACTACCAAAGCAAAGAATATCGCCGTAATAGATCATCACCAGGTCACGGTCGAACTTCCTCCCATGTCGGAAGTCAGGAGCGGAGTCGGAAGCTGCTCGACCGTCATATGGAACATGATAAGATCCGAGGGAATGAATGTTAACTGGAATAAGTTCCTTCCCACGGCGATCTATTACGGTCTGTTCACGGATACGAACAGGCTCTCCGAAGTCGCGCATCCCCTGGACCGCGACATGCTCGATGAACTCGATGTCAATATGAGCATAATAAAGGAAATGAGTAATTCGAATATATCACTCCGCGAGCTCATGATAACCGGAAGGGCTATCCTCGAGAATAAGTATTTCCCTGGCGGACACTATCTGATAATAAGGTCCGAACCCTGCGATCCGAATATCCTCGGTGTCATAAGCGATTTTTCGCTCGAGGCCGAGGGCGTCGACATCTGCATCGCCTACTACGAGAGCGCATATGAGATCAAATTCTCAGTCCGCAGCTGCATCAAGGAAGTCCACGCCAATGAGCTGGCCGAATTCCTTTCGAAAGGAATAGGCGGCGGAGGCGGCCACGTATATAAGGCCGGCGGAACCATACGTCCGGAGCTCCTCGGTAAGCCCATAAGCGAGATCTTCGAGGAGAGGCTTGAACAGTATTCGAATATGTTCACGATAATACATGCCAAGGACGTTACGCTGTCCACAGATGACATGAAGGTATATGACAAGCTCCCTCAGATACTCGGTACCGTTCGCCTCGCAGACGTCTTCCCTATCGGGACCATGGTCGAGATAAGGACTCTCGAGGGTGATGTCAATATAAAGGTCACGGCAGATACATATGTCATGATCGGGCTCGAGGGGGAGATCTATCCCATCTCGGAGGAGAAGCTCAGGAGGAGTTATTCAGAGATCGGAGGACACTATAACAGGGACTTCGAATATGAACCCTGCATCAAGGACAGTATCAACGGAGAGAAGAAGGGTCTCATGGAATATTCCAGAGCCGTCATGAGCCTGTCCAAGTCGAGGATATTCGCTAAGCCTCTCGATACATATGTCAAGATCTTCACCGAGTGGGATGACGAGAAATACTATCTCGGAAGACCCGGAGACTACATCGCCATAAGACAGGACGATGCGCACGATATATATGTCATAAACGGAAGGCTCTTCGACCAGCTCTATTCTGAGGTGCTGAGCTGACAGGAAGCCACCTGCGTCAGGACAGACCGTACTGCGACTTCATCTCGTCGCTCATCGTGTGTCCGCCGAGGATCTCTTCCGCCTTTTTCTTCAGATCGTCAACGGTATAATGCCTGAAGAATCCTACCCTGAACATCGAACTGTCGCCCGACACGGCAAAGAACCTGTCTGAGTTCATATTATATCCAAGGCTATTGGGAATGCACTCCATCTCAAACCACAGGTCAGTATCGATAATGCATGTCATCCATCCGAACTGAAGATACATCTTCGAAGACTTAGCATCGTACTGCATCGTTCCCTGCTCGTAATAGTTCATATATATGCTTATGTCAGTGTTTCCCTGAAACTCCCATGTGGAAACATCATATCTTGTGAGATCTGCATCGTCCGTACCTACGAGGAATGTGTCCTCTTCACCGTCAGGATCCGCGCCGAAGAAGGACATGAACGTGATCCTCCTGCCGCTGCACTCAAGGCTCTTTACCGGCTTGCCCTTAAAGTCAATGATGTCGACCCTGTTCTCACAGCACATCGCTATCATGGAATCCGAAGCATCTGATACGACAAAAGCCGTGATATCCCAGTCATCGGGATGCTCAACCTTGGTGATGGTCTTTTTCGATGTGTCTATGATAAAATCACCCAGGCCCTTGTTTGAGATGAGCATGAAATATCCGGAATCACCGAGAGCGACCGCTTTGAGCTGATCGACCGTCGATCCGTTATCTATCTCATACATATCCGTATCGCCTGTCTTGAGATCGCGATAATACATGGCCGTTATCCCGTCGGGGGAATTCCCGATATAGGCTATACCTTTTCCGTTATAGTCAGCTGACGTTCCCCTGCCCGCCTGGGAGGATGTCTCCAGCTCAGTCTTATCGATCTTACAGGCCTTCGTATCGATTGAGATCAGTATTTCCTTTGCTTCCATCCTGAACACAACGTATATCAGGTCACCATCTTCTCCCAGGACCTTGAGGTTATCATAAAGCGAGAAGGAAGATCCCAGACTCTCTTTCATTATCAGCTTATTTGTCGATGTATCGATGACGTTGATGACCGCAGCGTCGTAGTCACCCGTAGCGATGACGAGGTGATCGCTGCACATGCTGTATGTCGGATACTGGGTCGAAAGGACAAAATCTTCATCCGTGCATTCCCATTCCTCATCACAGATCCCCGAATTAAATGCTATTACCTCCATCGTATTCTTCCTGAGGATATATGCGCCGTTGTTGACCTCTGCAGATACTATCTCGTCAGGAAGATCATATGATACCGAGATCGCGTCCTTCCCGAGACTCGGGGCAGGCAGTGACATACCGCCGTTCATAGTGATGAATAGAGGCATACCGTCCTCATTCAGGTCGCTTACATCCACGATAAGATCATTAAGGTTGTAATGCCATGTCTCCTCACCTGTCTCCAGGTCATATGAGGAGGCAACATTCCCCTTATAGAACAGGACCTCGTTGGCACCGGGAATGTACATGAAACCGACAGTCCTGTTTGTCAGGTTGTTCTCTAGTGACTGCTGCCACTTTTCCTCACCCGTTTTTGCATCCAGACAGTGAACGAACGTATTTCCGGGAGACATTATGACATAGTACTCAGCTTCATATGATCCGCCCTGGCGCTCTTCATCCATCTCAGAGAGCATTACATTATCATTCCCCGCAAAATCTATACATGTCAGCTCACTTTCGAAAGGACCTACATTGACGGTCTCGCCCGTCTTTGTATCGAGTATAACGGCATAATACTGCTGCTCATCATCGTAGTAGGCAGCGATATGGTTGCCGTCAGGCGACACTGCAAACTCCGTGACGTATATCAGGTTCCCCGAAGGAGTTTCCGGGAGCCTGTACTCAGTCATATCCCCGTTGCCGGACTCATAAGCCCTTATCGATGTATATGAGGAATATGAGGAATAGACATAGATCTTTCCGGGATCCTTACAGATCGTTACCGGAGAGATCCCCTGCACGTCCTCACCTGACTTCTCCCAGATGACATCTCCGTTCGAAGGATCATAAACGCGGATACTGTTGTATGACATTACAGCCAGTCCGTCATCATCTGTGAAATAGGCATTGTGGTAATTATCATCGAACGTAAATAACATGTCATGCGTTACCGTATCGAAAACATACGCTCTGCCGAACGTGTCGGTCATTTCCAGATAATGCGCATCTTTCGAAAGCTCAAAAGAATCCACCATCGACGGGACCGAATAATTCCAGACGGCTTTTATGTTGCTCCCGTTTACGGTCTCATATGCGTAGACTGCATCACTGAGGGCACGCATCGCTTCACCTGTTACGGGTCTTTTATCATCTTCACTCTCGGGAAGGGCTGCGAGTGCGAGCTGGATGGCTTCTACCCTCTTGTGATCACCGAGGAACTGTTCGGACTCCTTTGCCAGGTATCTCGACTGATTTGCGAGCGACTCGCGGTAGTTCTCATCGATCTTCTTCATGCTGATGTACATATACGTTCCGAAGGCTATAGCTGCTGCAAGTGCCGCAGTAAAGACGAGCGCCATCCTTCTCATCCTGTAGGAACGCTGTCTGTTCATGAGCTCGTCGTAGGAACATCCGACTATGGCCGATACGAGACGGGGAAGTTCCTCCTTCTTTGCCCTTTTCGCCGGGAGACGGTAATCACAGGACAGAGGTTCGAGTGCGACCTTAACCTTATGCTCATTCCCGCCCTCGTCGGTTATCGTCTTCTCCTCGCTCAGGAGTTCATCAGGAATGGCATCATAGGGTTCGCCTTCTGCCAGTACGGTGAGGATATCTTTTCTGCTGTGTTTCTCCAGGAAGAACCTTATCTCCCTCTTTACCCAGATCGATTCCTTCGATCTCGGTGAGCATATGACTATGAGCTTATCTGAATTCTCGAGTGCATCGGATATGATCTCGGAAAGATCGCTCGTGATAGACAGGTCATCTTTATCCCTGAATACCCTCTCGATCTTTTTCTTTCCGGACTTCTTCCTTATAGCCGCAGGGAGCTTATAATGCTCAAGGCTCTTCTGGACGCGCTCCGCTATCGAGATATCGAGCGGCGCGTGCTTATAGGAAATAAATGCATCAAAATGTTTACCCATCCCCGAAAGCTCCTCATTAAAGCATACACTGACAGTATAACAGGTAAGGGCGCTGTTGGGAATTACCGTGCTGTTACACTACGAATAGTTTTCCTGAACATATACCTTCAGTCTGGAATACAGCACATCCGCTATCTGTTCTGCAGTCTTATCCTGGGTGTAGTAAGTTTCGATCTCCTCGGTAATGATCTGATAAACAGACCAGTCATAAACCTGAATATAGTCTATCGAATCAATCGCATTACGGAATGAATCTATTGTTTCCTCTGAGATGGGCTCACGCATAGACAAGAGCATTCTAAATTCAGGATCTTCCTCAGGAACAGAAGACGGATCCATAGCGTATTTGAAGAACAACTCATTGACTGGTCTCATCACGCTGGAATATCCGTTTGCTATCATCTGCTTTTGTACCGTATCGCCCAGCATATATGTCATGAGATCTACGCATCCCTCGGGATACATCGTTCCTGATGATACCGCCATATTCCCGAGTGGCTGTATCATGTGTGCCGCTCCGCCTACAGACGGAAATCCCAGATAAATAAGGTTGTCACCCGCCTGCTTCGTACAATCATCAAACCATGTCAGTCCGGTAACGATAGTCCATGTCATCAGGTATTCATCTGATCTCAGATGATCAAATCCCTCTTCCCCGAGCATTTCGAAATCAGCAGATCCCGGTATCCCGACTTCAACGCTCCTTGACACTATGTCCTCCAACTGATCTTGAGTTAAAAGGAATTCTCCATTGCTTCCTATCATGTTGGCAAAGGGATGCCCAATGATAAACGCGACTGTCTCACGTGCATAATTAGCCGCACTTACTCTTCCTTCGGGATTATCCAGATCAAACATATCCTCATATGACATATTGGTATAGGAAGACATTACGCTCTCTTTTCCCCAATATCCATTAAACATGAAAGAGACTATCAAGTGATAACAGTGCCCATCCTTACATAGCGTTTTCCATATTGATGGTTCTATATCATCTGTACTGAATCTTCCATTGCCTTCAAGGTAAGGAATAAGATCAAGAACCAGCCCGTTTCTTCCGAAATAATCATAATCAAAAGCATTCCCGTAGAAGATATCGGGGGCATTGCCATTATTGAATTCAGCTATCATCCTGAGGTTTCTTTCCTGTTCTGTCTCAGTATCGACTGAATCATTTTTGAATTCATTGATAACTGCCCTGTACTCATCCTGTGAAGAATTGAATTCATACACAGCACAATTCAACGGATAATCAGTCGAGATATCGAATCCACCGATCGTTATTATCTTTCTGTCAGAATAATCAATGTTGCTGTCGTATTCATATATCTGGATGCATGCAGTGCCATTCATAGTAAATGCTTCAACAAATCTGTCATCATCGAAAACATAATACAGCCTGTATCCCATCATCGGATTGCCGCCGGGACGGACATTCGTATTCTTCCACTCGGCAAGAGTCATCATTTCTCCTGAAACAGGATCCAGTTTGAAAAGGCCGCTTCCGTCAGCAACATATTCTCCGAAGCAATTCTGGATCATGAGCCCGAGATCCGTACTGGAATTAACTCTCTTTGCACTTCCATCAGAGAAATCGATCTCCCAGTATGCATATTCAAATCCGGGATTTGTAACCAGATATACAGAATCCCCTCTTTCAAAGACAATATCGCTGTACTTTGAAAACATGAACTCTTTATTATCAATTCTGGCAATCTCCTTACCCGAGGAATCATACTGTACAACTTTTCCCTGATAGCCCACGACGTAACCGTCTCCGTATGAAGAAGCGGCAATAGGATTTCTTTCCGATTCTACTGTCTGTACTACACTTCCGTCAGAAAGCGAGAGGAAATCTGTCTTCATATTTGCTATACAGGCGACATTTTCTCCGGCTAACACGTAAAAATCCGCCTGAACTCCCAGATCAAACGAATTCAGCATCTTTCCTTCCTGCGAGATAGAATAGAGCTTATTTGAAACAACAGAACCGTTTGTCATATCGACTGTTTTGATAACAGCATAGTAATCCTTGGAATCAAACATGACAGAATCAATGAAGACCATATCATTCTTCCCCATATCCTCGGGAGTAATATCGCAGATCATCTCCCTATAACCCGTTCTTCCCGGGACATGCTCCATCGGCTGCAATGGCGCAGGTTCCGTTCCTTCTGTTTCTTTACTGCATGACATTAAACACATTGCCAAAAGAGCGGTCAAAAAGAGCAATAATACAGAACGGTGTTTCATGTTGATTCCTCCCAGTTAATTATACCATGATGATATTTTCGAGATGAAAGTCAGTCAATCAAATCAGCCCATCTCAGGGACAGAGTAAAATAACCAGGGATAGAGTAAAATCTCAGCGGAGCGGGATCGTTATAGAGATTTGAAAGAGATGATCCCTAATATCAATAAAACACTCTCCATTATTGTCATTTACTGCCTTTTTTATGTTGGCAATCCCGTATCCATGCTGATCGGCATCTTTCTTTGTTGTAAATAAACTGTCTTTTCTGTTTTTGTTCTCAGCGACCGAATTGCACGAGTATATTCTCAATACATCATCATCTCTTACGATCTTAAAGATGATCTTTTTGTCATGACGGTCCTGAACCGCTTCAATGGCATTATCCAGGATATTGGTCATGATAGTTACCAGATCACTATCTGATATACTCATGCCCTCAAGATTGTCGGCAACAATAGGGATCATGATCCCCTGTTCCTTCGCTTCCGTATATTTTACGTTCAGTACAGCATTAATGATCGGATTCCCCGTATTGATCACATCAACGGATTTTAACTCTCTACCGATCTGTTCCTCGAGATATCGTATTTCTTCATCCTTTTTCCCGCTCTTGGCCAGGCTGAGCATTGTATTCAAATGATTTAGATAATCATGCGACCGTGACTTCTGTTTTTCCCTCTCTTCCGAAAGCGAAATGTACATCCTATTCAGGTGATCCGCCTGTTCAATAAGCAATTCTTTTCTTTGGGTTTCAATCTCTCTTGAAATAACATTATCGAGCAGCAAAAGTTGCATTATGTTTAGTATCAATAGCCCGGATACCAAAAACAGTAACGCATAAAATAAGTCTCCAAGTATTTGTTTCTCGGCTGAATATATAAAGATCACAACCATAATAAGCGTGAATAATGGTAAAAGAGTAAAGATAAGCCATCCCTTGTAATCCATTCTGGACAGATTAGATCGTTTTAACAGGATTGTTAATACCAATACAATGATCAGCACGATCAATTGGGATGCCAGTTCGGCAATAAATCCGCCACTTTGATTGGTCATATCAGAAAGTCTGTTATCAACATCTATCTTCTGAAGAAACAGATATACTATCATTTCGGCAGAGATATAGAGTCCGATAAAAACAAAACTGACCAAAATGCTCTTTTTTATTGAAATACCAAAGACAATGATAGCAAACATGATTAACAAAACAATCGAAAAGATCATCTTTACCGGCATTATCTCTGCAAGAAGAATCGCCGATAAACTATTGAGTACTACAAATGCTATGATTACCAAAACGTCTTTGGATGCTGTCCTATCTTTTCTAAAACACCCTTTCAGGAAAGAATAGAACAACAGATTCATAGTTAAAGTGACCAGTATGCCTAATGCTATATCTGTCATAATCTTTCCCCTATGTATAACGAGAATGCCTTATTAACATCATTAAACTTTTTTTGGGATACCTTAAAAGTCAATCCGTTTTTCATTATTGCACTGTACCTTGAAATAGACACTATATAACTCATATTCACTGATACCTTCGGATTAAGTGAAATAAAGTCATATGATGCCATAAGGCCAGTAACCCTTGTAAGGGTATTGCGAACAAGTAATTCTTCAGACTTGTCAGAATCTGTCATGATAAACTTGGTATAATTCCCACGACTCTCAAGATACATAATGTCATTTACCTTTAGTGTTCGCTTGCCTATAGTGAAATCAAAATGTACCGTTCTTTCTTTTATGTCCATCTGCGCTATTGCACAGTCAAGACACTCCTGTAGATAGTACTCCAGGCATTTTTCGTCCTTAAGCAGATAACGTATCGCCTTTACCCTGTACCCGTCAGTTGAATAATCTATATAAGCCGATAAGAATGCAATTGGAACAGATGGATTATACTCGCGGATCCTCTTAGCAACTGATAGACCATCCAATTCCGGCATCTCAACGTCAAGGATTATTAGATCATAACTCTCTAACATGGATACGTTATTAATCAAAGCGCTCCCTGAAGAAAAACACTCTATCGTGCACGGCACTCCTTTCATCTTCAAGTAATCTGAAATAGTGCTCTTTTCTTGCTCCAGAAACAAATACTCATCATCGCAGATAGCTACTATCATCTTATCCTCTCAATTTCTCTTGGATATTTCATTAAATTATCCTTCATTGAAAATTATTATTCAATAGCTCTTCGGACAGAAGATTATAACCCTAATTCTTTTGGTACGGATACAGTTACATTCTCCCTATCCTCTGCTTATAGGCAATCAAATGACACTAATATAGCGTATATAATTGCTGTCATTATTCGCAAGGTTATACCAATAAACGGACTCATTGTCGGAAATTGTCGGTAATTGTCGGAAGTATTTTTCTCATGACCATTGTATAATCCCGCTATGTAGACGATGCGCATTGTCTCCTTAATCTATTTTCGAAAGGAGACATAATATGTCTGATATAACCAGGCGTGCCAGATACACGTACGATGTCCATGCCAAGAACATCCTCAAGGAGAAGAATATCCTTGTCCATATCATCAAGGCCTTAGTCCCCGAGTTCAGGGATATGCCCGTCCAGGATATAAGGAAGTATATCGGGAACGATCCCGATAACGTCGACAGTGATCTTATCCCTCAGTCGGGAGCAGGCAACCAGTTCGGAGATGAAGACGGAGTGATATCAACAGATATCAAGTTCAATCTCACACTTCCGGACAATCAGAAGACGGATGTCAGCTTCCTTATCCAGATCGACATAGAACCTCAGAATGAGAACGAAGAATACAAGCCTGTCCAGAGAGGCATCTACTATGCATCCAGGATGATAGCCGGCCAGCATGGAGAGACATTTTCGCACAGTGACTACCATAAGATACAGCAGGTCTATTCGATATGGATATGCTTCAATCCCCCGAAGGAAGAAGAAGGAACGGTACGGCTTTACAACATGAAGGAAGAGAACATAATCGGGGACTATAAAGAAGACAGAAAAAAGTATGATCTGATGAAGATCGTAGTGATCAACCTGGACAGGAAGCAGATCAAAGACGGAAGTGCAAAAGTAAGGGGAGAGTACTATAATGAGTACGTAGAGAACACACTTCGTATACTGAATACGATCTTCAAGAGTCAGGAGCCTGCAGACAGGATAATCGAAGAGATCAGGGGATACGGAGTGAAGACGACGGATACGATGGGCACGGAGGTGGACGATATGGCATTTGTCGGAGACGCACCATATACTCAGGGCAGGAACGAAGGCCGTGAAGAAGGTTTTGCTCAGGGTGTTGA